>CAZVZS010000024.1:0-72791 GCA_964631535.1 uncultured Leptospiraceae bacterium
CGGTAATCGGCGCGCATCCCGAGCGCGTTCAAAAAAACCTCCGCCGGGACGGTCCGCCCCGCGCCTGCGCTGTAGGTCGCCAGATCGACGGGGTGGCGCGGGTGTTGCCGGAGGACCTGTCGCCAGAAATCAGGTGTGTTCAATTCAGCATCGGAAATCAGGGCGACCGGCACTATCGCGCTCGTGTCCGCCGGGGGCGTGATCCAGGCGGGCGTCGCTTCATCCAGGGCAAAAAAAGCGGCCGGCGGAGTGGGGTCCGCGGCCGGACCGATTAACTGACGCTCTGTCGTGAAATGATTCCAGTCCTCCGGTCGCAGGAGTTCCCACCGCATGCGTCTGTATGCGCGGGTCGGCCCTGCGCGTAAATCCCTATTGCCCTCCTGGTCGGCCGGGAGCGCAGTGGCCCGTGCCCCGGCGGAATTTCGCGCTCCTCTTTGCGGTTCTCCCGCTCCTGGCCTGGCTGGTCCTGGAGTCGATTCTGTTCGCCCGCCGTGAGCGGTACGGCCCGTATGGTCGGCCGGTACTGGTCCTGGACCGGGGCTTGAACGCGTCGCTCTTGAGCGGGTTCGGCGAAATCAGGTCCGAAAATCCGGGCGGGCTGGTGCCCCTGGAAGCCATGCCCGCGTACTTACCGCGAGCCGTGCTCTACCAGGAAGACCAGGCCTTTTACGAGCACAACGGCTATCACCTGCGCGAAATGGCCAGGGCCGCGTACGAATATATCTGGCTCGGGCGACTCCGCGGTGCCTCCACGATCACCCAGCAACTGGCGCGTACGATGTTTCTCAGCCGGGAAAAATCGGCCCGGCGCAAATTGTTCGAGGTGCGCGTGGCGCGCATCCTCGAACAGAGTCTGGGCAAAGACCGGATCCTCGAGCTGTACCTGAACCGGGTCTACTGGGGCAAGAACCAGTACGGCATCGCCGCGGCGGCGCGACTCTATTTCGGAAAATCGCCGCTGGTGCTGACACGCGAAGAAGTGGCGTATCTCGTGAGTATTCTGCCGAACCCGGACGCCTGTGGTCGATTGCTCGTCTGTTCCACGCCGCGACTCAGTCGCCGTCAGGAACGTATCAATCGGTTTTTGTTACGCGGGAAATAAGCCGGTATCGTCAGGGCACCCGTACGCATTTCACGTCCTTTGGAGGCCAGCATTTTTTAGGGCGATTTCAGCCGGACGGAGGCGGACGGATCCCAATTGACACACATGATCCTGTGTGTGATAGTGTGTGAATGGCCACCAATCTGATGATCAACGACCGCTTGTTGACCGAAGCGAAGAAACTCGGGAATTTCAAAACGAAGCGCGAAACGGTCGACGCGGCGCTTGAAGAGTTCATCCGGAGGCGCAGGCAGATGGAGATCCTGGACCTGTTTCACCGGATAGACTACGACCCGGATTATGACTACAAAAAAGCGCGCGGCCGGAAGCGGCGCGGATGAACGTACTGGTCGACACAAGCGTCTGGTCTGAGCTTCTGCGGCGCAGGGGGCCCTATACTTCGGATGTCCGTGAATCTCTGTCTGAGTTGATAGCCGCGCAGCGAGTCGTGATGATCGGGCCGATCCGGCAGGAATTGCTTTCAGGAATTAGGTCAGAAGTCGAATTCAAGCAGGTTCGCGCCAAACTTAAGGCCTTTCCCGACCTCGCTCTGACAGCCGGGGACTTTGAGCTTGCGGCGGAGTATTCCAATCGTTGCAGAAGCGGGGGAATCCAGGGGTCGGGGACGGATTTCTTGATTTGCGCTGTATCGATTTCGCGTGGTCTGGCGCTATTCACCCTGGACCGGGATTTTCTCCAGTATAAACGGCACATTCCTCTGAATTTTCACGGGAAACCGGCCGGTTAAATCGCTTACCGGTCGCACTCAATCCACGACGATCTTGAAGTAATTACCCTCTTTATACTTTTCGTATCGTTCCCATTCGATTTTTTTTCCGCGCGGGCGGTACGGTCCGTAACCGGCGCGCGTTTGCAGGCCCGCGAAGAGCGAATAGACCCCGGCGGCGAGCGAACGCGTCACCGCGTCGGGGTGACCCACCACGAGATTGCGGTCGCGCTCGATGTTCAAATGGCCGATTTCAAGATACGCGTTGATCGCGTTCACGTACGTGGGCAGGGTATAGGTGCTGACGAAGGGCGTGATGATCGGGCCAACCGCGCCGGGGTGGCGCAGGCCGGGTACCTGGATGCGCACGCCCTGTTGCACGAAGCGCATGAGTTCGTCGCTCGCCAGGTGGTTGTCTCCGCCGTAGCCGAGCGAGCCGCCTTCGCGGCGCCACTGTTCGGGCTCGGAGCGTTCGCGGTCCCAGAACGCGCCGGTGGCCTGGAATTTTTCGTAGTCTTTTGAATACGGTCCGGGTCCGCCAGCGCGGGCCTTTGAAATCCAGTCCGCTTTATCTTTGTAGCGCCAGGCGAACAGATTCTGGCGCAGGCCGCGCGGGGACGAGAGTCTCCCGTTTTTATCTTTACGAAAACCGTGGAAATACACCCAGGTGTCCGACCGGGCCGCGTCCCATTTACTCCAGCCCGCGTCGGTGATGAGCCAGCCAGGCTGCCAGGGAGAGCGCGTGAACAGTTCCATCGATTTTTTTTTCAGATCGATGAGGCGCAACGTGTCAAACGTTCGGTACCCTGGCGCGAGCACGGCGCCCATCCCGCCCGGATGGCCGGCCCCGGCCGGGTTGAGGTGGATCGAGACGATCAGATACGGCCGCTGGCTGTTGGCGTACGAAATGCGCCCCTGCAGCATCTTCGCGCGATTTTTCGGATCCGGATAATCATAGAGGCGAAACGGAGCGTTGACCTCCGGGTGGCTGGCGCCCAGTCCGCCCTCGCGCCAGGATTTGTCGCGCGTCATGGCGGTTTTGAATTTGATCCGTTCAAATTTTCCTGAATCCGTGAAGGTTTTCAGGATGTCCTGGAATTTTTTCCACCCCGCGTCGCTCTGCGTGAGGTCGAGATATTCCTTGAGGCGTTTCGAAAGTCCCAGCACGACCTGGTCTTCGCTGTATTTACCGAACACCATGCCCGGGGCGTAAAAGCTGAGATACTTCCCGGTGACCGGATCCCAGCGTTCGTCTTCCTGGGCCACGTAGCGCGCGCCACCGTGGCCCGGGTCGATCACGACGACATATTCGCTCGCGAAGGTGGGCAGAGTGAGCAGAATATACATTACCGGAGCGGCGAATAAGCCCCACGGCGGAGGGCGTCGGTCTCGAAAAGTACGCGGAGACGAGTTCGGTCGATTCGGGTCCTGCATTGTGTGGCCAGTTTCTTTTGATCGGCCACGCTGGAAAGTTTTTTCACACTGAAGCGGTTCTGGCGATTTGCCCCCGACCAACTGAATCGGCGGCTTCCCGCGTTGCGGCTGCCCGGAGAGTCGATTTTCAAGCGGTCGGAATGGGGACCGCGGTAAAACCGCATCCTCCGGATCCGCAGACGCCGTGGGTAATACTTCAACGGTAGATGACTTCCAGCGCGAATTTTTCAACCACGGGGCCATGGGGGTCACGGGGAGCACTATTTATTCAGCGAATTTCAGCGTTCCGGAACGTTCTGGAATCCGAAACGGAGCATTCACCCTCCGTGTTCCCCGTGTTCCCCGTGGTAATTATTTCTTTGCCCATCTCAAACCTGCATGGAGGCATAGCCGAGATGAATTCCAGGGAAGTGCCGACCTATTTCTTTTTTTTGCGCAGGTGATACGTGAGCGCCAGCTGGATGCATTCGCGTACGGCGGATTCAGGCAGGATTTCATTCGCGTTGAATATGATGGCGCGGTCGCCTTCAAAGCTCAGCTCTTTCGAAAAACGGCGGCGATAGCGGGCCACCAGATCCGTCTGGCAATGAACGTACATGGCGTATTCGCCTGCTTCCAGATTGTGCGCGTCGATGCGAATTGTCGTCCCGCTTTTCGTCCGGGGGGTGAGATAGGAGGGCTGGCCCCATTTGAGGGTCTCTTCGAGCGCGCCCACGCCCGCGGTGGACCCCGCCGTCTCAAAGATTAAACGTCGCAGTACGGCGAGCTTTTTGGCGAGGGTCTCGGGATAGCCTGCGAAGACCGCGGCAACCTTTCCATTCTGGAAGGGCGGAACCGTTTGCCGGGAAGAGGCGGGCGCCATGTCCTGGCTGTATCCGGGAGGGCGAAACTTACAAGCTTTTTTTCAGGGAGGCAAGCGCTTAAACGGCCGTCCACGGAATCGTTTTTCAGGCTTGACCGGAACGGGTGCAGGGGGTTGAATTGGGAAACTCAAAAAAACACAACTCGCAGAGCAAGCCGCGTCAGTTTGAGAAGTGGCAGCCTCCCCGATCCGTTTTTGTATTAATTCACCATGGTATGCGCGTCCTGTCTCCCAGGTCCGGCGATCCTGCCCGGGGCCTTCCGTCTCCGGGCTTCCACCGTCTGCGTTCTGTTGCTTTCGTGTACGATCGCCTGCCGGACGGCTGAAGATTGTTCGCTCGCCGACATTTCCTGCACCAACTCCGCCACGTTTTTGTATTTCTTGCGTGCCCGTGATCCGGGCATCTGCGATGTCCCGTACTCCTGGATTCACACGCGTTCGAACGCCGCCGCCGTTCAGAATGAGTTGCGACGTGTGGCCCAACCGGGCAGTTCTGCGCTTGCGAGCGCGACTTTTTTCGGCACAGTCCCGAACGGTGGGAACGACTGGTCGGGCGGGGCGCTCGCGCCCAACGGGAAAATTTACGGCATGCCCTATTCGCAGACGGGCGTGCTGATCATCGACCCCGTGGCGCGAACGGTGGATACGACGACGATCAGTGGACTATCCGCGGCCGCCAGTAAATGGAGCGGTGCGGTCCTCGCGCCCAGCGGCAAAATTTACGGAATACCGTTCAACGGGCCTGGTTTTCTGAAAATCGATCCGGAAACGAACACGACCAGTACCGTCGGGGCGAGCACGGGGTACGCGGGCGGGGTGGTGGGCCCGAACGGGAAGATTTACGCGATCCCCGCGAGCGCGGTTCCGTTTCTCGTGCTTGACCCGGCCGACGATTCCATCCGGACGTTTGGTCCGTCCACGGGCGGTTACACCGGCGGGGTTCTGGGCTTCAACGGTAAAATTTACGCGATCCCAAACGGATCCGGTAACGTGGCGGTGATCGACCCCGAATCAGAAGCGGTCAGCGTCTTCGGCACCGCTTCCAATCATATTGGCGCGGCCCCTGGACCGGACGGGAATATTTACTCAGCGAATGTCGCCGCGACCAACCCGATCAAAATCGATACCGCCGCAAGTACCGTGACGACGTTCGGAATTACCACGGCCTTGAACGACTTTGAAGGCAATACCCTGGCTCCGAACGGAAAAATTTATTCCGTCACCCGCAGCAGCGCTTTTTTCCGAAATCGACCCCGCCGGTCCGTCGCAACTTACCTTCGGCGCTTCGGGGGGCAACGTCTGGGCGGGCGGCATTCTGGCGCTGGACGGGAAAATTTACGGTATTCCGCGCGCGGCCACTTCCATCGTGGCGATCGACCCGGCCGCGAACGACCGGCTCTGTCCCGCGATCACGCTTTCAGCCTACCTGAATAAACTCTGACGAATGCGCGCGTTTACTTTTCCGAATGGCTCAGCGTGCGACCTTGGGCGTCGGTAAGGTCGACTTTGTATTTCTCGTCCAGTTCCTTCGCTTTATTCGGATCTTCCTGAGATTGTTTGAGGACGTGAATCGCGAACACCTTCGCCAGGCGATAGTGGGTGATCGCGTTCGGGAAATTTTCTTCCTGTATCTGGTTTTCCGCCAGCGCGACCTGGTTGTACGCGATTCGCAGGCGGAATTGATTTTTCTGAATCACGCGCAACACGTCGTTTTTATCGCCCGGTTCGGCGGAGCGCGCGAAGTCGAGCGAGGTCATGGATTCGGAACAGTCCGTGAGCAGTTTCGCCACCTGCTCCTGGTAGTGCGCCGTGAATTTTTTGTACACTTCCGTGACCTGGCGATTCACGTCCACGTGCAGATCGAGCGATTTTTTGAACTGGCGGCGGTAGTAATTTTCCTCGGCCTGTTTGTAGGTTTCGCGAATTTTATCGAACTCCTGCTGGGAGCCCGACACGTCTTTGCCGAAATTGGCGATCAGGATTTTCAGACGCTGCACGTCTTTAAGGGTCAGACCGCGCAGGGTATCAATCCGCTTGATGGCGTGCTGGCGTTCCAGGTCGGTAATTTCTTCCGGCTGGATCAGGCTTTCTTTCAGGAGGCCTTCTTCTTTTTTTCCCTGGGCACCCACCAGCGCGGGGAGGGCGACGAGGACCAGGAGGGCCAGGCCGGCCGCGAATTTTCGGCGGGTACGATTGATTAATCCAGATTTCATCGGTAACAGTCCTTTCAGGCGGCATCCTTAGCCGACCGGTTGTGGCCGAAACCCGGGAAATTCCCCGTCCGGCGCACTCCTGTAATGAAGCGGGGATGAATTTTCCTGTGTCAAATAAAAATTCCCGGCCGCCCCCCAAAAGGTTCTTTGCCGTTTCCTCATAAGTTTCGATACGGGAAAGGAGCGGCCTGGCCCCCGCCGGGAATCATGAATAGAAGTCGAGTACCATTATGCGGAATGTTGATTCTGGCCCTGTTTCCGGCCCCGGCCGCGCTGCCGGCCGCCGAAGCCCGGCGGGAAGTCGCCCTGAGCCGTAAAAACGTGGACCTTGCCGATTTCGATCCGGCCCGTGAATGGAACAGTCTTTCGTTACCGGACCGGCGCATCCTGCTGCCGCATATCATCGATCACGGGGTCCTGAACTACGACCGCTCCGCGAAACTGCGCGCTCTGGGGCTGATCAAAAACGACCGGGATCCGTTCGCGCGCGGGTATTATGTCGTGGGCACGGCCTATTTTCGAACGACCGCGCTCGATCAGCGTCTGGCCACCCTGAACAAACTCCGCGGCGATAATTCCGATCCTGTCTATCGTAAGGTCGTCGATTATCATATCGCCATGCTGAATTATCGCCTTGGCCGTGGGCCGGCCGATCAGATGCTGCCCATCTGCGACTTTGTCGAACAGGCCGATAGTTGCCGGCTGGCGCGCCTGCTGACGGAGGTGGACTCCCTGGGCCGCGCGGGTTTTTCGCTCGCGCGCATCCGCGAAATTTTGTTCATCGCCCGGCCGTTTCTGGAACGGATCCCGCTGACCCCGCCGTTTTTTCGTCTGGCGGCCGAGCAATTGCCGGACCGTCTGTACGCCGCGGGCCTGCCCCTGGAAGCCGCGATTGTCGCCGACCGCATGACATTTCGCGATCCGTCCCAGGGCGCCGAGAAAATTCGCGGTCGCATTCCATTTTATCTCAGCGGCGCCGCCGATTTTAATTCGGCGTACCGGTATTCGGAGAAAGTAAATCCCTCGGACGTTTCAGTGCTGAACGCGCGCCTCGACTGGCTGATGCTCGCCGGTCGCTACAGCGAGGCGATCAAGTACATCACCCGCGTCACACCCGAGCGACTCGCGGGCGGGGCCATGCGCGGCAAAACGGATTACTGGACCTGGTTTCAGTATTCGCCGGAAGGCATGCGATTGCGCGCGGCCATGATGCTGTACCTGGGCGGGGAGATCCAGGACGCGGCGAAGGCCCTGGAAAAGCTCACGCATTTTAAAGGCCAGACCACCGCCGGCGAACCCGAAAGTTATTTCGCGCGCCTGCGGCTGGCCCAGATTCTAATGCGCAAGAACCCGGCGCTCGCGCAGAAAATCGCCGAGGATATTTCGTACCTGGCCCAGGAAAAAGGCTGGGTCGTGCTGGAGTACCACGCGACGGTGCTCGACGGCTGGGCCCTGTATCATCTGGGCAGCGATTACAAGGCCCTGGTGCAGTTCAGTAAATCGAAGGGAATTTTACAGGGCGAAAATAAAACCTTCGCCACGGAGTATTCGCGCCTGCTGGGAACCCTCGCGGTGAATCAGCGTATGGCGCCGCGCGGTAACCACCGCGCCCTGATCACCACGATCAACGGCTTATTACAACAACGTCCGTACAACGAGGCGATTTACACCATCCGCGAATGGGTGCCGGTGGGACTCGGTCCGCATTATTTCCTGGAACTCGCGCTGAAGAACCAGTCCGGTCGCGGGGATCCCTGGGGCATGCTCAATATCCTGCTCGAATTCGATCGCGTGCGGGAGTACTTTTTTTCGCCCGGCAACAACCCGGGCGGGGCGCGCGGCTTCGATATGAGCATCATCTGGAGTCGTGAGCTGGAGAAGGTGTCCACGATCGCGGGACTGGGGCCGCCGCAATTACGCGTAAACGATGCCGCTCTCGGTTTCGCGCGAAAACGGTCCCCGCGTATCGAGGCGCGGGAATTGACCGCGGGCTCGCTCAACGCCAATCAACATTATCTCATGAGCTTCGATCTGGGGGTCCGTCGCTGGATCGCCCTGATTCATCCGCGCACGAGTCCCGGCGTGAGCTTCCTGACCGTCAGCCGCGAGGACGCGTTGCTCATGGCCCGCGACTGTACGCCGGACCGGCCGGCGGGCTGCCAGAAATACCGGGAAACATTCCGCCCCTTGCAGGAAAAGATCGCCCGGAGCGGCCGGCCTCTGCTCAAAATTCGTTATGAAACCGATTTCGAGATCAACTACGAAGCCCTGCTCTCAGGGGGCGCTGAATCGCCGATCGCCGTTTATTTTCATGCCGTGGCCCGGCAGGGGGACGCACCCGGGCGCGGTGCTCTGTCCCTGTACGGGCCAGGAGCCTGCGCCGTACCGCTCGGGTTTTCCGGACGCATGAAACCCGCCAGCCTGGCCGGTACGTTTTCAAACCCGGATGGCCGACCTGGTGGGTTCTGGATCTGGCCGAACGGCCTGGACGCGCGTGAAACCGGAGCCGGTCGGATGCGGCCCGTTTATTTACGCAGCTTCACCTGTGGGGCCCAGAAATTGCGCCTCTGGGATATGGATCGTTTTTCGAGTCGCTCGGGCCCCGCGGTGCTGGTGTACCAGGCGCGCCACAACGAACCCGAACTGGACAACGCGTTCGTGCGCCATTTTTCCGAGAAGGGTGTGATCCTGGTGGAGACCGGCGAAGGCTGGACCGGTTCCCTGGGCGCGCGCCTGGCCGAGGCGCTCGGCGGGGGCGGGGACCACGTGAGCGCGGTTGTCGATACCTACATCGCTACAGCGCCCGCCCGGCCAGGCCCGAAACCGATGCGCGTGATTCTGCCGGCCATTCTCGATTGAGGCGCTCTAACAGGTTGCTGAAAAAGTCCCTCCATGGACTTTTTCAGCTGCCTGCTAATTCTAATGAAACGTGCAGGCTTCGCGCGCGTCCAGAATCTCGATGGGGCGATCGTCCAGCAGGACTTTCACCCCGGACCACAACCTTGTGCCGATTTTGATATAGGGCCGGCGTCTCTGGCGCGCCATTGTTTCATACCGGGCCGCGGTAGACGCGAGAACGCGGATTTTCTCCTCGCAACCACGCAGTTTTCCAATCAACTCGTTGATTTTTGAACGCCGAATTGGATCGAGGCCGCCGATCACCGCTTTTAATTCACGCAGATCTCTGATCGCGGCGAGTACCTGGATGGACTGAATGATTTTTTGACGCATCCGGACGAGGCTGGATTGCGCGGTTCGATTTTTTTCTACACGCCTGGTAAGGTCCGCTCCCAGCCCGGCGCGGAGGAAGGTGAACGAGCCGGAGGGGTTTCCCGCCTCCGTCGCTTCGATGGAGCAGGCCGAGACGACGATGCCGCTGATGATGCGGCCGGGATCGGGCCCGACGAAAACGCTGTCGCCCGCGTAGACGATCGAATTGGTGATCGAATTTCGCACCAGGACGTCCCCTTCGGCGCAAATGTTCGCGTTCTGAAAAAATTCCGCCGCGACGGTTGCGCCCGATCTTATTTTCAAATCTGGCTTACCGAAGATTCCGCCGCCCGCGAACACAGATCCCCTGGCCCGAATGGCGGCCGGTTCAATCGTTCCGGCCACGAAGATATCACCCTGGGCCTCCACGATCATTCCCGCGCGAATGGAACCCGCGATCTGAACGCTCCCGTGGTACCGAATGTTGCCGGTCGTCAGATCCACATCCTGTTCGATCACGAGCAGTTCCCGGACGTTCACCTGTCCCTTGTAAAAAGAGATGCAACCGGTCAGATCAGAATTATAAATTTGAGGGTTTTCGCCGCTTGCCACCAGGTTTTCCCCCGGAGCGAAATATTCGCGCGCGATCGTCTGGCCGGCGACGGGTTCCCCGTAAATATTAAATCCGTCCGTGGCGGCCGCGGCCGGTAACACTTCCAGAACCGGCTGGCCTTTTTTTACGGATTTAACGAATTCCCGTTCCCGAAAATCGACCCGACCGGAAGCGACCGGGGCGGGTTCTTTTTCGGTCAGCAGGAGTCGCGACCCGATCGCAAGGCCGTCGGTGGGCCGGATCCCGCGCGCGATTCGAATCCAGCCCCGGGGCTCGCCGCCCGCGCGAGCGAAGGCGGCGAGTAATTCGTCGTCGGAAACCGGGAATCGAATTCCGTTGCGTTCGACGAATTCTTTCAAAAAGTTAATGTCCGGGAGGAATCCACCCAGGGTCCGGCCGAGAAATAAAAAAGCTTCCATTCGATCGGGAGCGACCCGAAAGGGAATCTGAAGCTGGACGATGTTCTCGCCCACAAGATACGGTATGCCGTACCCCGCCGCGCAGATCGAAAAATCCTCGTTTACGGTCACGTTTTCCCCGGGCCGAAAGTGATTGCCCATTTTCTGCTCCAGAATTCCGGGCAGGTGAACGGCCAGCGCGAGGATGTCGCCGGGAGCGACCAGGGATACCGCCCGCTCCGTATCGGTACTCTGCCGGGGCGGGGGCTGAGAGCCTCCGGGAAGGGGGGAGCCCGGCGCGAAAAGCAATCGGTGGTAGTACGCGCTCATACCTGTACCTCCGACCCTGGCGCGTACAATCGCAGGATATTTTTTTCCTCGCGGCTCATCGCTTCCACGATCAGGGGATCAAACTGGCTGCCGGTGCGTTCGCGAATGATGCGCATCGCTTCGTCGTGCGAAAAAGCCTCCCGGTGCGGGCGGGGACTGCGCAACGCGTCGTAAGCGTCGGCCACCGCGACCAGGCGGGCTTCCACGGGGATTTTCGCGCCGGCCGTTCCCGCGGGGTAACCGCTGCCGTCGTACCATTCATGGTGGGATTCGCAGATGGTCGCCGCGAGTTCCAGAAATTCGCGGATCTCAGCGGACACGCCTTCGGCGATCAGGTTGCGAATCAACTCCGCGCCGCCCCGCGTGTGTTCCTGCAGTCCTTTTTTTTCGGATTCATCCAGGCCGGACGTTTTTTTTAGCGCGTCGCGGTCGACGTTCAAGTTCCCGATATCGTGCAACACTGAGGCGAGCTCCAGTAAACGCAGACGTTCCGGCGAAAACGTCCGGGCGAATTCGGAAAACAGAGCCAGGTTTTCAGCCAGAATGCGACTGACCCGCATGACGTTGCGATGACGGCTTGAGATGAGCGTTTCGCGGTCCAGGAGGCGCAACAGGAAAAAAACCAGGGCGTGCAGGAGTTCGTCGCGTTTTCCGGCGGCGGTCTCGATTTCCTCTTCGATCATCCAGGGCACGAACCGGTCGTTCCGTCTGGCCTGTACCAACCGTTCCAGACGGCGCGCCAGAAAAGAGGAATCCGGTCCGGGCCAGTATACATAGTCCCGGTCATCCTGTTCGAGCAGGTCTTTTAAAAGCCCGGGGTTGTTTTCGCGCGCGACGGCGATCAGCGCGAGGAACTGATTGCGCACCGGAGCGATTTCCGCGGGCAGACCGGCTTCGGCCGCGTACAGCAGCAGATGATCACGCTGGGCGGGGAATATTTTTTCCGAATCCGCCAGGTTGAACGTTTGGAAACGATGCGAGAGTGCGGCGCGAATTTCCGTTTCGAGCGCCGGATCAGAATAAATCCAGACGGTGACCGATGTATTCATCGTGTATTTCTCCTGAATTGAATTAAAATATTGAATTAGAGAAAAAAATCCTCTCCTTCATTCCCTGCTTTGGCGTCGCTCCCGGGCTCGCTCGAGCGCGTGCGGGTTCGCGTTGAATTCATTCGCGGAGGAGACGGACCGCACGATCTCTCCCCGGCAGCAGGTCGCGTTTTTCCCGTTTTCCTTGGCCCGGTACATGGCCCGGTCGGCGGCCTGGACGAGGGCGCTGGCGTCTTTGCCATCGTGCGGGTATACCGCCACGCCGATACTGGCCCCGAGACCCGTACCGGCGCCCAGGCGTCGGATGCCCTGGATCATCCGTTCGGAGACGACGAAGGCGTCTGCGTAGGTTCGGATGCCGGGCAGGAGGACCACGAATTCGTCCCCGCCGGTCCGGGCAACCGTGTCGCTCTGGCGCACGGAACCCACGATGACTTCGGCCGATCTTCGTAGCAAGCGGTCCCCTTCATCATGACCGAACCGATCATTGATCGTTTTGAAACCGTCCAGATCGATGAACAGCACGGCGAGTTCATTGTTTTCGCGACTGGCGTGGGCCATTTCAAGTTGCATTCGGTCCCGCAGCAAGCGCCGATTGGGCAGACCGGTAACCATATCATGGAGGGACAGGTGGCGGGCTTCCCGTTCGGCTTTTGCCTTTTCCCCGAGCACCATTTTCAGGCGGGCGCTCAGGTCACGCATATGGCCGAAGGCGAGCGCCAGCAGGAACTGAGTGCTCAATCCCGCCAGGTGCATGGCCGGGTTGGCGGCGGCCGGGTCATCCACCAGAAACACTCCCGCGACATAATTGTACGGCGAAACGATCGCGGCCCAGATCAGCCCGCCTTTTTTTCCGCCAAGGAAAGCCGCGCAAAGAATAACCAGGAAAGAAAACGCGAAGGTACCCGGACCGGCCAGCGGATAGAGAATCACGACCAGACCCATATAAAGGATCGTGAGCGCCGCCAGGAATCCCGCCCGGGCTCCGCTTCCCGCGTTTTTAATTTTTTTTCGCAAAAACCGCCCGTAAAGATGGATCATGGCTTCGTCCCCGTTTCGGTTGTGGCCAGAGTTGCCGCGGCCACCGGTTTCGCCAGGCGATCGAAAACGAAACTCCGGAGGCGTTCGCGGTTTTTCTGCGTAAGTTCGGAGAATTTAACCCCGAAAAATTCGCCTTTTTCTCCTTTATCTCGGATATGGAGAATTTTTCCGCGGGCCAGAAATGAAGGCGCGCCGCGCAGTTTGAGCACGAGTTCGACCGGCTGGCCGATATCGCATCCCGCGAAACGGTGCACGCAGCGAACCTGGATGCCCCCTTCGCTGATATCCTCGGCGGCCAGGACTTCCAGAAAACCTGGCCCCATGATATGCACCTCCACGTCCCCGGACCCGGTTCGTACTCGTGGATACTTTCGTTTTTCGATCATACGCTCCTCCTGCTTTCTTTAATTTTTAAGTTCGGGAACAGGCTCATCGTACCGTGACTGCAGCCATTCTCCCAGGAAAAGGCGCAGCCGCTTGAAATCTTCCGCCCTGGACTGGTCTACGTCGTTATGCCCGGCGATCTTTTCGAGGCTGTCGCGAATGTATTCGATGTCTTTCCGATCATTCACGATCCCGACTTCGATCGATCGCAGCAGCGGCAGGAAATCCTGCCGGCGCAGGATGATCCGAATCATCATCTCGGTTCCGAATTTAGCGATGACGGTTTCCCAGGGAATTCCCATCTGATGATCGTTCGCGAATTCCTGCCATTCCGGCGAATCGACCGCCCGTCTTCTGGTTGGATCCGACATTTTTTTGTCGGGGCAATCAGACACCGGGCGCGGGGCCGGTCCCATCGCCGTCCCATCCCGGGGCGGTACGTAACCATGGGATTGTAATGATTTGAGAGTTTCTGATTCGCGCTGGCGCGCTATTTCAGTCACTCCCCATCCCGGACCATCCCGCATGACAAGGTCAAGTGCGTTCATATCTTTGAATAGTTCCAGGTTTTCGCGAAATTTTTCAAGGCGCGACGGTCCCCTCTCGAAATGTGAGTCCAGTACCTGCGAAATTTCGGAAAGCGGAATGAAACGTTTGTAGACCGAAAGGCAGAGCTTCTGGAGCGAATCCGCGAGCTTGCCATGGAGAAATCGAAAGGTCGTTTTTTCTCCACGAACATACCGAACGCACGAGTTCGTCCCGCCGAGGGGATGTACCCGACCGCCTGAGGAAAGGATGTACAGAATCGCGCGGGTGAGCTCCGGATCCAGCCGGTATTTTTTATAAAGCGCGTCGCAGATTTGCGCCCCTGTCGGAAAACAATCCAGTTCGTTGGTGAACCGATAGGAATTGAACTCACGAACCGTTTCGAGGACCTTTTCCTGGTCCCGCGGATTCAAAATTTTTTCCGCGGAAACCTTGAACGGTTTTTCTGGAAGCGTCAGTTTGCCGTCCGAATTCATACGCAGGCCTTCGCTTTTTCCTTCGCGCCCTCAGGAGAGTTCGCGAATTCCAGGATCTTTTCCGGAGGAACGGCGGGGCTGTATAAAAAACCCTGGGCGATGTCGCAACCGGAGAGGCGCAAAAAATCGGCCTGCCCTTTGTTTTCGACGCCTTCGGCGACCGTTTGCATGCCGAGGCTGTGGGTCAGCGACACGAGCGCGTGGCATACGGTACGGCCGCTCGGGTCGTCGGGCAGGTCCCGAACGAACGAGCGGTCGATCTTAACCGTATCAAGGGGAAGTTCCTTGAGATAAGAAAGCGAGGAATACCCCGTTCCAAAATCGTCCATCGCCAGTTTGACCCCGAGTTTTTTCAGATCCGCGCATCTGCGAATGACGTCACGTTCGGCCAGGACGCTTTCGGTAATTTCGAGTTCCAGCAATCCGGGATCGATTTGAAATTGTTGCAGCAGGAGACGCAGGGCGGTGACGAAACGATCATGTTGTAGTTGTTTTGAGGAAACGTTCACGGCCACCGGGATGGAGTGACCGGCCGATTGCCACCAGACAATCTGGAGGCAGGCGGTTTTCAAAACCCAGACTCCGAGCTGGTCAATCATCCCGGTCTCCTCGGCCAGGGGAATGAACCGGGCGGGGGAAATGGGACCAAGATCGGCGTGGGTCCAGCGCAACAGCGCCTCCACCCCGCGCAGCCGGCCGGTTTCTAAATCGATTTTCGGTTGATACAGAACGAATAGTTCCTCCCGGTCCTGGGCCTTGCGCAGGGCCTTCTCGAGTCGAACGTTCGATTCGGCCTGTGCGCTCATTTCCGGGTCGAAGAGTACGGGAGCCATGGCGACGTTACTCCGCCGGGCGGCCAGGACCGCGTTTCGTAGAATTTCCCGCGTATCCTGCGCGTGAAGCGGGTACAGAGCGATTCCGCTTGTTGCGCTCAGGCTCAATTCGATGAGTTCCCCGCGCGCTTCCGTGAGCAGGCGCTGTGCGCGTTTGCCGAGTTCGACGGCGCTTTTCGCGTCCAGTCCGAAGGCAAGATAACAGAACTCCCCCGGCGCAAGCCCGTACAGAACGACCTCATCGCTCTGGAGTTCGCTCAATCGACCCGCCACTTCGCGACGGAGGTTTGCCGCCGCCTCCTGCTCCAGAACCATGCACAACGAGGGCAGGCGTTGGATTTCAATATAGATGGCCGCGAATTTTTTTCTGTCGGCCGAAAAACACTGGAAATCTTTTTCCAGCGCCGCCCCCGTCCGTAATCCGGTCTCCGGATCGCGCAGGGGGACGAAATTCGGTTCCATTTCACGCATCTCTTTTTTAGCGAAAAGGGCGCGCACGGTTTCGAGCAATTCATCGATTGTGAAGGGTTTTGTGAGATAATCGTCGGCGCCCAGGTTCATTCCGGCGCGAATGTCCTCCCGTGAGGCTCGCGCGGATAAAAACAGAAACGGGACGCGGGCGCCTTCGGCGCTCCCGCGCAGTTCTTTCAGGACGCTCATCCCTTCCATCCCGGGCATCATCATGTCGCTGATGATAAGGTCAGGCTTTTCCTTCCGTGCGAGCCGCAGTCCTTCGAGTCCATCCTCCGCGCAATAGACGGAAAAACCTTCGAAGATGAGGATTTCTTCGACGTTTTCGAGCACACCGGGATTGTCCTCGATAACCAGAATTTTTTTCTTCACGGTTTCCATCATTTTTTCCCTTTCTGCGGCAGGACTACGGTGAACGTCGATCCCTCTCCCGGAATACTTTTGACCGCGATCGTTCCCGAATGCATTTCAACGGCCATACGAGTGATGGCCAGTCCAAGGCCGGACCCGTACCGGGCCCCCGCGTTGCGTCCCCGAAAAAAAGGTTCGAATATCCGTTCCCTGTCTTCCGCGGATATTCCGAGGCCCTGGTCCTGGACGGTTATGGCCACAGCGTCGCCCCGGTATTCAAGCTCCAGGACGATCACGGCTGCCGACGGCGAGTATTTAATGGCATTGGAAAGCAGATTTGTCAGAATTTGCCGGGTCAGTTTCGCGTCGGCGGTAACCGGGTAGCACTCGCCCACCGTTTTTATCTCGACATTCGAGTGATCGATCAGAGAGACATTTCTGACCGCTTCCAGGCAGAGCGCCACGAGGTCGATTGATTCGGAGCGAAATTCGAGTTTGCCGGACTGGCCTTTTCCGAAATGTAGTACGTCGTCCAGCATCTCCTTCATGCCGTGCACTTCCTTCTGCAATTTCCGCAAATTCTCCTGCCTTTGATCGAGAGTCAGTTTATCGTGATAATGCAGCAGGAGATCCGTGCCGGACTGGATTACGGCCAGCGGTGTGCGGAATTCGTGGGAGGCCATCGTTATGAATTGCATTTTTAGTTCCGCGAGTTCGCGTTCCTTCATGAGTGCGTCGATCAGTTCGCGATTTTTTTCGGCCACCATTCCTTCGAGATTTTCGCGATAGTTCGAAAGTTCGGTAATGTCCTGGCCCACGAACCAGATTTTTTTCGCGTCGTCGGGACCGTGGTGGGTGGTGGCGCCGACCAGAACGCGAATGGCACCCGGAGATTCCGAAAAAAAAGTGATTTCAAGACTTTCCAGAGTGGCCTTACCGCTGCCGAAAAAATCGCGCAGGGCCTCTTCGCCGCGGTTTATCCTGACCACCGAGAAAAATGATTTTCCGATCGCGTTTTGTTTTGAAATGCCGGTGATCGTTTCCATGGTGCGGTTCCATTCAATGATCCGCAATTCTTCGGCGATCAAACAGAAGATGGGACCCGGAACTGAATCGATAAAAAAATGTAATTCCTCGCTTACGTTGCGCAATTGATGGTTTCGTTCCAGAAGTTCCTGGGAGGTTATGTCCATCGATCGTTCCAGAAGACCGCGGTCATGATCGAAATGGAAATAGGCGCTGTTTACCAGTTTAATGAACTCATTTAATTCAGGCGAAAACGCATCCCTGGCCAGATCCGCCCGGCGCAATTGTCGACTCAGGATCGGGTGCAGACCTTCGCCGGAGAAGCCGGTAAGCGGCGGGGCAAGGCGGTCCTTCTGGCCGTTGGTCTTATCCGTATTTTTTATCCCGGTTTCCATGGTCAATTTGCGCCCTCAGCGGATAATTTGAAGATTTCGCGAAAATCTCTCCCGATGGACGCGAACTTCCGCAGCGATTGCGAGTCAAAGAACCCGCCGGTGAGGAAATCCTCATCGAGACAGACGTATCGATACAGCACGCCCAGTGCCTCCAGCGCGGCCTGGTCCTCCAGGGGCGCCGCAACAAACTCAGCAACCTCATCGTGAATCGGGTTGCCACCGGTAATTGGAATCTGGAAAATAACTCGCATTGCTACGCTCTCCGTTCAACAGAGAGCATACGGCATCGCGCCTGACCGGTCTATCCGTAGTACCACCAGGATTTGAGGGTGGGTGCCGCGAAATCGGGTTTTTTTCGATTAAGATACTGTTAACCCGGATTATGCATAAAACGAAAATATGATGCGCCCCACAGGCATACGCAGGCCGGCTGTACGGCCATCCGTGGCCGAACAGCCGGCGCTTCGCCTTCCTGGCTTCGCGGCAGCGTATGCCTGTGGGGGCAACACATTGTTTCATGCAAAAAATCCGGTGCTACTGAGGAATGAAGAAAACCGCCTTGAAAGGCGGTTTTCTTATTCATTAAAAATCACGGAGAATTTCGTGAATAATCCGGGTTAAGAGCATTTTACCCCGCTAAATGACGCCGCGGTTCACGGCGAATTTTATCAGGGCGGCAAGGTTTTCGAATCCAAGCTTTTCCATGATGCTGGCCCGGTGCGATTCGACCGTTCGAATGCTGATCGAAAGTTCGTGAGCGATTTCTTTGTTCATTTTTCCGGCCGCGACCAGACGCAGTACTTCCTGTTCCCGGCGGGTCAGTAACTCGAGAGTCAGGTGGCTTTCCTGGATTACGGTGTATTCCTCCACTATCAGGCTCTGGATTTCGGAGGAAAAAGATTTTCGGCCGCCGCGAATATCCTTGATCGCGCCAAGCAAACGTTCGAAGACCTCGTCCTTTAAAATATAACCGTGCACGCCCAGGGAAAGCGCCTTCTTAAAATAATCCCGGTCCTTGTGCATGGTAAGGACCAGAATTTTTAATCCCGGATGTTCTTTACCGAGCCAGGCGATGGTACGCAGCCCGTCCATTTCCGGCATGGAAAGGTCGAGAATCACCATATCGCATGGCTTCTGCGCGAGGGCCGCCTGCAACTCAATTCCGTTGCCCGCTTCGGCGACGATTTGTAAATCGTCCCGTCCTTCGATCAGAGAGCGCAGGCCGGAGCGAATGAGCTGGTGGTCATCGGTCAGGATGATTCGAAATTTTGCCTGGGATTTCAATTTGTAATTCCGTCCCCTCGCCAATGGTCGAACGAATGCGCATCCGACCATGGAAAAGTGTGCAGCGTTTTTCCATGATTTTTAGGCCGATCCCTTCGCGGGGGCCCGCCGGGTCGAAACCAATTCCGTCATCACAAATACACAGCAGCGCGCCCCCCGATGGAAGTGATTGAGCGTATACCCGGACCATCCGCGCCCGGGAGTGCCGCACAACATTGGAAAGGGCTTCCTGCGCGATACGATAAACATTAATATCCCAGCCGTCCGGGAGGGCCATATCAAGGCCGGAAAGATCGACCTGAAATTTCGGGCCAGCGGGGCTCTGCATGGAGGCCGCCAGTTTCGTGATCGCGGTTTCCATGCCCAGTCCCGGATAACCAACCGGACTGATGCTCCGCGACAACCCGCGCACTTTTTCGACCACTTCCCCCAGCCTGGCGATGATTTCTTTTTTTCCGGAGGGGAGCAATTCTTCGGTGGCGAATAAAGTCTGGCATAGAAGTTTCAGCGCGAACAGGGATTGCCCGACATCGTCGTGAATTTCGCGCGCCAGGGTGGAATATTCTTCTTCGCGAATCTGGATCAGTCTGCCCGAGAGTTCCTCCACCTCCTGTTCCGATTTCCTGCGCCGCCGGACTTCCCGGACGAGACGTCGGTTTTTGGTCCTGAGTCGATTGGTACCGTCGCGCACCCGGAGCGTGAGATTTTCATTCAATTCGGACAGGGCGTCCCGCGCCTGTTTCAGGCGCAGGATGGAATGGATCCGGGCCTTGAGCTCGATCAGGTTGATGGGTTTGGTTACGTATTCGTCCGCGAACAGAAGTCCCTCCACGATCGCTTCGGTATGGGCCAGCGCGGAAGTAATAATAATGGGGATCTGGGCCGTACGGGGGTCTTTGCGCAGGGCCTCTGAGGTCTGATACCCGTTCATTTCGGGCATGAGCACGTCGCACAGGATCAAATCGGGGATATGGGCGCGCGCCGCTTCGAGACCGGCGCGGCCGTCACCCGCTTCCAGGACCGTAAACCCCTCAAATTGAAGGATCTGGCGAAAAACTTTGCGTAATTCGGCCTCGTCCTCAATGATCAGAATGGTTTTAATTTCGCCGGGTCCAGACATTTTCAGTTTTTTTAAGAGAGATTGTCGCGGTTTTCGGCACAGGTCCGAAAACCGCTCGCAATCGGCGCTTGGCCCGGATTTCTCATGATCGGGCAGGAATCTTCGCCCTCGCGTTCCGCAATATTTTATTTTCCGGCGCTAAAAAAGCAGCAACAAATTCGCTTCCGCCGTAGATTTATTTTATTCGCGAATTCGACCAATCAGAATCTCGAAAGCCGTCCGCGGGAAGAAATACACGAACTGACGTTCCGTGGCCTTCTTCGCTTTCCAGCTCCAGATGTCCTCCGTGCAGTTCGGTGGCCATACGGGCGATTGCCAGCCCCAGCCCGGTCCCCGCGTGGTCCTTTGTATTCGAACCGCGAAAAAAGGGGCGGAACAGTTTATTCTGATCGTTTTTCGGAATTCCGATGCCGCGATCTTTGATCTGAAGCGATATGCCCTCCTTCTCCCGCGTCAACGCCAGATCAATGACCGAATCCGGAGGTGAGTATTTCAGGGCATTGGATAAGAGATTGAGGAAAATTCGCTCGAACAACTTTTTATCCAGAATCGGGAAAAAATTTTCTTCCAGAACCGCGACCCATTTTACCTCCGGATACGCGGGTAAGGAGTTCATAACCCTGGGTATACATTCTCGCGCGAAACGCTGGATTTGTACCGGCTCAGGTCGAAATTCGAGGTTGCCGGCCTCGCCCCGGCCGAAGTACAGAAAATCCTCCAGCAGCCCGGTCATGGTCTGGACTTCCTTTTGAATTTTCCCGAGTAAATCCAGCCGGCGCGTTTCGTCCAGTCGGTCATGGTAATGCAAAAGCAAATCACTGGTGGACAGGATTGTCGCCAGCGGCGTACGAAATTCGTGGGACGCCATATTGACCAGGCGCGATTTCGCTTCGCCCATCTCTTTTTCTTTTTCGAGCGCGAGGATCAGATCCCCCGTTCGTTCGATTACCATCTGTTGCAGCTGTTCGCGGTATTTCCAGAGTTCCGTGATATCCTGGCAGATCGCCCAGACCTTTTGAAATTCCCCCTCGAACTCCAGCCCCGGCGTGGTGCTGATCAAGAATCGGACGAGTCGATCATCGTCGACGATTAAACTGATCTCGCGCTGAAAGGCGGGGATCCCCTGGAACGCGGTCTCGAACATCGCCCGGAGGAGCGAAGTTTCGCGAAACGAGCAGACGGAAAAAAAATTTTCGCCCAGAACGGTCTGTTTATCAAGACCGGTGACTTTCGCCATCGTACGGTTCCATTCGATTATGCACCACTCCCGGTCGATGCAGAAAATAGGACCTGAGGAAGATTCGATGAACAGGCGCAACTCCATGTGTAAATTTTGAAGATGATTCGCGAACACGTTCAGTCGTCGTTCGGTTTCCTTTTGCGCGGTGAAATCCTGGCCCTGAAACATGAGCATCTTTATTTCCCCGCCGGGGTCGAGCAGAGGTATCACTTTTCGCGAAAAAATCTTTTTTTCGCCTGTGGAGGTAATAATTTCCTCGTCAAATTCGATCGGGCGTTTTTCTTTCACCGCTCGTTTCATATTTTTCTGGCGAAAATTACCCCTGGCCGGCTCTATTCCTTCCCGGTGGCAATATTCCAGATCGTCGCGACCTATCAGCCAGAGTCTGAGGTCGGGATCATTTTCCGCGGTCGGATTCACGTACAGATATCGAAAATTCAGATCAAAAAGGGCGATATCGACGCCCAGATGTTCGAGCATTGTCCGGTACGGCAGGTTCGGTTCTGCGAAAAGAGCAAAGGGGCGGTTCCCGGATTCGGTCATCACGAAGATCGTATCATTTTCCTCATTTCGGGGAAATCCGTAATGGTACGGAGGTTTTTCGGGGTGAACGCCTGGTGACACGGGCACAAGAATGTGCTTGAATTGTCAGGGCGGTCCCCGGCGCGGGGTCCGGAGGTACATTATGATCATTCAACAGGCAATCTGGAGGAGGGGGGGGTGGGATAAAATTCCGGAAGTGAACACCTCGGTTCAACTTGTCCTCGTTTTTTGTTCAACGGAAATCGCGGAAGGACCGCGTGGCGTGTTCGACGATCTGGAAAAATTTTTTCCGAACGCGTTTGTATTCGGGTGTACGACGGCGGGGGAAATTTACGGAAATTCCGTAATTGACGATAGCCTCACCGCGACGGCGATCAAGTTCGAGCATACCGAACTGATGTTCAAGAAGGAGGAACTTTCCGGCCAGGACAGCCGGGCGACGGGCCGGATTCTCGGCAATGGATTTTCCCGCGCGGGCCTGGCGCATGTTCTCGTTCTTTCGGATGGATTAAACGTGAACGGCAGCGAACTCGCGGCCGGAATCGCTGAGACCCTGCCCGCCGGGGTCGCGGTGACCGGGGGATTGTCCGGGGACGGCGAACGCATGGCCAACACGAGGGTGATCTGGAACGGAGCCCCGTTCGCGAAGATCGTCGGAGCCGTGGGTTTATACGGCGACCGATTGAACGTGGGCATTGGTTCGCTCGGCGGCTGGGACCCCTTCGGGCCGGAGCGATTGATTACGAAATCCGCCGGCAATGTTCTGTATGAACTGGACGGGCGATCGGCACTCGATCTGTATAAACAATATCTGGGCGACCACGTCGCGGGGCTGCCTTCCTCGGCCCTGCTGTTTCCGTTGAGTTTGCGCATCGGGAACAACCAGGGCGTGGTTCGTACCATCCTCGGTGTGGACGAAGTCACCCAGAGTATGACCTTCGCCGGCGACATGCCCGAAGGTGCCTACGCCCGCCTCATGAAAGCCAATTTTGAACGTTTGATCGACGGCGCGAGCCAGGCGGCCCGGCAGAGCGCGCGGGAATCCGGACTCGCGCATCCCGACCTGGCTCTGCTTATCAGCTGCGTGGGTCGGAAACTCGTATTACAGCAGCGCGTGGAAGAAGAGGTTGAGGCGGTTCAGGAAGTGGTGGGGGATCAGGCGGTTTTAACCGGGTTTTACTCCTATGGCGAAATCTCTCCTTTCAGCAAGGGTGGTTCCAGTTGCGAATTACATAATCAGACCATGACGATTACGACGTTCTCGGAAGCCCGCGACTGACCGTGGACGAGCCCGGTCGGCGGCCCGCACCGCGTCCGGCATCGGAGGAACCCGCTGAATTGTTATTGCCGGCAACCTTTGCCCGCTCCAAGTGACACAGGAGCCATTTTGCCCGGCTCAAACCGTACAGGCGGCCACTGCTTTGAGCGAACAACCACCAGCCACTCCCCCGGAGCAGGAAGAATCCCTGGTCTCCATCCTGACCTCGTTCGGTTTATTGATCCTGCTCGTGCTCGCTTTCAAGTCGACGGTGCTGGACGCGAACAATATTCCCAGCGGTTCCATGATCCCGACGCTCAAGATCGGGGATTATCTGTTCGTCAACAAGATGCGTTATTCGCTGCGTGTCCCGTTCACGGGCATGGAACTGTTTCGGATCGACGATCCGCGCCGCGGTGACATCGTTACTTTTATTCCACCCGATGATTCGGGCAAAAACTACGTGAAACGTGTGGTCGGCATGCCGGGGGATCGCATTCGGATTCGCCACGTGCGCGCCTGCGATCTGCCGGGCGTCATCGGCAAGAATCCCACGGACCTGGACCCATCGTTTAAAAGGGCCTACGCCTGTGAGCCGGACGGCCCCGGGCCGGGCGAACCGGTGGTGGCCTTTGTCGAATACCGCCCCGGCGATTCGGGGCCATGGCTCAATAACGGGGTGGTCGAAGTCGGTCCGGCCACGAGCCGCGCCGAACTGGTGGACGCGGACAACGCCGGCGTCCTGCATCCGGATTATCTGCCCGCGAATTCGGATACGGGCAACCCGCTCCTGTTCCAGGAAACCGCGGGCAATGTGAAACATTTCATCGTTGAATCTTCCATCCGTGAGCAGAACCACTATAATATGAGCCTGAACGGCGAAGGGTTCATCATCGACGAAGGCCATTATTTCGTCATGGGCGACAACCGTGACGATTCGAAAGATTCCCGGTACCTCGGCCCGATCGAGCGCTCGCGCATTCTCGGCAAGGCGGTGGTGATTTATTTCAGTATTAACTGGTACGACGATATTTGTAAGGAATACGTGCGCCTCTTCCGTCGCTACCGCGATCCCCAGGACGGCTTTCGTCTGCCCGATTTTCCGCCGGAAGAACAATTGAAATATTGTTCGGTCGATCTGGACGGAGCGGACCTCATGGGCCGGGTGGGATCGACGTTCGGGAATGTGCTTGTATATTTACAAAAAACCGTTCAGTATCGTATTCCACGCATGGACGTGCGCTGGGCGCGCATCGGTCGCGTTCTCGAATAGGTGCGCGTCCGGAAAACGCTCCTCAGCACGGGTAGAATCGGTTATGAAACCTGACAAACAGGACCCGGCCGCACCGCCCACCGGAGCGCCGCCCGCGGCCATGATGGGCCTGGCCTATGAATTGATCGGGTTCATGGTCGCCCCGCCTTTGATCGGGTACGTCCTCGATACCCGTGTGTTCGAGTTTACCGGCGGCCGGCCCGGACTTTTCGTTTTTATCGGTCTTTTCGCCGGTTTTGCCGGGGGCGGTTGGCACCTGTACCGTCGCCTGGCGGCGCCCGCCGCCCGGGGCCCGGCGGTGAGCGGGAAATCGGCCATTATAAAAGAAGAAAGCGTGGCACGTAAGGTCGAACGGATTGGCCGCGAACTGGACGAGGTGGGCCGGAAAATCGATCGGGCCACCGGAAAGCCCTCCCGCCCCGAAAACCGGGACGGGGGGAAGTCGTGAAATCCCGCCGGCGGAACCTGCTCCTGCTCTGCCGGGCCTGCCGGCCGGGGCCGCGCTCGGCTACTGGTTGTATCCCGATCTCGACCCCGGCTTTCGGTACGGACTTTCGAGTCTCGCCTGGCTCCTGTGTTTCGGTCCCTTTTTCGGCTGGTGGCGGAACGAGTCGGACCGGCCCCTGCGTGCTCTGGGTTTTTTCATGGGCGGGATCATTCTGCGCCTGATGGGTCTGCTCGGCGTGGTGATCTGGATTTACAAACGGCCCGATAACGCGGTTGGCGTGGTCCTGTTCGCGGTTACAATTGGAAGTTTTTTATTTTTTGAGGTTGTCAGCATGGTCTGTTTGCGAATCCTGTCCAGCCAGAAAGACCTATGACGGCCCAATCGAAATTTACATCGCTGCGCAAAGTCGTATTCGCCTGCGTTCTTTTCGCCGCCACCGGTTCGCTCGCGGCCGCCGAGGAAAAGAGTAAAACATTCGATTTCGGCGCGGTGCTTTCGCATCACCTCAACGATGACGTCATTTTCGAATTTCAGATCGGCGGGCAGAAGGTGCGTCCGGGGGACGCGCGGTTTGACGTCGATCCAGCGTTCCTGCGCCGTTATTCATTCCGCGATTCCGAAGGCATTTATAAGTGGGACGGCGGCCTGCCCATGCACATCACCAAGCGGGTGATGATGATTTTCATCTGTTCTTTTTTTCTGATCGTGATTTTCGTCGGCGCGGCCCGGGTGATCGCGGCCAATCCGTACCGGGTGAACGGGCGTTTCGCGAATTTCGTAGAAACCCTGGTACAGTTCGTGCGGGTCGACGTGGTCGGCGCAAATATGCACCACCACGGTAAGGGTTTCGAGGTATACATCCTGACCCTGTTCTTTTTCGTTTTGTTCGGAAACCTGTTCGGTCTGATTCCGTCCCTGGGCGAAATCGCGGAAGTCGTTCAAATCGCCGCCACCGGCGGCCATTTCGGGCATCACGCGGAGCCGGGTGAAACGGTGCACCTGCCGGTCGGTCTCTGGCCGGGAATTACGTTCACCGGGGATATCGGCGTGACCATGCCTCTGGCCGTTTTAACGACCCTCATGGTCTGGATTACGGGCTTCCGCTACCAGGGGTTTCACTTCCTCTGGTCTTTCATGCCCCACGGTCTGCCGAAGGTTGCCTGGCTGTTTCTGTATCCCCTGCTTTTTATTCTGGAATTGATCATCGGACCGCTGGCGAAGGGGTTCGCGCTCATGATGCGCCTTCTGGCGAATATGACCGCCGGTCACGTCATCATCCTGGCTCTGCTCTGTTTTATTTTTCAATTTAGCAGTTATTTCGTGGCATTCGCGGCCGTTCCGGGCGCTATGGCCATATATTTACTGGAAATCTTCGTGGCCTTCCTGCAGGCGTTTTTGTTCGCCCTGCTGACGGTAATTTTCGTATCGGGCAGCATGCATTCGCATTGAGGGGCAACACGCGAGATCGGACTGATAGGCACTGGCCCGCGACGGCGGGAAAAAATTTAACAAGGCAAAGGAATGGAAAATTTTTCCATTATTGACTGGAGGAAACAATGATCGGTTTGGCATTCATCGGCGTAGCCATCGGAGCGGGCCTCGGCGCCGGACTGGCGATTATCGGAGCGGGCATCGGGATTGGACGGATTGGCGGACAGGCTGTGGAAGGCATGAGCCGTCAGCCAGAAGCGGCCGGTCCCATTCAAACGGCCATGATCATCTCGGCGGCCCTTATCGAAGGCGCCACTCTGTTCGCGCTCGTAATCGTTCTTCTGATGAGCTTTAATATCAGTGGCGATATGCTCAATAAAATCGCGGACAGGATGCCGGAGGGCGGGCACATGATGCAGCACACCCCGGTCGCCCCGGCTCCGCAGAAGTAAAAAATTTCGCCGCGCGAAACAGCGCGGCGTCTGACCACCGTTTACCCGGTGGAGCGAATTTTTGATCGGGAGAATCTGAGATGCTCGAATATCTGGCCGGCGAAGGCGGTATCGCACTACTGGACGTAAACCCGGGTCTGGTGATCTGGACCGTGATTACGTTTACGCTCGTAATGATCGTCCTGCGTGTGGCGGCCTGGAAGCCGATCGCCGGGGCTCTGGACGCGCGGGCCGCGAAGATTCACGAGGACATCGACCGTGCGGAAGGCATTCGCAGAGACGCGGAAGCCCGCCTGGAAGAGTACGGCAAAAAACTCGAAGGCCTTGAAGCCGAAGGGCTTGAGATTATCGCGCGCTCCAAGCGCGAAGCCGAACGTCTGCGCGACGAAATTCTGGCGGAAGCCAAAAAAGAGTCCGACAGCATTCGCGCGCGCGGTCAGCGGGAAGTGCAACTTTCCATGGATAAGGCCCTGGAAGAATTCCACCACCAGGTGGCCAGCGTCGCCGTAGCCGTGGCCGGCCGAATCATTGAAAAAGAACTCAAGGCCGCGGATCACAAAAAACTCATCGACGATACCATCGCCGGAATTCGTTCGATGAACTGAGACTCAGGCCCGCCGGCCCTGCCGGATTCTGAACCGTATGGCAATATCTGATAAAGTCGCAGCGACGTACGCGGAAGCCCTCCTGAGCCTTGCTGAAGAAGCGGGGCAGGCTGCGGCCACCGAACAGGAATTCCAGGAGCTGAGCGCGGCCATCATGGCCGATCCGGTCGTCTGGGGTTTTTTCCGGTCGCCCCTGGTCCAGGGCGAAGTCAAGATGCGCGTCGTGGACGCGCAGTTAAAATCGAAGATCAGCACTCTATTGTATAACTTCCTGGGCGTCCTCGCGAAACGGCGGCGTTTCATCAACCTGCCGGAAATCGTTGAGGCCTTTTCTGATTTGCTGGACCGGCATCTCAACCGGCGTCGCGTCGAGGTGCGCAGCGCTGTGGCGCTCACGGAAGGGCAGGTCGAAGGACTCAAACAGGCGATCGAACATTTTTCCGGCCAGGGAGCAATCCTGACCGTGAGCGAAGACGCCAGCCTGCTGGGCGGACTGGTCATCCGTTCCGGAGACCTTCTGATCGACAGCAGCATGCGGAGTAAACTGGCCGGTCTGCGCCAGATTCTGATGCACCGAAAAATTCTCGGCGAGGAATATTATGAAAATTAAAACCGACGAAATCACGAGCGTCCTGAAACAGGAAATCGCGAAATTTGACACAAAACTTGATCTCGCCGAAGTAGGTGAAATCATTTCCGTCGGCGATGGGATCGTGCGCATTTACGGTCTCGAAAAAGTCATGTTCAACGAGATGATCGAGTTCCAGGACGGAACGCTCGGTCTGGCCTTCAACCTGGAGGAAAACTCGGTGGGTGCTGTCGTCCTGGGCGAATTTTCGCAACTGCGCGAAGGTTTTCGCGTCAAGCGCCTGGGCCGCGTTCTGGAAATCCCCGTGGGGGAAGCCATGCTGGGCCGGATCGTCGATGCCATGGGTCGCCCGGTGGACGGCAAAGGCCCGGTGAATACGAAGGCCACCCGGCCGATCGAAATCATCGCGCCCGGCATCGCCCGCCGCCAGCCGGTGACCGAGCCCATGCAAACCGGGATCAAGGCCATTGACGCCATGATTCCGGTCGGTCGCGGACAGCGCGAGCTCATCATCGGGGACCGCGGTACGGGCAAAACGGCCATCGCGGTCGATACCATCATCAACCAGAAAGGCCAGGACGTGATCTGCGTCTACGTTGCCATCGGCCAGAAGGCCTCAAAAGTGGCCGCCACCTTCGAAAAACTCAACAAGCTGGGCTGCATGGATTACACCATCATCGTGTCGGCCTCGGCATCCGATCCGGCGTCCATGCAATATCTGGCCCCGTATTCCGGCGCGACCATGGCCGAGTATTTCATGTACGACAAAAGCAAGGCCACGCTCTGCGTGTACGATGACCTGACCAAGCAGGCCAACGCGTATCGCCAGATGTCGCTCCTGCTGCGCCGCCCGCCCGGTCGTGAGGCTTTCCCCGGGGACGTTTTTTATCTGCACAGCCGCCTGCTGGAACGCGCGGCCAAACTCCACGATAAATACGGCGGCGGCTCGCTCACGGCTCTGCCGATCATCGAGACCCAGGAGGGCGAGGTTTCGGCCTACATTCCCACGAACGTTATTTCAATTACGGACGGGCAGATTTACCTCCAGCCCAACCTCTTCGCCTCCGGCCAGCGTCCGGCGGTCGACGTCGGTATCTCGGTCAGCCGGGTAGGGGGCAACGCCCAGATCAAAGCCATGAAGGCCGTGGCCGGTCGTATGAAACTCGACCTGGCGCAATTTCGCGAACTCGAAGCGTTCGCGCAGCTCGGCACTGAACTCGATCCGACCACGCAGGCCCAGCTCGATCGCGGATACCGGGTTCTGGAAGTCCTCAAACAAAACGAATCCGATCCCTGGTCGGTGGAAGAACAGGTCGCCTCCATCTTCGCGGTTACCCGCGGTCTGATGGATCAGATCCCGATTCCCCAGGTGCGCCAGTTCGAAGCCGATCTGGTCGAACACTTAAAAGACGCCCACGGCGGTATTCTTAAAAACATTCGCGAAAAGAAAAAAGTCGAGGACGACGGCGCCTTCGAGGAAGTGATCCGCAAGTACGTAAAAATCTGGCTCAGCGAAAAAGGCGCAGCGAAGTAGAACCCTGGCGGCTTACGGCAAACCAGAATGGCAAGCGGCAAAGAACTAAAAAAAAGGATCCGCTCGGTTAAAAACACGAGCAAGATCACGAAGACGATGGAGATGGTCGCGACGGCCAAATCCAAGCGTATGATGGACCGCGTCATCGCGGCGCGTCCGTACTCCGAAAAGCTGGGCCAGTTGATGAAAAGCCTGGGTGGCCTGCGCGACCGGATCGATTCGCCGTACCTGAACGCGCGCGAAGATTTCGGCGCCGTGGCTCTGCTGGTAATCACGGCCAACCGCGGCCTCTGCGGCGGGTACAACTCCAACGTGCTCAAGCTGGCGCGCGTGCGGTATCTTGAATACAAAGAGCAGGGCAAACAGGTCGAAATGTTTGTCATCGGCAAAAAAGGCAATTCCTACTTTCGCTTTCTGAAAATCCCGGTGCTTCATTCATACGAAAACATCGACGATAAATTTTCATACGAAATGTCCGAGGCCATCGCCCTGGAATTGATGGACGCGTTCGCGTCGGGCCGCGTGGGCCGGGTGGAGATCATCGGGACCATCTACCACAACTCGGCCAGCCAGCGCGCGGGCCTGCGGCCGTTGTTGCCGATTGGCGCCCCGGCTCCCGGGAGCGATCAGGGCGCCGAACAATCCGGAAATTATATTTTTGAACCCGCTCCGGCGGCGATTCTCGAAAACCTGATCCCGCTGGTGATCAAGTCCACGGTATACCGGGCCCTGCTGGAAGCCGTGACCTCGGAGCAGATTTACCGCCGGGTGGCCATGAAGTCGGCCACGGACGCGGCCAAAGAAATGTCGAAGTTGCTGGTGCGCACGTACAACCGCGTGCGCCAGGCTTCCATCACCCAGGAACTATCGGAGATCGTGGCCGGCGCCGACGCGATCGGTTAAATAAAGGTACCACGGGGAACACGGGGAGAATCAATCGATTTCTGAATCTGAAACGTTCCGGAACGCGAATGTTCCTGAAAGATTTTCGGGCTCCCTCCGTGCCCTCCGTGTTCCCGTGGTGAAAGTATTTTAAGAAAGGTGAAGGCTGAGAAAATGGCACAGAATACGAACAAAGGCACGATCCTCCAGGTCATTGGGACCGTTCTCGATATTTCTTTCGAGGGCGGGGAGTTGCCCGAAATTTATAACGCGCTCGAAATCCAGGTGCTCCGGGACGGAGCGAAGCATATGCTCATCGCGGAAGTGCAGCAGCACCTTGGCGGGGACGCGGTGCGCGCGGTGGCTCTCTCCACCACGGACGGTCTCGTGCGCGGCCAGGAAGTCATCGACACCGGGGCCCCCATTTCCGTGCCCGTGGGCGATTGCACCCTGGGTCGCATTTTTAACGTTCTGGGCGAACCCGTGGACGAACTGGGACCGGTGGATGTCAAAAAACGCCGCCCGATTCACGCCCTGGCCCCGGCCATGGAAGACCTGGAACCGCGGACCGAAATTTTCGAAACCGGCATCAAGGTCATCGACTTTCTCGCTCCGTACACCAGGGGCGGGAAAACCGGACTCTTCGGTGGGGCCGGTGTCGGTAAAACCGTTATCATCCAGGAGTTGATCAACAACGTGGCCAAGGCCCACGGTGGCTACTCAGTGTTCGCGGGAGTGGGCGAACGCACCCGCGAAGGGAACGACCTCTGGCTTGAAATGCAGGAATCGGGCGTTATCGCCAAAGCGGTACTGTGCTACGGCCAGATGAACGAACCGCCGGGAGCCCGTCTGCGGGTGGCGCTTTCGGCCCTGACCATGGCCGAGGAACTGCGCGATTCCACCGGAACCGATACCTTGCTCTTCATCGATAATATTTTCCGTTTCTCCCAGGCGGGATCGGAAGTGTCGGCCCTGCTGGGTCGCATGCCGTCCGCGGTGGGTTATCAGCCCACGCTCGGCACAGAAATGGGTGCCTTACAGGAACGGATCACGTCGACCAAACACGGTTCGGTCACTTCCGTGCAGGCCATCTACGTGCCCGCCGACGACCTCACCGACCCGGCCCCGGCCACCGCGTTCACCCACCTCGACGCGACGACCGTGCTTTCGCGGGCGATTTCCGAAAAAGGAATCTATCCCGCGGTCGATCCGATCGACTCTTCCTCGCGCGCTCTGCAACCGGGCGTCGTGGGTGAACGGCATTACAAAGCGGCCCGCGAGGTGCAGCGCATTCTGCAACGGTACAAAGACCTCCAGGACATCATCGCGATCCTCGGGATGGACGAGTTGTCCGAAGACGACAAGGTCCTTGTCGGTCGCGCGCGCAAGATCGAGAAATTTCTTTCGCAGCCGTTTTTCGTGGCCGAACAGTTCACCGGCCGCAAAGGCATCTACTGCAAACTCGAAGACACGATTCGTTCCTTTGAGGAAATTTTGTCCGGTCGGTTTGACGATCTGCCCGAGCAGGCGTTTTACATGACGGGCACGATCGACGACGTCAAAGAAAACGCGCGCTCCATGGGAGCGGCCTGAGCCGGGGGATCGCCCGGTCACGCAAAGGGTTAAGGGTCTATTTATGCAGGGCGGCAACTTCTTTCACCTGGCGATCGTAACGCCGGCCTCGGCGCTGTACGAAGGTCAGGTTCAATCCTGCCGGATCCCCACCTCCCAGGGATTGATCGGGGTGATGGCCCACCACGCGCCTCTCATGGCCCTGCTGGGGTACGGAATCCTGACCGTGAAAGAAGAACACGAAGGCCCGGCGCAGGAGTTCGTGATCGACGGCGGATTCCTGGAAATAAAAAACAATATCGTAACCGTTCTCGCGAATTCCGGCCAGCCCTGTGAAAGCGTTAACGCCGACGCCGCCCGCGCGGAATTCGAACAGGCCCTGGCCGCCCACGCCGCGGGCGAGGTGGCCGTGCAGCGCCGCATGGAGCGGATCCAGGCCGCGCGCACCCGCGTGAACTACACCAGTCGAAAGTAAACGCTCCGCGATCAAAAGCGCGGCGCGGAACGGCTCCCGACCGGCGTATGGTCTTGCGGTGTTTTTAATATACCACGCCGATAACGGACAAGTCCGGTTTTTTCGGATCGTCAGCGTTCCGGATCGCCTTTTTATCCGCCAGAGTTCTTCGCTCTCGTCCGGGATTTTCACCGTCGGCAGTTCTTCGACCGGAACGCCCCTTCCTTTTTACGAAAGTGACCGGGCGTTGGGGGTCGATTCAGGGCGCATCCGCTTTCGCGGACCGGGCTCTCCGGCCGGAGGGCCGGCCGTCGATCCCTTGCGCGTTTACCAGGCTCCACTGGAGCCTGGTTCGGGAAAAAACTCTTCGCTTGCGCTCAGAATTTAGGGGGACCGCATTCATAAGGCCCGTGCTCCCTATGGGTCGCACGGACGCGGGTTCAATCTGCCGGGCAGATTGGGTCCCCCTCATGTCAATAAATTCCTTGTTTATATTTGGGTCAAGGATCAGTTTTGGGGGACCGCTGGACGATTATATTATACAGTAAGATTCAGGGTTGGATACCGATTCCATGAGCGAGAAGAAGACGGATATCGAAGATTTACCGCCGGCCGAGATGGGTCAACTGGACGACCTGGACTTCGGCGCGGATTTCCCGGAGGGGGATCTTCCCGATCTGGAGGACTCGGACGAGTTGCTGGACCCCTTCGTGGGCGACACCACCGGTCTGGACCCCTTGAACGGTTCGGACGATACCGGGCTGGACGATTTGCCCTCCCCATACTCCGGGCAGGCGCTGACGCATGCGGAACTGGATGACGTTCTGGATGACCTGGAACCGCACCACCTGGAAGACGAAAACTCCACCATGCCCGATGTCATGGCGGATCAAATGCCGATGGGTGGGGCGGGGGATGACCTTGAGTCGATTACGCTCTCCGAAGAGGAACTGGACAATATTCTCGGAACCGGCCAGGATGTGCTGGTGGATGTGGACGCGTCGGAAATGCCCGATCCGGAGGAAATGCGCTCCGCGGCGCCCGTGGGCGATTTCGCCCCGGATCAATCCGATTTTGACGCCGATCTCGAGAGCGGCGGCAGTTTTGACGAACTCGGTCTTGACGAAGAATTCCCGGACGTTTCCGGCGAAACGCTGACGCCCCTGGACGGGGACCTCGAATTGCTCGACGAGCACCAGGCGGACTCGTCGCCGGATTTCGGCGAAGAGCCCGTGCTCATGGACGATCTGCCGGACGAAATCGGCGATGATCTCGTGGCCGGGCCGGCGCCCAGGGTGGCCGCTGCCGCCACGCACGCGGCGCCTGAACCGGAAGAGGGACCGGTCGCCCTGTCCGAAGAGGAACTCGATAACATTCTCGGCGATGTGGATCTGGCCGAGCCCATGGAACTTGCCACCCTCCCTCCAGGTGAGGGTTATGAAGACGACGGCGACTTCGTCGCGGCTCCCCCGTCTTCAATGGAAGATGAAGAAGAGATTACCCTGTCCGATGACGAGTTGAGCAACGTACTGCTCGATACCGACGACGAAGCGGCCTTCGCGTCCGGTGTCGCCGACGCGGATACGGACCTGCTCGACGATTTCCCTGGCGACGATCTCCTGAATGAACCCGCGGATCTGGACCTGGAAATGGGCGGCGCCGCGCCTTCGATCCTCGACGGCGACGACGATGAAGACGAACCCGTTACGCTCTCCCTGGAAGAGCTGGGTAATATCGTTTCGGACGTGGCCACGGAAGAGGCCGAAGAGAGCGTGCCGCTGCCCGATGAAGAACAGGTCGCCCTGTCGATCCTCGACGGAGACGAGGACGAAGGCCCGGTCGCACTGTCCGAAGACGAACTGAGCAACATTCTTGAGGACGTCGACGAAGAGCAGGCCGAGGATTTCGCCGCTCCGGTCGCGGACGCGGACGAGCGTAACATCATCGTCCTCGACGAATACGAAGACCAGGGCGAAATGGGAAAAGCGGCCGCGGCGGCTCAGCCTGTCGCCCCGGCGGCCGAACCGGATCGTTCGGAACTCGTCGCGAGTACCGCCGCGCGCACGAACGTGGACCCCGGCGAGGTGAAAAAAGTCATTTCGTATCTGGATCGTCTCTTCGATCAACTTCCGGAAGAAACCATCCGCGAATTCAGCAAATCGGAATACTTCGATCTTTACAAAAAACTGATGGGAGACCTCGGTCTCCTGAAGTAAGATCCGTCCGAACCGGATCCGCGCGGACCCCTTCGATCAGACCATGGGACTTCTGGAAAAATCGACGCGGCTCCGCGAGGCGGGCCCCGCACCGTCCGGACTGCTGCGTCGGGCGCTGAGCCTGCACGATTCAGGTCTCCCGGCCAGCCCCCCGCACGACGATGAGCCGTCCCCGCCGCGCGCGGACCGGCCGCGCGCGGACCGGCCGCACGGCCTGCTCGCGAAAGCGACTCTGCTCCACGACCAGGAAAGCGACCTCATCAGCGACGCGGAACTCGAAGCCGGTCTGGGGCTGGAGACTATTCCGTCCCCGGAACTGGACGAAGCCGCCGCCGCGTACGACGAACTCATGGGGCCGGATGACCGTTCGTTGCTATTCAAAGCCGAACGAATGCGTTCGCAAGCGGAGGGACTCCCGGACGAATTCACGGACGAATTCGAAGGCGAACAAATCCCCGAACCGGCGGCCGGCGGCGGAGGTCTGCTTGCGCGGGCCGAAAAGTACCACATCGATGCCGATTCCGAAACGGAGCTGGAGGCGGGCGCGGACCTGGACGCCTTCCCGGCCGCGGACGGGGAACCCCTGCCCTCCGACGAGCTTCTGCCCGCGTTCGATTTCAACGAACCGGAGGCCATCCACCCGGAGGCCGATCTGCCCGCGCATCCGACCGGGCTCCTCGCGCGGGCGAGTGAATACGCGGCCCATGCCGCGCCGGGGGAACCGGCTGATGCGCCTGAACGGGCGGATTCCGGTGCGCTGGAAGAAGACCTTTCCTTCCTGGATGAAATGCCGGACATGGCCGGGTCATTCGATGAGCCGGTCCAGTTCGATGAGCCGGATTCTGAGTTCGAACCTCTGCCCGAACAACACCATGAGCCCGATCTCGAAACGAGCGCGGCGCTGGACCTGGATGTTCCCGTTGACCTTGAAGCCGCCGGACCGGATCTGTTCGAAGAACACGTCGAACCCGTGGAGCCCGGGTCGACCGCGCCATCCGACGCGGAAGAACCTTTCGATCTTTTTGAGGAACACGCGCCGGACAGCCCGTCTTCCGACGCGCTTCCCGCCTGGGAGTACGACGGCCCGGGTTCGCCTGAAGACGATCCCTTCACACATCCGGCGAAATCCGAGGATAAACTGTTCGAAGACTGGGAAGACGAAGCGGAGTTCGAGGCCGAACGCGGGATCAAGGAACTGGAAGGCCGCCCGGTCCAGGAAGAAGCGCCTGGCGATATTTTACTCGCCGCCGATTCGGAGTTTACGACGGTTCCCGACGAAGTACACATCGCTTCGCAGAAAAAAATCGACAACTACCTTTCCTTATTCGATATCACCAAAGAAATTTCCACCATCGACGATTTCGACAATCTCTGGGACGCGATTCTGTACGCCGCCATGGGCCAGGTCGGCGCCGAAACCATCTGCATTTTTTCGACCACGCGCCGGAACGGCGGCGACCACGTCTTCGAACCCGTGGCCCATTCCGGATTCGCCCTGCCGGAAGGCTGGACGCTGCGGCCCGGGGACCGCATTTACGATACGCTCACCGGAAAACCGGAGATCAAATACGCGCAGGAATTCCTGAACGGTCGCGTGGCGGGACAGGAGCGAAACATCCTGGAGACCACGCGCGCGAGTATCGTCGTTCCGCTCAAGAACCAGGAACGAGTCTACGGCATTCTGCTGCTGGGCGCCCAGATCTCCGGGGACGAATACGGCCTGGACGACCTGGAGTTTCTGAATCTCCTGGGTGAAATATCGGCCGTGGGCGTGGACCGGGTGCTTTCTCGTCTGGAATACGAAAAAGACACGAGCGACCTTAAACGTCGCACGGCGGTTCACAAAAAAATCTTCGAGCTTTCACGCCAGGCTTCCGCCGCGCGCAACGTGGATGAAATTTACGATTCGCTGATGGCCCATCTCGTGGAAGATTTCCAGGTGGAATCGTTTTCGGTCGTCCTCCTGAGCGCTCCCGACCAGGAATACCGGATCTTCGCGGGCAACCAGATTTCACCCGCTTCCATCGAAAAGTTCCGGTTGGGCGTATCCTCGGATCTCGTGGGGATGATTTCCAACCTGACGCACGTGTACGAATTGACCGATTTTCGCGAAAACTCAGAAATTACACGAAACTACACGAACGATGACCTCGGCCTCATGCAGACCTACTGGATCGTGCCGCTCATCAACCTGAACTGGCTGGTGGGTTTTCTGACGATCCACAAAACCTCCCGCTCCTGGAACGACTTCCAGCGCGAGATGCTGGTCACCCTGGCCGAGATGCTGGCGCCCGTTTTCGCCAATTCGATCATCCTCGGCGAACGTGAAACCATCTTCCGCGATCCGTTCAGCCCCCTGGAAAGTCGCCTGCGGGTGGAATTAAAAAAAGCCTCCGAATTCCAGGCCCCGGTCTGCCTCGTGGAAATCCGCGTCAAAAATATTAAACGCCTGCTGTCTCTGAATCCGCCCGACCGGGTGTCCGAATTTTTAACCGTACTCGGGCGCTCCATCGCCGGCTTCCTGTTCGAAACGGATTTCCAGGCCCGGATCGGCCAGGGGCGGTTCGCGCTCATCCTGCCGGGTCGCGGGCGCGAGGAAGCGGAGATTTTCGTTAAAAAACTCCGGACAGAGTTTAAACGCGTGGGCATGCTGCCCGGGTCGCCCATTGATGTTCAGTACGTTCACCAGATCATCGTGGCGCCCCATGACACCGACGATCCTGAAAAAATTCTGTCCATGCTGGACTGAGAGCCAGGGACAAAAAAGCTGGTGAACTTCCCCGCCCATCTCAGAATTGGCCCCAGGATGTGGATAAAAGGCGAATTTCTCCGGGTACGCCAGTTTTTCATAACGGCGGCTCTGGTTCCCGTCCTGCTGACCGGGGGCGGACTGCTCGTTTGCGGCGGAAAACCCGAGGTCGTCAAGGAATCGGTCTTTTCAAGCGAACAACCGCTCTTTCCCGAGCGGGGGGATGATCCCTTTTTTTTCCAGAAAGTCCAGGATGATGAGGTCTTCCGCGTCCTCGTCACCAAAACCAATTACCAGGTGCGCCAGGTCGCCGCCAAGGATTTGATCCGGCGGCCGCTGGACCCGGAAAAAGATCTCGAAAAACTCAAAGAGTTTCAGGGCTTCCAGGAACGTTATAATTTCGCCGACCAGACCCTGTCGGCCATGTTGAGCGTGCGGCTCAATCCGCACAGCGGGAAGATTCAGAACCTGGAATTCGTGCCCACGCACAACCCCCAGTCCTGGCAGGTTGGGCGCTTGATGCAGCACGATCTGAAACGGTATCAGTTTCGTTTTCCCACCGGACAGGTAAAACTGCATTCCTTTCGGATCCAGTTCATGTTCCGGATTTCCCGGGACCCGGGCCTTTCCGAGGCCGAAGCCCGGCGTAAGGCCGTGGAATTCCTGCAATCGGAGAGAAGATAGGTGGTCGGCCTGATTGTACCCTGGTCCCTGAACGCTTTTTTTTTCGCCGTTGGTTTTCTTTCGCTCGCGGGATTATTGTTCATCGTCTATCGCCTGATCGTCGGCCCCATCCTCCAGGCCCAGGCCGATTTGCTTTCGCCGCCGCTCACGGAGGGTTCGGTTCATTCGATCGTTCTGGAAATCGATCGTTTTAAGAGCGTCTCCGTCGGCCAGCTCGACTCGGATATCAAAACCAGGATGAACGGGATCAAAGAAGACCATCTGGTTTTACACTTTCGCCGCGATCTGGATCTGGAAACGTATACAATCACGATTTCCCCCGGCGGTCCCGTCCTCTTCCAGCGCCCGCACCTGAAAAAATACGAGACCATGAGCGGCTCCGAAAAAATCGAATCGAGCGAGTTGATCGGTCATCCGGCCCTGTTTCGCCTGGTGGCCTCCATGCGTTCCGGACGTCCGGTGCACTTTCTCGAATTCGAACTCTCCACGAAGTATTTTATCAACACCGTCGGCCTGGAAAAAATGCGCTTCATGCTGACCTTCGTCAAATTTCATCCGTCCCTGGACAGGGACTCGCGCAACAAACGCGGCGTCTTCAATTTCGGTCGCATGAAAGTCGCCGATGAGGCGGGCGAAGGTGAATAAAACGTCCGCCACGCCCGCACTGCGCGCGAGTTTACGCTGTATTGAATGCGGTACCGCGCACGATCTGTTTTCGATCGTCTATCGCTGTCGCGCGTGCGACGGTTTGCTGGAAGTCGATCACGATCTGGACGCGATACGCGCTGTAAGCGCGGCCGGCTGGCGCGAACGGTTCGAGTCACGATTTCGCATGGGCCGTTCACCTTACGATTCAGGCGTATGGGGTAAGAAAGAATGGGTTCTGCCCGAAATCGCGGACGAACGCGTCGTCACGCTGGGAGAGGGGGCCACTCCGCTCGTGCGCATGGCGCGTCTCGGCCAGGCGCGCGGCCTGGAAAACCTGTATCTCAAACAATGTGGCACGTCGCATACCGGATCGTTCAAGGACCTCGGCATGACGGTTCTGGTCAGCCACGTGGTCGATCTCATCCAGCGCGGGCACAGGATCGCCGCCATGATTTGCGCGAGCACCGGCGATACCAGCGCCGCTCTGGCCGCGTACGGGGCCGCGGCCGGGGTGCCTTCCATCGTCCTGTTGCCCGCCGGCAAAATTTCCACGGCCCAGCTCATGCAGCCGCTCTCCAGCGGGGCCATCGTCATCAATCTGGACACCGATTTCGACGGTTGTATGCGCGTCGTGCGCGAACTCACGCGCGACGAAAGCCTGTACCTGGCCAATTCAATGAACCCGCTGCGCATCGAGGGACAGAAAACCATCAGCGTGGAAATCACGCAGCAACTGGGCTGGGAAGTGCCCGACTGGGTCGTGATCCCGGGCGGGAATCTGGGCAATGTCAGCGCGCTCGGCGCCGGTTTTAAATTGTTACGCGCGGTCGGTTTGATCGACCGCCTGCCACGTATCTGTCTGGCCCAGGCGGCCCGCGCGAATCCCATGGTGCGCAGTTTTCAAAACGGGTTCGCTCCGCTCGAACCGATGCGGGCCGGGGAAACTCTGGCCTCCGCCATCCGCATCGGCAACCCGGTCAGTTTTCCACGCGCGGTGCGGACCCTCCGCGAATTCGACGGCGTGGCCGAAGAGGCCAGCGAGGAAGAACTCGCGGACGCGGCGGCTTTCGCGGATCTCTACGGGGCCTTTACCGATCCGCATACAGGTGTGGCTCTGGCCTGCGCGTTCAAGCTGCGTGACAAAAAAATCATCGGTCCGGGCGAACGCGTCGTCGTCGTTTCCACCGCGCACGGCCTGAAATTTCAGAAATTCAAAACCGATTACCACGAAGCCACCCTCGACTTCCCGGTGCGGTATCCCAACCGCTTCGTGCCCGCTCCGGAAGACCCCGAGCGAGTCAGGGCGGTGATCAGCGAACAGATCGCGCGGCGGTCCGGGGCATGATCGATCTCGAACAAATGGACATCGACGACAGCATCCGTGAGGCGCTGGAGAACAACCGCACGCTCACGCTGCGGTCGTACATGATCCGCGATTCGGGGGAGGAGAAGCTGGAGAAAATCCTCCAGGCCCTGCTCGTGCACTTCGATCGCCGTGAGCTTTCCGGCCCGATCCACGCGGCCATCCGCGAACTCGTGCAGAACGCGTCCAAGGCCAATCTCAAACGCGTTGTTTTCAACGAACTGGGCGTAAACCCGTACATCGAAGAAGAATACGAGCGGGGTATGGATACCTTTCGACGCTATCTGATCAAACGCCAGTTGATTCGGTATCGTGCGAAGATCGTTGAAAAAGATTATCATTTTAACGTACGGTTCAAGTTCAACAACCGCGTGATGTTCATTTCCGTCACGAACCGCTTCCCGCTCCATCCCACCGAGGACCGCCGGATTCGGGAACGGTTCACACACGCCCAGGCCCTGGACAATCTCTACGACTTTTACATGAACTACGGCGATACGACCGAAGGCGCGGGAATGGGCATCGCCATGGTCGAGCTGCTCCTGTCCCAGGCGGGCATCCACCGCCATAATTTCACGATTTTCACCGATCACAAACAGAACTGCACCGTGGCACGCATGATCATCCCCCTGGCCGAGGATTACGTGGCGCCCCGCATGCAGTTCGAAACCGAACGCAACCGCCGCGCCGTCACCTCCGACGATCTGCGCTACCTCATTCATACCGGCGAATGGTCCATCAACTGGATGGGTGAAATCTGAGGGTGCCGCCGGGCCCGGTCTTTCGGGGGACAAGGACCGGACCAGGGCTTTTTTCAGCGGCCTGCTAAAATACTTGCTAATTGACCGGATTGTGGAATACTTATGTCCATGGACCGGCTGAAAGCGGCACTCCTTGAGGTCGATAAAACCACCACCCAGGAAATCAAAGATCGGGTTGAAGTCGTCGGCCAGACGATCGCCTCCTGCCTGAACCGCGCGGCCGAATGGCTCGGAGTTGACCTTTCCGGTCTGGACTACGAAATTCTGGAAAAGGGCACTCGCAGCCTTTTCACCTCCACGCCGTACCGGATCCTCGTCTCCGTCCTGGCCGAAGAAAATCCCTACGCCGAACTCGAAGAGTTCGGGATCGCGCTCGGCGTGGGGGACCGGATTACCGAAGAGGCCCTGGATCAGTACATCACGCCCAAACACGTGGATGGTCGGGTCCTGGTGCGTATTTACCGCGCCGGCGTTTTTCTGACCGTTTTCCCCCCCCTTGGCGAGGGGCGCCGCGTGGATTTGAACCAGGCGCTGATGCGCATCCAGCAGGCCGGTATCACGAAATTCGACAACGCGCGCGTGGACCGCTGTATCAGGGAACCGGCCGGTGAACCGATCAAAATCGCCGAATACGAACCCAGGCCGCAGGCGGATTCGTCGGCCAAAGTGGAAATCGCTCCCGATGAAATGAAATGTTTTATCAAAGTGCAGCCGCCGAAGCCGGGCGGGCGGCATCTGGAAGTCCAGGACGTGGTCAACGCGGTCAGGTCCTACGGGGTGGTGCTCGGTATCAAGGAAGAGGAAATCGAACGCGCGCTCATGGAAGACCGTTATATGCAGGAGATCGTGGCGGCGGAGGGTATTTCACCGAAGCACGGCCAGGACGCTCGCATCGATTACAAAGTGAGCATCCAGAAGGACGTAACCTTTGAGGAAGACTCCGCCGGGAAGGTGGATTACAAAAAACTGAACCTGGTCGAAAACGTCGTCGTCGGTCAGATCCTGGCCGAAAAAATTCCGGCCACACGCGGCACCCCCGGGCGAACGCTGATGAACCGCGTCATGGACGCGCGCGACGGCAAGGACGTCGAACTCAAACAGGGCAAGGGCACCATCCTCTCCGAAGACAAAACCCGTCTGATCGCGGAAATCAACGGCCAGGTCGTATTTTCGAACAATAAAATTTCCGTGGAACCGATTTATCGCGTGGTCGGGGACGTGGGTCCCAAGACGGGCAATATCATGTTCCTCGGGTCGGTCGTAATCGGCGGCAACGTGCTCGACAATTACGAGGTCAAGGCCGCCGGCAACGTGGAGATCAGCGGGGTGGTTCAGAAAGCGAAGATCGAAGCCGAGGGCGATATCATCGTCAAGTCCGGAATCCTGGGCCGGGAAGGCGCGCACATCGAATCGACGGGCGGCTCGCTCGTGGCCAAATTCATCCAGTCCGCGAAAGTGATCGTGGCCCATGACGTGACCGTCCAGGAGGGAATTCTGCATTCGGACGTGGAGGCCGGCAATAAAATCTGGTGCAACGGCCGGCGCGCGCAGATCAACGGCGGAAAAATACGCGCCACGAAAGAAGTGCGCGCGAAGATCATCGGCTCGCGGGCGTACACGGAAACGAACATCGTCGTCGGCATCAACCCGCGAATCCTGGCCCAGTGCGAGGAACTGGCCGGGATGTTGAACGAAAACGACGAAAAAAAGAAAAAGCTGGAGAAAGAAATCGCCACGCTCGAAGCGCGCCAGAAATCAGATCCGGAAAGTTTTGGCGAAGAACAGAAAGAGCGTCTCGATAAGGGCAAAAGTTCCCTGGTCCGGCTTCAGAAAAAAACGAAAGAACTCCAGGAAGAATCGCAAAAACTGGACGAGTACCTCAACGAACTGGGGGAAGAAGGCAAGGTCCACGCGGAAAAAGAAATTTTCCCCGGGGTCACCGTGACCATCAAGGACGCGGGTCTGCAGATCGCGGACAATTACAAAAGTATTACGATGCGTTACGATAACGGATACGTTAAATTCGATAAACTGGAAAAAACCGACACGCCCAACCAGCGCAGCTGGCGGCGTTAACCGGCGCGTAAAAAACCCGGCGCGCGAATAGAAGAAATGTTACGACCCATCGACATGCAAACCGCCTTCCAGGCCCTGCCCGAACTGGCACGAACGGCGAGTTCGGAACAGGCCGGGCTCCTGTACCGGACCGTCCAGGAACTGGGTCAGGCGCGCATGGAAAATCTCTTACGGCAGGGGCGGGTGGAAAGCGCCCAGGCCGCCCAGGCGCAGGTGTTTCGTCCCATCAACCGGGAGGACGAGGAAGGCAAACGGCACCGCAATTCTTCGGCCCGGGAATCCTCGGACCGAGAAAAAAGGCTGGCATCCAGGGAGCAGCAACTGTACGGAGTTGCTATGAGACATATTTTTCGGCGCGCGACCCTTGAGGAAGGGGCGGGCCGAAATCTGGACCTGAGCGCCTGACCCTTATAGCAACCTGTTAGAGCAGGCCTCGGAAAAAGACGCGCGCCGGGGACGGCATTTCATCGGGCATGGAGTTATTTACTTTAATCCTCATCAACTTTGGTACGGCCGTCGCGCTGTATATCATCTTTTCAGTGCGATTTTCCATGGCTGTCGACAAAATCGTCGATCGGACGCGCAAAAATATTATCCTGAAAGATCTGCGCGAAAACATCGAGGCGACGATCGAGTACATCAATACCTCGCTCGATTTGATGGACCAGAAGAACCGCTCGTTTTATCAATTGATCCGCCGTTCGGAGGAACTCATCGGCAAACTTGACTCACACCAGGGCTCCCGGAGCGCGGGGGAACTGGCCGTACCGGAAAGTCTGACCGAACAGGAGATGACCGCGCTTTCCGCGCCCCTGGACGGGGAGCCGGACGAACCGGGAGCCCTCCCGAACGAAATCCCGCGGCCGCGCCCCCCGCGCCGGCCCGTTGCGGACACCGAATCCGGACCCCGCCCCGCGCCGGAGCGGGCCCGGCCGCCTTCGCCGCCGCCCGCGCAGCGTCGCCAGCAGTCCTCTGAATCCACCCTCGACCGGGTACTGGATGCGCTGGGTGAGGACCGTGTTGAAATTTCCGGAACCGGCGGGGATTCCGCGCGCGAGATTTTTGCGAATGGAGAACAATCCGCGGGGTTCGCGCGCCGTTTCAAGCGGACGGACCGGCCTGGCAAAAAACGGGAAGGGTTTTACCCCGTCGGGTCCACCGGTTTCACCATGGATGAGGTTGGCCTGCCGCGGGCGGACACCGCCGGGAGTGGTTTTCTTTCCATGCTGGAAGGGGCCGGCCGAACGGTACGCCGCATGCTCGGTATTGAACCGATGGCCGCCGCCGGTACGAACCGGACGCGGGACGGTCACAAAGACGAGGATGAAGATATTTTCGATCTGGTCGACGAATCCGGGCCGGACCCCGGGCAGGGGGACGAACGTGACCGGCTGTTTGAACAACTTCTACGCGAAAAGCGTGAACGCCTGGCGGCGCCCGCGCCCGCGCCGGCTCCGCGCGAGGATCGTTTCGAATTTTCCGGCGATCTGGTTCCGGAGGATGAATTCGAATCGTCCGGCTACGCGACCGAACTTCAGCGCGAACGGCGGTCGACTGTCCCGGACGCCGCGGGTCAGGCCGAACTGCAGGGGCAGATTCGCGCCAGTTCTCCCGCCGGTCGCCGCGAAATCATTCTGCAGTTGCTGGACCGGGGGTATTCCACGGATAAAATCGCCGCGTACACGGGCATCGGTCGGGCCGAAGTGGATCTGGTGGCCTCGCTGCCGGTTTCGCCCGCGAAACGACGCCGGATGCGCCGGCAGGATTGAGGGAGACGCGACCATTGGATCTGTATCCCGAACTTCCAGACCTCAGCCCCGATCAGTTTCAACGGTTCGCCGATTTGATTTACGTCAAAGCGTCGATTCAGATGAAACCGAATAAACTGACCCTGCTCTCCAACCGGCTGCGCAAGCGACTGCGCGCGCTCGACATGGCCTCCTTCGATCAGTACTACGATCATCTCATGCAGGTCCAGGACGACGAGATGGTGAAGTTCATCGAAGTGATTACCACCAATGAGACGTACTTCTGGCGAACGGTGCAGAACTTCGAAATGCTCAAGGAGTCCATCCTGCCTGAACTCCTGAGCGCTTCCCCGGGACAGGAATTGAAATTCTGGTCGGCCGGGTGTTCCACCGGGGAAGAGCCGTACAACCTGGCGATCGAGTTGACCGAGTCCATGAAAAACTACGGCGTGTTCGCCTTCAAAATACGCGCGTCGGACCTTTCACGGCGCGTGGTGGATTTCGCCATCGAAGGGCGGTATTCCGGGCGAAAAATCGAAAAAGTCCCCCCGCTGATTCTGAATCGATACTTTCGCGTGGACGACGAGCGCCAGGAATATTACCGTGTGCGCGACGACCTCAAACGCAGGGTTGAATTCCACGTGGAAGGTATTTTTAATCCGCCCTGGAATTCGTACCACTGCATCTTCTGTCGAAACGTTATGATCTATTTCAATCGCAAGGACCAGGAGTTCCTGGTGAATCAATTGTTCAACGCGCTGAAGGAGGGTGGTTTTCTCGTGATCGGCCATTCCGAGTCGCTGCATATGATGGATACGCGCTACGCGTACCGAAAATTCGAAAAAGGCGTGGCGTACCAGAAAAAAAGCAGGGCCGGAGGTTCATGAGCATGAACGACCGTCGCGGCAGAGTCATCGTCATCTCCTCGGTATCGGGGGGCGGAAAAACCTCGCTCATTCGCCTCCTGAAACGAACGCACCCGGAACTCTGGATCGCGGTCACCGCGACCACGCGTCCGCCGCGCGGTGGGGAAACGGACGGAGTCGATTATTATTTTTATTCGCGCGCCAGATTCGAAGAAACGATCCAGGCCGGCGGGTTTCTGGAACACGCGGTGGTCCACGGCAATTACTACGGGGTGCCCGCGGCCCCCGTGCATGAAAAACTGGAAAAAAGCCGTTCGGTGGTGTTGAACATCGACGTGCAGGGGATGCGAACAGTGCGCAAAATGATGGGGCCGGACGTGATCACGATTTTTCTGCTTCCGCCCAGTTTCGAAACCTGGGAAGAACGTCTGCGTACGCGTGGCACCAACTCGGAGCAGGATATCCAGACGCGTCTGGACGAAGGGCGAATGGAAATCAAGGCCGCCGCCGAATACGACCATGCCGTCGTCAACGATGTTCTGGAAGTCGCCGCCGGACAGGTCAGCGCCATCCTGACCGGGGCCGGCATCGTTTGAGGCCAGGGGTCTGAGCGCGCATGGCACAGACAGAACGGCCCATTGTGCGCGTATTGCTGGGGCCCACCGGCGCCGGCAAAACCGAACTCACGGCCCGGCTGGACCCGGCGCGCTACGAAATCGTCTCCTGCGATTCGCGTCAGGTCTACCGGGAAATGCCCGTGGGCACGGCCGTGCCCGAACCGGAAATCCGCGCGCGCCTTCCGCATCACCTGGTCGAAATCATCGCTCCCTCGGCGGAGATCAACGCTGGCGCCTACGGGCGACTGGCCGGCGAAGCGCTGCGTGAGGTTTTCGCGCGCGGCCGCCAGCCCGTGCTCGTGGGCGGGGCCGGCTTTTATTATCGCGCGCTGAAAACCGGGCTTTTTGATCGGGCCGCGGCCGACCCGGCCACGCGCGAATTCGTGCGCTCTCTGCCCCACGAGGAACGACTGGCCCGCCTGCGCGCTGTCGACGCTTTATCTTTGCAGAACGAAAGCGGTCCACCCGAACAGGGCCGGATTCATCCGCGGGATGCCTACCGCGTCGAACGCGCGCTGGAGGTATTTTTGGCGACCGGCGTGCCGTGGAGCGAACACTGGCGTCGCGCGCGGGAAACGAATCTGGCCGCGAAGGAATTTCGTTTCATGGGATTTTTTATCGAAATGGAACGCCGGGCCTACGGGGCGCGGGTCCTGGAACGCGCGCGCCGCATGGTTGGGTCAGGTCTGGTGGCCGAAGCCGCGCGGCTGCTGGAACGGTACGGCGATTGCCCTGGCCTCAATACACTGGGCTATCACTTCGCCCTGCGCGCCGCACGGGGGGAACTAAAAGACGAGCAGCTGGTACAGGAACTCACGCGCGCGCACCTCCAGTACGGGAAACGTCAGCGCACCTGGTTTCGCGGTGAGCCCGAATTACGACCGACCCAACCGGAAGATTTGCGTAAAAAGATGGCAGGGGGGCGCTTTCCGGACGAATTTTTGGATTTTTCGGAGAATTAATCATTGACTGGACCAGTTCTTTACCGGATGTCTATTTTGCCAGGATCAACCATAAAGATACAAGTCGGTCCAGAGGAAAAACATGGCAAATAAAAACAACATCCAGGACCTGGTTTTAAACGGCGCCCGCAAAGAGAAAATGGACATCACCATTTATCTGACCAACGGCGTACCGCTGAAGGGTCGGGTAATCAGCTTTGACAATTTTACCGTCGTAATCGAAAATGATGGGAAACAATCCCTCGTTTATAAACACGCTATTTCCACGATTATTCTTTCCCAGGCCCTCAACATTGTTGAAGAAGTCGCGGAAGCCAATCGGGAATAAATTTTTCCCTTCCGCCCCTGAGGAATGATCCGTCGATTTTTCAGATCGTTTTTTTACGCGATTCTGGTCGCCTCCCTTGCGGCCTGGGTGTATCTCGGCGTCGTCAGGGCCGGCCTGGATGAGGCCATTCTCATTGAGGATCGTTTTACCGGCATGGACGGTCGGCCGCTCGCGGCCGGTGAAACCCGTTTCGTGCCGGCGCTGGCCGTCCCCGGTCGGGTGCGGCTCCACCGCGTTACGGTACGCCCGCGTGTGCTCGACTTTCGCTACCGCGTCGGCCTGGCGCGCAGTGAAATCCTCGGTCTGGACGACAGCTTCTTCGTTCGTCTGCATGCGCGTTTCACCTACGAACTGACGCCGGCATCGCTACCGGGTCTTTTTAAAAAACTCGATCGCCCGGACTGGGCGGAGCTGGACGCGTACATCGGCCGCCGGGCGCGCGCGCTCTGGGATACTCGCTTCACCGCGTTTTACGAAAACGATCGTGATATTCCCGATTTGCGAAATGACTGGCGCGCGTATCTGAATGATCGATCGCGCCAGGACCTGAACGCGCTGTTCGAAGCGGACGGCATCGTTTTCCAGGAAGTCGCCGCGCTCGATATTTACGTTCCGGACCAGGCCGCTTACGAAAACGTGGTCGAGGCCAGCGGCGGCCTGCTGGCGGAAAAACTCGCGCGCATTCGCCGCATCGAGGACGCGCAGGCGCGTCAGGCGGCGGAAATGATCGGAGAGCGCGCTTACTTCGCGCGCCTCGAAAAAATTGGCGGGCTGCTGCGCCAGTTTCCCGAACTCAAAGATTACCTGGCGATCGATCGTCTCGGCAAAAATGTCGAGGTGATGGTCGTTCCCTACGACCGCTGGTTTCCGGGTGAGACCGAACGTCTGGACCGTGCGCGTCGTCGCGCGGCGAACCCCGCCACAAACGGGACCGGCGGCGGCCCGGGAGCGGACGGCGCGGATGACCGAAAGGCGGACGCTCCGGGTCGCGACGCGGGGCAGGGGGACGTACGGGGTCAACCGGGCGCGGGGGGATTTCAGGATCACACACCACCCTGATTTTTCCTTTATTAAAGAATCGTTATATTGAATTAAATTATGGAACCTGTCGTACTCATCATGGCCGGCGGTCGCGGCGAACGTTTCTGGCCGCGCTCCACGCGTAAAAATCCTAAACAATTGCAGAAGGTGTATTCGGACCGGACCTTGCTACAAGAAACTTTCGAACGGGCAAGGAATCTGACGGATGGCGCTCGTATTTTCATCGGTTGCAACGCTGATCTCCGCGAGGCCATTCTCGATTCACACTCCGAGTTTGGCCCGGACCAGTTTGTCGTGGAGCCTGAAGGCCGTAATACGGCCCCGATTGTCGCGCTCGCTGCCCTCCAGCTGGAGCACCGGTTTCCGGGCGCGATCCAGATCATTCTCTCCGCGGACCACTATGTCGCCCCGCTGACCGAATGGAACGCCACTCTGCGCAAGGCGGTCACGGTGGCCGAGGCCGGCTGGCTGGTCACGCTCGGGGTGCGTCCGTCCCGCCCGGAAACTGGCTACGGGTACATCGAAGCGGGGGAGCCGCTCGACGAGCCCCGCGACGCCGGAGCGTTTCGCATTCGGCGCTTCATCGAAAAACCCGATCTCGGGCGGGCGCACGAGTATTTTCAGCATGCCAGTTTCTTCTGGAATTCGGGGATTTTCATCTGGTCCGGCGCGCGCATCATCGAGGAATTCCGCGCCCACGCCCCGGCGATCATCGGCCCCCTGGAAAAGGACGGAAATTTCAATTCTCCGGGGGCGCTTGCGGCGGTTTTTCCGTCCCTGCCCGAACTGCCGGTCGACGTCGCCATCATGGAAAAGTCGAATCGGATCGCCATGATCCCCGCGAGTTTTACCTGGGACGATGTCGGTTCCTGGTTATCGCTGGAGCGCATCGTCGAAGGTGACGAACTCGGCAATGTCCTGGTCGGCGACGAGGATTGCCGCCTGTTTACGCGCGACGCGACGGGTAATATCATCGTGGTCGGCCATAAGCTGGTGGCCCTCCAGGGGGTCGCCAACCTGGTCGTGGTCGAACAGGGTGACGTTCTGTACGTGGCGAACCGGGATACCGTCGGAGATATTAAAACACTTCTCGCGGAGATGAAGAAAAATCCCTCTTTACAATCCCATCTCTAACAGGCGCTTGGCTAAATCCGCCCGTTTGGGCGGTCGGGGCACCGTGTGTCGCCCGGGCAACCGGGGCGTATTTCGGAACCAAATCAGGATTGAATGAAGAAGGGGACCATGAAACCGTATGCCGTCCGGTAAGAAGAGGAAACGTAGAAAAATCGCAACCCACAAGCGGAAGAAAAAGCGCCGTGCCAACAGGCACAAGAAGAAGAACAAATAATAGGTTCCGCTCTGTCCTTTCGGCACCGGGATTCCGATGATGTATAATATATATGTCTCGAAATTCCGGAAACCAGCCCGGCGGGATCTTTAGCACGGAATATTCCAATAAGATTATCCTCCTGCTCCTGGGAGTCCTGATCCTGTTCGTGTTTCTGGACTTCCAGGCCCGGCGGAAATCAGCCCCGGCGGCAAATCTGGAATCCTCGGGGACAGCACTGCACCCGGTTCTGGAACCAATTCGGGATAAGGCTGAATTCGTGCTTGGCCGCTCGGAAGAAACCCAGGGGGGGGCCGGCCGGATTCCCGCCGGGGGTGGTTCCGTCTCCGCGGGAGTTCCTACAACGGGGACGGGAAATCGTGAAATTTACCGCAATGGCCCGGTACTTCGACCTGTCGAACCGACCGCGGCGCAGTCGGAATCGTTTTATTTGTTTTTCCTGCGGTTTAAGGGCTCGCGGCTGAATGAAGCCCAGACCGAGCTTGTTCGAGTTCGGCGTCCACTCCCGAAAGGAGAAGTAACCTTAAAACTAATTATTGCCCAGCTCCAGGCCGGTCCGCTTACTTCGGAACGCGGCCTGTTGAACGCTTTTGACGAAGGGATCAAAGTTACCGATGCCTACGTCGACCAGGGGATTGCCTGCGTATATGTGGATAAAGCCATTGGCAGTCTTGGGACTCACATTATCCAGGACCGCCTCGACCAGCTTGTCTTAACCCTTTCCCAATTCCCCGAAATCCAGGGTGTAAAGATTCTCGTCGACGGGTCCCCCGTGGAAAGCCTGGGCGATTCAAGATTTCCACTTCCCGCGCTCCTGCGTCCCACTTCTCGCGCCGTTTTCGAATAGTTTTTTTGTAGGAACTCCCACGCTTCTGCGGGCTGCGCTAATCGCGAATTGCGTATAAGACCATTGAGCTGGTTAGCGCGAAATTCTTAAACGCAAGCATGCCGCGAAGGTGGTACAGTGAGGTCCGGAACCATTTCAGATAATGGAGGGGGTGCTGAAAATCGCCACGGGATTTGAGCAGCTTGGGGAGCAGGCCGAAATCGACAGGGCGAAAAATTCGAATAGAAGAAAATCCGCACTGCTTGAGCAGGGAGGATAAATTGCTGGCGGAGTAGTAATAAAGATGACCGGGCAGGTAATAGTGGTAATCGCTTCCCGCGTGGCGGGCCTGGAGTCCGTCGAAATCGGCGGTCTGGATGACGCAGAGGCCTCCCGGGCGGATGATCCTTGCCAGAGTTTCGCAGGCCTCGCGCGGGGAGTCGATGTGTTCAAAAACTTCGATGAGGGTTACGACGTCGAAACGGTGGTCAGGAAATACGCCGGGCTCAAGGCGACCGACACGTAAATCGAGTTTGCGCGCCCGTCCGGCGTTTACTGCGAAAGGCGATACATCCAGACCGGTGGCCCGGTAACCGAAACGGGCGGCCTCTTCTACAAAACCGCCAAAGGCGCAGCCCGCATCGAGGAAGTCGCCGGGCGGCGGGGTGAAACGGGCGATGTTTTTGAGGCGCGCGCGCCAGACGTATCGGTCGAAGGGGATTTTTCCCCGCTCGTCGCGGTAGCTGTATTCGGCCCGGCCGGTGTAATAGGCTTCGTCATAAAACTCGTCCGGGTCGGCGGGGGGGCTGGCCTGCATTTGCAGGCGACAGGCCGGGCAGCGCAGAATTTCGAGCGGCGGGTCGAAACGATGGATCGTATACAGCGGGGCCGCTGAACCACCGCAAACAGGACACTTCATGGTTTAGAATTCCTCCCCGCATTTCATTTGTTTTGCGTGCGGGGAAATCGTGCGCGAGCGCCCGGTTACTTTTTCGCTTCGAATATCCAGTGGCAGATGCGACGCGAAAGGTCGTCCATGAGCGTCCGTTCCATATAACCAAGCCGGATATCCTTGAAATGGGCGGCGAGTTTCGCGCGCGCTTCGGCTTCCGTGAACGTAAAAATTTCCGCGCCGTCCATATCAGGGTTGTGGGCGAAATGAGTGTCCTGGGAGGACCGCAGGGTACCGAGCAGGACACCGCCAGGTTTCAAAATGCGTCGAAATTCGGCCAGCAGGGCGTCCATGGTTCGGGACGGATTGTAATGCAGCACACCCCAGCAGACGATCACCTGAAACGAGTTATCGGAAACCGGGACACGCGGCAGGCCGCCCATCGCGGGCAATCGAATGACCTGGGCCTCGCCGGTCGATTCGAAACGTTCGCGGCAGATATCCAGGGCGCGGTCGGAACAGTCCGTCGCGTAGACCGGTGTAAATCGTAAATCAAGCAGGAGACGAATGTGACGACCGCTGCCGCAGCCGAAATCGAGCGCGGGTCCCCGCGGCTGGTTCTGGAGCAGTCGCACCAGGTTTTCGTCGGGGAAATCCAGAACGGCCCGCGGGCGATCGTAGTGGGAATTCCAGACATCGCGATTTTTTTCAAGGATTCCGATTGCGCTCATGGTTTTTACTCCGGACTGTTTATCTGTGCGGTGAATTTTCACTCATATTCGATGATGGTTTGCGTGGCGATTTCGTCGAGGTCGCTTTCCAGTTCCAGGCGATTTTCAAGCGGGCCCTTCAGGCCGAAGACGGCGATGCGATCAAGATTTCCGCGCGCGGCCGCGGTCTGGTCGCCGGGCTTTTTGAACTGGTGCGCGAACAGAAATCCGGGGTGGTCTTTTAACGCTTCGGGAAATCGAAAGTATTTGAGACGTCCGGTTTGCTGCGTCAAAAATCGAATCAGAACGGTTTCCTCACGCGGTTCTTCGGCCACGGCCAGCGATTCTTTTTCCGGCAGCCACGAGAATTTGCGCGCCCGGCGGAGGACCGGCTGCTCGAATTTCAGTGGGGCGGGGTGTAAACTGCTGCGGGAGGAAAGGGCGATCACCTCCTGGAAGAAGCTGGTATTGCGCGCGGCGGGGACCACGAAGTCGGCCAGGTATTCGCCGCCGATTTCGGGCGCGCATTCGACCAGGTACGCGCGGTCGTCGGTGTCCTGGGTCCCGCGACCCACGATGAACTCGGCGACGATGGGGGCCGTTTTGATGCCCGTGAAGTCGACGATTTTTTGCATGGCCTGCGTGATACGTTCTTTGTTCGTTTCGGAAATTAAAGACGGATACCGGTGGAGCTTTTCGGCGAAGCGGGGGGCGCTATCGCTTACGATCTTATCGGTCAGACAGAACAGTTCGAAGCGACCGGCGCGCACGAGGCCGAGCACGGTCACTTCATCCCCGGGGATGTATTCTTCCGCCAGAAAGCTACCGTTGTCCTCGGGGTGTTCTTCGAGGAAGGCCAGGATGTCTTCGCGAGTTTCCAGGACTTCGAGCCCGATTTTCCCGTGGCCGTTCACGGGACGGACGACGAGCGGCACGCCCGCCATTTTGAAGCCGAGTTTGTCGTAGTAGGTTTTCCAGGAGAAGGACCGGGGAGTCGCGACCCCGGCCACAGCGAGGCGTTCTTTTAAGACGCGCTTATTGCGGAATAATTTAACTGTACGCGGTGCCAGACCCGGGGTGCCGTACGAATGCGAAATGATCGCCGCGCTCAGGTTGGCGCTGCCGAACGAGCGACAGGCCACCCCGGTAATCTGTCCCTGGGTGAGGTTTTCGCTGAGCATCTGCATGATTTTACGCGGTCGAAAGATGCTGCACTGAAGGTGGATGTCGGCGTGTTCGAAACCGGGCGCGCGCAGGTCACGGTCCACGGCGATCACGTTCAGGCCGAGTTTTCGAGCCGCTTCGATGAGTGGCACCTGGTTGCGGCCGGCCCCCAGCGAGATAAAATATCGTTTTTGAATTTCGGCGTCTTCCAGTTCAGGTGCGGCAATCATGTTTGGGTCCTTGATGGGGTTTGTATCATTTTCGACCAGGAAAAAAAAATAATAAGGTAAAAAGGTTGAGGTCCGGAACTTCAAAGTAAAGACCCCAAAAGTTCAAAAAGTCGGCATGGTTTTTCGAAAAAGTCCGATAGCTGTAGCATGCTGCGCGGGATGTATACTTCGGCCACGGGAATGTGGATGAACCAGAACCGGATGAACGTGGTGGCGAATAATATCGCCAACGCCGATAAAACCGGCTTCAAGGCCGACGAGGCCATCTTCAAGTCCTTCCCCGAAATGTTGATCCATCGCACCCAGGAAGACGGGGTGGGCATGGTGCCCATGGGCAGTTTCGACATGGCGCCGATCGTCGGGAAGCTGGGCATGGGCGTCGAATTCAACGAAAGTTTCACGAGGTTCGAGCAGGGTGCCGTCAAGGCCACCGGCAGCAAGTTCGATCTCATGCTGGACGACCAGGGCCGGGAAACCGAACACCCCTCGTTTTTTATGGTGCTGACCGAGCGCGGCGAACGATTGTCGCGCAGCGGGGCGTTTACCCTGGACCGGGAGGGTCGCATCGTCAATCCCCAGGGTTTGCCGCTTTTAGGCGAAAACGGCCCGATCAATGTGCAAAAATACAACTTCCTGGTCAAAGAAAACGGTGAAGTCTGGATCAACGCGAAAATCGGCACTGACCCACAGGCCGGCGTGAACGAAACCTCGAACCGCTGGGAGAACCCCGTGTTACTGGACCGCATTAAACTGCGAACGGTGGAGTTCCCGCGCGAGCTCAAAAAAGAGGGCGACAGCTTTTACGTCGATACCCCCGAATCCGGTCCGCCGCTTGAGATTCCTGAAAACCGCCGCCCCAATGTCCTCCAGGGTTACCTCGAGGCCTCCAACGTGAACATCGTGCGCGAAATGGTGGCCATGATCGAGGTTCAGCGCCAGTACGAGGCCAACCAGAAGTCGATTTCCAACCACGACAACCTGCTCGGGCGCCTGATCAACGACGTGGCCCGGTAATTCCGGGTAATGTTGCCGTCCTTGATTTTATGGAGACCCACATTTCCCGAATGTAGGAGTTCCTACAAATTGCGTTAAATATCAGGATCCCCCGCCTGCGTAAAAATACGCGACGAAAAACCCCGGGGGTTTTCACTGCCTCCCATGGCAGGAAAACGATCCATAGCAACCGGAGCGTCGGAAGACCGGCTCTCCAAACTAATCGAAGAACGCGTAAAACCGGGGGCCGACAAGGCCACGATCGATGCGCGCATCTGGGACCTGTTCGGGGAAGAATGGTGCATCATGTTTACCGACCTGTCCGGGTTCTCGCGCGGGGTCGAAAAATTCGGCATCATCCACTTTTTACAGACGATCCACGAATCTGAACGCATCCTGGTGCCCATCATTGACGAATATGACGGCATCCTCCTGAAAGTGGAAGGGGACAGCATGCTGGTGATTTTCCGGAAACCGAACAAGGCGCTCGCCTGCGCGATCCAGATGCAGCGGACCCTGGAGGCATATAATCGCAAAAGCGGGGTGGCCGAAGAGGACATTTTATTGTGCGTGGGCCTCGGACACGGCACCGTGCTCAAAATCGGCGATTCGGACGTATTCGGGGCCGAGGTCAACGCCGCGAGCAAACTGGGCGAGGATACGGCCAAGGCCAGGGAAATCCTGGTGACGGGTAGCGTGAAAGAGCGTGTTCTCGATTTTCCGGGCGTGCGTTTCGAAAAACTCGACACGATTCCCCCGGGAGCCAGGGAAGCGTTTCGGGTCGTATACTGAGGAAAGGGCCGCGTGGGAGTTCCTACATCTTGCGCGTCCGCGCACTCCAGGGTTTTTATCTACGAAAATTTACCAACTACCAGGGGATTTCCCGCCGATCGCGAAAAAATTTCCCGGAAAACGATTCGTCGGTGGTGGCCAGCCAGACCGCGGTGTCGGCGCCCTGTTCGACTCCGCGCGGGGCCTTCGCTCCGCCCATATCGGTGCGGACCCAGCCGGGACACATCGCGTTGACTTTGATGCCCATGGATTTGAACCCGGCCGCGGAAAGCATGGTCAGACCGTTCAGGGCCCATTTGGAAAAGCGGTAGCCCACATTGCCGGTCCCGGACATGGATTCCAGGGCGCCCATCCCGCTCGAAACGTGAATGATTCGCGGGTCCGCGCTCTTCTGTAAAACCGGCAGGAGGACGCGGGTCAGGTTCAGTGCGCCGAAAAAATTCGTTTCGAGGATGCGGCGAAAATCGCCCTCATCCAGATCCGGCAGGTTCTGGTGGTCCATGATGGCCGCGTTGTGGATCAGAACGTCCAGCCGCCCGAATTGATCTTCCACGGCGTCCCGGGCCGCCCATGCGTCCGTATCCCGCGAAATGTCCAGATGCAGGGGTACGATCACTCCGGGGCGTGCACCCAGGCCCGTGGCCGCGGCCCCCAGCAAAACCGTGTGCCCTCTGTCCGCCAGCTGGCGACAGATTTCCAGACCGATGCCCCGGGCCGCGCCGGTGACCAGAATTACTTTTTCGCCTTTACTCATCGAATCCCTCATTCACGTGAATCGCATCTTCAGATAAATTCAGGCCGGCTCATTCCGTCGCGTTCCGGCGTTCCCGTACCAGGGAAAAAACCGCCTGGCCATCCGGTACCCGGCGGCGAGCAGGGCCGCGTAGTAACTCTGAATGAGAATGCAGGCGACGATTTTTTCGTGCACCGGGGCCGCGTCGAAGTTGAAAAGAAAAAGATAATTTCGTTCCGGATGAAAGGCCACCAGGAAAAAAAAGGAAATTTCGCCGAGGATGGCCGCATGGGTCCAGGCCCGCGGGGGAACACCGAAGCGCCGCACGTATACGAAGGCGAAGAGTGGCACCAGCACGTGCGAGGAGAGCGAGGTCAGGCGGAATATAGACGGCTCGAAAATCAAGAAGATAGCCCAGGTTACCGACCCGACCGCGCTCCAGAAAAAAACGGTGAAGAGCAGCGCGCCGTTGAATCGCCAGAGGAACAGGAACACCGCCATCCCGAACGCCAGATTGCAACTCCAGACGATGTCGATGAGACCGGGCTCGTTCATCACCATGGTTCGCAGATGAGCGGCGGCCAGCACCAGCAGCACGAGGCCCAGTGCGCGCATGCTACGATCGGGCGTGGCCAGGAGATCCGGCCGGGTTTGTTCGGTGGGGCGCGATCGGGGTTCGGTCTGATCCTGATCCATCCGCGTAGAAAGAGCGATCAACGGCCGCGCGCAAGAAAAAAACCGGGATAATTAACGTTTACAGATTTCGATTTCGAACCAGGCTGGGCGATGAGTGTCGTGAACGTTGTCTGGCAAGCGTTCTCGAAACCATGACGCGGAAAAATAAGTTATGCGATCCCCTTTTTCACCCCGGGCTCTGCCCCCCGAATTTTTTACCTCCGATCAGCGGCTCGACGTCCCACGGGCCCGGCGCGGGAAGCGATTCCTGCGCGGGTTCGTGCTGGTCTGCGGCGCGGTCCTCGCGACTTCGGCCATCTGCGGCGGTTCGCCGCCCGTGTTCACGGTCCGGCTGGGCCCGGCCCGCGAGGCAACGGTCCCGGCCCGGCTGCGCACTTTCAGCCTGGACCCCGCCGGGACCGGCCTAATTTTGTACGATATGGAAGCGGACCAGGTGATCGAGGCGCACAACCGCGCCGTCGGGTTCATCCCCGCGTCCACGAGTAAAGTCGCCACGATGATGGCCGCGCTCGACGTGCTCGGCCCCGGGTATCGTTATCGCACTTATCTTCTGCGCGATGGGGTGATCCACGAGGGTGTCCTGCGCGGCGATCTGTATCTCAAAGGCACGGGCGATCCGCAACTGACCATGGCCGATCTGGCCGGGATGGCCGAACACATACGCGCGGCGGGAGTGCGGCGCGTGGCGGGCAATTTTTATTTCGACGATAGCGAACTCGCGCGGGTGCCACAAATCGACCCTAACATGGACGAAGACGCGCCGTACAATCCCGGCGTGAGCGCGCTTTCGATCGAGTCCAATACGGTAATGGCCAACTGGTCGAAGCGCGCGAAAGGCGGCATCGACGTGTTGATGACGCCGGACGTGGAAGCGAACGCGGCCGCAATCGCGCCGGGCCCCCTGCCGGAGGACGTGAACTTCGCCTTCCAGTCGGAAGCGGAGCGCGATGTCTGGCTGGTTTCGCCGTCGATCAAACAGCCCCACGGCGGCCAGGCCCTGCCCGTGAAAAAACCGGCCATGTACGCGGCCCAGATCTTCGCGCGGCTCTGCGCGATGCAGGGGGTCACGGTGCCACGGCCCGCCTTTCGCGCGGCCCCCTCCGGAGCGGACGTCATCTACGTGCACGCGGGGCGCACCCTCGGCGAACTGAGCGAACACATTCTTACGTACAGCGATAACGTGATGACCGAACTCGTGCTCTTGAAGACCGCCGGGAAAATCACCGGAGGCCAGGTGGACCTGGGAACGGCGGGGGACACTCTGCGCGATTTCTGGCAGGCCCGTCTGCCCGGGATCGACTGGCGGGGATTCGAAATGGCCAACGGCTCGGGCCTGTCGAGCGCGACGCGCGTGACGCCCGAACAATTGCTTGGCGTCTTGCTGTACGCCGAGGATCGTCGGCCGGGGGGCAATCGTTTCAGCCAGATGCTGCCCATCGCCGGCTGGAAAGGGTCTCTCGCCGGGCGACTGCCGTACGCGGACACGGCCCTGCGCGTCTGGGCCAAGACCGGCACGATCAACTACGCGGTGGCGCTCGCCGGCTTTCTGTACAGCGGGAAAAATCGCAAGATGGCGTTCGTCATTTTCGTCAATGATTTCAAAAAACGAAGCGAATACGAATTAAATCCCGCGCGGCGCTCGAAACTATCCCAGAAGAACGCCAGCCAGTGGATTTCCAGCGAAAAATACGCCATGGACCAGTTGCTGACCGACTGGATTCGGCGATATTAAACGGACGATCGAAACAGGGAGCGGACCGCCCGCGTGTCCGGGCAAGGAAACCAATGAGAACCTGGCGCGAAGAAAACAATCTCCTCGTTTGCGAAACCGCCCGGCGCGGTCCGGCGCTGTTCTATTTTATTTCCGCGTTCGGGGTCATCGTCATACTGGTGGCGTCGCTCGTTCTCCTTGCGAACGTGGACCGGGATCCCTCGCCATCCGAGAATTTTTTTATTTTTTTACTCGGCCTGGTGCTTTTGCTGGCCGGTTTTTCGGGACGCCGGCAGAATTTTTATAACCGCGTGGCGATCGACCGCGACCGGGGCCTGGTCGAATTTGGTTCAGGGCCGGACCGGGTGGAGTATCGCTTCGCGCTGGCCGACGTGACGCGAGTTCTCGTCGTGCGCATGCGCCGCAGCGCGAGCGGACCCGGACGCAGCGTCGAAACCCACCAGATCTTCCTGGAGTTGCGGGACGGAGCGTTTTTCTGGCTCGACACGTTTTTCGCGCAGTCGCAGTGCGCGCTGGTTCTGGCGCAACTGGCCGCGTACACCGGTTTGCCGGTCCGCGACGAAACCGGCGCGGGCCCGGACCTGGACCGTCAACGTACGTACCCGTCCGCGGTCGTCGTGGACGCGCCCGCGGCCGACGCTCCCTTTGTGGAGGAAACCGTCCAAGCGGGCGGCGTCCTGCTTCGTCTCGGCGAACAGCGTTCGCTCCTGAGTCGCGTGTTGCTCGTACTTGTTTTCGCCATGTTTCTTTCGGTGCCCTTGATTCTGCTGGCGGATCTGTTCGCGAGCATTGAGCAGGGCGGGCAGCCGCTTTTATTCGCGCTCTTCGCCGTGCCGTTCATCGTCGTGTTTCTGACCGTGCTCGGCCTGCTGGCGCTCATCAGCAGCCGCCGCTATGAACTGTTCGCCGGGGCCGGTGAACTTGTCGTGCGCCTGCGCTTCCGGCCGGGTTTCCTCAACCGGTTCCTGGAAAAAACCCTGCGCGTGCCGCGCGCGGCCATCCAGGCGGTGCGCGTGAATCGCCTTGAGGACGGCTTCTGGCTTTCGCTGGCCGTGGACCCGGCCCTGCGACTGACGCGCGGGGGCGGCTTTCTGATGAAGATTGGCGCGTTCAATAAACCGCGCGCCATGCTGCCCGGTCGTACGGAAAACGTGCTTTCGCTCTGGGAAATCGCCGCGAGCGCTCAGGACGGCCCGGCCATCGGCGATTTATTGCGGGTGGAAGCCCGTTTGCGATCCTTACTGAAAATCGAAAACGTGTGAGTCGGGGCGCGCCGGGCGACCGGGCACCGGCAGGCCACTCAGGACGCGGGCAACCGAATATCGGCCAGGATCATACAACGATCGTCCTCGGCGCGGTTCACCCCGCGAAATTCGCGCAGATTGTCTTCCACACGCGCGGCGGTTTTTTCCAGGTCCAGGTCGCGCGTGTCGCGGAAGAGTTCCATGAATCGCCGTTCCCCGAGCATGATGCCCGCGCGGCTGAAGGTTTCGGTCATCCCGTCCGTGTACAGAACCAGGCGACAGGTACCCGGCAGGGGCACCTCCGCTTCGCGAAATTTTTGACGCGGAAAAATTCCCAGCACGCGCGAATTGGGTCGTAAAAAGCGAGTGCGCAGCGGGGAAGGCGCCAGCGAATACAAAAAGGCCTTGGGGTGGCCGGCGTTGCAGTAAACCAGCTTTTTCTTTTTTAAGTCCAGGACGACCGACAGCGCCGTGACGAAATTGTCGGCGATGCGGCCCGACAGGCGTTCGTTCATATGTTTGAGCAGACGGGCGGGGTGGTCGGCGTATTTACTGTTGTCCTCGAACACGTTTTTTAGCGTATTGAGGTACAGCGCGGCGCCGATGCCGTGACCGGCGATGTCCGCCAGAAAAAAAGCGTACACGTGTTCGTCGCAGCGCAGCAGGCGGTAGAAATCCCCCCCCACCAGCCGCAGGGGATCGTACGTCACGTGAAAGACGATGCGCGGGTCCCCTTCGGGAAATTCCTGCTGAATCTGGCGCAGATGCTGGCGGCCCGCGTCGCGGATTTCCGAGTCCAGGTCCCCTTTTTCCACCAGAATCTTGCTGGTGATGTCCTTCTGGCGCTCCAGCAGGGTGGCCAGATGGTTCTGCATCTCTTCGTGCAGCATCTGGATGAACCGATCCGAAAGCTGGGAGATGATCTCTTTGCCCACCAGGTATTCGAGCCGCTTCTTGATCGAAAAATTACGCAACAGGGCGAACTGAATCTCCTCGCGCAGGATGATCTCCGAGTTATACGCCTCTTCAAAGGTAATTTCGTAATCAGGCGAAAGGAACAACTGGCGCACGAGGTGACGCAGGTCCTGGTATTCGTCCGACACCTCGTCCAGTAACGCGTAGATCTGGTGGCGGTAGATGTTCAGGTAGTTGACGATCTTTCGTTCGGTAAGATTCGTGCTGCGCGCCAGGTGGTGGTACCACTTCTCCGGAATGGAATCCGCCGCGAAATCTTTGCCCGCCGGCGTGATGGTGGGCACCTGAAACTCTTTGAGGATGCTGACGAAGACGCGGTGAATCTGGGTGGTGTCTGAAAACTTGTCCGAGATAAAATTACGCCGCACCAGGGCTTTTTGTAAGAAGTAGATCAGGTCGTTTTTTAAAAATTCGTGCAGCTCCGCGCGTACGGCTTTCGCGTCGGTACGCAACACCAGGTCCGGTTCCTGGCTGCGCAGGGCCAGGAGCTCCAGTCGTGACTGGAACATTTCGAATTCGAATAATAGATCGTTCTCGAGACCGGTGTCAATGCGGTCGAGGAGTTCCTGGGTACGATCAATGAAAGTTTTACGTTGTTCGGGAAGAATGGAGGGCCTCCGGCGATTCTGGTCCGGCTAACAGTCCCGCCCGCCCGATTTCGGGCGTCAAATTTTTGTCCCCGCCCGGCGAAAAAAATCGCCGTTTGTTTGCACCGGAAAAAATAAAACCGGTCCATCTGGTGAAAAAAGACTTTCGTTCGCCCTCCGGCGGGTCCCCGAATGGCGAATTCCACTCTCGAAACCCGCCATGCCGTGTAGTACCAGGTGCCCGCACAATTCGCTGAATGCCCTTTTGCTCGGCCTGGTAATCGGTGGTTCCGGACTTTTTTGTTTAAGTTCGGAAGTGCGGTTTACGCCCGGCCTCGCTCGTGAGGGCCTGTGGCGTGAGGAATCGCGCGTGTTCGATTTCGAGCTGGCCATGGATTTGCGCGTGAACGGAGTCTCCCTGGCCAACCTCCAGCAATCGCAAGTCCAGGTGGAACGCAAACGTGAAACCCTGCTGGAAGTCGCTCCCGGAGGGGCGATCAAAGTCGGCGTCGTTTTCCTTGAGTCGAAGGAAATCGAAATCAAACAGGGCTCGCGGACAGAAACGGCCCAGCCGGTGGCCGGTCGGTCCTACGTAATTTCGCGGCTGCCCGGATTCCCGCCGCGGATCGTGCGCGCGGACGGTTCGACTCCGGGGCCGGACGAGTTAAAGACGCTCCTTGGCGCGTACGGTGACCTGACCGCCGAAAAATGGAATATGCGGGAGCTTTCGGCCCTGCGCCTGAAACCCGGCCAGCGCTCGCGCGAGCTGGAAGAAAGCCTGCGGTCCTTCATGGATGCGGGCGAGGTCCGGCAGCTTTCGATCATCTTCGCGGGCCGGCGGTGGTGCGGCTGGTTCGCCCGGTGCGGGGAGTTTACGATCAGTCTGGAGTTGCGCTCCGCGATCGGGGAAGGGGCCTACATGACCCTTCCTTTGAAGGGTACCCTCCTCATCCAGGAAGAGGAATCCCGTCCCCTGCGGCTGGACCTGGCCGGCCCGGTGCAGGCCCGGGGCGTGAACCTTACGGAAGGCCGCAAAGTCGAAATGTACGGGACGGGCCGGGCCCGGATGTCCTTCCGGTACGATTATCATTAGCAGGCTGCGGAAAAAATTCCAGCGGGGCGCCAGGGGGGATTTTTTTTTCTTCCAGCGCAGTCCAACCCCAGGATTGTGGATGTTCGGGGGCTTTCCCACCTGACAGGTATGCAATCCTACAAGATCAACCATCTGCGCGAGCTGGAGGCGGAGGCCATTTACGTCATCCGGGAAGTGGCGGCCCAGTTCGACCGGCCGGCCCTGCTGTTTTCGGGCGGCAAAGACAGCATCGTGATGACCTGCCTGGCCCTGAAGGCCTTCGCCCCGGCGCGCATTCCGTTTCCGCTGGTGCACATTGATACGGGACATAATTTCCCGGAAACCATCGTCTACCGCGACCATCTGGTCGAGCGCCTCGATGCCCGACTGATCGTGGGCAGTGTGCAGAAATCCATCGACGATGGCCGGGTCAAAGAAGAAACCGGGCTGAACGCGTCCCGCAACGCGCTCCAGACCGTGACCCTGCTCGATACGATCGCCGAACATAAATTCGACGCGCTGCTGGGCGGGGCCCGCCGCGACGAGGAAAAGGCCCGGGCCAAAGAACGATTTTTTTCGCACCGCGACGATTTCGGCCAGTGGGATCCCAAAAACCAGCGCCCGGAACTCTGGCACGTGTTCAACGGCAAAAAAAACATGGGCGAGCACTTCCGCGTGTTTCCGCTCAGCAACTGGACCGAACTCGACATCTGGCAGTACATCCAGATCGAAGGCATCGATTTACCGGAACTGTACTTTTCGCATAAACGCCAGGTGCTCGAACGTAACGGAACCCTGCTGGCCTACACCGATTTTCTGCCCATGGCCCCCGACGAACGAACGGAGGAACGCGTCGTTCGTTTTCGTACGATCGGGGACGCCACCTGCACCGGCGCCACCCTGAGCCGCGCGTCCACCGTGGACGAGATCATCGCCGAAGTCGCGGCCTCGCGCGTGACCGAACGCGGTTCGCGGTATGATGATCGCCGCAGCGAATCGGCCATGGAAGATCGCAAGAAGTCCGGGTATTTTTAAGCGAAGTTTATGAACGTTGATACGGATTATTTGAACATGGAACTGCTGCGGTTTACGACCGCGGGCAGCGTGGACGACGGCAAATCCACTCTGATCGGTCGGCTGCTGTACGACAGTAAATCCATCTTTGAAGACCAGTACGACGCGATCGAACGATCCTCCCAGGACCGCGGCGAAGACCAGGTGAACCTCGCCCTGCTCACCGACGGACTCAAGGCCGAACGCGAACAGGGCATCACGATCGACGTCGCCTATCGGTACTTTCATACGCCCCGTCGCAAGTTCATCATCGCGGACACGCCCGGCCATGTGCAGTACACGCGCAATATGGTGACCGGAGCCTCCACGGCGAACCTGGCCCTCGTGCTGGTCGACGCGCGCCGGGGTATCCTGGAACAGACCATCCGCCACGCCTACATCGCTTCCCTCCTGCGCATTCCGCATCTCGTGTTTTGCGTCAATAAGATGGACCTGGTTGATTTTAGCGAAAAACGTTTCAACGAGATCAAGGACAGCCTGGACGCCTTCTCCGGCAAGCTGGAAGTGCGCGACATCCACTACATTCCGATCAGCGCGCTCAAGGGCGACAACGTGGTCGACGCTTCCGAACACATGCCCTGGTACGCCGGCGGGACGCTCCTGTATTTGCTGGAGAACATTCACATCGCCAGCGACATCAACCACGACGATCTGCGCCTGCCGATCCAGTACGTGATCCGACCCCAGCGCAAGGAATTCCACGATTTTCGCGGCTACGCCGGCCGTCTGGCCGCGGGCATCTTGCGCAGGGGCGACGATGTGGTGGTCGTGTCCACCGGGTTGAAAACGAAGGTGCGCGCCGTGTACAACCCGGACCGGGAAGTGGAGGAGGTCTTCGCGCCCATGGCCGTGACTGTGACGCTCGAGGACGAAATCGACATCAGCCGCGGCGATATGCTGACCGCGCCCGTATGCGGCCCGGACGTCTTGCAGGAATTCGACCTGATGGTCTGCTGGCTGAACGAACGTCCGCTCAACCCCGCCGCGCGTTACATCGTGCGCCACACGACGGCGGAGATTTTTTGTAAAATCCAGGCGGTGAACTTCAAGGTGAACATCAGTACCCTGGAACGAATCATGGGCGACGGGGTCGTGAACATGAACGACATCGCCTCTCTGCGCATCAAAACCAACAAACCGCTTTTTTGCGATCCGTACGTGCGCAACCGCAAGACCGGCAGCCTGATTCTGGTGGAAGAAGGCACGAACGCGACCGTGGCCGCCGGCATGATCGGCTGAGCGGCCCGGCGGCCCAATCAATCGGCATCGCTCTGCCTCCAGTTTCCCCGTTCCAGCACGTGCACGTCGCATTCGTCCGTGTCGAACATCCTGCGCTCCAGAAAAACGAACCCCAGCTTTCGGTAGAACCGGATCGCGCGCGTATTGGTTGTGAGTGGATCGATGAGGACGCTGTGCACGCTCGCGTCCGCGAAACAGCGTGCGAGCGCCTGGCGCATCATTTCGGTGCCGTGGCCCTTTCCCAGAAATTCGCTTTCTCCAATCCAGATATCGATCGCGCGAAAACCGGGCCCGATGCTTCCCCAGTAGTGGCTTTCCTCGGGGGCGGGATCGATGATCTGTAAAAATCCGATGGGCCGGCCGTCGATTTCAGCGATCAGCTGCTCGCGCCAGTTGGGGTCGCGCGGGAGTTCGGTTTCCCAGTGCCAGTCGTCGTCCACGCCCGCTTTGATCACATGCTCGCGCCGGTCCCAGGCGCGGAGCAGGGCGAGGTCCTGGATGCCGGCAGTGCGCAGGTGGAGCAGCCTTCACTTCCCGGGCGTGGTCAGCTTTTCCAGAAAATCCAGCACGAGTTCGTGCAAGTCGCCCCGGTTGGGGAGTGACCCCATCATGCCGTACATCGCCGCGCTGCGTTTGGGCACGCCCGCGCCCTGGAATTTCGAGTACACGGACATGAGCGAGGAAAACACACGTTCGGGCAGGACCGACGCCAGCGAGCCGACGACCTTCACCATGGCCGAAGTGGTTCGGTCCGGGCCGCGGGCGCGCACGACGCGGGCGGATTCGCGTAAATCCTGTAAAAATAGAGTTTTGCTGAAAAAATGCGCGTGCGATACCGTCAGATGCAGGGAAGCCGGATTCTGCTGGCGATCCAGATGCCAGCCGCTGTCACCGAGTTCGTCGCCCAGGGCGTAGATGTCGACGGCCGGATCGTCCGAGGCGATCGAGAGCACGCTCATGACCGGTTCGCCTGGAATGCTCAGGCCCGGGATTTCGCGAATACCGGCCTTGATCTCCTCCACCGCCTGCATGACCTCGCGCGCGATTTTGAGATAACCCTCGTCACCCAGGTAATTCAGGATGGCCCAGGCCGCGGCGATGCTGCCCCCCGCGCGCGTGCCGGTCATCGTGGGCGATCCGTACATCCCACCCGGCCATTCCGTGGTGGCGAAATACTGATGGCGCCGCAAGTCGCGGTCGCGGTAGAGTACGACCGAGGCGCCCTTGGCCGCGTACGCGTACTTGTGCAGATCGACCGACAGGGAGGTCACACCCGGTACGCGAAAATCGAAATCGTCCACCGGATAACCGAGCCGCCTTACGAAGGGCAACATGAAGCCGCCGACGCAGGCGTCCACGTGCATCAAAATTTTGTGTTCGCGCGCGAGAGTCGCCAGCTCGCGGATCGGATCGAGCATGCCCTGGGGATACTGGGGCGCGGAACCGACCAGTAGAATCGTGTTCCGGCCAATCGCCGCGGCGGTGGCGCGAACGTCCGCGCGAAAATCGGCGCCGACGGGGATGTGCGTGAGTCGCAGATTAAAATAATGCGCGGCTTTATCGAAGGCGGGGTGAGCCGTCACGGGTACGATGATCTCCGGCTCCCGCACCTCCGGTTTATGGACGCGGGCCCATTCGCGCGCGGTCAGCACGGCCATGAGAATACTTTCGGTGCCGCCGGTAGTCATATTACCCGCGGCTTTCGTGCCGCCGCCCAGGAGCTGCGCCGTCATGGACACGACTTCGGTTTCGAATTTACGCAGGGACGGAAAGGCCGAGGGATTCAGGCCGTTCTCCGAAAAGAACATCGTGTAGGCCTGCTTGAGCAGATCCAGGATTTCCTCCCCCGGATAAAACACCAGACTGAAGGCTCGCCCGTCGCGCCAGCGGACGTCCCGGTCGCGAGCGGCCTCCATACTGCCGAGGATGTCGAATTTCGAACGACCCGTGGCGGGCAGACGCGGTGCGGACTGACTCATGGGCGAATTCTGAATAGCGGAAGCGGGCTGACAACCAGAATCGGTCCGGGCGATTCAGTACGGTCGCCGGAAGAGGATCGGAAAGCGCGGGCCGATCCCGGCCTCGTGGGACTCCACGAAACGCAACGCGCCGCTCGTGCCGTCGATGCCGTACACCGCCAGGCGATCGACCGCCGTGAGCGTTCCGTTGCCGTCAGTCTCGCCAACGTACAGGCAGGCGCCGGCCGCGTCCATCCCCAGGCCGTACGGAGTGAAGGCTCCCGTACTTTCGCTCGTGACCTGGCTGAGCGCTCCGGTGCTCCGGTCGACGCGGTAGCCGGTGATGCTGAGTCCGCCGTTCGCCGCGGCGTACGCGAAGTTCTCGCCGACGGCCAGGCCGATCGGTTGCGCGCCCGTGGCCACCGAACCCGCCCCGAGATTCGCCGTACTGCCGTCGGCCGTGTTGATCGCGAGCATCGAGACCGAGGCCGAACCGTTGTTGGTAATGTACAGGGTATCGAGGGTCGGGTGGCGGTTCACGTGCCAGGGATTGGTGCCGATTGTAAAATTGCCCAGAAACGTAAGGCCTCCCGTACTCGCGTTGACCGCGTAGCGGTAGAGCGTGCCGCCGTCATAATGCGACGCGTAGAGATACGAGTTCGTGCGATCGAGCGTGGCGAACCACATGCGTGTTCCGGCCGCGGTAAATTCGGGCGTGAGCGCCGTGAGTGTTCCGTCCGACGCTGCCGCGTATGCGAGCACCGAACCGGAGGCGGCGTCACCGTCGGCCGCGTACAGAAATCCGTTCGGGTGAAAGGTCATGCCGTACGGAACGGAGTTCCCGCCCGGACCGCTGGCCGTGAGCGTCTGTACCGCGGACAGGCGTTCGCTTCCGTAATCAATTCGGAACACGGAGAGCGAACCCGCGCCGCCGCCGTCGTTGGCCACGTACAGCGTGCGACGATCCGCGGCGACCTGGATATCGTACGAATTCTGTCCGGCCGCGCGCGAGTCCAGCGCCGTCAGCGCGCACGAACCTGTGGCCTTACGATAGAAATATACTGCGCCCGCCGCGCCGCCGTGCTGATGACTGGTGACGGCAAGGTATTCGGGCCCCACGCCAGTGCTGAAGGTCAGCTTCCCCGTGCGCGCCAGGGCCGCGAGCAGGAGGCCCGTTTCCGGTGCGATCGCGTCCCGCTCCGGCGTTACAATCAAGTCCATGACCATACAACGCGAACCTGTCGCGATCAGCGCGGTCACGATTAGACGGAACGGGAGCGACATGTGGTTGCGATCATTTTTCGCGGAATCCAGGCCGTCAAAGAAAAAACCCGGGAAGGTGAGTCCTCAGGACATTTTGATTGCGCGGGAAAGCCCTCCGGAGGAAGCAGTCCGGGTGAAACAATGGCTGCGAATACTTTTTGCTGGATTTCTGGTGGTCGCGACGATCGGCGTGAGCGGTTGTAATGTGGTTCGTTTTTTCGCGAGCGATGAAAACTGCAAAGAAAAACTCCAGGACGCGAGCGTATGCGGCGCGGTGGTCGAAAAAAATTTTTCCAACTGCAAGGACGAAGCGAACGCCACCGCGGTTTCGAAAACCCAGGCCACCGGGACGGCCGTCCTGCCGGACAGTACCACCTGCGACAATGAACGTGGTGCGCTCCAGGCCGTCTGCTGGAACACGGTGCGCACGCGTTGTTTGTGAGCTTCCCCGGATTATGCATGAAACGAAACTATGATGCGCCCCACAGGCATACGCAGGCCGGTTGTACGGCCCTCCGTGGCCGAACAGCCGGCGCTTCGCCTTCCTGGCTTCGCGGCAGCGTATGCCTGTGGGGGCAACACACTGTTTCATGAAAAAAATCCGGTGCCACTGAGGAATGAAGAAAACCGCCTTGAAAGGAGGTTTTCGTTGAGAACAAAAATTTATGGATAATTTCGTGCAAAATCCGAGCTATCAACGCGCGAAGTACTCGTCGAACTTCGCCTGCGCCTGATCCCCGAACAGAATGCGACAGGCTTCCATCAGGCCCGGCGCGTTGCGGATCGTCTCCGGACGCTCAATCAGCGCGATCTTCGAACGACGCCGCAAAAAATCCTCAAGCGTCGTGATCATTTCGCGCCTGGCCGCGTGGTACAGTTCCACGCGCGTGTACTCGGTGCCCTTGATCAATACTTCCGCCATGCCGGGGTCCTGGCGAATTTCCTCCAGGATATACAGGGCGCTCGCGCCGTAGCGGCGCCAGAGCCGGGTGGAAAGATGCTCGGACGACTCCTGGGCCGTCAGATCGTCGAGGAACATGAGCTTCGCCTGGTGGAAAAACTCGCCCCGGACCTGGTCGGGCGGTTCGCCGTACCAGCGGTAGCCGCGGTAGGAGAGGGTGATGCCCAGTTTGCGGACCACGCCCGCGATTTCGTCGCCGATGTTCAGGCAATCCGTGATTTTCCCGCCGAAGATGCTGATGTGCTTTTTCGCTTCGTCTACTTCGATTACGTGTTTACGCGAGAGGGAAACCCAGTCGCCCTCGTCCTTTCTGGCCGTGCGCGGGTTCACGACGAGCGGGCGCACTCCGCAGCGTTCGGCGATGATGTCGGCTTCCGTGAGCGGCCTGGCCAGTCGAAACAGATGATTGATGTTGTCGAGGATGAACCTGCGGTCTTCCGGTGTGACCCGCGCCGGTAATTCCTCCACGCGCGTGTCGGTCGTGCCGATGCACGACTTGGGTCCCATCGGAATCACGAAAAACAGGCGCCCGTCGCTCGCGAAAAACGTCAGCACGTGGTTGACGTTCATGAGGCGGTCCACCATCAAATGTACACCTTTTGAAAACAAATGGCGGTGTTCGGTTTTTACTCCGGAGAGCGTGTTGGTCGATTCGACGTACGGGCCCGTGGCGTTGATGAGCACCTTCGATTGGATGTCGAACGTACGCCCGGAAATCGTATCGCGCGCGGTGGTGACCCAGTGGCCGTCCTCGCGGCGCGCTCCGCGCGATTCCACGTAATTCGCGCAGATTGCCCCGCGGTCCAGCGCGTCGCGGATGAATCGAAACACGAAGCGCGCGTCGTTGTCCAGGAGGTACGCGTCCGAATACTCGAACCCGCCGGGCGAGTTGTCGATATTGATGCGGCTTTCCTCGCGTTTGATGGTCCGGTTCAGGAGCAGACGCGGCGGCCTGGTAAAAAAATTACCCATGAGCCAGTACAGGCATGCGCCCATAAAAAGAAAAAAGCGCGGCCAGCGAAAACCTTTCTGGAGCGTTACGAAAAATCGAATTTCCTTGATGGAGGCAGGGTAGGAGCGCAGGAGATGATTGCGGGATTTACAGAGTTTGCGCACGAGCCCGAACTCCAGGGTCTCCATGTACTTGATGCCGCCCCAGGCCAGGTTTGAGGACTCCTGGCTCGTGAAGCTCGCGAAATCGGCCTTATCGATTAAGGCCACTGACGCGCCCTGGGCCGCGAGCGCCGCGGCCGAAACGGCGCCGTTGATACCACCGCCCACGATCAATACGTCAAAAGGGCGATTGTCGAGCTTATCCAGATTGTTTTGACGAAGCTGCATGGCCGACCATATCGCCCCGCCAATCCGCCCTGTCCAGGTCTTTTCCTGTGGATCGCCCGTGGGACGGGGGCCGCCCAATTGACTGACAGGTTGCGGAAAAGTCCCTCTATAGGACAGCCGTGCAGTTTTGAGATTGTCGTGGTTTTCGGCACATGTCCGAAAACCGCTCGCAATCGGCTCTAACAGGTTGCTGAAAAAGTCCCTCCCTGGACTTTTTCAGCTGTCGCATCGGCGAACTAAATTCGCCGATGCTCGCAAAACCGGTGTTTCACGCGGTTTCACGAAACACCGGTTTTGGCGATACATCCTGTATCGCATAGCAGGGCACTTTTTCAGCACCCTGCTAAATCGGAGAGGTCGGCGGATAGAGATTGACCTGCGTGGTGCCCGGATTATCAGCGAGCGGGGTTTCGAAAATATCGCAGAAATTGTATTCCGCGACGATCTCATGGGTGAGCTTCTTTAGAACGCCGGCGCCGATTCCGTGGATCACGGTGACGCGCTGTTCGCCGGCCATGAAGGCCTGGTTCAGTTCCGATTCGAGCTTCAGCCGCGCCTCGAACGGACTCATCTGTCGAATGTTGATTTCACGCATGGGTTTCCCTGTGGCCCGTTGTGTCGATCCGGATCCTGTGTTTTTGGGTTGTTTCCTGGAGTACCCGCGGAGAGATTGGCCAGTTCCTCCCGGACGGACAATATGAAACTGCCTGCCCGCACAGGTCCCCTACTTTTTCATTTGAAACGAAATATCCTTGCGCCGTCCCGCCCGTTGCCAGCTTCGCAAGACAGGGTGCGGTACGCGTCCCGGGCCTGTTCCGCGCACGCGGCCGCGGCGCGTTTTTCCGGAACCCTCCGCTCCGGCCAGGGAGGGCCAGTATGAAAAAATTTCGTCCAAAAGATGTTTTTCTAAAACTCGGCCGTAATATACGCGCGGCGCGCGAGAGCAGCGGGCTTTCGTTGCGCGAGGTTTCGCAGGAAGTGCGGAAATTGTTCGGGGTGCGCCTGGGTACCAACTACCTCGGTAAAATCGAACGGGGCGAGGCGAAGGTTCCGCTCGACACCCTGGTCGCCCTGGCCCGGTACTACAGCGTCAACCCCGCGAGCTGGGTGGATGATGAGGAAGAAGCCGCCGAACCCGAATTGCACATCTTCGCGGACCGGGACCTCGTGATTCTTCTGAAATGGATGCAAAAAAATCGCGGCGATAAAAAAACCATCGAATTCCTCAAACGCCACCTGATCTCCGAAATCGTCGGCGCCCGTCCGCGCGCCCTCAAAGATATTCTCAAAAAAGTCGAAAAAAGCGTTTAAGGCGTTTTTGACGCTCCGCGCCTGCCGGCTGTTTTCGCCCGTCCGGGCCATTTCGCCACCGGCGCGAAAAGGGCCCGGACGCCTTCCATTTTTTTCCCGAAAACGTAACTATTTTCTTGACGGGGCGGGCGTTCAGGTATTATTGGATCCGTCTTTGGTAATATTATTAACTTTCGGGTGCGAGTATGACGGACGCGCGGCTGGCGAAAATAGAAAAACGATTCGTTCACAAAAGTTTCGAGGAGAACGTGCACATCAGCGAAATTTACCGGGAAATTCCCGGACTGATCCCCGGCGGCGTCATGGCCCGGGTCCTGACGGCCGGGGGCGATGGTCCGCTCCTGCTCCAGCGCACCTGTATCTGCCTGTCCGCGGTCGACTACGCCTATACAGGGTATCCGGTTGTTTTAAGTGAAAAAGAATTCGCGGACACGGTCCGCCGGTCCTCCGGGGCCGAGGTGCGTTTGCTGGAAGAGGCCTTCGTTCCGGGGGCGGGCCGGCGCGCGCTGGACCCGGGCGTCCTTGAGGACGCGCGGCACGAACGATTACTGAGATTGTTTCAAAAGCAGGGTCTGGCCGCTACCGAAAGGGAAAAAAAAATCATCTCGGACCTGCTCGAAGAGTTCGAATTCGAAAAACCGCTCGTCTTTCGCGGGCGCCTGATCGTCGACCCGCGGCACGCCTACTGGTTCGAACATCCGAATGAACACATTCCGGGTATGTTGTTGATCGAAGGCGGACGCCAGATGGGCCTGGCCGTCGGTCACAGGTACGGCGGCATCCCGTTCGCGGGCGTTCACAACGTCATCGGTGAAATGAACGCGCGATTTTTTAATTACGCGGATATCAGCCATGAAATCGCCATCAAAACCGTCGTGGAACAGGTGCGCACGGGGCGCGAGGGGTTCTGGACCTGGGGCCTGATCCACATTCATTTTTTCCAGCACGAACATGAACTCGGTCGGCTTACGATCGATTCGGCCGCGGTCAAAAGTAAAGTGCTCAATCGCATTCGCAGCGTGGTGAGCCGGCCGGGTTATCGTTATGTGCCGCATACGGGGATCGACGTGAAACTGTATCTGGAGCGCGACGGGCGCCGCGTGCAGGGCCTGGTGGCCAATCTGCACTGGAGCGGGTTCCAGGTCCAGTTCGCGCAGGAACATGAAATATTAAAGGAAGGCGAATACGGATTCGTCATCTTCTACGAACCGGTGGGATTTATCGCCGGATCGTCGCGGCTGCTCTGGTCTTCCGCGCGTTCAGGCGCTCCCGACCGGCCCTGGCGGGCCGGCTTCGCCGTACTCGCGTTTCAGGGCGAGGAAGACCGGCGGCTCCTGGACGAACTTTTGAAACGATACTTTTACGTACACCGTTATGGTTAATTTAGAGCCCATCTCAAAACCTCATGGGGGCAGTTTTGAGATGGGCTCGGGGCTACAGGAGGT
>CAZVZS010000025.1:0-3563 GCA_964631535.1 uncultured Leptospiraceae bacterium
ATGCTCCCGGGGGGTCGCATTGCGGGAAAAAACTCCTCGCCCTGCTCGGAGTTTATCCTGGCTTTGATCGGCTCACCGCACCCGTCAGCCCTGGCGGGTCAACCCTGGCCGACGCCGGGGGGAATTTCGCGATTTCGCGCCGCGCGACTGCTTTTGCGAACCTGGCCCGCGAGGCTCAGGTACGAAACCCGTTTTTTCAGGAAGTCGAGCGAATCCAGGCTCGATTCGAGCGCCATAAAGATGCCGTAGGCCAGACCGAACACGAAGGTCAGGAACCACCATTTATTCTGGGAGTCCGCCTGAGGGGGGACATACTGAATCCACTGCACCATGCCGAACAGTCCGAGCGTGTAAATCAGCGCGAGGAACTGCACGACGAGCGTATATTTGTACGTATTCAGCACGCGAAAAAAATCGCCCTGGCGTCCCAGGTAATCCAGGAAGTGTTCATCGCTGGAGGAAACCAGCAGCGCGAGCACGGCCAGGAAATAGAAGATACACATGCAGAGCACGGAAATCCCGACCGCGTACAGCGTGCCCGTGAAACGTACGGGAACCTGGTCGGGCAGCACGAAGTACACGGCCCCGGCCAGACAGAGCGAAAGCATAAAATCCCAGGAGATGAATCGATTTTTGATTTTGATCGCGTCGAGCGCGACCTGCTTCGGACTTTTCATAAGTTACTCCCGGTGGGCCGCCGTTCCCAGATGCGGCACCGCCAGCAAAATCGCCAGAATCGATTTAGAATCGATGATCCGTCCGTCGACCACCGCGCGACGCAACTCCGCGAAGGGCATCCGCACCGGTTCGATAAACTCAGTGGCGTCAAGCTCCTGGCGACCGTGCACGGAAAGGTTAAGTCCTAAATAGACATACATAAAACCGGTCGCGAATCCTTCCGCGTGCGCGAACCGCGTCAGCGGGATGAGCCGATCCGGCCGCACGCCGGCTTCTTCCTCGCACTCGCGCACCGCCGCTGTCTCCGGCGATTCGCCTTCGTCGATCAAACCGGCCGGGACTTCCAGCAGGGTCCGACCCAGGGCCACGCGAAACTGGCGCACCATGTGCACGGTTCCGTCCGTGTCCACCGGCAGCACGGCCACCGAATCGCGCGTCCTGGCGATTTCGCGCGGAGTCAGTTCGCCGTTCGGCAGGCGCACGAGCAGTTTTTCCACCCACAGGTAACCGCCCGTGTAGACCCACTTGCGTTCCAGGATGGTTTCTCGTAGAGATTCGTCCGACGATTCGTCCGCGTTCATGTTTTTTTCGGTTTTGAGATGAACTCTAAGTACCGGGGAGCAGCTTATTGGTCCAGGAATCGTTTTCTTTGATACTTTCGACGTCCTCGAACCATTCGTCGATGAGTTCGCGTACCATGTCCATTTCGAAACCTTCTTCTTTGTTGGCGATTTCGCCTGAAATTAATATGGCGCTCGTTTCCACGGAAGTCATTCGGCCGGAGAATGTGAGCGTGGTTTTCGCGTTCGGAACGACCAGGCGATAAAGCAGACTGGGCGGGAACAAAATCGCCGTGGCGATGTGCGGGTGATGTTCCAGTTCCGTGCGAATCGAAATATTACCCGTGAAGATGGCGGAGGCCCCCGCGAGCGCGCCGATCTGCGTCTGTTCGTACATGCCCGTCTGACCCAGGCCCTGTTCGCGCAGGATGTGTTTGATTCGCCGCCGTTCGATCGGCACAAAACCTTTTTCTAAAAGATTTTTATGAATTACGTCGACCGCGTAATCCTCGATGGCCACTTCCCCGGTTTTCAGGCCATCCGAAAACAGAACGCAGCCTTTTTCTTCGATTAAATTGATCTGGATGGACGTGACGGCGATCTTGCGGTGCTGGCCGAGTTCGGTCGTCGGGCGGCTCTGCACGGTTCGCGATTTGCACGCGGCGAAGGCCAGCGGCAGGCAGAACAAAATACCGGCAAGGGTGGAGCGAACCGGCCAACTCATACCCCAGAGGAAAACAACCGGCCCGGCTGGCAAGCCCAAAGTCAGGCGGGGGACCGCCGAACCCCATTAACGGCCAATCAACGCGCGCCAGACGCGAATTTCGCCGGGATCGGGAGTCTTGAGCGGTTGGTCGTAAATCCAGACCGACGTCCGGGGACAGGGGAGTCGGCGCCGGGGTGCGCCAAATCGTTTTTCCAGCTCCGTTTCGGAGAGGCCGGCGGTCAGGATGAAGTTATACCGGGGCGGACCACCGGGCGGATCGTACCAGGCGGCGCTGTTCATCCAGAGATACGGCCGGCCATGCGTGTCGATTTGGTTGACGCGAAAATCGGAGCCGCCCCTGCGCCGAAACAGATCGACCGGCTTTGCCAGGGCGTACGCCGCGAGGCCGTCGCGCAGCCCGGTTTCACGCTCCAGACAGCGGGCCACCGGATGCCGGTAGGCGAAAAACCCCGGTCCCGGCAGCGCCGGGCCCCCCGCGAAGCCGAAAAAAACCGCGGCGGAGAGCAGTGTCGCGATCCATCCAGCAAATTCGTATCGAATAAATAAAAATATAAACAAAGCGAATATGGGCCAGCACAGGGCGGGCAGCATGTAACGGGTCGCGAATTCCGCCTGATTTTGCAACAGGGCACCGGCCAGGCCCAGGGCCAGACAGGTGAGCACTGAGAGAACGCTAAAGGCCGCAAGCCAGGTGAGGTCGCCACGCCCGCGCGACGCGAAAAGGCGCGCGCACAGCACGACGAACCCGAGGATTAAAAAAATCGCGACAGGCGGACTCGCGAACAACGATTGCCAGCCGACTTTGAGCAACGCGGTCCATCGTTCCAGATCGAAAAAACCGTCCGGGTAAACCTGTCCGACCGGACCGGGGAGCAGGAACCAGTCGCGTGAACGCAGGAGGACAAACAGGAGGCGACCGATGATCGCCGGTATAATGAGTATGGCGATCTGGCGCGCGCGCGAGCCGGACGAAATTTCACCGACGCCGGAAAAAGGCGCGAATAAAGTAGCACCCAGCGCGGGGACAACAAAAAATCCGACGAACAGGGGATCCGAGCAGGCGCCGAGAACGGACCAGAACGCGGTCCACCCCCGGCGGCCACGAATGAAACAGCCCGCGGCCCAGATCGCGAGGACGAATGCCCCGGTGTGGTGCGTCAGCGTGAACAGGTAAGATGCCGCGGGAGCCAGGTCAGCCGCGGACAGAGCCAGCAGCGTGAACGCGCCCCCCGCCACTCCCGGCCCGGCGGGCCAACGTTCGCCTGTCCGGGTGACTCCGTTTAATAAAAAGAGCGCCCCGCCGTACAGCGCGGCGAATTGCAACCAGCCGTACGCGAACACCGCGTCCGAAACGTCGAGGCCGATCGCCGCGAGCGCCAATGCGCCCGCCAGATCGGGGAAAAAAAAGCCGGGGGGCGGAAAACTCCAGGCGGAGAGAGACCCTCCATTCGCGAAAATATCGTAAAATAAATTAAACGCGAAAATAGCGTCGGCGTTAAAAAGAGTCTCCGGCAGGCTCGCCGCGCGTCCGAACACAAACCACGGTCCGGCCAGGGGGGCCAGGATCTCGGCGGCCTGAGCCGGCCGGCCCTGGGACA
>CAZVZS010000025.1:3573-71039 GCA_964631535.1 uncultured Leptospiraceae bacterium
AGCTTCCTGGGCCCCACTCGGTCGGCGAAGAACCCGGCCAGGGGGGCCAGGATGAATACGACCCGCGAAAACGCGAGAAATCGGCGCATCGTACCCCGCGGTTCAGGCGCGCAGGAGCTCCGGTTGCAGTTGCCAGACCAGCATGACTCTGCCTTCGGGACCCGGCACGGGCATGTTCAGGGCGAGCATAGTGCCCGGGGTGAAATAAAACGAAGTTTCCGGCAGACCCAGCAGGGCGGCGGAAACGCGGCCCACATCCGGAGCGTGAAACACCCAGACCATCGCGTCGTTCGGACCACGCGCGTTGATTTCATCCAGACAGGTGGCGATCTTCAAGCCCGGGCTCAACCAGGGCGCGGTGTTGACGCCGGGTCCGCCGAGAGTCTCGTCTATGATGGCCGCGGTCTGTCGGGTTCGAAGCAGCGGGCTCGCGCAGATTTCGGTTATTTTCCAGGCGGTCCGACGTAAAATTCCGGTCATGCGCGTAATGTCCGCGCGGCCCTCGTCGGTTAACTCGCGGCGGGCGTCATCCGCGGCCATCCCGGCCTCGCCGTGTCGAACGATGATCAATTTCATGATTTGTGGAAGGCGCAGGAAGGCGATCCCGGGGTAAAGTAAGATTCGAGTGGTCAAACCGGATAGAAAAATATTTCGTGGCCCTCAGTCGCGGAACTGACCCCTTTTATGAATCCAGTCATCCAGACCAGCGCACTTTTAAAAAACTACGGCCGCGTGTTCGCTCTGCGCGGAATCGACCTGGAAGTTCGCCAGGGGGAGATTTTCGGTTTTCTCGGACCGAACGGTTCCGGTAAAACAACCACGGTAAAAATTTTATTAAACTTCGTCCGTCCCGGCGGCGGCCTGGTTCGGCTGCTCGGGGAAAGCCCGGACCGGGTGGATCGCCGCAACATCGGGTACCTTCCGGAGCGGATCAATGTTCATCCGTTTCTCAGCATTCGCGAATTTCTGATCTACCAGGCGCGTATGATTCGTCTGCGGGGCGCGGAACAAAAAAAACGCGTCGACGAATGTCTGGAACGGACGGGGCTCGCGGACGTTTCGGATCGCAAGATCGGCGCCTGTTCCAAAGGCATGCTCCAGCGCGCCGGCATCGGCCAGGCCCTGCTCGGCAAACCGGACCTGCTCATCCTCGACGAACCGAACTCGGGGCTCGATCCCATCGGCATCCAGGATATGCGCCGGATCATCCAGGAAGAAAACAAACGCGGAGCCACAGTCTTTCTCAATTCGCACCAGTTGCTGGAAGTCGAAAAAACCTGCGATCGTGTGGCCATTCTGCACCAGGGCCGGATCGTCGCGCAGGGTACGAAGGAAGAGCTGTCGGGTAAAAAAGGCGTAACGGTCGAAATGGAAGCCATGAGCGAAAAAATCGAAAAGCTGATTCGCAAGGCGGATCCCGCCGCGCGCATCGCCGGGACGCGCGCGGAACTTTCCATTGAGGACGAGGAAGAAGAACGCCTGTTTCCGGGGAAACTCGTGGAAGCGAAAGGGCGTATCCTGAGTTACACGCAGAAACGCGAATCCCTGGAAGAAATTTTCAGTCGCGCGATTCGCGGGAATGAAGGTGGAGACGGAAGCGCTGTATGATGGATACGATTCCGGGTGTTCTCAATCGCATCGGCGTGGTTTTCGCGCTCACCCTCAAGGAAGCCGTACGACGACGTCTGATCACGGTGCTGGTGATCTGTTGCGCGTTGTTTATGCTGACTGGCGGCGGGTGTACCCGTGCGTGTCAGTCACTCACCGTACAGGGCGGAAAACAGCAGGAGGAAGTCGCGCGCCAGATCATCGAACGCGAAAATCTGAGCGATGAGGAAAGGGCCCAGGTCATGGCGGAGGTGGAACGTAACAAAGCGCGCGCCGCCGAGTTCGAAAAATCGGGCAAAAAACAGCTCAAGTATCTCTTGCTGGCTGTTTCGTATTCCATGGTGGCCTTCTGGCTGTTTCTGATCGCGGTGGTTTCCACGCCGTTTCTGGCGCTCAACGATTTCCAGAATCGTACGCACGTTTTGTTGTTGTCCCGCCCTCTGCGGCGCTGGGAGTATTTGCTGGGCAAGTACTTCGCCATTCTCGCCATGCTTCTGCTTAACCTGGCCGTGCTCCTGGCCAGTTATCATATTTCAATGTATATTTCGTTCGGTCAGGCCGGTCTGGAAATTTACCGGGGCCTGGTGATCTTCTTACAGGGGGTCGCGCTCCTGACCGTACTCTTGATGCTGGCGGGCATGACCGCCGGTCGCATCCCCTCGATTTTTATCGTGGTGGTGATCGTGGGTCTGAGCGCGCTGCCAGGCCTGTTTCTCACAAGCGGACTGGATAAAGAATTCGAGGCCAACTGGAAATTGCTGAACCAGGTCCTGGCCTACGGGCTGCCGCAATTCGGCGTGAATTTTTTCTACGGCATGGGCGAGGCGGTGGATCTGCCGGGGCTGGAAGAGCAGAACTTTTTCAAAAAAGCGGGCAATTACCACGGCCAGTATTCGCTTTTGTGGAACTCGGGCTGGTTCATCCTGTTCTGGGCTGTCCTGATCATCGTGTTCAAACGCAAAGAACTGGATACCTGAAAGGCCCCGCCGGGGGGCCCGGTGGAATGGACCGGCTCCGTTCATTCTATTGACAAAGGACCGCTCTCCCCTCAAAATGGGCGCATGACGTCTCCCTCGCTTCAGGAGATCAATGAAAACATTCAGATTGCCGTAAAGAACGGGCAATACCTCACGCTGAAAACCCATCGCATGACGGAGATGGTGGAGAAGCATATCCAGTACGCTCTGGAAGGCATTCTCGCCAAAACCGAACACGACCACCTCATCCATGTGCTCTACACCGTGCTCAAAGAGCTGGTGATCAACGGTTGCAAAGCCAACCAGAAACGAATCTTTTTCGACGAACACGGTTTTAATATCCAGGACCCGGAGCAATACCGCAAGGGTATGAGCATGTACAAGGCCAGTTTCAGCGAAGCCATGGCCCTGGAGTACGGACTCAAAGCACGTCTGCGCGGGTATTTTGTTTTAATCGACTTCATCTTTACCGAAGACGGGTTTACGATGGAAGTGGTGAACAACACGCCCATCGCCCCGGAAGAAGAAGAAAGCATGCGCGAAAAACTCAAACGCGCCATGGGGTACGAGGACATCGCCCAGTTTTACATGGACCAGGCCATGAGCGGTGAGTCGGAAGGCGCGGGGCTCGGGATCGCGCTGATCATCATTTTACTGAAAGGCGAAAACATCGATCCCAAATACTTCCGGATCATCATCCAGGAAGACCGAACGCTGGCGCGGGTTGAAATTCCCTTCACCGGGAATTTTAAGAGTAAACGCGAAAATGCCGGTTGACCGCTCCATTCCGATCGAACGTTTTCCGCGATGAAAGCTCCCGGCCGGAGAACCGGAACTCCTTTCATTTCCGCCGTCATCATCACCCGTAACGAAGAACGCAGGCTACCGCGCTGTCTGGCCGCGCTTACCTTCGCTGACGAGATTGTCGTCCTGGATGACGAATCCACCGACTCTACCCGACGCATCGCCCGCGAATACGGCGCGCGCGTGGTTCGCCGCAAACTGGACGATTTCGCCGCGCAGAAAAACCACGCGATCGGTCTGGCGCGCGGCGTCTGGATTCTCAGTATCGACGCGGACGAAGTCGTGCCGCCCGCTCTGGCCGCCGAACTCGTTGCCGCGGCCCGCGCGGACAACGCGGCGGAGCCTCCCGGCAGGCCGCGTCCGGTGGCCTATCGCCTGCCGCGCATAACGTTTTATCTGGGACGCTGGATTCGGCACGGAGGCTGGTATCCCGATTTGAACGGGCGCTTTTTCCGCCGCGGACTGGCCGCGTTCGAGGGTGGCCCCGTGCACGAACGCCTGATCGCGCGCGGACCGGTGGGCCGCTGCGCGCACGCGCTGGAACATTACAGCTACGAAAGCATCGGCGATCATCTCCAGCGTATGCACCATTATTCCACGCTCATCGCCCGCGACAAATTCGAACGCGGCGAACGTTCGTCGCCGCTCTGGGCGATCGGCAAGGCCGTCACGAAGTTCCTGATCACGTACGTCTACCGCGCCGGTTTTCTGGATGGACGCGCGGGCCTGGTGATCGCGGTGCTCGCCGGATACTATAATTTCCTCAAGTATATCAAACTCTGGGAATTGCGGTCGCTCCGCCCCGGGGCGTAAATTTTTTTCACGTCTTTGCCACGCTTCCGCCGCGTTTGGTTCTTATCACGTAATCCGCTCCGCGAATATTTCTTGAACGGAAAGCGCTCCGATTCCGGTGTGAGGCTGTTTCGTTGAGCATAAAAATTCATGGGGAGTTTCGTGCAGTATCCGGGCCAGGGGCCCCGGTCGCGCTCCGGCGCTTTTATTCGGGAGGAAACAGACTATGCGTCGAATCGTTTCGGGACTTATTCTGGTCGTGGCTCTGAGCGGGGGCGGACTGGCGGCTCATACTTTCGTCAATCGTTTGAACTACGAAGTTTTACTCTATCCTTCGTCGCGGCCCAACCAGGTGGTCGCTTTGTTACCCCGGCAGTGCGTGCAGGCGAGTCGTCGAGAACTGTACACGATCGTTTTTTATACACATACGAGTCGGGCGGAGGGCGCGGAAGCGGTGTCGCGTTACCAGACTCCGGGATCGCGCTGCACCCCGATCGCCGGCCAGAAGATGCAGTGTACGAATTTTTTGACGCTGCCCGCCACCGGAAACGGCGGTATCTGGCTTACGGGCAGCACCGTCCGGTCCGGGACCATCGAAGAATTTATTCCGGAAAAAGAATGCCAGGGCGAAATCCGCGTGATTTAGCAGGGACTGGGAAAGTGCCTTGCTATGCGATTCAGGATGTATCGCTCCTCATGTCAGGATTTAAAACGCCCCGGCGCGCAGCAGGCGATAGAGTTCCGGCGCCACCGTGGACGGTGTGGCGAAGTAGTGCTCCAGGCAGCGCGATAACCATTCGTCCAGCCGTTCACGATTTTCTCGCGTGGCGGTTGGGGTCGCTTCGCGTACGGTCTGGAACCGCACCCGGGTGGACCTGGTAATCACGGCGGCCATCCAGGCCTCGCCCTGCGAGGACACTTCCGCGTGTTTCGCGCAGCGAAAACTGACCTCCGGCACGGACCAGCCGGCCCGGTCACGCAGGTCGGCGCCGCAGACGTCGCAGTGTTCGCAGTCGCCCACAAGGCCGAGGATACGCAGAAGCCTGATCTTAAAAAAAGCCAGCAGCTCCAGGATAAACAGGGCGCGCTGTTCCTGGTTCGACTCGTTCGCCTCCGGCCGCTCCGGTGCGGTACGCGCGGCGGCGCGCCATTCGTTCAGGGCCCCGACGAGCAGGCGGTACACCTCCGGCGTGGGGCCACTTTTCGCGGCGAGTTCAGACAGTTCGAGGAAATACGAAAGCAACAAAGTGCGCGGGTAATCGTTTTTGCATTCGTCATAGCGGTCCAGCACATCGCCTTCTTTCAGGGAGCCGCCGCCCTCCGCCGCTCCGTAAAAATCAGCGCGAATCAGCGTGCCCGGTTCGGCGATCAGCGAAGACCTTGAACGCGAAGCCCGAATGCCGTGCAGATAAAATTCGACGGTCGCGCCCGATTCCAGCAGGACCCGCACAGACAGGTCCGACTCCTTTCGTTTCGCGCGCCGCAAAACGATACCGGTCGCCTTCTGCAAGGTCATAGATCGTATTCTTTGATTTTGCGATAGAGAGTACGCGGTGAAATGCCGAGCATCGTGGCGGCTTTTTCGCGGTTGCCGCCCGTGTGGGCCAGGTTTTTGACGATGATGGCGCGTTCGTAGTCCTGCATGGAAATACCCGGCAAAATCGTGTCTTCCATTTTTTTGTCCATGGAAGGACGCGTGAGGGGATTCTGGATATCGGCGGGCAGGTCGCTCCGGTCCAGGGTATCGTCCGCCGCCAGAACGACCATTCCTTCGACGATATTACGAAACTGGCGGATATTACCCGGCCAGTCGTAATTCTGAAAAAATTTGACGAGTTCGGGCGACATGCGCGTCACCGATTTGCCGTACTGTTCGTTGAACTGCGTGACGAAATGATTGAAGAGCAACGGCAGATCATCGCGGCGTTCGCGCAGGGACGGCAGGCCGAGTTTGATGACGGCCAGGCGGTAGTATAAATCCTCCCGGAACTGGCCCGCGTCCACCGCGTTCAATAAATTTTTGTTCGTGGCCGCGACGATGCGCACGTCCACCTTGATCGGCCGGGTGGAACCCACACGCACGACTTCGCGCTCTTCCAGGACGCGCAAGAGGCGCACCTGGCTTTCCAGGTCCATTTCGCCGATTTCGTCCAGGAAAATCGTGCCGCCGTCCGCTGATTCGAAATAGCCCTCCCGGTCGCGGTCCGAGCCGGTGTACGCGCCCTTCACGGCGCCGAATAATTCCGATTCGAGCAGGGTCTTCGTCAGAGCCCCGCAGTTCACCTTGATAAACGGCCGCTCCGCGCGCCTGGAATTTTCGTGGATCAGATTGGCGAACATTTCCTTCCCGGTCCCGCTTTCGCCCTCAAGCAGCACGGTCACTTCCGTGGGCGCGATCTGGCTGACTTTTTCCAGGACCTTGCGGAGCGCGGGCGAGTTGCCGACGATGTTTTTTTCGCCGAATTCGAGCTCCAGGCGCCGGCGCAATTCCTGGTTCTGGTTCTTGAGAAATCGCAATTCCAGCAGGGACTGGACCCTGGTTTTTAAAAGCGTCAGGTCCACCGGTTTCTGGAGGTAGTCGTTCGCTCCCGCGCGGATGGCTTCCACGGCCGATTCGATCGTGGGCTGGGCGGTCAGAATCAGAAAGGGCGACTCCAGTCCCGCCCCGCGCGCTTCTTTCAGAAATTCGACGCCGTTGCCGTCCGGGAGCATCAGATCGGAAACGATCAGATCGGGGCGCTCATCCAGGAACTTCCGCGCCGCCGCGATGTTTTCCGCCGCGAAGATAACGTGTTTTTTCTGGTTAAAGCTGAGGCTTCCCAGGTATTCTTCGAGCGCGCCGCGCTGCGATGCGTCGTCTTCAATGAGTAAGATGCCGGCCATGTACGCTTCGTCGCAGGAGCGCGTCCCAGAATCACACGGAAATGATTTTTTGCGAGCATCGGCGAATTCAGTTCGCCGATGCGACAGCGGAAAAAGTCCATGGAGGGCCTTTTTCCGCAACCTGCTAAAAGAGAAGACCCGCCCGCGAAGCGTCAAATCAAATTTGAGGACGAAATTCGGTGCGAAGCGCCGCCCGTCAATCGCCGGTGCCGCCGGCGATCAGGCGCGGCCGGCCCAAATAAACCGTGAACTCGGTGCCTTCGGCCGGCGAAGAGTGTAAATCGATATGGCCGCCCATTTCGCGCACCATTTTCTGGACCAGGGCCAGGCCCAGGCCGCTGCCTTCTTTTTTCGTGGAAAAAAAAGGTTCGAAGATCCGTTCCTGCGCTTCGGTCGGAATGCCGGGACCGTTATCGCGCACGCGAACGAAATTCACGCCGCGAATCTGACCGGTGGAGAGCGTGATTTCGTGGCCTTCGCGCGCTCGCGATTGTTCGAACGCCTGGATGGCGTTGAGAATGAGGTTGATGACGATCTGCTTTACAAAGACCGGATCGGTGCGACTTTCCAGGGCGATTTCGCCAGGTAAAAACGTGAGCCGCACCGACTGCGTCCTTGCCTGGGGTTCGAGAAACGCGACGACGTCGCGCACGAGCGCGTTCAATTCCACCGGGATTTGCGACGCGGCCGGCTGGTCCGGACGCAGGAGGCGCAGGAACTGATGTAACGATTGGTTGAGGCCCAGTATTTCTTTTTTGATGAACTGAACCTTTTCCACGATTTTCGTGCGCACCGCCTCGTCGGCGATTTCGCCTGTATAACCTTCCAGCAATTGCAGGTGAAGGTGAATGGCCGCCAGCGGGTTTTTGACCTCATGCACGAGACTGGCCGCCACCGCGGGCAGGTCGGTGGCCGTGAATCCGGGCAGGGCGACGGGCCGTACCGCGGGCAGATTATTCTCTGATGTCCTGTTCTCTTCTGGCATCCCTGACTTCTATGACTTCCGCGAGAAAAAACCAGATATCCGCGGGGGAAATCAAGTTTTCGGAAATGCGCATTAAATGATCGCGTCGGTTGATGAGCAACCGCGGCACGTCTTTTTGTTTTAATATAAAAACTTCGCCGGGCAGATTGGTGAGTTTTTCCGGGCCCGGGGTGGGTGTCAAACGCAGGCCGAGATAGACGTTCTGGCCGCCCTGCAGGGCTTTGAGTTGTTCGAAATCCGTGCGCCGGGCGAGTCGCACCCAGAAGGAACGGCCGCCGTGTTTGACCAGGGCGCGGTACGGAACGGCTTCGTACAGAGTGCCGCCGAGGGCCGCGTCCTTGATGCGGCCTTCCAGGCCTGATACGACCGGCCCCAGTCCGGTCAGTTTGCGATTTTCCCGCGCGGCCATGTGGATCGGCAATTCCTCAAGCGTAAGGGCCTCGGCCGGAAACGCGATCGTCTCGATCGGCTTGAGTTCGCCGACGTTGAGGGCGCCGGTGCGTATCTTCGCGGATTCGTCGCGATCGGAAGCATAAAAACGCGAACCGTACATGACCAGGAACAATGAATATTCCAGGAAACCCGCCTGGCGACCGTAAAATACCGCCGGGTCTTTGAGCGCAAGCGCGCGGGCCAGTCGCTGCCATTCGGCGCGATCGTCCGGTCGCTGGCCGAAAAGATTGAACAGATGCAGGTCCCAGCCGGACCGTGCCAGGCGGCGCATACGACTTTCCACCAGGTTCAGACGTTGACCCGCGCCAGCCGTATCCGAAAAAATCAGCAGCCGCGGAATGCCCGCTCGGTCGCGCACCTGTTCGATTTTTTCGAGCGCGCGTTCGAGCCCGACCGGCGAAACGTCGCCCTGTGGTTTTTTCGCGGCGAGGACCGCGAGCATACGCGACCAGTTCGTCGTAAATGGCAGAACGTCGAGCCGATCCCCCGCTTCCAGAACGACCGTGCCGATGCGCGATCCCTCCGGCGCGTAGCGGCGTACGGTGTCGAGGCCGCGCTGAATCTCGAACACGTCGCGCGCCATCGAGCCGGACGCGGAGAGCGCCGCGAGCGCCGCATCGAAGTCGAGCACGACCGCCAGATCGAGCGGGCGACGATCCGCGCCGCCCGCGGGTGTGGGCGCCAGACGGCGCGCGAAAGGACAGGCCTCCGCCACCGACCTGTGCAAGAGGCGCTGCAATTCCTCCAGCCGCCCCACCTGGCGACTTTTGCCGATGATGCGGGCCCCATCGCACGAATACGAAACCAGATTTACGATCAGGCCGCCGGCCGGCCGAAAATTTACGCTGCCCGCGAGCAAATGCGAACTGCCGGTTCCCGCGCAAACGCGCGTGGCGCGATCATGATCGAAGGCGTGGTCGGCCCGGAAGCCGACGGAGTCGAGTTGCTGATTGAGTTCGTCCCGGTCGGCGAGCGGAAAACGCAGAGAATTTTCGAACAGGAATTGCGTCGCGTGTTGCACGGACGCGGGCAAACCCTCGCGGTCGAAGAGATCCGGATCCGGATCGCCGGCGATTCGAAACGGGAGAATGGAAAGTTTGAGCGGGGCCGCGCCGAGATCCGGTGTGCCGATTAAAGCCACCGATCCCATCAGCAGAACCGAGAACAGGCCCGCCAGAAACAATAAAATTCGATTGGCAGGGAGGGCCGCGGTGAAAACAGATCCATTCGCCAGAGGCGCTTGCATGAAACCCGCACCGATGTTTAGTTTGTTATTCGCGCTACTGGCCATGCAGTGCCGGCTGGTCGGTCCCGAACAATGGAACCGGGACTATTATTACGTCTGGGGTCACGTTCAAATCCAGGGTACCGCCGCGCTACCCCCTGTGAAGCAATATATCCAGACTGAAGACGGAAACAAAACCGTTTTTCGAAGCCTCCAGGAACGCCGGGAGGATTGTCTGGCGCGCGCGCTCAAACAGAGCCACCTGAAATGGCTGGCCATGATGGAATCGGACCAGCGCGGCCAGACGGAATGGGATCTGGCCCTCCGGCAGGGGGAAACCGGTTCCTGGGCCCGCTGTCTGGCCATGGGTCGCGTGGAGGGCGCTTTTTTTGACGGACCCGAACAATGCCGGGTGGCGGTCCTATACCCCTGTCTGCCTTCCAGCTACTGAACCCCGCTCGTTCGCCCCCTGTTTTTTTCTTCCCCCCGCCCGCGAATCTGGGACTGTGGGGCATGCTGCGCTTCCGTCCGTTGTTCTCCGGTGTTCTCCTGCTACCGCTCGCGGTTCTCGCGCCGGCCGCGCTCATCGCGCAGTCCATGGTCACCGTCCCGGCCGACTACGCGTATCGCCCGTTAAAGAACGAAGGTTACATGCAGGCCTGGAATTTTAACTTTCGCGGCGGCGGGACCTACGTCTACATCACTTACGTCATCAGCAATTTCGGACCTGGCGATCTGAACAACGGTGTCTCGATCATGGTCTACCAGAACGGGCAGAGCATCGTGCGTACCGCCGAATACACCGACCAGTCCTTGAAGGCCACCTCCGGCGCGTTCGGCCTGACCACGGGCGATTCCTGGCTGCGACTGAACCAGGGAAAATTTGAAGCGTACGCCCATAAGGACGATGTTGCGATTCGCGCGGACATGACACCCGTCGGCGTGGGTGTGCGCCTGTCGGGCGGTCCGGTGGACACGGGCGGGGGATCGTTCATTCGCGCCGACGTACCGGTCGGGCTGGGCCGCGTGAAAGGGTCGGTGCGCATCGGCGATAAAGAAATCAAAGTCGAGGGCGAAGGCGGCCTGGAATATCTGTACGCGAGCAGCTCACCGCACGCGTACGCGAAAAGTTTCGCGCTCTTTCGTTCGTACGATCCGGCCCGGGGTCTGTTCCTCGGCGGATTTCACGGCACGTCGAAATTCCCCGGCGGAAAATTGTTTCGCCTGGCCCTGACGACTCCCGAAGGCGTCGTGGCCCAGGGCAAAATCGGCACGATCGAGCAGGTTCGCGTGGAAAAAAATCAATTCTCCGGATACGAAATTCCACTCCAGACGCGTTACACCCTGGAGGGTGACCCGGCCTGCCGCATCGACGTGACGCGGACGGCCTTCGCGGGCGGGTACCACGTGCTGGGCCACGTCTCGGCCCTCCTGCGCTGGGTGGTGAAGGTCCTGTTCGCGAAGCCCTACATCATGCACTACACGGGCACGGCCACGGTGGAGTGTCCGGGCAAAGGTTCGTCGCCTCTGAAAGCGTTCGAGGGCAAAAAATACCCGCTGCACACTTCGTATTATATGATCAACGATTGACGCGGCCTGAGAGCCGGTCCCTGACCTGGATTATGCACGAAATTCTCCATGAATTTTTTTGCAACGAAAACCGCCTTTCAAGGCGGTTTTCTTCATTCCTTGGTGACACCGGATTTTTTGCATGAAACAGTGTGTTGCCCCCACAGGTATACGCTGCCGCGAAGCCAGGGAAGGCGAAGCGCCGGCTGTTCGGCCACGGAGGGCCGTACAGCCGGCCTGCGTATACCTGTGGGGCGCATCATATTTTCGTTTCATGCATAAACCGGCCTACACCTTATAGGTTTCGCGCAGGTCTCTGATTTCCGGTTCGAACTGCCGCCAGAGCGCGCCCGGGTCCGGGTGAAAGGTGGAATAGACCCCCTGGCGCACGAGGTCGGTGAGTTCGGTCACCGTGAAGTTCAAATGTTTGAATAACTTGAAGTATTCATCGGTTAAATTGACCTTGAAAATTTCCGGATCGTCCGTGTTCACGCAACAGACCAGGCCCGCGTCATAATAACGGCGCACGGGATGATCGGCCTCGCGGCGAACGTACTTGCCCGTAAAAATATTGGACGTCAGACAGATTTCGATCGGGATCCGTTTTTCTTTCAGGAGTTCCAGCAGGCTCGGGTCCTGGATGGCGGACGTGCCGTGGCCGATGCGCTGGGCCTTGAGAATTTCCACCGTGTCCCGCACGGACCAGGGCCCGTCGTCCTCCCCCGCGTGCGCAACCGCGTGCAGTCCCTCCGCGCGCGCCTGCGCGAACACCGGACCGTAATCGCGCGCCGGGCCCATGAGTTCGGCGCCGCCCAGACCGATGCCGATGATACTTTCGGTTCTGGCCGCGAGTACGCGCTGCAAATTTTTACTGGCGTTCTCCGGCCCGAACGTGCGCGAAACGTCGATTAAAAATTTCACGTCCGGTCCGCCTTCGCCGCGGCAGATGCGTGCCTGGGTGTCCAGCACGCGGGCGATTTCATTGAAATCCAGCCCGTTCTGAATCATCTTCGACGGGGCCAGGAAGGTCTCCGCGTAGCGGATATTGTTCGCTTCCAGATACCGCCGCAGATTGGCGAAGATGAGTTCAAAATCGCCGGGCGATTTGATCGCGTCCAGAATGAACAGGAACAATTTGATGAATTCGTTGAGATTGGAAAAACGATACAGTTTCTCAACCTCCTTGACATCGTAGGGCACCCTGTGGTTGTCCAGCATTCCCATCAGCGTTTCGGGCGAAATACACGCTTCCATGTGCAGATGGATTTCGGTCTTGGGCATGGCCTCCAGGAACGCGCGTACCTGCGCTTCGCGGGCGGTGAGTTCCTCCGGCGGCCGAATGTGGTCCACGCGAATGCGCGAGGCCGTGGCCACGTCCACGGAAAGAATTTCCTGTAAAAGATCTTCGGGTGGGTCCTCGATCTCCAGGCCCTGGAGTTCAATCTTCTCGTTCAAGAGATCGTTGATCGCCTTATCAAAAGAAATTTGTAATCCAGGCGAAAAAGGGCGATCGACCGGAACGCGGGACTTCAGACGCTGCAACTCCTGGATGTCACGGTCAATTTCCTGGAGGCGTGTGAAAATTTCCCCGAAGCGTACAACGGTTGATGCCGGCATGTTGGCTCAAAGGTAAAGCCGCGCGCCCGTTCCGTCAAGCAAAAGGCCTCCGTGAAGAGCGGCCCGTTCGGGTAATCAGGCCGGCGCGCGCGCAGGCGCTTCAGGAAATGGTCGTCAGCAACGAACGGGCCTGGCGGTTATTCGGATCGAGGCGGAGTACATCGTCCAGAAACTGTCGGGCGCGGTCGAAGCGACCGGCTTTCTGGTGCAGATCGGCGAGCTGGATCAGATTGGGAATGCGTTTGGGATTCATCGCGTACACCCGGTTCGCGGCGTCCAGAGCGGCGGTGTAGTTCCCGTTGCGTTTGTGGGCAATGCTCAGGTACAGCCAGAAGTCCTCGATGTCCGGATCGCCTTCAAGGTATTTTCCGAGAATATCAACGGCCGTTTTATAGTCCTTCTCCTTGAAGGTGAGCACGGCCAGGGCTTTATTGAGCGCCGGAACGTCCCGGCGGAGCGAGTAGGCCTGGCGGAGATGTTCCAGGGCTTCGGCGTTGTTGCCCGAGCGAGCCAGGCGCCGACCCGAGGAAAACAATTCCTCAAACTGATCGCCCTTTTTTTTTGAGACGGTTTCCGGTTCCACGTCTATATCGATGATTACGCGCTCCGCCGCGCCGCTTGCATTGCCCCGGGCGGGGGTCGAATGCGTGCCCACGGGCTGGAATGCCAGGCGCAGGAGGGAAAGGTCGTCGGTGATTACGCCCATTTTTAAGAGCCCGTCCACGATGCCTTCCAGCTGCCCGTCCGCTTCCTCCACGCGCTTGAGAAACAGGTATTCGTCCTCGTTCATCTTGCGCGTGGCCTGATCCTGCGCGAGGTCGATATCGTCGCGACCGTCCGATCCCATGATCAACACATCGCCCGGTTGTAATTGAAAACGATGCACGCGAAATGGAATTTCGGATTCGAGTCCGAGTTTGCGCAGTTGCAGTTCCTCTTCCAGGAAACTGGCCCGGCCTTTGCGATAAATCACCTGGAAGGGATGTTCCGCGTTGAAGTACCACATCTCGCCGGACTCTTCGTCGATGATGGCGGTCGTGGCGGAGATCACCATCGAACCGTTAAAGGCCAGGAAAACGCCGTGGATTTCCTGGTAGACGTCGGCCAGCCACTGTTCGGGCGTACGATTGACGATGCGATTGTTTTTCGCCGACCGCGCCATGATGGAGTTCACGACCACACCCATGACGAGCGATCCGCCGGCTCCCTGCATCGATTTGCCCATCGCGTCGCCGTTGATGGCCACGATGTAACGCCGGAAGTTTTCCTCACTCTGGCCGAGTCGCAGATTGCCCGTGACGCAAATGTCGCCGCCGAGGTCCGCCTGCTTGCCGCGAAACTCGAATTTTTTTTTCTGCATGATTATAAAATCAGTGGGGACCTTCGTCGATTTATTCGCGTTGTAGTTGAGCGGCTTCTGTAAAAGGGACGTGAGAAAATAATCTCCGTCCTGTTGCACTTTCAATTTCTGGACTTCTTCCAGGGTGCGGTTCAACTCCGCGGTACGTTCTTTGACTTTGTCCTCCAGATTGTGGGCGTAATCCTGTAATTGTTCTTTGGCCTCGCGGATGGAGGTCACCATGTTGTTGAACGATTCGGAGAGGTAACCGATTTCGTCCTCCACCTTGATGCCGACCTTCACGTTCAAATCCCCGCTGTTGACCGTGCGCACCCCTTCCAGGAGATTGTTGAGCGGTCCCAGCAGGCTGCCGCGAAAAAACAGGGGAAATATCAAAAGCACCGCCGCCAGAACACAGAAGAGAATGAGCGTCTGCGAAAGGGCCGAAGGGTGCAGGAACAGGCGGTAGGCCTCGTAATTAAATCCGACTTCGGCCACAGTATTCCGTTCCCGGTCGTACTGCATGTACGCCACGAAGTGTTTGAACGCGTCGCGCGACTCGCCCTCGTTGCGACGATAGTGGCGCGCCAGGGCCGGCTTCAACGGACTCAGGTACGGCAGGATTTCTTTTTTCAGTCGTTCACCGCCAGCCGAAGAGGCCAGTGCGGTTTTGAGAATCGCGTCGCGAAACGGGGCGAACTCCTCGTCCGGTTTGACTTTCGCCAGGCGTTCCACGAGTTTTTCTTTGAACTGATCGTCTCCCAGCGCGCTGATCTGGTTGAAGTTCACCAGCGTGAGCGTATTCAACTCATCGATCGTTTCGTACAGATCGGTTTTCAGTTGTGGCCCGCTTCGCTGACCGGACTGGACTTCCGGTTTTAATAAAAACCGGGCCAGCGCGCCGCGGTACCCGGCGAAATAGGGCGGAGTGGTAGCCAGGTAGTTCTTGAACGCGGACCGAAAATCGTCGTCGGGCAAAGCGCGAATGTCTTCATAGATGGCCGTGTTGGCGAATTCCTGGTAATGCCGGCTGAAATCGACCTGGAGCCCGTTTTTCTGGAAGTCGAGTTTATGTTTGCGGTTTTTTAAATCGTAAAATAAAAGGTACTCGATCGACTCGTTGCGCTGTCCGCCTTCCAGCACGCGGCCGACGTTTTCAATCCGCAGGGCGTCGTAATTGCGTTCCACCCCGCGCGTTTCGTAAAAACCGAGGAACTGCATGGAAAGCAGGAAGGTAACGAGCGAGATGCCGACGATTTTGATCATGAAAGTCGTGCGATCGCGGGTATAGTTGATGTAGATGATAATAATGAGAAAAAAGGCCAGCACGAGCAGGAGGACCATCAGGGTCTGGTGCAGGCCGCGGTCGAAGGCCCCGTCCCGGCTCAGCTCGTTCGTACGCGCGGGAACGGACGCGGCCACGATAAAAGTGAGCGTGATCCAGACCAGGGCCCAGCGTTCTTTCGTTTTCGTTAGATATGTTTTCCAGGCGCCGACGCCGATCAAGACCACCACGTAGGCCGTGATGAACCGGCTGACCACCCAGCTCTGGAATTGCGCGTCGAAGTCCCAGTAATGTCCGGCGAAAAAGAACACACGGTCCGCGTAGAAGGTTTCGCTCAAAAAATAACCGGTAACACCGATCGAGACCAGCCACTGAATCGCCAGGGCCCACCTGGACAACCGCGGGTGTGTTTCTTCGGGAAATTTAAAGACCCACTGGATCAGATGCGCGATGCCCGGGAGAATAAACAGGACGGTCAGCCAGCGGTGCAGGGCAGCGTCCGGGTGGTAATAAAACGCGGCGATGAAATACGCCATGTAAAACGGCGTAAACATTAAAAGCGCGAAGCCCAGGTGAAAGGTGCTTTTCGATTTTTTGGGCAGAGTGATCAGGAACAACGCCAGCAAGAAGGTAAAAATACCCGCCAGCATGCTCGCGAAGGAATAATAGTTAAAAAACGTCCGATCCCAGATTCCGGTTAAGAATTCCAAACCAGAACTCCCCGCTGCCTGGACCGGTCGACCGGTCCCACGCGCACTTGCAAGATGTTGCTGAATCTATGATCGGTCCTGGGGGAATGTCAATATTATTCCAAAAATTCAAGATTTTCAGAATAAAACCGGCCCGAAACAAACGGACCGGTCCCTGTGGCCGCGGGGCGGGCGGTTCGGCGGCGGTTAGCGGGGCCGGGAGCTGTATTCGAAGGCGGCTTCCATCTCCGGTTCCCGGCTCTTGCGACTGGCCAGTTCATCCATGGCGGCGCGGGTCAGAATCTGTTTGGCCAGGGTGACGTCCAGAGAATGGCCGGCCCGGTGGGCGATGACATGCGCCTGCAGGGGGCGTCCCATCAGGTACAGGTCACCGATCAGGTCCAGAACCTTGTGGCGGAGGCATTCGTTTTCGTAACGTAGTTCGTTCATGTAACCATCGTCCGTGAGAACGACGGCATTGTCCGGGGACGCGCCACGCGCCAGGCCGCGGGCCTGCATGGCCTCGAGATCGCGGTAGAACCCGAACGTGCGGGCAGAGGCGATTTCAGTAACAAAACTTTTCTGGTCCAGGTCAATCACCAGAGTCTGGCCGCGCAGGGCGGGGTGGTCAAAATCGATTGAATACGTAACGCGGGTGGTGTCATGCGGCAGGGCTACCAGGTAGCGATCCTTGTCCACGACCCAGATGGGTGTGGTCAGGCGAATCGGGTCCAGGGGCACCCGGAAAGGTTCGATGCCGACCGCCATTACCGCGTCGTAAAAGGGCGCACTCGACCCGTCCATGATCGGGATTTCGAGAGCGTCGATTTCCAGGAACGCGTCGGTCACGCCCGCGGCGGCCAGGCCGGCCAGCAGGTGCTCCACGGTGCGCACTTCCCAGTTGCGATTGCCGAGCGTAACCGCCTGGCGCGTGTCGGTAACATAAAACGGGGAAACTGGAATCTTGCCTTTGTTGCCTTTCACCGGCAGGAAGACGAGGCCGGTGCCGGCGCGGGCCGGAAATAATTTCAGAGTAACGGTTCTACCGGAGTGCAAACCGGTTCCGGCGATGGTAACCGGCCCACGGACGGTTGCACGGTAGCCAGTCCCAATAAAGGACTCATTCCGGTTGGTATGGCTGTTGTCATTCATATGTAACACTCAAATTCCGCCCCCTTTTCCGGGGCGCCTGACAGGCCCGAATTGCGGCCACTCCAGCTATAAGAGGCAAGTTTCGTGCCAGAAGTTCGCAATTAATGGGGCGAAGAGCCCAGGAATCGCCCGAGAAGAGCGTAAAAGTCCAAATTTTGCCCATTTCGCAAAGTTTTAAAAAAAGTGTGGAAAAGTCCCCTTTGGGCCTGCAGGCCCTTGAAATGCCCATTTGAGGGGGGTCAATTTTGCGACTAATTCTCAGTAAAATTACCCCGATTCTGTTGCAATGCTGCAACAACTGTTGTATTTTTGATACAGCGCACTAAAACCTTTGTGTTCCCGTACTACTGCGCAGGAACTATTTTACACCGGCTCTTTCGCGCAATTGATTGAGCACGATCCGCGCCTGATTGATGGGAATCGCGAAGCCGATTCCCAGCGACCCGCCGGACCTCGAATAAATCATGCGGTTTACGCCAATCACTTCGCCGTCCAGGTTGATCAAGGGACCCCCCGAATTGCCTGGATTGATACTGGCGTCTGTCTGGATGTACGATCCCCCCTCGGAGTCCAGTTTCTGTCGGGCGATGGCGCTGATCACCCCCACGGTAAACGTCCGGTCCAGGCCGAAGGGATTCCCGATCGCGATGGCCCAGTCGCCCACGCGGGTCTGATCGGAATCGCCAAAGTAAACCGCCCGAAAGCCGGACCCTTCGATCTTGAGCAGGGCGATGTCCGTGGCCTCGTCCGCCCCGACCAGGCGCGCGGGGAATACACGCCCGCCGACCCGGGCCATGATGCGGGTCATGCCCTTGATCACGTGAAAATTCGTACAGATGAACCCTTCCTTCGAAATCACGAAGCCCGAGCCCAGACCCGATACCTGACGCGTCCGGTTGGCGCCATTCCCGAAATAATACCGAAACAGGGGGTGGTTCAACAGGGGATGGGCCGGCTGGCTGACGATCCCGGCCGTATAAATCGAAACGACCGATTCGGAATATTCCTCGTGGATTTTCCGGAATGCGTCCTGGAGCGAATCCGCGGCGGAGCCCCGGAAAGCTCCCCGCAGGGGCGATGTCCGCCCGGCGTCAAAATCGTCCGTGCCGGGACAGCCGAGCCCAACCAGAGCGATGAACAGAACCAGGGTTTTCCCGCGCATGAACGAGGTTCGCGCCCGCGCCGCAGTGGGCCAGTTTTTTTTACCGGTGGTCCGCCTCCCGGTTATAAAGTCATAGCCCGGGCCTCGAACGCGCGGAAACGGTCGGGCAATTCCAGCCGGAAGCTCATCGGCTCGCCCGACGCGGGGTGCTCAAAGGTCAGAGCCTGGGCCAGGAGCAAAAGACCGAACCCGGTAAGAGCGGCCCGCGAGCGCGAGTAGAGCGGATCGCCCACGATGGAACAGCCAAGCGAGGCCATGTGGACCCGGAGCTGGTGCGTACGACCGGTCAGCGGCATGAGCCTGGCGCGAGCGTATTTGCGGCCGCGCCTGGAGGCGAAGGTTTCCTCAATAACGTATTGGGTGGTCGCGCTCCGTCCCCCGGGATGAATACGCATTTTTTTGCGATCCGTGCGGTTTCGCGCAATTGGCGCTTCGACCGTCCCGGAGGGGGCCGTGGGCGTCGCCAGAAGATAGGCCAGGTATTCCTTGTGAATCGCTCGTTCTTGAAACTGACGGGATAAAAGACGCAGTGCCTGTTCCTGTTTGGCGACGATCATCAATCCCTCGGTATCTTTATCGAGTCGGTGTACGATTCCAGGACGAACTCCGCCGGTGCGGGCCAGCTCCCCCCAGCGAAAAATTAACCCGTTCACCAGTGTGTGACCGCCGTCGCCGGGCCCGGGGTGCACGGCCAGACCCGGCGGTTTGTGAATCACCGCGAGGTGTTCATCCTCAAAAAGGACCGCGAAGTCCATGGCGACCGGCGCCAGATTCGGTTCGATCGGAGCCGGCGGCGCGATGCGATACTCTTCGCCGGCCCGAATACGGAGCGAGGCGGAAACGCTCTCGTCCCCCCGGGTCACGCAGCCGAGTTTGATCCATTTCTGGATCCTGGCCCGCGCCGCGCTCGCTTCGAGTTCGGCGGCCAGCCAGACGTCCAGACGCTCGCCCGCGGCGGCCTCCGGAACGCTTAGAAATATTACGTCGCCTGCCCGCAGGGGGCGCTCCGATCCGCTTTTTTCCGCCAAAAAATACGCCTCATGTTTAAAAAATTGTTTTCAAGTTTATCGGTTTTTTTCAGGGTACATACGGTTCGACCCAATTCCGGTATGGATTGCTAAATCAGGGAGGACCCTTCATTCTTGGAGAACTTTTTATGAAACTGGTAAAAAATACAAATTCGAAATTCCTTCTTGTAAATATGGCAGTCGTCAGCCTCATCCTGTTCGTGGCCTGCGGTGGCGGTCAGAAAGCTGAGGTTAAGGAAAAAGCCGCTAAAATGGAGGCGCCGATGGACTCCAGCATGACCATCAACGTCATCAACCGCGGCCTTGCCGAACTGGCTTACAAACCCACTCCCGAGGGCTTCGCCTACAAATCGGTCGATGTACCGAAAGAATCCTTCACGGAATGGGCCAAAACCAACAAAGAATCCATCAGCAAAGCCATTCAACAACTTCCGGACGGTTTCGTTCTGCAAGTAACCGGTCATACCTGCAGCATCGGACCGCGTGAAGCCGAAGCCGCCAAGAAAGGAAACGTATGGTATTCTACCCAGCGCGCTCGCAACGTTTACCAGGCCCTGAAAGATTCCGGAATCCCGGCTGAAAAACTTTCTTACAAAGGGATCGCGGACGACGAAACCATGTCCGGCATTGAAACGAACGATCCCAAAAATCGTCGCGTAACTTTTAAAGTGGTTCCGGTCGCAACCAACTGATTTCAGTTTTAAGAACGCCGGACTGAACCCCGGCCTGAAAACGCCTCCGGCCGGAGGCGTTTTTTATTCTCTTTTCAATCCGCGCCCGCCGGGAATCGTGTTCTTTATGGAACCGCAGAACGTTCACGGTGTTCGGTCGGGTCGCCTTGCCAGGTTTGTAACCCGCTTTTCACCATTCGTGTTGCTTTCCGTTCCAATTCTGGTTTCGGAACTGGTTGAACTCGGAGCGATGCTGCTCGGGCAGGTTGTTATCGGGGATTATTTACTTCAACTCCAGGATTTCACGGTTTATATCCCGCCGCTGTTCGTAATTCCGGTCGAATTGCTGAACCTGCTGGCTCTGGTCCTGTTTCTTTTACCGGTATTCCGGGCGAATCCTCTAAAAAGGCGCGGGGTACGGATCGAACCGGCCTTGCTCCGCACGGCCAGGCGAAGGGTGCAGCGTTTCCCGACTTTCCTGGTGGTGTGTACCTATTTATCCTGGATGGCCACAACCGGAATTTTTATCCGGGAACTTCCCCCCGAATATCCGGCACCGGCTTTTTTCGCGGTGGGAACCCTGGCCCTGCTCACGAACGCTCTGGTGGCGTTTTATCTCAGCGATTTCCTGAATCGGATCTATCTCATTCCGTACTGGTTTCCCGACGGCCAGATCCAGCGGGAGAAACTTTTTAATCCGCCCATGCTGTTGCGGTTCATGGATTTTTTTCTGTTTCTGGGAATTCTGCCGGTCCTCTCCCTGATCGGTTGTATTACACTCGTGTATCTGTACGGCGCGCACGACGCGGGCGAGTTGCTACGCCTGATCGTGGCCAGTTCGGCCATCGGGCTCGTATTCTGGTTTTTCGGGTTTTTACTGACCCTGCTGCACGCCGGCTCATTGATTCTGCCTCTGCGAGCGATGGAAAAAGCCGCGCGGGACCTCATGGAAGAACGTTTCGATACGCGCGTGGTCGTCCAGGCGGACGATCCTATCGGGAGGCTGAGCGCGGCCTTCAACCTGGTCAGCGCGGAGCTGGAAGAAAAACAAAAAATCAAGACCCTATTCGGTCACTACGTTTCCCCGGCCATTCGCGATTTAATTCTACAGAACCGGGTCAACACCCGCGGCGATCTGATCGAGGCTGTCATTTTATTCTCAGATATCCGGTCGTTCACCAGGCTCACGGAAAAGACTCCGCCCGAAACCGTGGTGGACATCCTGAACATTCATTTTTCGAGCATCGTCGATATCGTGACCGGGAACAACGGCTTCGTCGATAAATTCATCGGGGACGCGGTGATGGCTGTTTTCGACGCGGAGTTCTGCGACAATCGCCATCGGTTCCACGCGCTCAATACCGCCTGTTCGATTCTGCGCGGCATGGAGGAAACCAATCGCAAGATCACCGAACTTGGCGTGGGTGAAATTAAAATCGGGGTGGGGATGGCCTGCGGTCGCGTGATCCGCGGGAATATCGGATCGCACTCGCGCCGTGAGCTGACCGTCATCGGGGATACGGTGAACGTGGCCAGTCGCCTTGAGTCGGCCACGCGCAAAGCGGGGTATCAGCTCATCTTCACGGAAGACAGTTACGATCCGGTGCTGGACCTGGCCACCGATCTTCAGATCGACCGGACGCTTTCCCTGTTCATTCGCGGCAAACGCCAGCCGGTCAGGGCGATGGGTGTGCGCCTTGTAGAAGCGGAGTCGACTCTGGCCTGAGTGCGGTTTCGGCCTGGATCACGGCGCAGCCCAGGCAGCGATCACCCTCGTAGAATACGGCGAACTGGCCCGGAGCCAGGCCCTGGTCGCGTTCGGATAAAAACACTTCGAAGGTATCCGGCCCGGTCGCTACGAGCCGGCAGTCGTAGATCGTTTCCCCGTGGCGCACTTTGACCTGGAGTTGTTCCGTGTTCGGGGGGTGGCCCGTATTCCAGTGCGCCCGTTCCACGCGGAAGCTGTTGCGCGTCTTCTCCGGCGAAAAGTATTCACGCGAAATAAAAACGACGTTCGCGTCCGGGTCCTTGCCCGCCACGTACCAGGGCCCGCCCGAAAGGCCCAGGCCCTTGCGCTGGCCGATCGTGTAAAACCAGAAACCCTCGTGTTCGCCCAGTTTACGGCCGGTTTCGTATTCCACGATGTCGCCGGTCCGCCGGCCCAGGTGGTATTTGATAAAATCGCTGAAGCTGATCTTGCCGAGAAAGCACAGGCCCTGGGAGTCCTTGCGGGCCTGGTTGGGCAGATCGAACGCGCGGGCCAGCTCGCGTACGCGGGCTTTATTAAACCCGCCGATGGGAAACAGGGCCCGGTCCAGCTGGTCAGGACGCAGGTGAGCCAGAAAGTAGGTCTGGTCCTTGATCGGATCGGGAGCGCGGTAGAGGGCGGTCCGGGCCGGGTTTTCGGGGGCAGGTTCCACGCGGGCATAGTGCCCGGTGGCGATTTTATCGAACTTTTGCCCGATGGCTTCGTAAAACGCGCCGAATTTGATCCGATTGTTGCACAGAATATCCGGGTTGGGCGTGTAACCACGTTGAATTTCTTCTATTGTATAGCTGACGATCCGTTCCCGGTAATCGTGTTGTAGAGCGACAACCTCAAGCGGCACTCCGGCCTGGTCGCAGACGGCGCGCACAAATTCCAGGTCTTCTTCCCAGGGACACTGGCCCAGAAAGTCGAGCTCATCCTCCAGCCAGACTTTCAGGTAGAATGCGGTAATGTCGTGCCCGGCGTCTTTGAGGAGACGCAAAGCGACCGAACTATCGACTCCTCCGGAAACAAGCGCGGCGATATTCATAGCGGCTTGAGCCTGCTCCGGGACCGGCGCTTAATAGGTCTCGAGTAAATCTTTGATGGCCTTTTCGGTTTCATCATCGGTATTCACAAAATTTACGGCGACATGATGGTCCTGCCCGATTCCGGTCGGGTCCGAGCGAATGACCCGTGCGCGGGCGGTCATGGACCCGCTCAGACCGGGAACACGCAGCGTAATATCGACGTGCGAGCCCGCCTCCAGCGGTCCGTTGTGCGTGAACAGGAGGCCGTTCTGACTGAGATTCAGAGCCTGGCCTTTGCGTGTCTTCGATGGGGCGATGCCCACCGAAAAATTCGAATTCACGCGCGGAAACTGGCGTCGATCTTTGCCACCGTATTCAGCCATTATGCACCTCCGCGCCGGTCTGGAAACCGGATTTCAACAGGGATTCTGAGCGCCTGTCGCGTTCATGTCAAGAGGGTTCGGGCGATTTTGGGCGATTCCTCCGAAAAAACTCAAGAAATCGTTGCGGTGATCTTCCATTGTTTTTCAAATTCGAAATATTTCGTTTGTCCGGGCGATTTAGGCGGTATCTTGCTCATGGCCCGTTCGGTGAACGCGGTGATCGAAAGGCTGGGATTCACGCCCAGATTGGCCGGGATCATCGATCCATCGCACACGCGCAGGTTTTCGTAACCGTAGGCCCGGTTGAATTCGTCCAGTACGCCGGTGGCGGGTGAATCGCCGATGACGCAGCCCCCGAGGATATGCGCCGTGGTCGGCACATCGAGTAAAACTTCGTTGTACGAGCTGCGTGGGATACCGCCCAGGCGTCTGGCAAGACGTCGCGTGAATTCATGGGCGATGGGAATGTACGTGGGGATTTTCGCGCCGTCCCCCTGATCGGAGGTGATCGATTTCTGAAAGGGCCAGAGCCAGCTGCGCCGGCGCACGAGCTTGATGCTGTTGTCGAGCGTCTGCATCACGAGTAGAATGATGGTCCGTTTCGCGAAGCCAAAGGGATGCGCGGTTCGCAAAAACTGGATCGGGTGGCGCAGGATCACGCCGATAAAACGCAACTGCCGGGGAATGCGTCCGCCCCCGTCGGTGAGCAAAGTCGCCAGAGAGCCCATCGCGTCCGATCCGTGCGAATAACGCACCGGTTCGATGTGGGTATCCGGCGTCGGGTGCACGCTGGACGTAATGGCGATGCCGCGTGAAAAATCGACGGCGCGCCCTTTCACCGTGACGCCGAGAATCGCCTCGCTATTGGTCCGGACCATTTCGCCGAGGCGCGCCGAAAGCCGCGGCAGGCGGCCGTTTTCTTTGAGTTTCAGTAACAGGTTTACGCTGCCCAGCACCCCGGCCGACAGAACCAGCGACCGCGTTCGAAAAACACGCCGTGGGCCGCCGAAAAAGCCGGTGGTTGATTCGGTGCGCACTTCGTACCCGGCTTTTCCGTCCGCGTCCAGAGGAATGATATCCACGACTTTCGTCTCCGGGATGACCTGCGCGCCCAGTTTTTCGGCGAAAAACAGATAGTTTTTATCGAGCGTATTTTTCGCGCCGAAGCGACAGCCGACCATGCAGCCCCCGCAGAAGTTGCAATAATGGCGATCCGGTCCCTCGCCCCCGAAGTACGGATCCCCCGCGGGCTGGCCTTCTTTTTCATCCTGGCTGAAATTGATCCCGACCGGTGTGGGCGTAAACGTATCGCCCCGGCCCATTTCCGCGGCGACGGCGCGCATGTGCTCGTCCACTTCCCAGAGCCGGGGGTTCTGGGTTACGCCAAGCATGCGTTTCGCGATTTCGTAAAATGGCAGGAGCGTCGATTCACCGCCCAGCTTGCGAATCATGTCGTGCTCGAAAAACTTTTTGGGCGGCACATAGAGCGTATTGGCGTAGACCAGGGACCCCCCGCCGACGCCGGCCCCGCTCAGGATGAGGACGTTCCGCACCAGAGTCAGGCGCTGGATGCCGTACATGAACAGTTTGGGCATCCAGAGAAATTTGCGCAGCGACCAGTTCGTGCGCGGGAAGTCCTGCGACCGCCAGCGTTTGCCGGCTTCCAGAACGCCGACGGTATAACCTTTCTGAGCCAGACGCATGGCTGAGACGCTGCCGCCGAACCCGGACCCGATGATCAGATAATCAAAATCGTACTTCGTTTCAGCCATGGATTGGAATGGAAGATCGACTCGCTCCCGACAAGCCTTTTCCGACAACCCCCCGCTTGACGAAAGGCGGGGTTTGTGCTATATTATGTCACATTCGGGCTCAGGCAGGCGATCAATTCAGCCGATAGCTACTAATACTACAACGGTAGATGACTTCAAACGCGAATTTTTTTACCACAGGGACACGGGGCTCACAGGGAGCACCATTCATTGTGCGAATTTCAGCGTTCCGGAACGTCCTGAAATCCGAAACGGAGAATTCACCCTCCGTGTGATCCCCGTGATCCCCGTGGTAAGATCTCTGAAATTGCAAAATAAGGACTCATTTCAATCCACGCGGAACTGGTGAGTCTTCTTGCGGAGGTTTTTATGCAGATCAAAATCACCAGCGATCCGCTCAATCGGAAACGTTCGGAAGCGCGCAAATCGTCCCGCCCGGAAAAAAGCGAAAGCGTGGATCTGAAAAAAAGCCCGTTCCTGGAAATCCTGGAAGAGGTTTTACCCCAGGAGCGCGCGGAAAACCGCGATTTGCATCAACTCTGGCGCGATTTACCCGGAGCGGAAAAACAATTGATCAACCATCCCTCGGATGAAAACCTGAAACTGTACCGGGAGCTTGTGATTGGAATCGCCCGGGCCACCCTGGACCACAACGTCCGTGTAAAAAAAATGCGGCGTAAGAATTCTCAGGGCGAAACCGTCGAATTGAACGTAATCGAAGTGATCGACAGCCGCGTGCAAAAAATGGCCATCATGATGCACTCGCGCGGCAATTCGGCGTTCCATATTTTAAAGACGGTGGAAGAGATTCGTGGGATTCTCTTTGACGCGCGCGAATGAAATTTTTTTTAGGACTGACTCCTTTTTTTCTGGCCGCCGGGGCTTTTTTTTCCGGGGACTTGCGCGGCCAGGCAGCGGCCGGACCTTTCACCCTTCCCAACGGGAATTTCGTCAGTCAGGACGGGAAGGGCTTTCTGGCGATTCGCCCGGGAAATCGTCTTTACTTCCGTAAAGAGGGTGAAGATCGTTTTTCGTTTTATCGCACAAAGGTCAGCGCCTCCGTACGCAACGAGTACTGGGTGGACCGTGAGGAATCCCCCGCCTCCGAACCTGTCGCGCAACCGGTCGGTCCCACTCCAGGCCCCGCGGTAGAACCGGTTCCGGACGCCGCCAGGTCCGCCAGAACCCCCGCTCCTGGCAGTGCGCCTGGCTCGCAGAGTCCGCCGGTCGTTGAAACGAAAGCCGCTTCCCCCGCCTGGTTTTCAGACTGCACGCGCCTGGTCCTGATTTACGGCCCCCTTGATCTGGAAGTGCTGCTGTTCGATGGGGATGAGCTGCGTGGATCGCAAAAGTTTCGTCGAATCAAACAACGCCTGGCCGTTCCGGATCACGCGGAAGGCTGAGGTGCCGTCAACGTGCCGGCTCAAGTCCGGTCCCAACAACGATCCTGGATTTTTTCACAAAATGCCGGCCCCGGGCCGTTCAGATTGAGCTTCCCGCGACCCGATGAGTACCGGAGGACCCGGCGGGTCCGTTTGAATTTGCCGACGGCAAACGGGAGAAGGTATGAACGCGAGAGCGATCGAATACGCGGGTTTCTGGCGACGTTTTGCGGCCCTCTGGCTGGACGGGGTGGTGATTGCCGCTTCGGTGAACGTCCTGCGCGCGTACGCCCTTTACCCCGAAATCATGAAATTGCCCGATTTCGTACCCGCCGTCTATTCGGTCGTCGTCGGTTCGGTTTTCGCCTGGTTATATTTCTGCGGCATGGAAAGTTCGCCCATGCAGGCGACACTCGGGAAATGGCTGGTTGGCATCTTCGTGGCGGATTACGCCGGGCACCGCATCACCTTCGGTCGCGCGACCGGTCGTTATTTTGGGAAGGCCCTGTCCTATTTGATTCTCGGCATCGGCTTTTTGATGGCCGGCTTCACCGAGCGCAAACAGGGCCTGCACGATATTATGGCCGAATGCGTCGTCGTGTCCAGGTAGCGGGGTTCGCCTGGGGTCCGCCGCGCCTTTTCGCGCAAGCCTGCCGGCGGCCATATCCCCGCGAAATCGGCTCCGGTGAAAAAAATCGCCGCCTCCCCGGCGGCCCCCGCCTTTTTAGCTTTACCGTAAAAAAACCCGGCCGCACAATACGGCCAATGCACATCGAATTCCGCGAAATCGGCTCCACGGCCGTCCTGATTGTCCTGGACGGAAAATTCAATATGTACACCGTTCCGTCCTTTCAGGGCGCGCTCGAATCAGAGTTGCGACGGGACCTGGACGTGGTGTTGCACCTGGGCCGGGTACCGCATATCGATTCATCAGCCCTCGGCACGATCATTCGTTTGCAGCTGGACTTACAGGAACGCGGCCGGCGCCTCTTGCTGGTCGAACCATCAGCCTCACTCCTGGAGATTTTCAATATGACCGGTACGGCGCAGCGCTTCCAGATTTTCCCGGGCGAAAAGGAAGCGCTGGAGCAGATTTAGGGGCCCGCCAGAGCTGCTGAATGCCCTCCCTGCAGGTGAATCCGATTGACCCCCCGCCGAATACGGCGGATCTGCCCTGTAGGAGTTCCTACAAAACGGGATGGCCGGCGTAATCGACACACACTGCCACTTGAACATCGTCGAGGAATTCGGCATCGATCGCCGTACCGCGCTCGCCCGTGCCGGAGCGGCCGGAGTGGAGGCTGTGGTGCAAATCGCGACGGGTCCGGATTCCGCGCGGGACAGCGCCAGTTTCGCGCGGGACTACGCCGCGCGGCGCGAACCGGGTTGGCCCGAGCTGTACTGGACGGCCGGTCTGCATCCGGAGGCGGCGAACCAGATCGCCCGGCTGGGCGAAATCCTGGACCTGATTCGCGCCGAACGTAATACGCCTGGTTTCGTGGGCGTCGGCGAGACCGGCCTTGACTACTATCATACGGTTGAATTCGTTAAACAGCAGCACGAGTCGCTTGACCTTCATTTTCAGATCGCCGCGGAACTCGCTCTGCCGGTCGTGCTGCATCTGCGGGACGATCGCACTTACACGGGGCGCTCAGCGACCGCCGCGGACGCTCTGGCGATTCTGGATTCGCATCCGGGTGTGGTCGGTGTGCTGCACAGTTTTACGTACCCCGCCGCTGAGGCCGAACCCTTCCTGGCGCGCGGGTGGTTCGTTTCGTACAGCGGCATTGTCACCTTTAAGAACGCCGCGCTCGTCCAGGAGAGCGCCGCGGCCGTGCCCCTGGATCGACTCATGGTGGAAACAGACGCGCCGTTTCTGGCCCCCGTGCCGCACCGTGGTCAGACGAACGAACCGGCCTTTGTGGCGCACACGCTCGATTTTGTGGTTGCCCTGCGCGAGCGCAAAAACGGAGAAGACCCGACGGCGGTGCGCGCGGCGATTTACGCGAATTCCAGGCGGTTTTTGAACTGGAAGCACAACGCATGAAGGGCGTGAGACCCCACGCGGCGCGCGAGGATAATTTATATGCTTGATGTACGACGAATTCAAGAAAACCCGGCCGAATTAAAATCGATGCTGAAACGTCGCCGCATGGCGCCGGATCTCGGGGGTCTCGATCAGACCATCGAACTGGTGAAACGCAAAAAAACCGAACTCGATGCGATGCGCGCGGAGATGAACGCCGCCACGAAAATGATCGGCCAGCTCATGAGTTCCGATAAAAAGAAAGCGGCCGAGGAAAAAAAGGCCACGATGAAGACCTTATCGGACGAAATCAGGACGCGCGAAGACGAATACAAGGCGCTGGAGGATTCCATGCGCGCTGTGGTCCTGGAGTTACCTAACTGGCTGGATGAAAGCGTGCCGGACGGCGACGACGATAAGGCCAACGTACTCGTGCGCACCGTCGGCAAAAAACCGCACTTCGATTTTAAACCGAAACCGCACTGGGAAATCGGAGAAGCCCTGGGCATCCTCGATTTCGAACGCGGGGTGAAACTGGCCGGGTCGCGTTTTTATTCGTACCGCGGGCTGGCGGCGCGCCTGGAACGGGCCCTGATCAATTTCATGCTCGATCTGCATCTCTCGCGCGGGTACGAAGAAGTCTGGGTGCCGCAGCTCGTGAACGACGAATCCATGACCGGCACCGGCCAGTACCCCAAATTCAAGGGCGACTTTTACCGCCTGGACGAGGACAAACTTTCGCTGGTGCCGACGGCCGAGGTGCCGCTCTGCAATCTGTACCGCGATGAGATCATTGAAGAAAAAAATTTACCGCTCGCGATGACCGCCGCGACCTCGTGCTTTCGGCGCGAAGCCGGGGCCCACGGCAAAGATACGCGCGGGCTGGTGCGGGTGCACCAGTTTCAGAAAGTCGAACTCGTGCAGATCGTTCACCCTGATACATCCTGGGCCGTGCACGAAAAAATGGTGGCGGACGCGGAGGAGGTCCTCAAACGCCTGGGCCTGCACTACCGCGTCGTGTTGCTTTCCTCCGGCGATATCGGCGCGGCGTCGGCCAAAACCTACGACCTTGAGGTCTGGATGCCCGGGCTCGATCGTTTCCTGGAAATTTCGTCTATTTCCAACTGTCTGGATTACCAGGCGCGGCGGGCCATGATTCGTTTCCGTCCAGCCGGGCCGAAAGCGAAACCCGTCCAGGTGCATACGCTCAACGGTTCGGGCCTGGCGGCGGGGCGCACGCTGATCGCCATCATGGAAAATTTCCAGCGAGCGGACGGGACCTTCGACGTACCCCAGGTCCTCAGCCCGTACTTCGAACGACTTTAGTCTGGTGCTGCCGAATCGAAGGCTTCGCCCCGGCTCGTTTTCGACCGATACTGAAATGATAACGGCCGCCCCAACTCCGGCGCGGCCCGCTTTTCCAGTATGAAAACGAAATCGAAGCGTACCGCCACCCGCGCTTCCGCGGCCCGCCGTAAAACCGGCTCACCGCGCCGCCCGGTTGTGGCCGCCCTCGCCGGTGAATCGATGGCGCCGGTGCGCATTGTTACCGGCCCGGAGGTTTACGCTTTCGTGCGCGATGTGATTCCCACGGCGCGTAAGACGCTGTGGATCGCCACTGCCGATATCAAGGACATGCACGTGAAGTCGGGCGCGCGGTTTGTGCCGTTTCTAAAAATCCTGGCCGGACTCGTGGAGCGGGGCGTGGAAGTCCGCCTGATGCACGCGAAGGAACCCGGGCCCCGGTTTCGCGCCGACTTCGACCGCATGCCCGGGCTGGTCCGGTCCGCCCGGTTCGAGCGCGTGCTCTGTCCGCGTCTGCATTTCAAATCGGTGGTGGTGGACGGGAAGGTCGCTTATACGGGTTCCGCGAATCTGACGGGGGCCGGGATGGGCGCGAAAAACGAACACCGCCGCAATTTCGAGAGCGGGGTGATTACGACTGAACCCGCGCTCGTAGCCGCGATCATGCTTCAGTTCGACGAAGTGTTCGCGGGAATGTTCTGCGAAGCATGCCAGCGGCGCGCGGTCTGCCCGGATCCGATCGTTTAGTCCGGGCAGAATTTCGCGCGTTCAATGACTGAAATTACGCTTGCGAAAGCGCGGCCACGCCGGGCAGTTCCTTGCCTTCCAGAAATTTCAACGTGGCCCCGCCGCCGGTCGAAACGTGCGAGATACGCATCTCAAGTCCGGCTTTTTCGACCGCGGTAACGGATTCGCCGCCGCCGACGATGGTGAGCGCTCCGCGATCGGTCGCGTTCGCGATGGCCTCGGCCAGTTGAACGGTGCCCTGCGCGGTCGCCGCGACCTCGAAAACACCCATGGGTCCGTTCCATACGATGGTTTTCGCGGTCGCGATCAGGCTTTTGAATTCCGCGAGGGTTTGCGCGCCGATGTCGAGGCCGTACGCGTCAGCGGGGATGGCGTCCACGGCTACAGTCGTAATGGGTCCGACGGTGCGGGCCGCCGGATCGAACGCGGGCGATACGAGTACATCTTTCGGGAGCAGGATTTTTCCCGCGCCTTTTTCCATCAATGAGCGCGCCAGTTCGACAAAATCGTCCTCGCAGAGCGATTTGCCGACTTCCAGTCCCCGCGCTTTCAAGAACGTAAAGGTCATGGCCCCGCCCAGTAGCAGGTGATCGACTTTTTCGAGCATCGCCTCGATCACCCCGATTTTGGAAGAAACCTTCGCGCCACCGATGATGCCCACAAAAGGATGAGCGGGGGCCTGCAGGGCCCGCCCCAGGTATTCCAGCTCCATCTGTAACAGAAAGCCGCAGGCGGCCTTTTCGACGTAGCGAGTCACGCCCGCCGTGGACGCGTGGGCACGGTGCGCCGTACCGAAGGCGTCATTGACGAAGATCCCGTCAGAAAGCGCGGCCAGTTTCCGTGAGAATTCGGGATCGTTTTTTTCTTCTTCCGGAAAAAAACGAACGTTATCCAGCAAGAGGATCTCGCCGTCTTTCAGGTCCCGCGTGGCCTGGAGGGCTTTTTCGCCCGCGACGTCGTCGCAGTACCGAACGTCGTGGTGAAGAATTTCACCTAAACGCTTCGCGACCGGACCCATGCGCATTGATTCCACGACCTGGCCCTTCGGTCGGCCCAGGTGGGAGAGCAATACCGTCCGGGCGCCCGCGTTTTGTAGATGGATGATCGTGGGCAGTGCGGCCGTGAGTCGTTTGTCGTTTTCGACTTTTCCTTCTCGTAACGGGACGTTGAAGTCGACGCGTACGAGTACACGTTTGCCCTTTACGTCCAGATTTTTTATGAACGCCTTATCAACAAAACCCATCGTTATTTTACGCCGTCCATGTGCTGAATCAGGTCCAGGCATTTACAACTATAACCCCATTCGTTGTCGTACCAGGCTACGACCTTGACGAACCGGTCATTCAACTGAATGCCCGCGTCCGCGTCATAGATGGAAGTACGCGGATCGTGCAGGAAGTCGTTGGAAACGACCGCGTCCTCCGTGTAGCCCAGGATGCCTTTCATGGAACCTTCCGAAGCTTTTTTCATGGCCGCGTGGATTTCTTCCATTTTGGCCGGTTTCTCAAGACGCACGGTCAGGTCCACAACCGAAACGTCGGGCGTGGGTACGCGAAAGGACATGCCGGTCAATTTGCCGTTGAGTTCAGGAATGACTTTGCCGACCGCTTTGGCCGCGCCCGTGGAGGACGGGATGATATTCTGGTACGCGCCGCGTCCGCCGCGCCAGTCTTTTTTGGACGGTCCGTCCACCGTCTTCTGGGTGGCGGTGACCGCGTGGACCGTGGTCATGAGCCCTTCGGCGATGCCCCAGTTGTCATGCAACACTTTGGCCACGGGGGCCAGGCAGTTGGTCGTGCAGCTCGCGTTGGATACGATACTCTGGTCCGCCGCGTATTTCGAATGGTTGACCCCCATGACGAACATGGGCGCGTCCTTTGAGGGCGCTGAAATCACGACGCGTTTCGCGCCCGCGGTAATATGCGCCCGGGCTTTTTCCAGATCGGTGAAGAGGCCGGTGGATTCGAGCACGTACTCCGCGCCGATGGCGCCCCAGTTCAGTTTGGCCGGGTCCGATTCGGCGGTGAGTCGTACGGACTTTCCGTTTACGATCATTTGATCGCCTTTGACTTCCACCTGGCCGTTGAAACGTCCGTGGGTCGAATCGTACCGCAGCATATAGGCCATATAGTCGGGATCGAGCAAATCGTTGATGCCTACAATTTCAATTCCTGAGCGTTCCTGGGCCGCCCTGAACACCAGACGTCCGATTCGGCCGAAGCCGTTGATTCCAATTTTTATGGCCATTTTAATCTCCTGTACTATTCAACTCTCGATTTTTGCGCGGATAAAAAGACTACGAAGAGGCCGACTCCCGCATCAAGTAGAATTCTACCCCTGGTCCGGTTTTTTCACCTATAGTTCTGCGATTGGGGCTACCTCCTGTAGCACCGAGTTCATCTCAAAACCCTTTTGAGATGAACTCATTTCTCGCCCGGCGTGGCCATGGCACCGTAGTAACGGAGCAATTCCGGACTGTGGCCACGGATTTCACCGCGGCCGGGCCGCCAGGCAAAACCCCGTTTTTTTAGAACACGCAAACCGCGGCGTACAATGCGCGCCGGATCCCGTGTCAGGTAATTGCCAGGGTTTTTACGGATGAAATCGTCGATTTTGCCGAACACCCCGGAATCTTTTAAAACAAAATCGTTTTCACACAGCAGGCGCGCGAGAATTTGATTGGGGAGAATCCGTAAATGCCGCGCCCAGGAGTCGTGAATCTCCATGGCGATCGCACGCATGGGATCGTCCGCGGTGATGTGTTTCGAAACCGGAATCGGTTCGCCAAAGTCCATGTACGCTCTGGTACGCATTTTCAGAAAATCGGATACGGTGGATTTTTTCCGGACGCCGGCGAATAAAAAATCCTCGGGAACGTTCTCGTAAGAAATCGCGAGCGGAACGATGAGTACTTCGCTGCCGGTGGTGCGGTAGGCTTCCACCGCCGTGGCCAGGAGGCCGGTTTTGATCGGCAAAATTCCGCCCGTGCGGCTGCGGGTGCCTTCCGGGTACACGAGCGAGGGGATTCCAGCTTCGAGCATCATCGTCGCGTAGGCGGTCAAACATTCCAGATAAAGAAAATTGCGCGTACGTTCGCGATCCACCGCGTACGCTCCCATGGATTTGAGCACGCGCGCCAGCATACGATTCGACATCAAATTAATACCGGCCGCGTAGCGCGGTACGGGAAAGCCCTTCCAGGTCAGGCCGAAGGCGATTTCGACCGAATCCAGGTGCGACCTGTGTGTCGGCGCGTACAGGACCGAATATTTTTCCCCCACCCGCCCGAACTCGTCCAGCGCGCCGCCCATGTGCGGAACGGCGCGCCCGTAGCGCAGGCCGCCCACGAGAAAGCGCAGCGGGACCAGCAGGCGTACCAGGGAACCTCGAATCGCCGGGCGATAATTGTCCGCGATTTCCGCGATGTAAAATCGAATCAGGTCGTCCAGGGGCGTCCGTTCTTTTTCTGACGAACTCTGCTGGAGCCTGATCCAGAGATTGATCTCCTGGGGCAGGGCTTCAACTTCACGACGGATCCTCGCCGTGCGCGCTTTTGCCAGTCGTTTTTCGAGAGAGGTCAGGATAGCGGCGGACTGGTGTTTGATCCGGGCCTGCATGCCGGGCGTTCCCGCGATATGATGCAACACCCGGCTTCCCAGAATTTTGTTGAAGTTGCTGCCGGCCGCGAGGGAAAGGCCGGCCTGACGCCCGGCGACGCCCGCCGTGCGCGAAATTTGCGCGAGCGGCGTTCGTGTACATAACGCGATGAGCGACTCGGGCGGTTGTTTGCGCGTCAGAATTTCATAGAGCGTGGTGAACAGGGGCAGCTGGATTTTTTTTTCCGCGGCGATTTCCAGTAAATCGCCCAGCGCGTACGCGCCTTCCACCAGGTCCCGGCCAGCCATGGCCTCACGTTCCACAAAAGAGCCGGGCCGCAGCAGCAGGTCCAGGCGTTCGCGCAGCGAGAGGCGATTACCCTGGTTCATCAGTTTCAACACGAACTGCTGGCCGTAACTGCGGTTGCGACTGGCGGGGCTCGTGCAGGTGGTGATTAAATCGGCCAGGCCCGATCGTCCGAGCAGGGTCCTGGGATGACCGCCCATCGCGCGCGCAAATTGTAAAATTTCATTGAAACCGATTTTGATGAGTTCCCCCTGGAGATTGCTCCCGCACTGCGGCAGACCGTCCGCGATGCCGCAGGCGATGGCGATCGGGTTTTTCATGACCCCGCCCAGTTCCACGCCGACCGGGTTATCGTTCAGGGTGATGTGAATAAAGGGCGTCGACAGGAGACCCTCCAGGATGCGACCGGCAGGCTGATTCGTGGTTCCGATGTTCAAAAAACTGTGGTGCGCCGCGTACAGTTCGGAAATCAACGAAGGGCCGTTGATCGGACACACGGCCACGTTCTTACAATTTCTCTTATTCGATAGTGATTCTATGTACTGCGAAAACGTATAAACATGTTCGCGGCGACGGGTCTGGCGCGAAACGAGACCTTTGGTGATGATGCCGAAGATATGGCCCGCCTCGGGATCCAGGCGATCCATCAGATTGCCGAGGATGTCCTCCAGCATGCGCGACGGAACGATGACGATGAACACCCAGCCCGCGCGCGCGAAGGGAGCGAAATCGGCCGTCACCGTGACATTGTCCGGCAGCCGACGTTCATTTTTGAGAAAACGTAGCGTGCGCCGCCGACTCAACTCGTCCGCGTCTTTTTTGTCCGGAACCCAGAGCGTGATCGGGACTTTTTCCGCGAGTATGGCCGCGAACAGTATCCCGACCGGTCCTCCCCCGAGAACCGCGACATTCTGATCGTTTAAAACGTCCGTTTGCATGAGGATGATTACGCGGGCCGACCCGATTTTTTCGCCAGGCCCTTCGTTTCACAATTTTTTTTTTCGTCCTGAACCATGACTTCCGACAGGTCGGGACCCCCGATTCCGTGTGCCTTAGAGTTCATCCCAAAACTGCCTCCATGCAGTTTTGAGATTGTCGCGGTTTTCGGCACATGTCCGAAACCGCTCGCAATCGGCTCTTAGCCCGGCTCAGGATTCATCCCGATGATTCAATTTCCCGCAGCCAGGGGTCGGCGGGAGCGATCAGCGGAATGGCGCCCGGCAGATCGATCCCCAGGCCACCACGCAGCAGACTCCGCGCCGTTTTAAGGCGTAAATCCTCCTCCCCGATGAGTTTAAAGCCAGTGGCCTGCAGGGCCGCGGGAATTTCGGGCGACTGTGTGTCGCTCCAGAACAACCAGCGTGTTCCTGCCATAGGGCGCATTTCGCCACGTTCGAAAAATGCGCGAACGAGGCGTAATTCCGTATCCGGCGCCGCTGGAACCGTCCCCAGGCCCCAGATAAAGAGCGTATCCTGGAGCGGCAGACCGTGGATGATTCCGAGGATTCGGCCGTGCTGTTCCGCCACCAGCGAGAAACTTTTTCCGAGCAGCACTTTGAATTTGTAGTACGTGAGTTCAGGCGCGGAAGGGACTGCTGCGTGGTGCAACGCGAAGAGGGTTTCCATTTCTTCCTCGTCCGTGGCGGCGCGGCGAAAACTCAAACTGGCCCGGCGCGCGCGAAAACTGATGCCGGAAGCGGTAACGAGAGCGGCGAAAGAATGAAACAGAAAGGCACGCGCGAAATCGCCGGGCAGACGAGCTTCGAATTCCAGGCGCGCGAGGAGTGGTTCGCGCCAGGGGGTGATCAGATCATAGATCGGTAGCCACCGGGCGATTGGATATGCCAGGGTGAGGGCGGGAATGGTCAATAGCAGGTCGCGCGGACGCAGTCGTTTCCAGAAAACGGAAATCATGGCCCAGTAAAACGAAAGCAAAAACAGGGCGCCGGTTTCGCCCTGGGATTGAAATGCCTCAGAAAGGAGCGGCAGAAAAAAAGCCAGTCCGTACAGAATCGGAACCAGGAGGATATACAGAACAACCGGCATGCAGGCGCGGAATCCGCTCCGCCAGAAGAACGGCCCCCGTCCGTGGGGGCAATCCTTATGCTGGCCTTAAATTCGGTCGCGACGCGCGTGCCGCGGACGATTCACGCTCCGGATGGTTTTTTGCTACGTTCGCCCGGATCGAGCGGTCGAAAATAACGGATGTCGTAGAGATCCCCGCGACGTTGCGACTGTTCGTTCCAGACCGCCTCGATTCGCAAACCGATATGAATGTCCTTTTCTTCGATTTCGTCGATCAAATGATACATATGCGTGTTGGCGCCTTCCAGTTTTATGTACCCGTAGGTATAGGGCGGTTTCACGGGCTGTCCTGGAAATTCCATGTACACCGTCGTGAAGGATTCCAGCACGCCGCGGTTCGGCAGCTCGACCCACTCATCGCATTCTACGAAGCACGGGCCGCAGTACGATTTGGGCGGGCACTGCACGCGTTTACATTTCGGGCAGCGGGTGCCGTAGAATTTGCCTTCGTTTTTCAGGCCGCTATAAAACTTTCCGAGCGCCTTCCCGTACGCCCAGCGGTAGGGAATGTCGATCGAGCCGTTGACTTTGTGGATGAGTTGCTGGTTCCCGGCGTATTCCTCGATGATCTTGATCTTTTGAATCTTGCCCGTGGCCGTGCGTGGCAGATCGTACACGATTTCGATCAGGCGCGGTCGTTTATAATCGGCGATGCGCTTACGCAGATAGGCCTTGACGTCTTTGTCCGTCAGGCTCGACCCCGGACGTGGCACGATGAACGCGGCCACTTCCTCGCCGTATTTTTTATCCGGCAGACCGACCACGGCCGCGTCCTGGATGTCTTCGTGTTCGTAGAGCACTTCCTCGATTTCTTTCGGGTAAATGTTTTCACCGCCGCGAATGATCATCTCTTTCTTGCGGCCGGAGATGAAATAATAACCGTCCTGATCGCGGTAGCCCTGATCGCCCGTGCGCAGCCAGCCGTTCTGGATGGAACGTTCCGTGGCTTCCGCGTTGTTGTAATAACCCCGCATGACATTGGGGCCCTTGATCACGATTTCGCCGATTTCGCCCGGCGGCAGGGGATTGCCGTCGTCGTCCCAGATGGCCATAGACTGGCCCTGGATGGGAATGCCGATGGATCCGATTTTGCGCACGCCGTTCAGCGGGTTGAGCGAGGAGACGCAGGTGCCTTCCGAAAGGCCGTAGCCTTCGATAATTTTCGCGCCGAATTTTTGTTCGAATTTCTGAAACACGTCCACGGGCATGGGCGCCGCCCCGCAGATGCAGGCTTTGAGGAAGCTCAGGTTTTCGCCTTCGGCTTCTTTCATGTCGTTCAGGTAATTGTAAATCGTCGGCACCCCGCTGAACGTCGTGCAGCGGTACTTCTTCAGCATCTGAATGAAGGAACGCGGCTTGAACATTTCCTCCAGCACCACGGTGGCGCCGGCCTGTATGGTCGCCATCATGGATGCGATCTGGGCGTTCACGTGGAACAGCGGCATGATACAGAGTGAAACGTCTTCGGGCTGCAAATCGATGTAACGCGGGGCGACGTAACTGTTGTAGATGATGTTCGCGTGGCTGAGCAGAACGCCCTTCGGGTGACCGGTTGTGCCGGAGGTGTAGATCATACTGGCGATATCATCGGGCGCGGCTCCGGACGCGAACGCGGGATCGCCGGTGGCGATCAAATCATCCAGAAACAGCGCCCCGGGCCAGGCTTTCGCCTCTCCGCCGGTCAGGATCAGGTGTTTGATGCCGGTGAATTTGTCCCAGACCGGTTCGAGCATCTTGCGATAATGCGGCGTCGTGCAGAACAGGACCGAGTCCGAATCGTTGATGATAAACTCCAGTTCGTCCGCTTTCAAAAGCGTATTGATCGTAACCGCCGCGCAACCGGCCTTCATGGCGCCGTAGTAACAGAATAAAAATTCGGGCGAATTGGGAATGAGCAGCGCGATGTGATTGCCCTTGCGCGCGCCCTGCGCCAGGAACGCGGAAGCCACGCGCGATGTGATTTCCTCGAACTCCCGGTACGTCCAGGTTCGGTCCTGAAACACGAGGAAGATTTTATCCGGCATCTCCCGCGCCCGCGCCGTCAGCAACTCCGGCACGGTCTTGAATTTACATTCGATGTCAATGGATGTCGTCGTCATTGTTTTATCTCCAGATCACCACGGGGGCACGGGGAACACGGGGTCAGATTGAAATTCGTTTGATCCCTTCTTTCATCAATGGTTTGTTAAAATTTAGAATAAATCCTCTTTTTATTTTTAAGAGACGCAGATATGTCATTAGCTGGGAAATGTGGATTGCCAGTATCTCTTTCACAGATTTTATTTCCAGCACCAGAGATGTCTCAACGATAACATCCGCCCGAAATCCCAGACCAAGATTATACCCTTCATAATTCACACGCACTTTTACCTGGCTTTGATAATCCAGATCCCTGTTCGCCAAAATCCCCGTGCCCCCGTGGTAAAAATTATTCCAGAACCGGCTCATAATACAAAATATCCCGGATCGTCCCCGTGCGCTCTTCTTTCCATACCGGGCGCAGCGCGGCGCCGGGCGCGAGCGACTTCAGTTGATCCTCCTGCGCCACGACGATATGAATCATTTCGGTATCCACCCCGGGGTAGGCGACGGCTGCCAGCATGTACGGCGTTTTGATTCCCTCCGGTGCGTTCCATGGTTTGCGGTACACGATCGAACCCGCTTTGAGCGTGGGCGTGCCGGTCACGGACTGAAACCGGTCCATTTTCAACTGGCCGTACGGCGACCAGGATTGGGGCGGAAAAAAAACTCGCGAAGTTTTCGTGCAGCGCACCGCCGTAAGCTCTTTGTTATCGCGGAGTTCGGTGAGAAAACGGCCGACGGTGGGGCCGGGGTTCCATTTGTAATCGTTGACAATCTTGCCTTCAAGAATTTTTACATCGCTCATGTTTCGCCTCGCGCGGGAATGGTCGAAATTCGCCTGAATCGCGTGCCGCTTATTTCTTGCGATCCGCCTGTTTTTTGAAACTGTCCTTGATGTCTTTTTCGCCGCTCATGATCATCACCGTGTGAAACTGGATGGCGCCGCCCCAGCCGTGGGCGAGTCCCACCTCCGCGTGCGCCACCTGGCGGTCGCCCGCGCGGCCCATGAGCTGGAGGGCGATTTCCGCCTGGCGTAACATGGCCGAGGCGCCGATCGAGTTGTTCGAAAGGACCCCGCCGCTCGGGTTGACCGGCAGTTTGCCGTCCATCGTATTCACGCCGGTGTCGATCAGATCGGGTCCCGCGCGTCCGCGGTCGCAGAGTTTCAGTCCCTCGTACCAGAGCGGATGCTGGGACGTGAACGCGTCGTAAATCTCGATCACGTCCAGTTGATCAAGTGGTTTGTCGATGCCGACAGCGGCGTAGGCCGTTTCGGCGGCCTTGTGCAGGGCGATCGGGTCGGACCAGTCCCGGTCCGGGTAGTTGACACCGTCGGCGATCGTGGACACGGCCTGGACCCAGGCCTTCGGTCGCTCGACCCCGTCGGCTTTGCGTTCGTTCTGTAAGATCATCGCGCAGGTCTGGTCGGACGTGGGGCAAGAATCCAGCAGGCGAAAGGGCGTCGAAAGCCAGGCCATGTTGAGCATCATGTCTTCGGTGATCTGCGGCAGCTTCAACTGAGCGTAGGGATTGTTGAGCGCGTTCTTGCGCATCAGCGTGCCGATCTTCGCGAAGTGTTCCTCTTTGAGTTCCGGGCAGTTGTGCATGTGCATGCGCGCCTGATTGGCGACCGCGGAAGGCGCGCCCGCCGCGAAGTCGCGGCCCATCGTGGGCGAATACACCATCGAAAGACCCTTCTGCACCGACGACTCGCCCAGTTTGTTTCCTGAAACAACCAGCACCGTATCGAACATACCAGAGGCCGCCAGGTACCAGCCGGCGATCGTGGTCGACGCCCCTACCGTTCCGCCCGTTTGAATGCGAAAGTGCGGCTTGAGCGGACCCAGCGTAAAATCCGAGGCCCACATCTCCGGTTCGCCCGTACCTTCGAAAAACTCGGGCCCGCTGCCGTAAACAACGCAGTCGATATCGTCAAACGATAACTCCGCGTCCTGTAAGGCGAGCTGACAGGCTTCGCCCATGAGCTCCGGAAAATTCACGTCCCGCCGCTTGAGCTTCGTGCGCGTCATCCCGACGCCGGTAATCGCAACTTTTAATGCCATATAAATTTCCTGAACCACGGGGCGCACGGGGAGGGGGTCAAAAATATAAATATGTTTCAGCGTCCCGGAACGATTTGGAATTTGAAACAAAAAATTTTCCCTGTGCCCCCGTGTCCCCGTGGTAAAAATCAAAATCAATCTCAAAAACTTTTCATGCCTCAACCACAAATACGATATTCGATTGCATCGCGAGGCCCGCCTGCGCGTGGGCGACGGCGGTTTTCGCGCCGTTGACCTGCACGGTGCCCGCCCGGCCGGTCACCTGGAGCGCGGCTTCGTTGAGGCGTTGCAGGCCCGAGGCGTAGATAATCGAACCACAGAGCGCCCCGCCCGAGACGTTCACCGGCAGACGACCGCCCGCGGTCGTGGTGCCTTCGCTTAAAAGCGTGGCGGCCTGACCTTTCGCGCAAAAGCCCAGAGCCTCGTACAGCATGAGTTCCTGGTGGGCGTAGTTCTCGTGGACTTCGGCCAGGTGCACGCGCTCTGGTGCGGTGCCAGCCATACGGTACGCGATCCCCGCGGCAAGCTCCGCGCTTTTCACGGAATGCAGTTCCCGGTAAGTCGGGTAGTACGCGTCGGAGGTGAAACCGACGCCCGTCAGATAGGCGGCGGAAAGTTGCTTTTCTTTAATATACGACTCGGTCGCCAGGATCGAAACGATACAACCGTCCACCGCGCGCGACGCGCTCAGGCTGGTCAGCGGAGTGGCGATGGGCGGGGCCTGGAGCACGTCGGCCACGGTGAACGTGCCGGCTTCGTCCTGGAGCGCGCGCGGACTCAACAGGCCCTGGCCGCGATTTTTCACGGCCACGCGCGCGAAGTCCTCGTGGGTGGCGCCGCTACGCTGCGCGAAATAAGCAGCCTGGATCGCGGCAATCGAATCGGCGTCGGCGCCCACGGGGCGCAGATAAAACGGATCGGCGGACATGCCGCTGAAGGCCGAACGGCCCACCTGGCTGGCTTTCGAAAAGGCGACGATCATGGCCGTGCGAAATTTCCCCGTCCGCAGCCGGGCCATGGCGTACATGGCGGCCCAGGCCCCGTCGGTTTCGACTTTCGACTCTTCTTTCATCAAAGCGCCGGCCGGCTCAATCGTATACACATGGTTGATGGCGATCCCGTCCATGATGTCGTCCCCGGCCTGAACCACCGTATCGATTTCTTCTAATGTAAGACCGTGGCTCTGAAGGGTGTCGCGGACCGTAAAAAATACGAGGTCCTCCACCGATTCGTCCCAGTTTTCAACCGCCATGCGCTGGCCGGTTCCGATAATCCCGATGCGTTCCATAAGTAGGGCGATTTTTCATTGATTGACAAGTCAGTCAACAAAAAAATATAAAAGCTCGCTATTGCGCGTCGCTCGCCTGACTTATTGCGCATTTATTTGGGAAAAACTTTAACTAATGTACCGTTTCACTTTACGGAGCGGTTCGTCCGGTCCGGGAGTGTTTTATGATAACCTGGAAAGCGTTTCGTAATGGAATGAGTTTTGGGCTCGGTTTTCTGTTCATCCTGGGTACGGCCCTCGTGGGGGTCACGGTGACGGGAAATTTTAATACTTTCAACCCGGGAGATTTGATCAGCGCCAGCCAGATCAACGAGAATTTCACTACCCTGAAAACGTCCATTGAATCCATCGAAACCGTGCCTCCGGGAGCGGTAATGGCCTTCTACCGGGATACCTGCCCGACCGGCTGGACCGCCGCTGACGGGACAACCTCTGAGGATTTCGGCGACGGAACCCGTACTGTTCCGGATTTGCGGGACCGATTCGTGCGTGGAACCGGATCCGCGACTGCCATGGGGACTTTTTACGCTGGATCCAATTTGAATGTGTGGAATCAGACTCAATGCCATGCCGCTACCGGGTGCAATGGGGGCGCTACTCTGTACGTTCACAGAGTCTCGGTCGGCCTGGACAATCTTGATTCGGGGAGCTTTGCCTGGTATTCCACCCTGAATGACAACGGAACTTCCTCGGCCAGCTCCGGAAAAATCCGACCGGATAATGTGGGCCTGTTATTCTGCGTCAAACTCCCCTGATTCGTCGCTCTCTGGCGAAAAAATAATTTCCGCGCGGACCCCCCCGCGGCGGGATCGTTTTATGCTCCCGTCCAACCTCAAAGATTACACCATGGTCTCCCAGCACCTCGTCATGAACGAGCACCTGAACCCGAATCTGCGCATTTTCGGCGGTACGCTCACCGCCTGGCTGGACAAAGACCTGTACATGTACGTGGCGCGGGAGTTGAGCTACAAAAAGTTCGCCACCCTGACCATGGAGAAAATTCATTTTCGCAGCCCGGCGAACCTGGGCGAGTTTTTGCAGATCTACGGCAAACTCAAACAGGTCGGGAACAGCAGCGTGACCGTTTACGGCGTGGTGCTGGCTTTCGATCCGGAAATCGACCTGTATCGTGAAATTATCGCCTGCGAAATCACGTACGTGGCGCTGGATGAATCCGGCAAGCCGGCGAAAATTCTCCAGGAGCGTTTGAAACGCCGGATTGAATCGCCGCCAGCCATCGGTTAGTACAAAAACCTTACACCGCGTCGAGCGCCTGTTTGAGATCGGCTTCGATATCGACGTAGGCCTCAATGCCGACGGAAAGTCGCACATAATCGGGCGATACGCCGGAGGACTCCTGTTCGGCCGCTGTGAGCTGGGAATGCGTGGTGGAGGCCGGATGGATGGCCAGGGACTTCGCGTCGCCGATATTCGCCAGATGCGAAAAGAGTTTCAGGCTGTTGATAAATTTACGACCGGCGTCCAGGCCGCCTTTGATGCCGAAACCAATCAGAGCGCCGAAGTACGGGCGATGAAAATATTTCTGGAACATGCGGTGCGCGCGGTGTTCGGGCAGGCCGGGGTAGTTGACCCAGGCGACTTTCGGATGGCTTTCCAGGAATCGCGCAGTGCGCAGGGCGTTTTCGCAGTGGCGTTCCATGCGCAGGTGAATTGTCTCCAGGCCCTGTAAGAACATCCAGGCGTTGAAGGGCGACATGGCCGCGCCGATATCGCGCAGACCCTGGACTCGCGCTTTGAGTATATAGGCGATGTTGGCTCCGCCGAAAGGCGCGAAGTTTCCGAACACCTCCCAGAAATTGAGACCGTGGTAACTGGGATCCGGCTCGGTCATCATGCGGTGGCGGCCCTGGTTCCAGGCGAATTTCCCGGAGTCGACGATCATACCGCCGATGGAGGTGCCGTGGCCGCCGATGAATTTGGTCGTGGAATGAACTACGATATCCGCGCCGTGGTCGCAGGGTCGGCACAAAAACGGCGACGCCGCGGTATTGTCCACCATCAGCGGCAGGCCGTTCGCGTGCGCGATGGCGGCGATGGCAGCGAAATCGGGCACTTCGAGCGCCGGGGTGGGCAGGGTTTCGGTGAAAATCAGGCGGGTTTTAGCGGTGATCGCCTGGCGAAAGTTTTCGGGGTCGCGTTGATCCACAAAGCGCACTTTGATTCCCATTTTGGGAAGTGTATAATGGAAGAGATTGTAGGTGCCGCCGTAGAGGCTGGTGGACGAAATGATCTCATCCCCGCTTTCAGCGATGTTCAGAATGGCAAGGGTTTCCGCCGCCTGGCCCGAGGCTGTGGCCAGCCCCGCCACCCCGCCTTCCAGTGCCGCGACCCGTTTTTCGAGCACGTCGGTCGTGGGATTCATGATCCGGGTGTAAATATTCCCGAATTCTTTGAGTCCGAACAAATTCGCCGCGTGTTCCGTATCGTTGAATACGTAGGATGTGGTCTGGTAGAGCGGGACCGCCCGCGAATTGGTTACCGGGTCGGGCACCTGGCCGGCGTGGAGTGCGAGCGTTTCCTGTTGCATAGCTGGTTTTCCCGGGCCGGTCATCCCCGGCCTTATGAATCAGGAATCCGGCCGCCGTGCTCCGGCAAGCCATTTTCCGGGCGCCTTCCGTGAGGAAATCGCGCGCGGACCCTGGTGAACGGCTTCGTTTCTTCGTCGTATAAGGTTCGGACCGGGGCCCGGAAATCCTGTTTTCGAAAATTAACATTATTGGCGAATTTTTCCCGCCGGATTTGAACGGACCTGTTTTTCAAGGCATGAGGTTTCGCGGGAGTTTGAGGAGATATTCATGGCCGTTGTAATGGATGAATTGTATACCCAGGTGGAAATCAACGCCCCACCGGCAAAGGTCTGGGCGGTCTGGACCGATTTCGCGAAATTTCCCGAATGGAATCCCTTTTTACCGGCGGTGAAAGGGAGCATCGAAACAGGCCGGGTCTGGGAGAAAGTGTTCATCACCCGGCTGTTCGGCCGGAACTGGTATACCTGGTTGCCGATGCGGGTTGTCAACCTCTGGCCGAACCAGGAATTGAGCTGGCGCGGTCGCGTCCCCTGGATTCTGGCGATTTTTTCGTTCGGGTACCACATTTTTCACCTGGAAGAGCGACCGGGGGGAAAAACCGTATTTTCGCACCGGGCCATTTTACAGGGCCCCATGATGACCATTCCACTCATGATCCCGTACATGATCAACAGCGTCCGTACCGTCCAGGAAGAGATGCTCCAGAATCTGAAAAAACTGTGCGAAAAATGAGGGTTCCCCGGCCTGGCCGTCGGCGCGCCGGTTTTTTGGTTGTGGAATAAGCCAAACCAGAAATGGTACATTCACATATGGGTTTTATTTCCGGATTTTTGCGCAATCACGCCCTTCTCACGGCGGTGCTGCTCCTGACGTGCTTGCCCGCCGCGGTCCTTCGCGCTGAGACGCGCGCGTCACGGCCCCTGACGCTGGCGGAAAACCGGGAAGTGTATCTCCTGGGCCCGTCGCTGGATATTTTCGTGGATGAAAACAAATCCGCCACGATCGACGATATCGCTACGGGTCGCCATGACGCGGCCTTCAAAGCTTCCGGCGAAAAGGCCCTGGGGTTCGGGCAAACGCGCGCGGCGGTGTGGGCGCGGTTCACGCTCAAGAACGAATTCAAGGAACCGCGCGATTTTATCGTGGTCCAGAACGAAAACGCGTACAGCGTGGAGTTTTTCGCGCGCGGGCCGAACGCATGGTCGCCTTTTTTTTCGCGCGAATCCGGCCAGAAGGTGCCGTTCTCCGACTGGAAGGTCCAGAATAAGACGGCGGCGTTTCGGCTGACGCTGTTTCCGGGCCAGGAGCAGACCTTCTACTGGCGCCACACCGAAATCGGGAACATGGTCATCGACCTTGAGCTACTGAGTCCGGCGGCTTTTTTTTATCGGTCGGTGGAACACTATCACGTCCTGGGCGTTTTTTACGGCCTGATGGTGGCCATGTTGTTTTACAACCTTTTCCTGTACCTTTCCATCCGTGACAGCAGCTATCTCTGGTACCTGGCTTATATTTTGACGTTCGGGCTCGTGAACTACACGCTGAACGGTCTTTCGTATCAGTATCTCTGGCCCGATTTTTCGGAGTGGAACTCGCGCAGTATGGCGGTGCTGGCGGCCGGTTCCCAGGCCGCGATCATACTGTTCACGAAGTCGTTCCTGAACACACGCAAGTCGGTGCCCTGGCTCAATCACGTCCTGAACCTTTTGCTTGGCCTTTCGCTCATTTTATTCGGTTACTACGCGATTCGCGACGTCGGGCAGCTGGATATGCTCTGGGTCAACGTGCTCATCATGAACGGCCTGCTCCTGAATACGATCGTGGTCATTCGCTGTCTGGTTCTCGGTCAGCGGCAGGCGCGTTTTTTTCTGATTTCTTTCGCCGCTTTGATTCTGGGCGGCGTGCTTTTGATCCTGCGCAATCTGGGTATTCTGCCTTCCAACGCCTTTACCGCGTACGGAGCGCAGGTGGGCGGGGCCATGCAGATGATTCTGCTGTCCATCGCGCTGGCCGATCGGATCAACATCCTGCGTTCGGAAAAAGCCAGCGCGCAGGCCGAGGCCCTGCGCAACCAGCAACTGGCGGTGGAGAACCTCAAGAAGGCCGACAAACTCAAGGACGAATTTCTGGCCAATACATCGCACGAATTGCGCACGCCTCTGAACGGGATCATCGGCCTGGCCGAGTCGCTCGTGGAAGGCGTGGGAGGTCCGGTCAACGACGTCACCAGACAGAATCTTTCGATGATCGTGTATTCGGGCAAACGTCTGTTTTCGCTGGTAAATGATATTCTGGATTTTTCAAAGCTCAAAAACATGGAACTGGTGCTCCAGAAAAAATCCCTCGGCATTCGCGAAATCACCGAGGTCGTGCTGACCGTTTCGCGTCCACTGATCGGGCGCAAGGAACTCAAGCTCATCAATGGAGTTTCTGCGGACCTCCCGGCCGTACTGGGCGACGAAAATCGCCTGCAGCAGATCATGCACAACCTGGTCGGGAACGCGATCAAATTCACCGAGTCCGGATCGGTCGTCGTTTCCGCGCGCGTTCTGGACGGGCGGGGCGAACAGCCCGCTGTGATGGAAGTCACCGTCGCCGATACGGGCATCGGAGTTCCGGCCGATAAACTGGAAGTGATTTTTAACGCGTTCGAGCAGGCGGACGCCTCCACCGCGCGTCGATACGGCGGAACGGGCCTCGGTCTTTCCAACGCGCGGCAACTGGTCGAACTGCACGGCGGAACCATCCGCGCCGAATCGACGGTCGGCGAGGGTTCCAGTTTTATTTTCACGCTGCCCCTTTCCACGGAAACACTGGAGCCGGGCTGGCAGAATCGGATCATGCAGGAAGTTTCGTCGATTTCCACGGCCGGTCTACAAACGCTCAACACGACCGGTTCCTTCAGCGGCCCGCACGGGGAACAGGCCGAGGACGATCGCATCGAGGCCTCCGGCACGGCGGTTGAAACCAGAGTGGTTCGCTCCGAACTTCCGAACCACAACGGGGCGATTCGCGTTCTGATCGTCGACGACGAACCGGTGAACCAGCAGGTGCTGATGAATTTTCTGTCCATGGAACACTGCGCGGTCCGGCAGGCCGGGGACGGTTCCGAAGCCCTGAGCATCATGAAAAACGGATTCGTACCGGACATCGTGCTGCTCGATATCATGATGCCGCAGATGACGGGGTACGAAGTCTGCGAACGCCTGCGCCGCGAACACCCCGCGAACGAACTCCCGATCGTCATGCTCACCGCCAAGAACCAGGCCCACGACCTCGTGCAGGCCATCCATGTAGGCGCCAACGATTATCTGACGAAACCGTTTTCGCGCAGCGAGCTGCTCGCGCGCATGAAAGTGCACCTGGAACTGTCCAGCATCAACATCGCCTACGGGCGCTTCGTCCCGCACGAATTCCTGCGCTTCCTGGACCACGACAGCATCGTGGAGGTCAAACTGGGCGATCAGGTGCAGAAGGAGATGACCGTACTGTTCGTGGACATTCGCTCTTTCACCGAATTGTCCGAATCGATGACTCCGCGCGAAAATTTTAACTTTTTGAATTCGTACCTGAAACGAGTCGGTCCGATTATACGCGAAAATAACGGCTTCGTGGACAAATACATCGGCGACGCGATCATGGCGCTGTATCCTGGATCGCCCGACGACGCGCTCGTTTCCGCGAATCAGATTCTGGACGCGGTGGACGGGTACAACCTGCACCGCGGTCAGCAGGGTTTCCAGACGATTTCGGTGGGCATCGGGATTCATTCCGGCACACTCATGCTCGGTACGATCGGCGAGGAAAAACGAATGGAAGGTACGGTGATTTCGGACGCGGTGAATCTGGCCTCGCGTCTGGAAGGCCTCACCAAGGCCTTCGATACCCAGATCATCGTCAGCGGTCAGACCCTGGAACGTCTGCAGAACCCCGCGCGTTTTCAAACGCGTTTTCTGGGACGGACACGCGTGAAGGGTAAAAAAGAAACCGTTTCCGTGTACGAACTGTACGACCGCGATCCCGAAGCGATTCGCCAGGCGAAAGCGGGAACGCGCGAGGAATTACGCCGGGGCCTGGATTTGTTGTATAAAGGAAATTTCGCGGAGGCGATCGCGATTTTTCAGAAAATCGCCGAGCGCAATCCGCATGACCGCCCGGTCCGACGGCTGCTGGAACGGGCGGGGCAACAGATGGACCTTTCGGTGGAAACGGTCGAAGCGAAATTGTAAAAGGGGAAAATCAGCCGTGCGACCGATCCGGTCTTCAACATCCCGTCACGGCGATCCCATAACGTGTCCCCAGGTAGCATTCGATCGTCTGGCGGTCCGCGTCGGAAAGAGCGGAGGGATAGACGACGATTTCGGCGATGGAGCCCTTGACGGGTTGGCTGAGGTCCGACGCGCGATTTCCAATGTAAAGGTTACGACTGATGACCGTCGAGCCAGGATCGCTCGTATTGAAGTCCGTCAGGCCAGGATCGACTCCGTCGATGCGTAAATCATGTGTCGCGTGGCTCCCGTTGAAACGATGTGAAACGACGCGCGCCACGTCGTCCCGGGCCCAGGCGGAGTTGGTGTGAAATTTCCCGGTGGCCACGCTCGAGCGCTGGACCTGGATGGAAAGGGAGTTCCCGCTGGTCAGGTACTCCCCGTCGGTGGAATTGATATTAGGGCCGAATTCGTAGATGTTTCCCTGAGCCGTCGCGGTAGAGGAAAGTTGTATGGCCGCGAAAATCGTAAACGGGCCCATTGAAAACAGCGGCGTGGAAAAAACTTCCGAAGACGATTGCGAAAAATAAGCCGCGGGTTGCCCGTTGACCGAACCCCGACCCGCGATCGATCCCTGCGCGTCGTTATAATTGCCGGAGAGATCGCCCCAGGTCCATTTGTTTGTATTGTTCTGGACCAGGCGGTCGCCGCGAAGCCAGAGCATGGCCCCGGAAACTGGCAAAACCGGGGTCCCATTCGTGTTCGCCTTGCAGCAGTTGAGTAAAAAAAGCAGCGGATTGGCGATGGGATCCAGCGGATTTTCAAGCGATGGCGCGCAAGTGACCGCAAGGGCCAGGGTGAATACAACGACCGATCGTGCCCTCACGCAGCCGAAGGTGTTTCGGAGGGGGGAAAAAAACAATAACAAATTGTTTGGGCCTGATAAATCAGACCGGTGCTTGCTATTTCCGCAGGCCGAGAAATCCGGTCACGAGGCGATCGCGAAAAAGGTCGGGTAAAAAACGCGCCATGATGTTTTGCGCTTTCGCGTCCGATCCCACCAGGTAACGCGATTTCGGGCGGCGCGCTGTCAGAGCGTGATGGATGGCCCGGTAGACTTCGTCGGGCTGGACCCGTTTACCGCGCAGTTTATCCGCGGCCGCGCGGACGGAATCGAGGAACGGGCGATACAAATCCTGGGCTTCTTTTGATAAGCTATCGAACCGCTTTTCGGCCGCCGCCTGCGTCGATTCCCAGAGCGGCGTGGCGACGCCACCTGGTTCGATGATCGAAACCGGAATGCCCCAGAGTCCGAGCTCCATACGCAGCGAATGATTGAATCCGTTGAGCGCGGCCTTCGACGCGACGTACGCGCCTTGGAACGGCGCGGCGAAATGCGCGCTGATCGAGCCCACCGTAATCACCCGTCCCTTACTCGCGCGAATCATCGGCAGAAAGGCCTGGAGCATGGCCACCTGGCCGAAGTAATTGACTTCCATGTTACTGCGCAGATCTTTCAGCGGGACGAATTCCGCGGGCGAAAGCACTACGATGCCCGCGTTATTGATCAGGGCCGCGAGGCCGTCCGCACCGAGTTCAGCGCGCACTTTTTTTTGCGCGGCGGCTATGTCCGCCGCGCTGGTTACGTCCAGTCGCAGGGGTTCCAGGAATCCGCGCGCTTCCTGTTTGAGGGTGGCCGCTTCCTGGTCTTCCAGGACGCCGGCGAATACGCGGTACCCTTCCCGCGCGAGATTCAGCGCGGTCAACCGCCCGATGCCGGTCCCCGCTCCGGTGATGATGATGCCCCTGTTTTCCACTGACATTTTTCAATCAGGGCGATTTCGGGTTTTCCGGTCAATGAAAACCGGGAAAAAAAGGGTGAATTTCGCGCGACCCGCGTTTTTTACACGTTCATGGGAAATTCCCCGTGGCCCGTGCCCGTCGGTCCGGCCCTGGCCGGTCAGGGTTTCAGTATTTCCCGAACCTGTTTTTCAAGAGTTACCTTGCGTAGATCGAGCACCCGTTTCCAGACGTCCTTGCGGTCGTAATAACCGATCTGATCCCAGAACGCGCAGGCCTCCCGGTGCGGATCGTTTTGCGTGGAAAATTTTAGATTGAGGTCCAGCAGTTCCGTGCCGGGGTTCCAGTCCGGCCAGAGGGCCGGTACCGGCGCCCCTTTGCCCGGGTTTTCAGTTTTCGCGAAATTCGTGAAATAAACCCCGATGGAATCGGCGAACGCGAGTTCCGGCTGGCCGCCCTTGATGAACGGTCTGTAGTGAAAGAGGAAGGGTAGCTCGGACGAATGACAGGCTTTTTTATGACATCCGGGAACCGGCAGATAATTGTAAGTCGGGACGTGCGTGAAATCGTACAAAAAAACTTCACCGCGCGCGCGACCGGCCACGTATCGATTGGAACAGGCGAACGCGTACTCGGTGACGATGCGCGTCATCTGATTCGCGTTGTTAAATTCGGGCGGATAGCGGGCCAGGATGAGATCACGCGCCGCGGGACTGAACAATTTTTCCAGGACGACCCGGTACATGCCCGCCCCAATAAAAACGGGGATGGGCTGGATGAACAGAGCGCCTTCATCCGCGGTCGTTCCCAGCAGAATCGGTTCGTCGATGTTTTCGGCGGCGGGCTGGGCCTTGATCAAGGTCCCGTCGATGGCCGGACCCCAGACCAGGGCCAGGTCCAGTCCGCTGCCGAAGAGCAGCGGCAGAGCGGCGTACAGCTGCTGGGCCAGTACGATTTTTTCGGCCGGTTTCGCGCGCAGGCAGGCCACGCGGTCGCCATCGCCGCAGAAGGCGAGTTTGCTGAACTGTTCGCCGAGGATTTTCGCTTCAGCGAGCGTTTTGAGTGGCACCCCGTACGGGTTGCTCAGCATGATCCCCGCGCGCAGTAAACCCTGGCTCGCGTCAGCGGTGAGATGAACGCCGGTGGCGATGGCCCCCGCGCTTTCGCCGATGAGGGTCACCCGGTCCGGATCACCGCCGAAGGCCGCGATGTTCTGGCGCACCCACTGGAGGGCGAGCACCTGATCCATGTATCCGTAGTTGCCGTCCAGTTCGTTTAGCGCCAGGAAACCGAACGCCCCCAGGCGATAGTTCAGATTGACGACCACGACCTGGTTCTGCTCCGCCAGGTAGGCGCCGTCGAGCATGGGGATCGCGTCGAAGCCGTTTAGAAATCCGCCGCCGTACAGATATACGAGGACGGGCAGGGCCGCGTCGTTCCGGATACCGGCCGGGGTCCAGACATTCAGGTTCAGGCAGTTTTCAGCGCCGATGATGCCGGGCAGGGGCGTGTTCGGCGGAATCGTAAACTGCGGGCAGGGCGGGCCGAATTTTGTCGCGGGAAATGGTTCTGTCCAGGGCTGTTTGGGCACGGGCGGCTTCCAGCGATTTTCACCGGCGGTCGTCTCCGCGAAGGGAATGCCCTTAAACGCGAACACCCGGCCGTCGTTTTCAAGGACGCCGCGCACCGGGCCCTGCTCGGTCTCAATCACTTCCGTTACCGGCTGCGGGCAAAAGCAATTACGTGAGCAAGCGGTGAAAATCAGGAAGCTAAATAAAATCGCGCCGGTCCGGAGCATGCGCTGAGGATTCCGGATCGCGCCGGGGGCACAAGGGAAAACCTGTCTCGCGGGGGTAAAATAGTTGCCCCCGCGCCCTCGTGGGCCAGCCTGTGTTATGGCGCGCAAAAAGAATCAGGACGGCGAAGGGAACGAAATCCCGCCCGAACAGGAAACAATTCCGGTCGAAGAAGGCATCGAACGGACCGATCTTCAGGCGGCTCTCGCGCGCGGTGAACGGGTCGTCGAAGTCCAGATCGATAACCAGATGAAAGAAGCTTACCTCGATTACGCGATGAGCGTGATCGTGGGCCGCGCCTTACCCGACGTGCGCGACGGACTCAAGCCGGTGCATCGGCGGATTCTTTTCGCCATGCACGAACGCGCCTGGCGCCAGGATCGCCCGTTCGTAAAATGCGCGAAAATCGTCGGTGAGGTCATCGGTAACTTTCACCCGCACGGCGACTCCGCCGTGTACGACGCGCTGGTGCGCATGGCCCAGGATTTTTCCATGCGCGTGCCCCTGATCGACCCGCAGGGCAACTTCGGCAATATCGACGGGGACAATCCGGCCGCCTATCGGTACACCGAAGCGCGCCTTTCACGCGCCGCCGAGGAACTCCTGCGCGATATCGACAAGGACACGGTCGATTACAACCCGAACTTCGACGATACGCGCAAAGAACCGCGCGTGCTGCCGGCCGCTTTCCCGAACCTGCTGGTCAACGGGTCGACGGGCATTGCCGTCGGGATGGCCACGAACATCCCCCCGCATAATATTTCCGAAATCATCGACGCGACGACCGCTCTGATCGCCAACCCGGACCTGTCCCTGAACGATTTGATTAAAATCGTGCCGGCCCCTGACTTTCCGACGGGCGGCATCATCATCGGCGGGGAGGGCCTGCGTTCGGCTTACACCACGGGCCGCGGCAGTTTTCGGATCCGCGCCCGGGTGGACATCGAACAGAACAAAAAGGGCCGGGACGTCATCGTGATTACGGAAATTCCGTACCAGGTGAACAAAAAAACCATGCTCGAAAAAATGGGCGAGCTGGTAGCCAACAAGGTGATCGAGGGCATCGCCGACATCCTGGACCTGTCCGACCGCCACGGGGTGCGCATCGAAATCGAACTCAAACGCGACGTCAATACCCAGGTCGTGCTCAACCAGCTTTACAAACAGACGCAGCTCCAGGTCAGCTACGGGATCATCATGCTCGCGCTGGTGGAAGGCCAGCCGCGCGTGCTCAACCTCAAACAGATCCTCACCGAATACATCGCGCACCGCAAGGAAGTGGTCGTTCGTCGCGCCAGGTTCGAACTGGACCGCGCTGAAAAACGCGCGCACGTACTGGAAGGCCTGAAGATCGCGCTCGATTTTATCGACGAAGTGATCAAGATCATTCGCGGGTCCAGCACCGTGGACGCGGCGCGTTCGGGTCTCATGAGCCGCTTCGGCCTGAGCGAAATCCAGGCGAACGCGATTCTCGACATGCGGCTCCAGAAACTGACGAGCCTTGAAGCGGAAAAAATCGTCGAGGAACTCGAAGGCCTCAAGACAACCATCAAGGAACTGAACGAAGTTCTCGCCAGTGACGTGAAGCAGTACGAAATCGTCTCGAACGAACTGGGCGAAATTCGCAAGACGTACGCCAGCGCCGGCAAACGTAAAACCGAGGTCGACCACGGTTCGGTCGAATCCGCCTCGTTCGACGTGATCGATTTGATCGCGGACGAGGAAGTCGTCATCACGGTCACCGAAGACGGTTTCATCAAGCGGATGCCGCACGACACGTTCAAACGACAGCGGCGCGGCGGCAAAGGCGTCAAAAGCGGTGGCAAGCGCGAAGACATCGTCAAACTCGTCAAGCTCGTCAACACGCACGACACCGTGCTTTTGTTCAGCAACAAAGGGAAAGTGTTCGCGCTGATGGCGCACGAACTGCCGGTGGCCAACAAGGATTCGCGCGGCAAATCACTCAAGGCGATCATCAATTTATCGTCGGATGAAAAAATCACCGCTTTGTGCAGTTTTCGCGAATTCGACAATTCGCGCGCGCTGATCATGATCAGCCGCGACGGCACGATGAAAAAGTCCGAACTGGACGTGTTCGCGAACGCGCGCAAAGGCGGGATCATCGCCATCAACCTGAAAAAAGGCGATGAGTTGATCGACGTGAAACTCGTACGCGGCAAGCAGGATATCATCCTGACGAGCCGTCAGGGCCAGGCCCTGCGCATGGACGCGTCCTCGGTCCGCAGCCAGGGCCGGGGGGCCGGCGGTGTGCGTGGTATGAACCTTGCTAAGGATGACGCCATTGTGGGCATGGACCTGATTCGGCCGGATACGACTCTGTTCGTGATTTCGGAAAAGGGGTACGGGAAACGGGTCGATTATGATAACTTCGCGACCAAAGGACGCGGCGGGAAAGGCATGACCTACCTCAAAACCGGCGACAAAAACGGGCTTGCCGTGGGAATCTGCACGGTGTCAAATGACGACGACGTAATTGTGATGTCCCGGATGGGGGCAACGATTCGACTGGAAGCCTCGGAAGTCCCCATCATCGGACGGGCGGCCGTGGGCGTGCGGATCGTGAACCTTGCTGACGGTGACATCGTCAAAGACGTGGCCATGATTTCGGAAAAGAAGGATGATTGATTCATTCCCTGGCCGGAACGCGCAAACCTTCATGGGTGTCGGTTTTTGAAACAGGTTTGAGTATGGTGAATGACCTCGTCCTGGTGCTGAACGCGGGCATGGTCCCGATCGCCGTCTGCACAGTACGTGACGCTGTTCTCGCCATTTTTCGGGATGTGGCCGTCCCCGTAAAAGAATCCGATCTGGTTTTACGCTCTCCTTCCGTGACGATTCCCGTTCCGCGAATTATTTCGCACTATCGGTACCATCGAATCCCCCGTGCGCGGCCGACCATCAACAAACGTAACGTAATCGTCCGGGACGATTACACCTGCGTCTACTGTAAGAAGAAGTCTCCCGCCTCCGAACTCACCGTCGATCATGTCGTCCCGCGTTCACGCTGGAAAAAAGTAATGGGTGACCATCCGCCCTTCGAATTCCATTCCTGGGAAAATCTCGTGTCCGCCTGCCGGCGCTGCAATTCGATCAAGGGCAATCGCCTCTTGAAAGAACTGGGCTGGAAACTGGACCATGCGCCGCGTGAACCGGAACGCGCGGCCGCTATCATCATATCGCGTAAACGCGCCGAGTCGCTGGGCTGGATCGAATACTGTACTTACAACGTGCACCTGGTGGGCTGAGAGTTCACCTCAAACCTCACCGCCGCCGACAGTGATTTCGCGAGCTTTCAGGTTTTCTTTTTTAATAAATGAATCTGGTTGAGGCGTAATTGAGCCATGCGCCGCAGTTCAGTCATTTTCGCCATGTGTTTGATCAACTCGGGGTCCTGGCCTGTGCGACTTTCCATTAAACGCAGCGTATCGCGTACATACCGTAAATCTTCCTCACGGGCGATTTTGTGGCTCTTGAGCAGCATGCGAACCTTTTCAAATTCGTACTTTCGAAAATGAATTCGCAGTAAAAACTGCACGCCGTATTTATCGACGGCCTGCCCCCAGTTGCCCGAGCGGTTCATCTCCTGGATTTTCATGTACTCCGGATTGTCCGTCGCGCGCACCGGTTGTTTGTTGATTGTGGAGGTCGGCGCGCTTCGCGCTGGCGCGGCCGGCGCCTGGAATTCGTCCAGATCGAAATCCTCACCGGCGGGCGCGCCTTCGATTTCCTCGATCATCCCGCCAGGGTCGACACCGAATTCATTTTCCAGAGGGGGAGGTGAGGCAGGCTCAGCGTCCGGCCCGCCCGCCGACGCGTTTTCCGGTTTTCCTTTTTTCGCGTACTCGCGCGCCGAGAGCACTTCTTCCAGGCGATTGTTTTTCCATGATTCGCTGTACTCGTTGAATTCGCCGGCGAAAATTTGCGCGAATTGTTCGAGCATATGGGCGACGTTCAAACAGCGGCCCAGGGGTGTGTTGTTAAATCGGCGCGATTCTGTGATCAATTCGCGGAGGATGTGTACGTAGTGTTTGCGCTGGTAAAACTGGTGTTCGTACGCGCCTTCCAGCAGGGTTTTGTACTTCTCCTTCAGCTTGCTGACGATGCCGACCTCGGCCACGACGTAGCCCGTAATCCCGTCGATCATCATGTTCTCGTCCGATTCCACCATGGAAATCGGGAAGAGAAAATGGCTTTCGGTGAGGACGTTCAGATAGTCTTTTATAACTTTTTTATCGGAAACGATATCACTCGCGAGGTTACGGAGGAGTTCTTCGCCGGTCGGAACCGGATTTTCGAGTTTTAAGTTTTCGTTGATTTCGCGGATGCGCTGAAACAACTCCATCAGAGTTTCACGGTATTCCGCCATGGCCTGGTGCTCGCGCTCGGGTCAGCGGTCCGGTTTACAGGATACCGGCTGGTCCTTATTGACTTTGAACGAGACGCGACTGATATTTTCTTCCTGGGAGATACAATCCACGATCGACTTCTGGATTTCACCCTTTTTTTCGACGAGTTGCATCTCCGATTCGTCACCGCCGCGCCGGGCGAAGGCCACCAGGTCCCCGATCAGTTTTTCGACTTCGCTTTCGCGGTTGTTGAAGATCGAAATGACATTGGCCGCTTTTTCGGTGCCCCAGTGAAAGCCACCGGCTTCGTTAACCAGAAAACTTTCCGTCTTCCCGTCTCCGTTGGCGTCAATGGCCGTGTACCGCGTTCCGTCGCCGGCCAGAACGTCCACGCGCAGAAACTCGACCGTTTTTTTGGCGGGCCGGCCCTCCGCGGCCGGTTTAGTTTCTTTAACTTCGGTGATGTTCCCTTCCGCTGCCAGCCCGGGGTCTACCGCGGTCTGTTTGCGGTCCGCCCGTTCTCCATCCAGAAAATTCTTTAACAGGACGTGCCGGGACACTTCCACGCGCGCGTTGTAAAGCGTCGGTTTGGAAATCAAATCTTTGTATTGATTGATATAACGTTTCAGATGGGCGTCGCGCACGGTTTTGTAAAACTCCGTGAAGTTTTCCGAAACCCATTTGCGTTCGTTCGAATCCAGTCGTTCCAGGTCCGGTACGATGCCGTTTCGATGCCCCACCTGGACGTAGTCCGGCACGCCGTCCACGGAATTGATGTAAAAGGATTGCAGTTCGAAGGCCGGGGGGCGCTGAACGATGTCGATGGAGGGTTTCGCCTCCGGCGTTCCCGGCGCGGCCTCCGCGTGCGTTTCTCCCAGGCTGGCCAGGGATTCACGCAAATTTTTGTTTCGTTCCGTTACTTTCGTGGCCACCAGGTCCAGAACTTTTTTCTGGGCGATAAATTCCTGGGAGGACGTGCCGAAATTGATCCGGTGACTGTACAGTTTGCGTTGTTCGATTTCGTGGCGACGAACCAGGGAACCGTATTCCTGGTCGTATTCCTCCAGGAACAGATCGATGTTACGGTCCGCCTGCCTCGTCTGGGGATGACCGGGGCCGCCCTGTTCCTGGTATCGGAGGAGGTCGGCCCGTAAATCCTGGAATTTACGAATCATTATTTTCTGATTTTGCCAGGCGAGTTCGTCCACCCAGAAACCCTTCTTCGCTTCCTGTAAGATCTCCGGGTTTTCGTATCCGTCGCGCAGAATATAAATTCGATCGTTCCGAATCACGAGCAGAGTCGAAAGCGAGTTGTCCATATCAGGCGATGAAGAATGAATCCACCGGCCGTTATCATCGGTCACGTTAAAACTGTGGAAGACGACGCGTTCCTGATTCAGATCCGTCAAATTGCGAATGGCGATTGGAATTTGAAAAAATCGTAAGTACGCCAGGCCCTGGTTTTCCAGAGCGGACGCCTCCGAAAAGAACAGGGTCAGCAGTCCGGCCGATAGAAGTAACACAGACGATTTTTTTACAGGCGACATAACGTTGAGCCCCCCTGGGGCGATGACCGAAGTCTGGCAAACGGGAAGCAGCCTGTCAAAAAAAGTTTAATCGGAACGCGTAAAAAAAACAAAAAAATCCGCGAATCCAGCGCGAAAAAAATTTTCGAACGACTCAAGATCGACTCGTGGCGATCCGACCGCGTTCGGTGAGCAAACGGGCCATCCGTTCCAGATCGGCCGGCGTATCGACCCCGGGCAGCGAGTCCGGCACCAGGAACACCCCGATCGCCGCGTCGTTTTCCAGCACGCGCAGTTGTTCCAGGGACTCGGCCCGCTCCAGCGGGGAAGCGGGCAGGCCAGGGAATCCCAGCAGAAATTCCCGGTGGTACGCGTAAATTCCAAGGTGCAGATAGACGGGCGGCCCTGGCGGGTTGCGCGGAAAGGGAATCAGCGAACGCGAAAAATACAGGGCGCGCCCGCCGCGCGAAAGCACGACCTTGACGCGGTTCGCGTCGCGCGGGTCCTCGTCTATATGGAACGGCCGCGCCGCGGTGGTCACCGCGTACTCCGGACGTTCGCGTTTCAGACGCACCACGCCGTCGATCAAATCCGGCTCGATGCCGGGTTCGTCGCCCTGGATGTTCACGACCAGGTTGAAATCCGGCAGCGCGCGGGCGACTTCCACGAGACGATCCGTTCCCGTCGCGTGATCGGAAGCGGTCATGATCGCCTGGCCGCCAAAACCACGCACGGCGTCGTGCACGCGTTCGTCATCGGTGGCCACCACGACGGTATCAATTTCGCGACAGGCCAGCGCCGCCGCATGCACCCACTGGATCATGGGGCGACCGCCGAGGGGCGCGAGTACCTTGGCCGGAAAACGGGTCGATCCAAACCGCGCGGGAATCACCCCGAGCACGCGAGCGGGCTGCTGTTCCATGCGCGTCGATGTTCCCGGCGTGAGGCCCTGTCAAGCACGATTGGCGGGCCCTTCAGGAACAGCGCTCAGGGCCGCGGATCGACGGCCCCCGCTTCCGCGAAACCTTTCGCGCGCAGAACGCACGAGTCGCACCTTCCACAGGGCCGACCGTTTTCGCCTGGATCGTAACAACTTATCGTTTGCGCGTAATCGATTCCGAGGCGCAACCCTTCGCGCACGATGTCGGCCTTGGACATGCGAATGAGGGGCGCGTGGATGCGCACCGGTCGACCGTCCTGGCCGGTCTTCATGCCCAGGCCGGCCATGGTCTCGAACGCGGCGATGAATTCCGGCCGGCAGTCGGGATAACCCGAGTAATCGAGGGCGTTCACGCCCAGAAAGATATTCAGGATTCCGTACGACTCGGCAAGCGCAAGGGCGTGGGCGAGAAACAAAATATTTCGCGCCGGCACGTACGTCACCGGGACCTGATCGTCGATCGCGCGATCTTTGGGCACGGCGACAGCGTCACCCACCAGCGCCGTGCCCCGGAACAACTCCGGGTCCAGCCGCAGTACGATATGCGCGGCGTTCGTCGCGGCGGCGATGCGCGCGGCCGCCTCCAGTTCGATCCGGTGCCGCTGGCCGTAGTCGAACGAAACCGCCAGCGGCCTGCGGCCCATTTCGAGCATGAGATACAGGACGGTGGTCGAGTCGAGTCCGCCGCTGAGGAGCACGATCGCGTCCGCGTTTTTCGGATCCATATTTAGGTCAGACTCCTGTCGCCGCGGGGCCCCAGATGTGTTTGTGCAACTGTGTTTGCAGGCGGCCGCGCACCTGGCCTTCCAGCATCCAGTCGGCCAGTTCGCGCAGGGATACCCGGCCCCAGACGGGTGAGAAGAGCAGATCGCAGACGTCTTCCAGGCGGTGCGCGCGAACCGCTTCCAGCGCGGTTTCGAAGTCGCCCCGGTCGGCGATCACGAATTTGATTTCATCGGTGCGTTTCAAGAACTGAATATTCGCCGCGAAATCGTGCCGCGCTTCGCCGGAACCCGGCAGCTTCCAGTCCATGACGATGTGCACGTACGGCGGCACCTCGCGCAGCGAACGATGGCCCCCGGTTTCGAGCAAAATCTTGCGTGCCAGGGGCGGGGCCGCGAGGCGCTCGCAGAGATCGAAGAGGCGCTGTCCCTGGAGCAGGGGCTCGCCGCCCGTCAGCTGGACCAGCCGGACGTGGGGCGGGATGGCGCTGAGGATTTCGTCGAACTCGACCCAGCGGCCGGCTGACGCCTCCAGGGCGCCAGGCGTGTCGCACCATGTACAGCGCAGATCGCACCCGGCCGTGCGTACAAAGAAACAGGGCAGGCCCATGTGCGCACCTTCTCCCTGGAGCGAGTTGTAAAGTTCGACGATTTTGAGGCGCTGATCGGACATGGTCGTAAACCAGGCTGCCCGCCGGGGGGCGCGGATTCAACCGGGAAGTGATTTTTTTCTTGTACTTTTTGCCGGCCGCCGCAGGGTGCGGCCATCCTGGGCACAATTGTGTTAAAAAATACGACCGGACGCAAGTCGGGGACATTCGTACGCTACGAGTACGGGCAGGATTTGTTCGGCTATCTGTATCTGGATGTGATCCGCGCCCGGAAACACCGGGGCGAACGCATTCGCTGTCAACTGTTCAACAACACCCGCGATTTCGTCTGCGCCCTCGACATCGAACTGGACGCCCGGGAAAGCCGCAACTACGTGCACGCGGGTTAACGCGCGCAATCCAGCCGGCAATCGTATTCGATTTGTTCGCCTGAAACCGCTCGCGCGGCGTTCTGGCGCATACACTGCCGCATGCACGCATCGTCCGCTTTACCGGTGCCTGGCCGACCGGCGGGTTTAGCCGGGGGCGGTTCGCTCGCGCAAAAAAGCATGGCGATTAGAAGCAGGGGCGAAAAAAAACGCATACGCGAATGATCGCTTCCGGCCATCGTCTGTCAAGGCGACTTTTTCAGCAGCCTGTTAGAACCCGAGTCCTTCGCCGACGATATGATTGATGATCAGCATGAGGGTCTGCTGATCGAAGCCGTGCCAGTCGCCGTATTTCGCTTCCAGGGGAACGTATACGTGCTCAAACGCGGCCTGGAGGTCTTCGCCGCCGGCGGGCAGGCCGGTGCCGTTCGCCTTGCCGTATTTCCGGATGGCTTCGCGGCAGCGTTCGCGCACGAAGATCAGGAAACCCTGCGCGTCGCGCAGATCGTCTTTTTTGCCGATGCCGAAATGGCTGGGCACGTAGGTATCGAAATCGAGCGCGAGTAATTTTTCGTACGCTTTGAAAGCGCCGGGGACGTAGTAGTCGGGTCCGCCCAGGGGCGGGATCGTGCGAATCAGGCCGATGTCCGCGGTGTGCAGAATTTTCTCCGCGGGCAGGTACACGGCGTACAGGGTGTCCGTGTGGCTCTTGCCGAGATACACCAGACGAATTTCGACCCCGCCGATTTTCAGCGTCTGATCGCCTTTAATGAGTTTCGTGGCCGGCAGTACACCCGCTGCTCGTTCAGCCGGCAGATTGGCCCAGTACCCGGGACAGAGTTCATGCGCGACGACATTACGCGGAGCGAGCACCGCGCCGCCCAGGGTATGATCGAGGTGATAGTGCGTGTAAATTAAAGTATGCACGGGCTTGCCTGGAAATTCGCGTTCCAGGTGTTTCTTCAAATCGGCCGCCGCTTCTTCGTTGAACGGATCGACCAGCACCAGGCCCTCGTCCGTATCGATGACGATGTTGCGATACCAGGTCCAGCGAAACGTGTACACGCGACCCGCGAGTTTCGTAAGTTCGCTGCCTGCGTACCCCGGCGGATTTACGTAATGTTCCTGCTGGCCCACGATGAGTTTGTACACCGCCAGGCGCGGGTCGCAACCGCTGAATAAAATGGCGCTGGCCGCGAGCGTCGCCAGTAGAAAATAGCGGTTGCTCGCCTGGAGTGAATGTTTCAATTTTTTCATGGGTTAACCTTAATTTCCGTTACATTTACGTTCAGACGACCGCGTGACAGAATCACTTCGAGCGTTTGACCCGGGGCCACCTGTTCGGTGCCGCGGATGACGTTACGCCGGTCGTCACGTACGACGGCGAATCCGCGACTCAGGGTGCCGAGCGGTGAGAAATTCTGGAGACGTTCGGTCGCCAGCGAAAATCGACGCGAAAGACGCGCGGTATTTTTTTCGAATAAAGCGGGCAATTTGTCGAAACGACTCAGGCGAAACGAACTTTCACGCACGAGTTGGAGCATGCGCGTACGCAGGTCCTTGAAGGCCAGATCCACGCGCTGGGCGGGTTGCTCCAGGACCATTTTCGGATTCTGAAAGACACGCGCTTTGAGCACACGTAGAAATCGTTCGCGAGCGGTGCGGTGGCGATTCTTGAGGCCCATGCGCAGGCGCAGCGCGTTTTCCTCCACCCGGTCCGCGAGCGCGTCGTACTCGGGAACGGCCAGTTCGGCGGCGGCGCTGGGCGTCGGGGCGTACGCGTCGGCCGCCAGATCGGCGAGCGGGTGATCGATTTCGTGGCCTACCGCCGCGATGATCGGCACCGTGCACGCGGCGAACGCGCGCACGACCGGTTCCTCATTGAACGCCATCAGGTCTTCGAACGATCCCCCGCCACGCCCGGCGATGATCACGTCCACGCCCCAGCGCGGATCCTGAAGCGCCTGGATGGCCCCGCGGATACTGTCCACGGCTCCGTCGCCCTGGACCAGACAGGGCGCGAGCAGGATGTTGATATGCGGATAGCGGGTGCGCGCCACGCGAATGATGTCCTGGATGGCCGCTCCCGTGGGAGCGGTGGCAACGCCGATCGTGACGGGTAGATACAGCAGCGGTTTTTTTCGCGCGGGATCGAAGAGGCCCTCGCGGTACAGTTTTTTTTTCAGTTCCTCGATGCGCGCGCGCAGTTCGCCTTCCCCGGCGACCATGATGCGCGTTACGTTGAACTGGTAGCTGCCGCGCGGTACGTAAACGGAGACCCCGCCGCAGGCCAGGAGTTTCATGCCCTCGCTCACGCGAATGTGACGAAAGCGCTGGTTCGCGCCGCGAAAAAACGTGCAGTTGATCACGGCCTCGTTGTCCTTGAGCGAAAAGTAAATGTGGCCGCTGCTGTGGTAGGTGAGATTGAACACTTCGCCTTCGATCCAGATGTTCTGGAGGCGTTCTTCGTACTGAAGCGTGTCGCGGATGGTTCTGGTCAACCAGGCGACGGAAAAAATTTCTCCGCCCGCGCCGGATTCCGAACCGGTTTCGGGCCCGGGGCTTGCGTTCGAGTCTACCATCGCAGGCCCGTCGTGGACGAATCGTCCTGTCCGTTGCCCGCGCGCTTTTCGGGTTCCCAGATATGATAGATGCTCCAGATCGTCATGAACAGGGTCACGAAGAGCGGTCCAAGGATGACACCCGTGATCCCGAATTCGGCCAGACCGCCGATTACCGCCAGGAAGAGAAGCACGGGATGCATCCCGAGTTTTTTATCGAGGATGAGCGGTTTGACGATGTTTTCCAGCAGGAGGTACATGCCCTGTCCGTAAATCGAAAGGAAGAGCGCCAGGCCGTAGCTGCCTTCGCCCGCGGCAAGGTACAGCGCGCCCGGCAACCAGAGCACGGCCGTTCCCACCACCGGCACGAGCGAAAAGAACGCGGCGATGAGTCCCCACAGGACCACGTTCGGAATGCCGCAGATGGCGAATCCGACTGACAGCGCGGTTCCCTGCAAAATCGAAATAAAAATATTTCCGCGCACGACGGCGGTAACGATCTCCCGCATCCGCCAGACGAAACGATCGGTGATTTCTTTTGGAAACGGCAGATTGCGCGCCAGAAACGCGTGAAAATTCGGGCCTTCGCTGAACAAAAAATACAACAGAAGAATTCCCAGCACGATGTTGCCGAAAATAGTCAGGGTCAGATTCAGAGACCCGATCAACAACGAAGTCGCGTTGCCGAGAAACGACCCCACGCGTTCGGGGTCCAGGTACGAAATGTAGTCGTCCGCCAGACCGGCCACGATGTTTTGAATACGGACCCAGAAAAAGGGCTCGGAGGTGACGAAATCGGTCAGCCATGGGAAGTTTTGCGCGCTGTAAAAGATTTGATCGCTGGCGATCAGATCGCGAATGCGATAGGCCAGATCGATCATTTCCAGTACAAGCTGGCGTACCAGAAAATACACCGGGCCGAAGAGTATCAACACGACCAGCGCCGTGGTCGCTCCCGCCGACAGGTTGCGCTTCCCGCGAAACATTTTCAAAAACCGGCGGTGCAGGGGATCGAAGATGACGAAAAAAAGCACGGCGATAAAAATCGGCCAGGCGTACGAACGATACACGAGAAAGACGAGGAAACCGGCGCCGACCAGCAACAGAGTCGCCAGGTACGGCAGAATCGTTTCTTTTTTGATCGTACGAATTTTGACGGGCGGTTCGTCGAACAAATCGGCCGGCTCCGGGCGTGGCCCGGGTTGCGGCGTTGCCCGCGCGGCGATCTCCGGCACCGACTGCTGTTTTAACTCCGGGCCGCGTCTGGTCCTGGTCGTCTTTTTTTTCATACCGGGGAGGGGAAGGGACTACTCGCTATCGCTGCGTTTGAAATACACTTTGATCTGCGTGGGACCGGCCCCGCGGGCAACCACGGTCACAATCTTGCGAAAACGTGATTCGGCCATGATCAATTTTTCCGCCGGGCGATCGATCGTCTGGATGACGGTCCAGTCCTGTTCTTTGATTTTTTCGGCGTAATACTGGATCACCTGTTCGGACGGTTCGTCCGTCTCGTAAAAAAGCGCGCCCTCCGGCGTGGCCAGAAAACTGCCGGCCATGTACACGCTCGAAAGTACCAGGCGACCGCGCGGGTAGTGGAAGTGTTCGATCAACTCTTTCGGTGGTCGTGCTGGGTTTTCGGTCACAGTCACCTCGCCCACCTTCAGTTCGCGCGCTTCGGTGCCGGGATCGCAGGCGGTGAGGCCGGCGGCCGCCAGGTACACCAGGAGGAGGATGGTTCGATTCGGGTACATGCGGAGCGTCCGTTTTGTTCGCTCCCGCGTTCTCAGCGGATCAGGCGAACGATCAGGTTAAGTTTTTCGGCGTAGGCAATCGCTTCGGGGATTTTTTCGCCGTCGATCAGGATGGTCGTGGGGCTGATTTTTTCGACTACAATTTTTTTCCCGGAAATCTGGCCCAGCAGCAGTTCCATGTGCCGGGAATCCTGGGTCTGGACTACCACACATTCGTCGGTGATCGTTACCAGCGGCAGCGAATTCGACCAGTCCTCGATCGAGAATAATAAATTCTGGCTGAGTTCGTTTTTCGAGGTCGTCCGTAGCAAGTCGACGAATTCCTTGACGTCGTTTTTCAGCAAAATACCTTCCTGGAAGGACTCGCGGGTGATCTGAAAGGTGTAGATATTGTCGTGGCTCTTGAGTTCGCAGAACGATTTCAGGATGTACAGGCCACGCAGGGAAAGTTTTTCCGGAATGGCGATGAGGCTCATGTCCGGGTTGATGATGATCGCGCCTTTTTCGTCGTCGCGCTTCAGGGGCTGGCCCTTGAAGTGATGCAGGCCCAGCGCGGAAATTTGCGCCTGCCGGTCCGGGTATTCCACGGAGACCAGACCCAGGAGCTGCAAATAAAACAGAGCGCTGGTCAGCTCTTTGCGGAGGTCGGCCAGTTCCTGTTGAAAGTTTTTGATTTTGAAACTTTTGGCCATCACCAGCTTTTCGCGCACCATCGTGGCGATGATCACGAAGTACAGAATTTTCTGTTTTTTCATGATGTGCGCGACGCACTCGTCCAGAATTTCTTTTTTATAAAACGGAACGTACAGCGGTTCGAAGACGTCCTCGTACTGGATGCGGCGGTTACGCGCTTCGGCGATTTCCGTGATCACGGTCTGCATCAGCCGGAACGGATCCTGTTCCAGGATTTTATCGAAATCGTTTCGCAGTACAATATCGTCGCGTTTCACGCGCACGATGTCCAGCAGGCGCATGACCGGCAGTAAAAGTTCTATCTGATAAATTTCGCTTTTTTCGATAAAAAGTCCGATGTCAGGACGCAGCAGGCGATTTTCGGTTTCCTTGAGGTCGATCTGTTTGAGTTTGCCCGATTTGGCCAGGTTCAGCCCCTTGCGACTGACATAAACGATCATCTTCTTCAAGTTCAGAAAAAAGTCCAGGTCGTTACCCGTCACTTTTTCCTGGCGCTTTTTCGTGCCCTTTTTCTGGATCGGCAGCAGCGGATGGGTTTGCAGATGCGCGAAAACTTCCACCGGCATCGTCAGAACACGCACGAACTTTTCATCGATGTAATAATCGTCCTGTAACAGGGCCAGCAGGTTCATCTTCCGAAGCGTATCTTCCCATTTTCCCTTTTTGGCGGCGATCAATTCCCGTGCCCGGGAGATTTCCAGCACGCCGCCCTGGAGAAAACATTCCAGCAAGAGCTCGCGTTCGGTTTCGGGCAGAGAGGCCACTACCTTTTCGAGGACCTCGTCGGTGGTGGTTTTCGCGAGCAGGGCGGGGTTGAAATTCTTTACTGCGCCTTTTTTCTGGCCGAGAGCCCGGGCCCAGGCGTCCGGCACGGCATCCCGCGCTTCGAGCGTTTTCGCCAGATTGGTGCGGAATTTCTCACCCTTTTCGTTCGTTTCCATTCGAACGACGGCGCCCGATTCGGGGTAATAGTAGTATTTATCGAGGTTGTTGGTCAGCCGTTCGCGGTTCTTGCGCTGGTACACCAGGAAGTACCGTTTGAGGACCCCCAGTTCCATTTCAGTGTTGACCGGGGGCAAATTAATTTTTCGCGAAATTTCTCCCAGGGTAAGGATATTCTTCTTACTTTTAAGGATGGAGGTATAAATTACGACCTGAGTCGCGCTCAGTTTTTCGAGGATGCCCCGGACATAAAAGGCATCGTTCATGGCGGCGGTGAGACTTTTGACGATCGCCTTTTTGTCTTTGCCGAGTTTTTGAATATTCCAGACCTGGGCGACTCGTTTTAAAGCAGGGATGTCCAGCTTTTCGAGTTCGAGCTGTAAGACATTTTCTTCGGACATGCAATACGATACGGAAGATAGAACATCCGCCGGGGAAGGCTCCCCGTCCACGAATCGTCCGCCGCTTCGTGCTGTAAAACCATTTTCGAGTCTGCCGGGCGTTATCCGGCGCGGCGCGGGGGGCCTGCTGTTTTTTTACGCGGCCTGGTTTCTGGCCGCGGCCGTCCACGTGGAC
>CAZVZS010000026.1:0-68403 GCA_964631535.1 uncultured Leptospiraceae bacterium
GGCGGGATCTGTTCGAAACGGACCGGGATATCTTCGGCAGCGAAAAAGAGGAAAAGTACGATGTGAACGCCTTCTTCGTGGAGGTTGAAAACTGGCCCGGTCACTACTCCCGCCAGTTCTTCTGGCTCTACCGGCACGTCGACTATCCGCGCTACCGGTCCACGCGCTTCTTTCCGTTTTACTATCACCTGGCGGCGAAGAACGATAATCGCGAAAAAACGCTCAGCCCTTTCTACTATAATAAGGTCGAAGGAACGCGCACCTACACCGCGTTCTGGCCGCTCATTCCGTTTCCCGTGTACGTCCGGGGCGGGGATACCAGCCGCGACGAACGGTACAGCGGCCTGATCCCCTTTTATTACATACGCAACAATGCGGGTCCCGACGGCGTCCGCGGGCATCTGAGCTGGTCCTGGTTCCATTATCTGGAGGAAGACGAATCGAAGGCCGGCAGGACTTCCACGTTTTTCGCGCCCCTGCTCCCGGTGTATTTCGCCTGGAGTACGCCGGAGGAAACCCATCGTAATTTATTGTACCTGATCGACTGGAAGACGAACCGGAGCGGGGGTCTGCGCCGCCTCTTCGTCATCCCGTTTTATTTTTTTAAGGCGGGTCCGGACGGATATACTTATTCGCCGCTGTACCTGAGCGGGGGTGACGAGAGCGACCGTTACTTTTTAACCTGGGGTTACTATTCAGGTCGAACAATTTCGACCGACTATGTACCGGGCGCGACGAATCAAACTGGCAGGTATGGCGATGTCCGGCGCGAAACGCGGATCACTCCGTTTACATATTCGAAAAAGGTCTATCCCGTACCGGCGAAATCGGCGCGCGATCAAACCGCCGAAAATATCGAACCGATCGAAACGGTTTCCTCGTACAATCTGCTGTTTATCCCGGTGGTTTATAATAAAAAGTCGGCGGAGTACGATCGCCACTGGTCCTGGGTTTCGTACAGTTACACGGCGCACGACCCGCAGGCCGACCATATTTCCACGCGCGCCTTTGGCCTGTTTCCGCCGGTTCTGCCCGTTTATTATCGCAAGCAAACGAAGGAGTACACGCACACAAATGTCGCGCTGGTGTATGATCGCAAGACTGACGCGAAGGGACGCACGCTCCGCCAGTGGGTGATTCCATTTTACTTTTTCAGCGGCGATCCGGACGCGAAGACTGAAAGCGAACTGATCGGACTGTACCAGCGTAGCGTGAACGCGCGGACCGGCGAACGATCCAGGCACGTCTGGCCCCTGTACTTTTCATGGAGCCAGGACTTCAACGATCCGGAAAAAGACGAGGCGCGCGGTTCCAGCACCGTGATCAACCCGCTCTGGTACAGCAAACGCGAGCAGGAAGTGTCGAAGGGCAAAACGACTTACACCGCTTCACTGAAAGTGCCCCTCCTGCCCATCCTGTATTCGTCCGAGGAAAGCAGCGCGGAAGGCAGCTATCGGCGCGTACTGAATACGGTCTGGGAACGCGGGAAAGACGGCAAACTCAAAACGTTCTGGTTCATGCCCTTATACTGGCAGTCCTACGAACCGGGCGGATACCTCCACGCGTTTCCCTTTTACCACCGTCTGTCATCGACCGACCCGACCCGCGGCGTCTCGTTCGGTTTCCTGCCGCCGTTTTATCATTCCTGGGAGAAAGACCGCGAGACTTTTTATCTCCTGAACTATTACTCCAGCCACGACGACAGCGAACAACGGTCGCGGACGATTTTTTTCCCGATCGTCTTCAAATCGCGGGAAGGTATAAAACGCCGCGAAATCATCATCCCCTATAAATACGAATACGAGGATGAGGACGAATATTACCGGTTCATTCTGGGCGTTTCGCTCAACCAGCAGTTCGGCCCGCTCAGTCCGGACCTGAGCTTCGGCGTGAAAGGCGATTCCTGGTACTTTGACACGGAGCTGGCGGTCTTCTTCAATCTGTTCAGTTTCGAAAAACGGGTTTCCTTTCTGGCGCCAGATTTTCTGAAAAATCAGACCACGCCCGCCGTCGCCCGCGAAACCACGGAAAAACTGGCCGAAAAAGCCGAACAGGAGCGCGCCCGAACCAGGCCGCCCGCGCCCCCCCGCCTTGAACGGAAATTCGTCTGGAACAAAGACGAGTACCGCGACTACTGGGGCTGGTCCGCCCTCTTCGGCCTGGCCGCGCACAAAAAAGCGGACGGGGTCAACCATGTGCGCATCCTGCCGCTCTACTGGTTCACCTGGCACGAGGACAACAGCGAAGGCATCACGACCGTCCCCGGCTTTTATCTAAACTACAAATCCGAAGGCACACGCTACTTTTTCGCTGGAATTTTACTTTTACCATTTTACGCACACCAGAGCGAGGGCGAATCGTATACGAACGTCTACCCGCTCTACACCTGGATCAGTTCCTACGACGCCGAAAAAAAACTGCGCGAACATCATTACCTCTTCGGCCTGGCCGGCTGGAGTTCGGGACCGGACGCGAACGGATCGTACGTCATACCGTTTTATTATTACAACCGCGAAACGGAGGACAAAAAAACCACAAAACGCCTGTTCTTTCCCATCTATTACTCGCGCACGACCACGACTCCGGTCGAAGGCGGCGGAGAGCTGGAAGATTCGCTGAGCTGGTCGCCCGTGCACTGGCACAGCACCGGGTCGAATCTGAATAAAGATCCACAGACCGGTCGAACTCGAATCGAAACCGAATCAACCACCTACGGCCTGCCCCTGTATTACCGGCGCGTCTTCGAATCGCGGCCCGTGGGCGCCGCGAAGCCCGCTGAAATCCAGCGCGACAGCACGTTTTTTTTGCTCGGTTACTACGCGCACAGTACGCCCGAAAGTTCGTCCTGGTCGATCCTCGGCCTGGTCGGCAGCAGCAGCGAACCGGGGTCGGGTCGCACGGCGCTGCTGCCTTTCTATTACGGAACATCCCAGGTCAGCGGCAAACCCGGGGAAGGCAACTTTTACTCGGAAACCAATCGCTGGATCCCGCTCCTGCTGCTCTATCATTACCGCGGCGTGGAATCGGGAGCGGGCCAGGACGCGCGTTCGGAATCGAATCACTGGAACATTTTGTTCGATTACGATTCGTACTCAGCGCCCGGCATGAGAACCACCTGGAATCTCTGGGTGCCGTTCATCCCCATCCTGTACTATGGGAATGTGGAACAGAGCACCACGACGCACAACGTGCTCATGGGTATTTTGTATCATTATGAAAATAACCGTTCTATCGACACAACGAGCCATTCCACGCTCTGGTCGCTCGGCAAAGTGTTGTACGGGCCGGACTGCTTCGAAGCGCGCCTGTTTCCCCTGTTCGGTTACGCGAGCTTGCAGCAAGAAAAACCCGATGAAAACGAAAACCAGGAACAACGACGCAGCTGGTGGGTGTTTCCTCTGGCGTATTACAACAATCAGTGGTCAAAGAGCGGCACGACGATCGCGTCCGAAACGACCCATCTGAGTCTCCTGTATTACTGGAACCGGGAGAATCGCGCGGACGGATCGTACAGGAACAAATTTTTTATCACTCTGTTTCCGCTGGTATACACGAGCGACCGGCTGGAAACGGCCGGAGCGAATCGCGAAACCGGGCGCCCCATCTATTCCCGGGAAACGACGCGCATGTTCCTGCCCTTCTACTACGAAAGCTCCGAAGAACTGGCCGGTCGCGCCCTGCGCGAAACCAGCTGGATTCTGCCGTACTACGCGCACGACGATTACGAAACCCGTTCTTCCACGCGTTTCGTGCTGCCCGGGGTCTATTTCAGGACGACACCCGAATACCGTCGCCGCAATTTTATGTACCTGTACGATACGGAGGAAGACGACCGCGAAAAGTACCGGGCCACGCGTTTTCTGTTCGGCGCCGTCGCCACGTCGCAGAGCAAAGATGAATATAGATTTTCGCTCCTGTACCGCGGCCTGTACGGGGTGCGCTACCGGAACGATCGCGACTACGATCGTAACGTCCTGTGGTGGATCACCAGTCGCCAGAACGAGGACGCCCATAACAGCTTCGTTCCCTTCTGGTACTACGACCGCGAAGGCGACAGCCGGACGTTTTCGATTCTGGGTCCCGTGGGCTGGTACGACCGCACGACGCCGTCATACGAAATGGAAATCGCCGGCCTTGGCCTGGCCTGGTTTCGCTACTACGACCGCCGCGAACGCAACGGGATCGCCCTGGCCGGGCTGGGTCTCGCGTACCTGGGCGAACAGGAAAACGAACGGGGCTACCACTCGCACGGGGTATTCTGGAATTTACTCTGGCAGCACCAGTACGAAACCGAAAACCGGTACCGGAAGACGAGCATCCTCAAGGGCCTGGTCTACAGCAAGGTCACCGACCGCGATGGCCGGACCTGGCGGCGCGTTCTCGGCATCAAATTCGGGGAATCGTCCGCGGGTCGCGAACGCTAAATTTAAAGATATTTTTCGCGAATATCCGCGAAGTGCTGCTGGAAGGCTTTCTTTTTGGCCTTGACCCGGTCCGCGAAGGCCCGGTATCCGGCTTCGATCCCCAGATCGATGTTCATATTGATCAACTTTTCGCCCCTGCTCAGCATTCCCGCCGGGGTGTTTTTTTCGGGACTGATAACGGTCAGCTCCAGGTCCCCGGGCGGATCGTTGAGAATTTCCATCGCGTTATTGTAACGCAGGTGATGCTTGCGATTGAGTTCGTGGCGAATGTCCCGATTCCAGGGAAACCCCAGCAGTCCGATCAGACGGGACACCGGTTCTGAACGGTACTCCAGCGGGCGATTCAGGATCACCGTAAGCTTCCGGTACCCGGCGGCGAGTACCGCCTCCACGGGAATCGGGTCCAGGATCCCGCCGTCGGTGTATTTATGATCACCCAGGGAACGCCGTCCGCGCGTGGCGATCGGCAGCGAAGTGGCGGCTTTTAGCAATTGGTGCAGATTGGCGTTGGTGGCGCGGATGTACTCCGGCAGCATTGTTTTCAAATTGCTGACCACGACGTACAGGGGCGTGGTTTTGGGATCGTCCAGGCGTTCGCGCGGCAGTCGGTATTTGCTGCCGAAGAGCTTGTCCACCAGGTATTCCTGGTCCAGGAAGGATTTACCGCGCAGGGGATTCAGAAAGTTGATCAGTTTACTGCCCACGAGTTCGTGGCGCCAGATGTTCAGCGTTGACGTGATCTGGGCTGAAAGAGTTCCATGGTTCAAAAGCGTTACATAGTACGCCGCGTCGCAGCTCCCGGCGGAAACACCCACGACCAGATCGAAATTGTTGGCGGGGTACAGCGAGCCCATGCTGGCCAGAACACCGCCAGCGAACGAACCGCGCATGCCCCCCCCTTCCACAATCAGGGCCCGGCCCTTTTTCCGGGAATGGTGAAACTCGGGAATCATAACAAAATATTGGACGGAATTCTTTTTGGTACCGTTCGACTTTATATAGTGGAACGTCCGACCCGTCCTTGCTGAATTATGGCGCAGTGTCAAGATATTCTTTTTCGATTTTCGGCACCCTCCGGACCATCAAGGGCCTTCGGGCCCGAAAAAACGCTTCCCGATAGATACCCCGGTGAAAATACGGTAGAAAGGTTTGTTCTATAATAGTACGCAGTCTATGCCCCTTCCCCGGCTTGAAAGTTGTGACGTAAAAAATAAAAGGGTCCTCCTGGTCGCGGATTTCAAGGCTCCGGAAGCGCGCCAGGTCGATCCCCTGCGCGTCGCGGCGCTGATTCCAACGATTGAACTGCTCCTGAACCGGGGCGCGGCCGTCCTGGTCGGCACCCACCTCGGCCTGCAATTAAACGAAGAGAGCAACCACGCTCTACTCGAAAACATCGCCCGGGAACTGGAACAGCGCACCAACCAGCAGGTGCGCATCATATTCGATCCCTTCACCGGTGAAAATAAACAGCGTCTGCGGTCCCTGCCGGCGGGCGGGATTACCCTTCTTGATAATTTACAGAACTATCCGGAAGAATCCAGCGGGGACGGCGGCTTCGCGAAAATGCTGGCCGGTTTCGTGGACGTCCTGGTAAACGATTCCTTTCACGCCTGTCTCTCACCGTACGCCTCCACCGTCGCTCTGCCGCGTTTGATCACCGCCTGTTCCGGGCTGGTACTGTTCCGGGAAGTGGACACATTCCGCAATTTATTCAAATCGAACCAGAAACCGTACACCATGATCGTGGGCGGGGTTGATATCGCCCGAAAGATCAAAATCATTCGCAAATCGCTCGAAGCGATCGACACGCTTCTGATTGGCGGCGGCATCGCGTATACCTTTTTGAAATCGCGGGCCGTACCCATCGGCAATTCGGTTTTTGAAGGCGATTTTCAGGTGGACGCGTTTCAAACGCTGGAACGCGCGGAAATGGCGGAAACCCGCTACCAGTTGCCGGTCGATCATGTCGTGGCCGAACAATTTTCGCGCCAGGCAAAAACCAAACAACGAGCGGATATTCCTGACCGGTGGCAGGCCATGGACATCGGGCCGAAGACGCTTTCCCTCTTTGAAAAAGTCATTAAAAAATCGGGCACAGTGTTCTGGTACGGTCCGCTGGGCGTCGTCGAATTCGAAACCTTCGCGAAAGGAACCGAACAGATCGCCCGTATTCTGAAAAAATCGAAAGCCCGCACCGTGGTCACCGGGGAAAGTTGCCTGAAAGTACTCGATCGCCTGGCCCTGACGGATCAAATGTCCCACGTCAGCCAGTCCAGTCGCGCGGCCTGCGAATTATTGCTCGGCAGCCCCCTGCCTGGTGTGCAGGCGCTCGAATCCCGGGGTGTTTGATCCCGGAACCATACAATGAAATTTTACCCGCGCAGGGAAATGTAAAGGAGTTCAAGCATGCAGGTTTTGCAAATTGTTATCATGGTACTGTTTTTTCTGTGTTGCACCGTATTGATTTTCCTGATTCTGATTCAATCCGGAAAGGGTGGCGGCCTTGGAGTCCTGGGCGGAGGCGGGTCCGGGTCCGCGTTCGGGTCTTCCACGATGGACGTAATCACCAGGGCTTCATGGTGGGGCGCGTTCGCCTTTTTTCTCCTCTCGATCATCGCGGCGGTGGCCTTTTCGGATGTGGGGCCGGAGTTAAAAACCGGGCCGGCCGAAAATACTGAGTTAACTCCCGGCGCGCTGCCCGAAAATCGGCCCGTTCCCAACCCGGCGGCGGAAAAACCGGCTGAACCAACCGCCCCCAGGTAAACTATACGGGTCGAACCGCGCCCCTCCGGCTTTTCTGGCCGGATCGGGCTCTTTCCGGGCCGGGTCGCTCTTCGGCAAAAAATCGATTTTTTCTCGACATTTTTTTGTCCAGGTTGTTAATTCCTGTCACCCGTGAACCAATAATGAAAGGGAATACCACTAACGCCTATACTTAGACAGGGATGGCATGTATGAAAACCGTTAAGACGTTCCAATGGATGGGAGCCTTCGTATTGTTGACCGCCATTGTGGCCGGTGAACTCTCCGCGCAGCAATTAAAGATCAACAGAAAAGTCGAGGCCGGGTCCTTTCCCGATCTCCAGAAAACCGAGGACATCCAGGACAAAAATATCTCGGACGTGTACAAACGCCTGGCCGCGTTCGGCCATCTGGTCGAAATGGTCCGCCAGGATCGCCTGAACGCGTTCCGGGAAGAGAACGTCGACCGGTTAAATTTCGATTACACGCACCGGGATGTCGACTATACGCCGCACAATACCTACGTCCGCTTCGTTCACAACGGGGACGAATTCAACATGGTCGGCATCGGTGAAACCAAACGCCTGATGGCCGAAGTGAATGAAAAGGTGGCCGTCGCCAAGGCGGTGGGTGTGAACGCTACGGAGATTCGTTTTCCGGATCTGGACGGGATCGAACTCACTAAATTCGATTTTCTGTATGAAGTCATCAACCAGGAACGCATCGCCATCGGTTCGCGTCGTAAGAGCATCGCCCTGTATTTTCAGCCCGGGGACGTGGGCCCGGATCAGGAGCGCCGTTTCAATCTGGAAATGGCCATAACCCGGGTCGTGGACGACAACTTTCAGGAAGCCAGCCGCAACGTGCAACTGATCATCGATCCATCGCCGGCTGATGAAAACAGCGATGACGTGGTAATTCTGCACCGTTACAACCAGAAACCGGCCGTGGTCACCGTGCTGGGAACCATGCAAAATTCCGCCAACTACCCGCACCGCATTGAATTCAAACAGAAGTTTTATCTGAAATTACTGGATAACTTCTTCCGCCTGTTCCGCCTGGTGGACGGATATTCCACGAAAGACGGGAATGATTTCAACAACAACCTTCTCGAACACCTGGAACGCGGGAATCAGTACTGATCCCTGACCTGCCTTCCCGCGAAAAGCCTCCCCGGCAACGGGGGGGCTTTTTTTTTGCCGCGCCAGGGTACCGCTCCGGTGATGGAATAAGCGCGCCGGAGCCTTTCGCCGCGCGCCGTCTCATTTCACCCGGGGCGAAAAACGATACACATGCAGGCCCGGCTCGGCCTGGAGTACGAACGCGCCCTCCTCCGGCCCCGGTAAAACTTGATAGGGACGCCGTCGGTCCTGGACGGGCAGCACGGCGATCATACGACCGCTCGCGTCCAGAACAAATACGAAGGCGTTTTCGCCAAAAACAAAAAATTCACGATCCGCGTAAACCGGCCGGAAGACCCGTCCTGCCGCCGGAGCGAGCGGACGATTCCAGACCGCGTCGCCGTCCGCGTCGAAAAAACCCGTGAAATCGGGCGCGGCCACCAGCAGGCCGTGTTTGTTCACCGCCATATGCAAAAGATGGGGATAGATGGCCGGCAACACCGCTTCGCCGGTAACGCGAGTCTCGCCGGGCTCGCTGCCTTTTTCGATCAGGCGCACCCGGTCCTGGGTTCCCGCCTGGTAATGGATGGCGGCCAGAAGGCCGTCGGGACTGAGAGCGCAGCTCTTGATTAGAAACGGCCGCTCGTCCGTTTCGATCAGGTACCGAAACAGGGCCGTGCCGTTTTTATCCAGGATCGTGCTCTGCCCCCCCGAAAAAACCACCAGCGCCCGGCTTTCGCGGGCCGCGAAATCGTAGTCGGTTAATATATTTCCTGAAACCGATCCCACCCCCGCGGGATTGCCGCTGGGGTCGAGCACATCCACCCGGGAACTATCCCCCGTCAGCAGCAGAATCAAATTGCCGTAATGATCGCTGACCGGATAGGAGAAGAAGGTCTTTTTCCAGAGGACCTCCCCGCGCGAACTTTCGCGGAAGGAAATTTCTTTGCCCACCTTGAAATACTCGAAATACCCGGTCCCGTACAGGGGGGCCCAGACGAGCGAATCGGCCGGAAGGGGCTCCTGCGCCCGGTCCGGGAAAACCAGGGCGCGCTCACCACCGGCGATTTCGCGCAGAATCGCGTTAAAGGGCGCCTTCCACTCAGGGGGCCGCGGCAAAGTCACGGCTCCATTGCCTTCGATATCCAGGTACCACTTCAGAAACAATTCCGGCGGTTCGTTCAGGCTGGTGGTCGGAAAAAAAGAAAACAGAGCGCCGAAGATGAGCGTAAAAAACAGGATATATTTGAACACGCCGCTACAGGAAACCGGGGGGAATTCTGGCGCAACAAAAAACCCCCGGCTCCAGGCCGGGGGTCTACCAGGCGTTCAGCCCTCGCTCAGGAAAGGTAAGACACCAGTTGTTGTGAATACTTCCCGGTGCGAATCTTCCGGATGGCCTTTTTCTCAATCTGGCGAATCCGCTCTTTGGACAGGCCAATTTGTTTGCCAATCTTCTGGAGCGAAAGAACCGGATAACCACCCAGACCGAATCGTAACGACAGCACTTTTTTTTCGCGCTTGGTCAGACTGTTCATGCTGTCTTCCAGATCCTTCCGCAGATCTGAATCTTCCACCCGCACGGCCGGTTGCACGGAATCAGGATCTTCGATATTGTCCCCGAGCGAAGAGTCTTCCCCTTCCAGCATGGGCGCGTCCAGGGAAAGATGGTCCCGGCTCATGTTCAGAAGGTGATTGAGCTCCTCCGGCTTCATTTCGAGCATGTGGGCCATGTTGCCCAGCGAGGAGTCCACGTTTTCCTGGTTGCCCAGCCAGCGTTCAATTTCCTCAAAACGGCGCAGGTCCGCTGTTCGGTTGAGCGGCAGCCGAATCAGGTGCGATTTCTGCTGAATGGCAAACAAAATGGATTGTTTGATCCACCACACCGCGTAGGATATGAAGTGAAACCCGCGATCCGGGTTAAACCGTTCGGCGGCCTTGATCAAGCCCAGGTTACCTTCATTGATCAGGTCCATGAGGGAGAGGCCATACGATTGATACTTCCGGGCCACCGTGACCACAAAGCGCAGGTTGGAGCGAACGAGCAAACCGCGCGCCTCCTGGTCCCCATCGCGGGCCAGGCGAGCGACTTCCTGCTCCTCTTCCCGGGTCAGCATGGGAATTTTGTGGATTTCGTTTAAATACCAGTTCAGGATGGAATCGTTACCCTCCGGCTCCGATCCCTCAGAATCCTTACGCTTACCACGCGGGCGACTTCTGGTGACGGTTTTGACCCGTTCCGTGGCCGCCGGCGCGTGAATTTCCAACCCCGCGTCCTCAGGTTTTTCGGGGGTTATCAAACCCTGGCTTTTGTTTTGTTTCATATATCTGCCTCAACTTCGACGAACTTCCAGCCCGAATCGGGCTCATCCCGTTGTGATCCATACCTTTTCAAAAGCCGCAGGCCTGCCAGTGGCAGGCCGTTTATTTCTGTAATTGTCTCAAATTTAGAACGATTCTATAATTTATTTGACCGGTAAGATAGTATTTGGTTTCAAAAAAACCAGATTTTTTTTGCCCTCCGCCGGCTAATTTTCGGATTTTCTATGTCTCCGGAATGCGTTCCAGAATGACTTTACAGCCCGGGGACCGGCCACATCCTTTTCCTCATGGCCCGTTCTATTAGACACCAATTATACCATGGGGTTGCGTCCATTTTGTGTAAATATTTGTTAATTTTCCTGTTTCTTATCAGCGGCGTTTTGTTCGCCCAGGGCAGGGACGAATATCCCGCTCCTGGACGACCGTACGGGCTGACCTATGACGGCGCTAATTTCTGGTACTCCGACCCGATCTCCCGCAAGGTCGTGCGCGTCCCCGAGTCAGGCCCGCCCCAGGGATTTTACCTGGGCAATCGCCATATTTACGGAATTCAGTTCAACCCCGACGATGGCCATGTATATGTCGGCTCGGATCGAAATATCTTGAAGATCCACCCGGTATCCGGGGGGATCGCCGGTCAGATTCCGGTCAGGGTCGAACAGGTAGCGGGCCTGGCACTGGGCCCGGACCTCTGGTATCTCCTGGAAAAGAACACGGGGATCGTCTATTTTTACGATCCGCGTCTTGAACGGATCATCAGTTCGTTCGAAACCGGCCTCAAAGAGGCCAGCGATATCTCCCTTAACGGCAACGCGGTCTGGATCACCGACGGCGCGGGCGGATCGATCTACCGCTTCGATTTAGACACAAAAAATATAACGGGGATCGTGCCCGGTCCGGTTCCTGAAATGCGCGGGCTCAGTTTTAATCGCAGCCAGCTCTGGATCATCAACCGCAAGAAGCAGGTCATCCAGCGCCTTTCGTTTCTGGAAGCCGACCAGTACATCGCGAGCGGGGATCAGAAGTACCGGCTGCTCGTGAAAATCAAAATCAATCTGCCTGGCGGTTTGACCGGCGGCAACCTCGTCCTTTTGCAACCACCCAACTCGGAACACCAGAGCGTAAGCTCGTTACGATTCAAAGACCGCGAGTGGTCCGACTTTAATTTTCTCGGATCCGGAGCGCGCGTCTTCGCGAAAGCCCTGACCGCGAACACTCCGCGCGCGCAGGCGTTCGAGTACGAATGTACCGTGACCGCGCGCAACGTACGCTACCTCATCACGTCCGCGCAAAAATTCGCGCGCGAAGAGCCGGGCACCAGCCCCGCGCGATTTTTTTTCACCGGGGGCGAGGGCGCGTTCAACGACGGCGATCCACGGGAAAAACTCCAGGCAATTTTTTCCAAGAACATCGCGCCCGGCCAGGACCAGGCGGCCGGTCACGATCGCCTGCGCGCCGAGCTGGACGGCAATCTGCCGGCCTACTGGAGCGCACTGTACCGTTTCGAACAGGATAAATTCGCGGGGCCGGCCTTCACCACCAGCGCCTATCTACGAAACTTCGGCTGGGTGCCGCTGTCGGTGCCCGCCGACGACCCGAACGGAATGCGACGTTTTTCGCGCGCGATGGAATTCGTGGAATTGTACCGCATGCCCGATTCCCAGGCCCGCGGCCAGAGCATCGCCTACCATGTGGACGCCGCGGCCGTTTCCGGAGCGCGGGCCATGACCGCGATTCCCGCCAGCGTTACCGTGGAATTGTCCGGGCTCTGAGAAGCGGGCGCGTTTGCGGTGCACATCTTACCCGCCGAACATTACACTCTGCGCGCGCAGTTTCTGCGTGACGTGCGCGCGTTTTTCGCCGGGCGCGATTGCCTGGAGGTAGAAACTCCGCTGCTCGGTCCCACCCCGTCGGTCGAACCGTTTCTCGATTCGTTCGAGGTCCGTCGTCCGGGCCTCCCTGGGCCGGACCGCAAGCCGGGAACGAGCGGAAGTGGAACGCGGGCGGGGTTTCTCATCACCAGCCCCGAGTACAATCTCAAAATTTTACTGGCGCATCTGGACCGCGACGTGTTCGAGATCGCCCATTGTTTTCGCGCGGGCGAAGCGGGCGGCCACCACACCGAAGAGTTTTTGATGCTCGAATGGTACCGGCGCGGAATGGACGAATTCGCGCTCATGGACGAGTGCGAGGCCTTGCTGGATTTTCTGGGAACGCGCCCGTACGCGCGCGTGAGGCCAGGCGGCCCCGCCCGTCGTCGTTCGGTGCGCGAACTACTGAAAACGTACGCGGATTGTCCGGATGTTTCGCGCGCGGCCCTGCTGAAAGCCGCGCGTCATATCGGCGCCGGTGGGGCGGAGGACCCGGCCACCTGGCGCTACGACGAATTGTTTTTCAGCGTGTTTCTGAACGCGGTGGAGCCTCATCTGGGTGGGCAGGGCCCGGAGTTCGTGTATCATTACCCGCCCGAACTGGCGGCCCTCAGTCAAATCGAAAACGACGTCGCGCGGCGCTTCGAGATTTACTGGCAGGGCGTGGAGCTGGCCAACGGTTACTTTGAACTCACCGACGCGACCGAACAGGCCGCGCGGTTCACCCGGGAAAACGAGTTGCGGCGCGAATTGTCGAAGCCACCTGCTGAGGCGAACGTTCAATTTCTGGAAGCTCTGGGACACATGCCCTCCGCGAGCGGCATCGCCCTGGGACTGGAGCGTTTGCTGATGGTTCTGCTGGATGAGTCCGAAATCGTTCGGGTCAGTCCTTTCGTTCGTTAAGGCCGCGGAAACCGGCCGCGTTGTTTGCCATGCTCCTGATCGTCACCGTCAAACCGGGCAGTAAAAAACCCGGCATCGAAAAACAGGATGAGGACCACTGGACCGTCCGCCTGCGCGAGCGGGCCGTGGAAGGTCGAGCGAACGCTGCCCTGATCCAGGCAGTGGCCGCCGAGCTGGGCGTGGCTCCGTCCAGGGTGCGTTTCGTGCGCGGGGAAAAATCCAGAACCAAGACTCTCGAAATCGTTTGACGGGGGACTTCCAGGGAAGCTTTTTGTTATTATGTCAGAACATTTCGGTGCGCGCACTTCTCTCGAAACCGGAGCCGGTCGGGTCGATTATTTCAAGCTGGAGACCCTCGCGAAATCCGCGGGCGGCAATCTGGACCGCCTGCCCTTCAGCATCCGGGTGTTACTGGAAGCCTCGCTGCGCAATCTTGATAACTTCCAGATCAACGAAGCGGACGTTCTGGCTCTGCTCAACTGGGACAAAAACAATACGGAGCGCGAAACCGCGTTCAAGCCAGGCCGCGTCGTGCTCCAGGATTTTACCGGAGTGCCCGCGGTGGTGGACCTCGCCGCGTTACGTTCGGCCATGGTGCGTATGGGCGGGAATCCCAAAAAAATCAACCCGATCGTACCCGTGGACCTCGTCATCGATCACAGCGTCCAGGTGGATTTTTTCGCCTCGTCGGACGCGCTGCGTAAGAATATCGAACTCGAATTCGAACGTAATAAAGAACGTTACGAATTTCTCAAATGGGGCCAGGACGCGTTCGACAATTTCGGTATCGTTCCGCCAGGAGCGGGCATCGTTCACCAGGTGAACCTGGAGTACCTGGCGAAAGTCGTATTACAAAAAGACGGCGTCGTCTTTCCGGATTCGCTGGTCGGCACCGATTCGCACACGACCATGATCAACGGGCTCGGTGTCGTCGGCTGGGGCGTCGGCGGGATCGAGGCGGAAGCCGCCATGCTCGGCCAACCGCTGTACATGCTCATTCCGCAAGTAGTCGGCTTTAAACTCTTCGGTAAACTGAAAACCGGCTCCACCGCCACGGACCTGGTGCTGCGCGTGACCGAGCTGCTGCGCAAAAAAGGCGTGGTGGGCAAGTTCGTGGAATTTTACGGCGAAGGCATGGCCTCCCTGCCCCTGCCCGATCGCGCGACCATCGCCAATATGGCGCCCGAGTACGGAGCCACGATGGGCTTCTTTCCCGTAGACGGTGTCACGCTTGACTTTATGCGAAAAACCGGCCGCCCGGCGGGGCTGGTCGATCTCGTGGAACGGTACTACAAGGCCCAGGGAATGTTCTACGGCCCGTCCCTGCCCGAACCGGATTTCACCGACCGCCTGGAACTGGACCTCAGCACGGTCGAACCCGCCCTGGCCGGACCGAAACGGCCCCAGGACCGCGTCAATCTGAGCGAAATGAAACAGACCTGGTTCGGCGCCTTACGCGCCCCGGTCAAACAGCGCGGCTTCGAACTCGGGGATGAGGCTCTGAAAAAAACTATAAAAATCCAGGATGCCACCCAGGCCGAAATCACGCACGGGAACGTCGTCATCGCGGCCATCACCTCCTGCACCAATACGTCCAACCCGGGCGTCATGATCGGCGCGGGCCTGCTGGCGAAAAACGCGGTCGCGAAGGGTCTCAAAGTAAAATCATTCGTAAAAACTTCGCTCGCGCCCGGTTCGCGCGTCGTGACCGATTATCTGGATAAAGCCGGCCTGACCGGGCCGCTGGATGCGATCGGCTTTCACACGGTTGGTTACGGTTGCACCACCTGCATTGGCAACTCGGGTCCCCTGCCGGAGCCCGTATCCAGAGCCATCCAGGACGCGGACCTCGTGGCGGCGGCCGTGCTTTCGGGCAATCGCAACTTCGAAGGACGCATTTCGCCGGACGTGAAGGCCAACTACCTGGCGTCGCCCCCGCTCGTCGTCGCTTACGCACTGGCCGGGACGGTGGACATCGATCTTTTAACCGAGCCGCTGGGCAAAGGGAGCGACGGCCGCGATGTTTTTCTTAGAGACATCTGGCCTTCGGAAGCGGACGTGCAGAACGCGATGAACTCCAGTATCACGCCCGAAATGTACTCGAACCGTTACAACGGGATCGCGCGCTCCAACCCGCTCTGGAACGACATCGCCACTTCCACCGGGGAAGTGTACGAATGGCGCGCGGATTCCACGTACATTCAGGAGCCGCCGTTTTTTATCGACATGCCCGACACAATCGCCCCGCTCGGCGAAATCACCGGGGCGCGTGTGCTCGTGAAAGTGGGTGATTCGGTCACCACCGATCATATTTCGCCGGCGGGTTCCATCGCCGGCGGTTCACCGGCCGGGAAATTTCTGGTGGAGCACGGTGTGGAGAAAAAAGACTTCAACTCGTACGGATCGCGACGCGGCAACGACCGGGTGATGACGCGCGGAACGTTCGCGAATATTCGCCTGCGCAACCAGATGGCCCCCGGCACCGAAGGCGGCGTCACACGGCACATTCCCTCCGGCGAGCAGATGTCGATTTATGACGCGAGCCTCAAATACAAAGCGGCCGGCGTGCCCCTGATTGTGCTGGCCGGCGCCGAATACGGCACCGGCTCATCGCGCGACTGGGCGGCCAAGGGTACGTATCTGCTGGGCGTGAAAGCGGTCATCGCCACGAGTTTCGAGCGCATCCACCGTTCGAACCTGGTCGGCATGGGCGTGCTGCCGTTGCAATTCAAAGAAGGCCAGTCGCACGAGTCCCTGGGCCTCACCGGCGAGGAAGCGTACGCGATCAAGGGCATCAGCGACAGCGTCAAGCCGATGCAGGAATTGACCGTCACGGCGGACGGCAAATCCTTTCAGGTCATCTGTCGCCTGGATACGCTGGTGGACATCGATTATTATCGCAACGGCGGGATTCTGCACACGGTACTGCGCGCCTTCCTGAAACAGTAGAACTCAAACTTAAAAAACCCGCGTGGGTGCGGGTCTTTGAGACATGGTGGAGCGCAGATACAACAGGGCCAGGAAATCGTAGAGCGCGTGCGCGAGGACGGGCGCGCTCAGGTCGCCCGTATAATAAAACAGCCAGCCGAGCAGCAAACCCGAGAACGTGGCCGTAATCGCGTAGGTCGCGGTGATCCAGTGCGCCATTCCGAATAAAATCGCCGCGACGCTGATCGCGAACCACGGGCCGCCGAGATTCTGGAGCGCGGTCTGTAAAAAACCGCGAAAAAAAAATTCCTCCCCCGCGCCGGCCGCGAGCGATAGCAGCGCCAGCTCCGGCACGCCAGCCTGCCCGAAAAAATTCCCGTAAAATTCACGCATCAGAGCGAAGAGTCGCCTTACCGGAGCGAACGGTAGCATGGCCAGACCCGCCACCGCCAGGCCCAGAACCAGAGCCCCGGCGACTCCCGCCAGTAAACTTCGCGTATCCGGATTTATAAGCTGAAAAAGCGAAATTGAAAAAACGAACCCGAGCGCCAGAGCGAGGAGGGCCAGGCCGCCTTCGATCAACACACCCAGACCGATCCTTTTCAGCCGCCCCCCGGCCAGGCTGCGAGCGTTCGGTTCGGACTCCCGGTTACTCAAAAGAACAACCACCCGTACCGGCGGGAGGACCTGTCTCTGGCGGCGGCGGGGCGACCGGAGCGGGCGGATCGTCACAATCGGGAGCGGCCCGGGTGCCCGGCCTGTTCGCGCGATAATCCCAGGGAGCGACCGGCCGGGCCTGGCTCCAGAGGCCAGGGCGGCGCGCCCGCGCTGTCCGTTCCAGAGTTTGATATTCCGTCGACGATTGCCCCGGCACGACCCAGACCAGGCCGCGCGTGAGCAACTCCGTTTGCACAGCAAGAGCGCCGACGAATACCCGAACGAGAATCCGGCCATCGCCGCGGCGGCCCGCTTCCACCAGGCGTACGTCTTTTCCCTGGATCAACTTCGATAAGTACGCGCGCGCTTCGTCCGCGAAAGGCTGGCCTTTTTCCGGCGCTTCAATCCCGTACAGGGCCGCGGCGATTTTGACACCAGCACGCTCCAGCACGAACGAGTCGCCGTCCTCCACGGACACCACCCGCCCGCGCAACTCCCCCGGAAAAACCGCGGCGATCGGGGTCAGCAGGGTCAACAGAATCAGACAGGGTAACTTCAAGGAATTTCCTCGCGCAGGCGGTGCAGGCGCTTCCGGTAATTTTCAACCAGTTCCAGAATCGCGTCGAACGAACTTTTATCGTCCCGCTCCGCCGTTTCGCGGGCGATTTCGAGCAGGGCTTCCAGCAGGCGCACGGCGCTTTCCACGGGCAGGGCCATCCTGGCTTCCGTCCGCCCGGCCCGCAGGCGTTCCAGAGCCTTTTCGACGTCCCGGTAATTGATCCCGAACAGGCCGCCCAATTCCTGTTCCAGGTCCCGGGCCAGCCGGCGTAAATTGAGATCCGCGGGCGCGTTATTCGAGATTTCCGGAGATTCATCGCCCACGCCCCGGGAATTCATGGTGCCGGGCGAAATGTAAAACCTTTTTTGCGGGGCGACTGCCCCCGTTTACTTTTCCGCAACGGGAACGAAAACCACGCTCTGGATCGCGCCGCCTTCGAGCGCGCCCGTGTAGAGCACTTCGGCGTCGGTACCCGCCGCGGCGCTGTACATGGCCAGGTCGCGAATCACATTATAGGCCATGATGGAAATATCAATCAGGGCGACCGCCGCGGGCACGGCGATGAACCGTTCCCGGTGCAGCGGTTTTTTCTCCGCGCGTCTCGCGGCCACCAACCATTTATAAATGCGCGTGGAACGATTCATGGCCGAAAGATTTTCCAGCGTCAATTCCCCGCCCGGCAGCGTGGCCGGAGCCGAACCGAATACGACCCGCACCGGCTTGCCCGCGTTGTGATTCTCACGGAGGCGACGTTCCAGCGTGAGATCGAAGGTTTTTTCATCCACGTATTCGATGACATCGCAGCGCGAAATGAGCGTCGAGCAGATATCGCCGTACTGACGATGGACGAAATTGACCAGAAGAATGCGACCCGTCACCGGGTGATAGATGACCTTGCCGTGGTATCGTTTCGTCTGGCGATAGACGACCGAATCGTGAATCCAGGAAAAAATACTCCAGCTTACGCTGATCACATCTTTCACGAACAGGGGCGATGCCGCGCGCTCGGCCACGTACACGGGTTCCACAGATACCCGGCCCTCGCGTTCGGCGACTCCGCGCAAATACGCGCGCAGGGGTTGCAAGTTTTCGTCCGACAACTCCACGCCCCCGGCGCCGGCATCGACCAGTATCTCGCCCGCGTTCTGATCCATCAGCGTCCCGATTTCGACGCCGGTTTCTTTTTTCAGTTCAAGCACAGTACAGTGCTCGGGATCGCAGCCAACCTGCGCGCGCGGCGAACGCGCCGGGAGATTCACAGCCAGAGCGAGCGAAACGGGTCCACCCGGGGTTTCCTGGTCGGCGGAGGCCGTCGATGGTACCGGGCCAACTGCCTGGGAAAACAGGGAGGCGGGGAGATGGTAAAAAAACGCGAGGGCAATCACCGGAAGCGAAAATCCTTTCATACCAGGTAGACGGGAATCGCCGCCGTAAGGTTCACGAAGTTGGAGGAGTTCCTACGGTATTTAGAATGATTATAAATCTCATTCTCGATTGACAGTGTCACTGATAATGAATCTGTGTCTCAAAATCGATCCTTTTACGCAAGGGAAAATTTGAAGGAACTATAAATGAAAATGCGCATAATTCTGTTCGCGGCGCTCATTGGTTTCGCCCTGGGGCATGTGTTTCTGGCCCCGCTGTACGGGCAGGCTGAACCGGCACCGACGGAAAAAAAACCGGTGAAAGTGGAAGAGCCTGCCCCGGCCACCACACCCCCCGCTCCCATAAAAGACATTCGCGGGACCGCCCGGCTTTCGCTGGAAGAACGGCTGGAAATCCTGGAAGAGGAACTGGAACGAATCAAACTCCAGAAAGGCACCGAAAAAAAATACGAAAGCCGCGAAGGCATGGGCCCGGCCGCTTCAGCCGTGTATCATTCGCTCGGGGGACTCACCTGGGGTGGTTACGGCGAGGCGAAATTCATCCACTATAAAAAATCGGGCCGGGCCACGCGCCTCGGCTGTCTGGTGCAACACGAAGAGAACACCGGGAAAACCCAGGGCAATACCGAAGAAACGAAGGAATGCCTGACGGATTATAAAAACAATCGCGCGCGTCCGACCGACGAAGCGGACATGGCCCGCATGATTCTGTACGCGGGGTATCGGTTCAACGACTGGATCGTTCTGAACACCGAGTTCGAATACGAACACGCGGGTATTTCCGGGGGCGGAGCTACGCCGGAAGTGTTCGTGGAATTCGCGTATATCGACCTGGAATTTATGCCCGAGTTTCAACTGGCGCTCGGTTTGCACCTGGTACCGATGGGTATCACGAATCTGATGCACGAACCGACCACGTTTTATTCTGTCCAACGTTCCCAGACGGAAAGTAACATCATTCCGTCCACATGGCGCGAAATGGGCGCCATGTTCCACGGACAGTTGTTCAGCGGCGCATTCGAATACCGCGCGGGCGTTTTGAACGGCGGCCGGGGCACGCGTTTCAGCGATACGAACTGGATTCGCGGTGGACGGACGAAAGGATCGCAGGCGCGGGCCGACGATCTGGCGGGGGTGGCGTCGCTCGAATTTAAAGGACTGGAGGGCCTCACGGTCGGCACATCGTACTATGAAGGCGATAACGGCCAGGGCGAGGTGCTGGTAATTTCCCCGCTGAATCGGTACAAACTGATCAACGACACGAACAACTACCTGAACACCTACGAGTCGGACATCGTCCAGGACACGTCCGATTTCGCGAAGGTGAAGGTGCGCCTGGCCGAAGGCCACCTGGTCTACCAGGGCGGTCCGGTCTCTCTGCGCGGGTTGTTCGCGCGCGGCTGGATGGACGAAGGCGATGTGCGCGCCATCAACGCGAGCACGGGCAAAAACGTCGGCATGCTGGTGGAAGGCGGCTACGGCGAGATCGGCCTGGACCTGTTCCACTGGGCCTCCACCGATCAGAAGCTGGTGGTTTTCGTGCGCAATGAGTATCTCAACACGCAGAAGAATACCGCGCAGTACGGGTTTAAGGACAACCTGATCGACAACTTCTGTAAGAACGAAAACGTAAAACGTTGTCGGACCTACGACGATCTGAACAGCGGCAAGACCATCGGCCTGATCGAGGACGATATTGAAAAAGCGGTCAATACCGAGTTGAAAAAAAACAGCTACCACTGGCGTTTCGCCGGGCGACCGGACCCCACCCAGGACCGTCGTATTATCACCGGCGGGATCGCGTACTTTCCGCATCCCCAGGTGGTATTCAAACTCGACTACGAATCCTGGTGGTCGGCTTCCACGTACCACAAAGACATCCAGCAACGAAACTCGGCGAACAACAAAATCGACCGGGTGAATTTCGGCGTCGGATTTATTTTTTAAGGGGGGGGTGCCCTTTGATATTTTTTACCACGGGGGCACGGGGGACACGGAGCAATTCCTCCGTGTCCCCCCGAGTCCCCGTGGTGCCACCACACAAAAAATGCTTGTAACGTTAAGCGGAGGCGGCCCATCTTCTAAAGCATGTGCCGCAATATCAAGACCCTGTTCAACTTCGAACCCCCGGCCACGGAAGAAGAAATCCGGGCCTCGGCCCTGCAATTCGTCCGTAAACTCAGCGGATTTAACAAACCCTCGCGCGCCAACGAAGCCGCGTTCGAGCGCGCGGTGGAAGATGTGGCGAACGTGGCGCGGGACCTGATTCGGTCGCTGGTCACCGAGGCCCCGCCGAAGGACCGGGAAACCGAGGCAGCCAGGGCGAAAGAACGATCGGCGCAGCGTTTTCAAAAAATTCCGGACGCGGCGCGGTCGCGCCCGTCGGCGCCCTACTCGGTTTCCTGAACGCGGTAGTCCTCACGCAGGTTGGAGGGACGGGCCAGGCCGGTCTTGCGGAGTTCGTACAGCTTGGCCCATTTAAGAAAGGTGGAATAGGCGCTGGACACCGCCACGACCAGACCCGGGGTGCCGTCCAGGAATCCCAGCTTAAAAACGTACATTTCCAGGAATTTCGCCGGCGGTTTTAATAATAACTTCCAGAACGAAAACGACTTCTCGCGGCCCGCGCGCGTATAGGCGACGATACTGGAAAACCGGTTGATCGTATCCACCTGGTGGGACAGATCGCGAAACGAATGGTGAATCAGGTCGCCGCGCAGTTTCGCGCCGAGATTGGCCTTCCAGCGCGGGGCGCCTTCCAGGAAAATCTGATCGTGCGGATTTTCCCCGCCCCAGCGACCGCGGCCGCGCCGCACCAGCCGCACCCGCGCGTTGTACCAACCCGAATGCCGGATCGCCCGGCCCATGTGATAGGTCAGACGCCGCACGCGCACTCCGTCGGCGTCAGGATTTTCGCGTATGAAGGCGAGTACGCTCGCCGCGAGTTCGGGCGTGGCGCGTTCGTCGGCGTCCAGACAAAAAATCCAGCGGCCGCGCGTCAGATCGAGGGCGCGATTTTTTTGCTGCACGTGGCCGTCGAACGCGTGAGTAAAAAAACGAACGTTCGGAAAACCCGCGGCGATTTCGCGCGTGCGGTCGGTGCTGTTCGAATCGAGCACGACGACTTCGTCGCAGAAATTATGGACGGAAGCGATACAGTCGGCGATTTGTTTTTCTTCGTTGTAGGTGATGATGGCGGCGGAAAGTTTGAGTTCGCCCGCGGCGGTGGCGATCCCGGGGGCTGACTCAGGGGTCATCGTACCCGCCGTCTTCCAGACCAACCCGGGCCGTTCGTCCCGCGTCCGCCAGCGCCAGGACTTTTTTCACGACGAACTGAAAGCGCGAATCGGCCTCAAATTCCGCGGGTTTGTTCGTGCCCGCCACCGGTCCGACGAAATTATATTCCAGGACGAAGGGATTGGTCCTGAACAGGAGGGTTTCGGGTGTTCCGCTGACCAGCCCGTCGCGCGGGGCCACGCGAAATTTCGCGTCCATGACGACCAGGGGGATTCGAATTTTATAACGGGTTACGTCGGCGTTCAAACGGGCCAGGAGGGCGGCGCGCGCTTCCTCCGGGGCGGCGTTCGATTCGATGTCCATACCATGGGCTTCGGGGCGACCGTCGGCCACGATGTACATGGCCAGATCTTTTTCGCGGGCGATTTCAAACAATCGGTCCAGGGCGGGCAACTCTTCGATGCAGGGCACGCAGGTGGGGCTGTATACGTTGAGGATGACCCCGCCCGCCGCCAGCCCGGCAAACCGCACTTCCTTTCCGTTCAGCAGCTCGCCCTGCCAGTTTGCGACATCGAAATGCGTCCGTTCGGCGGGACGGCAGCCAATACAAAAACCGCTCAGAATACCGAGGACAATGATAGCGAGAACGACGAGCAGGGTTCGGGAGGAAAATCGAAACATAAAAGTACGCGAAATTTTTCTAACTCATCCAGAGCCCCCGAGCGGCTCGATTTGCCTACTCTTTTTCCAGGGAAGGCTCGGTTGCCACGGAATGCGGCAGATTTGCCGGTTTTCAGACGGCCAGGAACAATTTTTGCTTGACCCCTGGCCCCCCTGGCGTGATATGGCAATCTGGGATTCACTCAGGCCCCCGGTGCGTACCTTCTTGCGCACCCCGTTGAAACAATATGTCAAAAGATTTTGAGATTTCTCGTTTGCTCGAACTGGCCCAGAACCATAAGTATGAAGCCACGGTCGCCATGTTCGAAGTCATTGACCAGCTGGATCAAATCGAAATCCACAGAAAGTACGCCAACCGCAAGCCGGCTGTCAAGGCCATGGTGGCCCTGTACGAAAAAGCCGTAAAATACGATTATATTTCGGATGAACAGCGCCAGGCTTTACAGGACGAATTGAACAAGTCCAAAACCCGCGCCGCCCTTGACTCCGTTTTCAAAACTTCCGGAAGCGCCGCGCCCGTGGCCGAAGAGTCGGAAGAAGACCTCGATGAAATCGGCGAAACCGAGCCCATTGAGGGCATGGAAGATGTCGACGAAGACGCCGAAAAGGAAGACTCAGAGGATGAGTTCGCCGACGACGACGATGATGACGAGGAAGAGGACGATAAGGACGACGAAGAGGCCGAAGAAGAACCGGAAGACGACGAAGCCTGACCGCCGGTCCGGTCCGGGATAGCATGGTCCGTGAGTTCCGGAACGGTACAGTTGGTCCGGAACGCTGACGGCCGCTTTAATCTCCTTTTTAACGATACACCGCTCCATTCCCGCCAGGACCCCGTAGTGGAAGCGGGTCGCTTCGCCGCCGAAATCCTTGATCGCCCTGAACTCACCCGCCCGGGATCGGCCGTTCTGGTCGTCGGCTGCGGCTGGGGCTACCTTCTGGAAGCTTTGCGGGCAAAAGTGCCCGCGGGCGAGCCCGCCCCGTTTTACTTTTTTGAACCGCGCCCCGAAATCGCCGCGACCCTGCTCTCCGCGGACCGAGAACGGACCCTGAGCGCTCTGTACCCGGGTCGTTTTTTTTATGATGCGGCCGCCCTGGCCACGGCCCTGAGAGCGGCGCGGGCACACGGAGAAATTTCCGGTCTTCAGATCGAAGTCACTCCGGCTTACCGCCGGCTTTTTTCGGACCTGGGCACCACGATGGAATCCCTGGTCCGGGACGCTCTGGGGCAGGTGAGCCTTGACCGCGCGACGATCGGGCGTTTTTTTTTACGCTGGGGCTGGAACTTCGTTCGGCGACTGGCGGGCCGGGATTCAATTCGCTACCTTACGGGATTAGCCGGTTCAGGCGAATTTGTATATTGCGGGGCGGGACCTGGCCTGCTCGCGGACCTGGCGGTTCTGGGTGATCCGCCCGACCAGGCCGGTCTGTTCGTGATCGCCGCCGACACGGCCCTGGCCCCGCTCCTCGCCCACGGCATCCGCCCCGACCTGGTCCTTTCGGTCGATAGCGGACCAGGCACGGAATACCATTTTCGCGCTCTGGAACACTGGCTCGGATCGCCCGGCGCGGGCGGTGCGGGACCTCAGGGACTGCGTCTGCCACTCTCTGTTCCCGTTCTCACCTGGAACGCGGGACCGGCCTGCCTTCCGTTGTTTTTCGCGAATATCTTCACCTACCGCTCGACCTTTCCGCTCGATCAAGTCCTGGGCGCGGGCCCGCTCGCGGCGATTCCCGAGTGGCGCAATCTCTCGCGCAATACGATGGGCCTCGCGCTGCACTTAGCCGCGCTGGCCGGGCAGACGGCATTGTATACGGCCGGTGCCGATTTTCGCAGCAAGGCGGGAGAAAGTCATACGCGGGGAACCGGCTACGCTCTTTTCGCCCTCGAGCGCGGATCGCGCCTGCGACCGCCGGGCAATTACCGTCCCGGGGGCTATCACGCCGGGCTCACCCCGAAAAACCGGGAGATTGTCGCCGGTCTTGAACGGATGAGCGCGGAACTCGGGGTGCGGCTTCTGTCCGCGCGCGCGCTCGCGGGCGCGTCCAGGACGGCCGACACCCAGGTCCATTTTTTTCACGAAGATCGGAACGCCGAATCACTGCGCGACTTTGTGCTGGAGAACTGGTCAGCACTGCCGGTGGGTGAACTTGTCGCCGAAACCGGGCTCTCCGTGAACGAATTGCGAAGGGCGCGTGAAAAATGGTTTAGTATTCTTAAAAATGGTGGGCAGGGATATCTATTGTAGATTGTTTGAACCGAAAATAGATCAGGTCTAAGGGGTCTTTTTGACCAGTCCCGGGAGTTCGTTGAAGCGATGATCATTCCAAAAAGTACAGAATTTACCGCCGAACAGGAGCTGGAAGTCCGGGACATCCTGGCCGAGTTTAACTGCGCCTTGAAGACCATCAAGGGTCAGACCCGGACGATCTACGCCATCATGGGTGACGAGCGCCACGAGCTCATGATCAATCGCCTGGAGGGTCTGGACTACGTTTCGCGGCTGGATACGATTCAGTCGCAGTATAAACTGATGGACATCCAGTCCGAACTGGCCCGCCACGATTTCAAGATCGGCGGACGCACCCTCGGCCGGGAACTACTGGTTGTGGCCGGCCACTGTACGATTGATCCCAAGAACCCGCAGCTTTTTTATGAAACCGCCGCCGCCGTCAAAGAAGCCGGCGCCCACGTAATCCGCGGCGGCGTCTGGAAACCGCGCACAAGCCCGCACTCCTACCAGGGAGACAGCCGGGCTCTCGATATTCTCCTGGAGGGCTCCGCCAGAACCGGACTGCCTGTTAATACGGAAGTGATGGATGAAGAACAATTGCGCCTGACTGTGGAAGCGGACATCCCCATGATCCAGGTTGGCGCGCGCAACGCTCTGAATTACTCGCTCCTCAAAAAAATCGGCGAACTGACCGCCTCCCGTAGTACGGCGATTTTATTAAAACGCGGCATGCACATGGGACCCATCAGTGAGTTTCTGTGCGCCGCCGAATACATCGTGGCCGGCGGCAATCCGCATGTGATGCTCTGCCCGCGCGGCACCATCCCGGCTCTGGACGGGTATCGTAATCATCCCGATGAATCCATTACCCCCCTGCTCAAACAAAAAACCTGGGCACCGGTCGTCGTCGATCCCTCGCACTCGGTGGGCAAGGCCACGTACGTCCCGCACGCCGCGCTCGCCGCGGTGGCATACGGCGCGGACGGGCTCGTGATCGAAACAAATGTGGATCCCCGCCGCGGGATCGGTGACGACCCCAAACAGGCGATAACTCCGGAGGTCCTGGCCGATCTGATCAAAGACGCCGAGGCCCTGTTTGAGATGAAAAAGAAATACATGGGGTACATTCCGCGGATCCAGCCCGCCGCCGCGCGCTGAGGACGGGCTATTTCTTTTTTTTCGTGGTCAGACTGACGGTTGGGACCTTTCGCTTCTGGCAGACTTGCAGAAGTTCCGAATCGCAACTGATCAATTTTGCCGGGAGCCGAACACTCAATTCAAAATAAGCCGCATCGTAGACGGTTATTGAATTAGCCGTGGCGATTGTTATCAAGCGACCCTGGTATTCCTCGCCTGACGAAAAATCTCCCTGGATTGGTAATCGATTCAGCAGAGCCCGCGCAAGATCAATCTGTTCCGTTGAAATCCGCTTGCGCCGGTACGCCTGCAATAAAATATTCCCGGTTTCAAACCACCAGAGGGAAGGAACAAAAATTTCGTCTTCGGCTGCAAGCGAAGCGATGAAACGATTGGCCGAATCAGAATGCTCCTCCGGAAGAATGAGGGCCCCGGCGGCGGACGCGTCCAGGACGTAGCGCATCAGTACTTTCTGCCTTCGTCCCGCAATTTTTGAATGTTCATCCGACCGCTAATTTCTGACCGGAACTGGCGGAATTCCGCGGCAAGTTCCCCAAAATCCGCGATCTCACGCGCCTCGAAGGGCACAAGCCTGGCCACCGGTTTTCCACGGCGGGTGATCACGAACGTCTGCCCGTTTTCCGCCGCCTGAATCAATTGCGCAAGGTGGGTTTTGGCGTCAAAAGAGGAAACCAGTCGTTCCGCTTTTTCCGGGGATTTCATTAAACCAGTTTAATAAACCAGTTTCATTTTGGTCAAGCGATTCCGGCGTCCCGCGAGCCAGCGCCGGTCCCGCCCCGGCCCCCGGTCCGGCCACGTTTTTTCACTTATCCCGCCTGGACGAAAGGCCCGGTCAATCATCCGGCAGCGGGCGTCTGTCGTTTTTCGCCGGGCCGAAGAAATACATGGCCGGAATGACGGCGGCCAGTCCCAGATACGCGAGCGCGAATTCGTACGGAATCAGGAGTGAACGTTCCGCGAGAACCACGCCTTTCGATCGCGCGAATTCGACCAGAGTCCAGGGAAGGTATAAATCACCGCTGGCGAAGACCGAATGGATGAGCCCGAAGAACGCGCAGACCGCCCCGCTCACCATGGCCAGAGCCGCGCGCCAGATCTGACGATCGATCAGGAAGGCCACGCACGCGCCCCAGATCATCGCCGTCAGAATGAACCCCTGGCCGAGTGCCAGAAACACCGGGTACTCCGCGGATACGAAAGGCGGAATGAGCATGGCGACCTGCCTGGAGAGTTCCGCCGACTGCGCTCCCGGCAATTCGTACTGGATCCGGTCGGCCATGATGGTCAGGGTCGATTGCATCCTCTGTACATGTTCGTACAGGACGTTCAACTTCACGAATCCGAAATTCAACACCGACGGGACAATCGCGAAAACCACCGCCATCGCGTGGCGACGCGGTGACTGATGAAACGCCAGCACGACGATCTCGAAGCCGACAAATACGAGAATCGGCGCGACCGCGGCTTTCGGGATCAGATCGACGATGAACTGCACAAGGCCGAACCAGGCGCCGAAACCGACGGCCAGCCCCGTGGCCAGGGTATACCCGGCGCGCGCTCCCATTTTTTTATAGGCGGAATGCCCGATGTACGGGGTCGACTGCGCTACCCCGCCGCAAACGCCGGCGAGCAGAGTCGCCACGGCTTCGGTCAGTAAAATGTCCCGCGTTTTATAATTGTCGCCTACGAGCCGCGCCCCTTCGGTCACGTTAATGCCGCCAATGATCGTCAGGAGGCCAAAGGGAATCGCCACCGGCAGGAAGTTCAGGGCGGGAGCAATCCCCGCAAACGCGGCGCCGGTGGGGACCGGGAACGCGAGACTCACATGTTCGACGCTCGGCCAGTGAAAATGACCGCCCAGAAGCCCGAAAAAACCCATGCCGTAATAGATCAGGCAACCGAGTACGACCGCCACCGCGGCCCCCGGCAGATTGAACGGAAATTCGAAGCGGGCGATGAGCGTAAACAAAATGATTCCGAGCGCGAGCAAGCCCACGAAGGGCAGCGCGTAAATTTCGATGAGCGAGTTGGCCGCGAGCCAGACGATGCCGATCCCGGCGAGCGATCCGAGCAGTCCGGCCGCGGGAACAACTTTTTGGATCACAGGTCCGAGAAACGCGGTGACCAGCTTGACCAGGCCCATGATCAACATGACGCCCATGCCAACCTTCCAGGTGGCCATGGCGGCGGCATTCGCGTCCATGCCCTGGCCCTGAAACATGAGGAACGCGGGCCCGAGTACGGCCAGAGCCACGCCCACGGTGGACGGCGTGTCCAGCCCGAGCGGCATGGCGGTGATTTCGTTTTTTCCGGTTTGCCTCGCCAGGCGAAACGCGAACCAGGTGTACACAAGATCTCCGAACATGACCCCGAGCGCGGTACCGGGCACCATATATTTGTAGATAATGTCGACCGGAAATCCGAAGCCGGCCAGGATCGTGGCCAGAAAGACAAGGTTTACGATATTATCGAGGAAGAGCGCGAAAAACGCGTTAAGGTCCCCCAACTGGAACCAACGATAACGACTTGCTTCGGTCATGACAGTATCCGTCCGGCCCGCATAATTCGAGAGCGTCGGGCGGACATACTCTGAACCCACGGCGCGTCCGTGCAAAACATTTTTTTCTTGCGGCTTTCCTGCCCTGCGGGGGAAATATGACCGGGAGTCGATTGTTACGTGAGTTTACCCGCCAATCCCGTTCGTCGCATCTGGTATCGCCTGGTTACGGGGCTGTTTGCTTCCTTCAGCGCGGTACTGCTCAGTATTTACCAGGCCACGCTCGATTTTACGATCGAGGGCGACGACCATCTGCGGGTTCTCGCGGCCCGCAACAAGAACTTCATCGTCGCCACCTGGCATACATTCGTGTACGCGGGGATATTCACGTTGCATTCGCGCAATCTCTGCATTTACTCCGACCATCCGCGTACGAAGGCGTACGAAGAAAGCTGGACGCACTGGTTTCGCGAAATCGGCATCAAAACGATTTCCGGTCTCGGCTTCGACGTCCTGGACGCGTCTCTCGGCAAACAATCGGCCGGCATCGTCAATTTTATCAAGATCATCAAAGGCGGCGTTCCGGCCCTGGTGGCACCCGACGGTCCCCACGGGCCAGTCTACCGCGCCAAACCGGGCGTGATTTACATGTCGCGCAAAGCGAACAGCGTCGTTTTACCCGTTGGTTTTGGTTTTTCACGCCGCGTGATCCTGCCCAACTGGGACGACTTCGCCCTGCCGCTGCCCTTTTCGCGCGTGACCATGGTGATCGGAGAACCGATCGAGCCGGAAGGTGAATTAACGGAAGACGAGATGAATCGCATGGCGGCCAACCTGGAGGCGACGCTTGACAAATTGTGTTTTCGCGCGAACGATTTATTGAACCTGCCGTCGTAATGAATGTCGGGGCAAGGGGCGCTATCCCCTCTCCACCGCGTATAACATCTATTTAATTTTTTTCAGACCTCATTTTCCTGGCGAGTGAACCCATTTTTTCCGGGACAAAATTCAGTTTTTTCACCTTCTGCAGCATGAGGACTGCGAGATGGCTGGACCAGCAACGTTACCAGGGTGAGAGAAAACTTCGGTTCGAATCGGGACCGTTTCCCGGTGAACGAGTTTGCACACTCCTGATCCCGGCTCCTCTCCACGCGCAGCTTCAGTCGCACCTGACCGCGACCAGAAAATCCATTGGCTCGTATCTGCGCGAACTGTTGAAGAAAAATCGAGCCCGCATGATGAATGAGAACTGGGACGCTCATTCCGGGTGTTTTCGTCGCTACCAGGACTCCGGGCTTCGGCTCTGCCGACAGAACTTCCGGGTAACGCCGGTCGTCTGGTACGAACTGGGCGTTTTCGCAAACTTCCTGGGAGTATCTCGTTGCTCCCTTTTTGTCAGGCTCCTCGAACTGGACTTATATGGATACCCGGAGAATCTCGAAGGAGTTCCTACAGGAAATTTGGAGGTGTATGATCAATACTTTCCCCTGCATGTCGAATCCTTGATCAGGATCATTCGAGGAGGTACCGTAGAACGAAAAATAATACAGGAACCAAAAGACGAACTGGACCTGCCGTTGCGATTTTTTCCCTTTCCCTATCCGAAAGAATTATTGGGAGCCTGGTTTAGCAAAAATTTTAGGAGAAATTAACATGCCCGGCAATGGGAGGGCTATCCTCTCACCGCGGCCGCGCGGCGAAGAGTGAGAGCATCACGAGCGACCAGAAAAATGCGCCGGCCAGAAAGGGCAGTCCAAGCAACCAGACCACGGACTCGGCGTAGAAAAAAATCCCGGCCAGTCCAGCGAGGGACATCAGGGAGAGCGCACCCCAGAAAACGAGCGAAAGCGATGTAATTGGACTGGGCGGACGACCGCGGTTGAAGAGACCACGCTTGTCGTCGCGTTGGCCGCGGCGACGTTCACGCCCCGCTTCCTCGCGCGCGCGGGCCGCGGCGATTTCGCGCGGATTCAGAAATTCGAAATTGATGTTCCCCCGGCGCAGAGTACGCCGCACGTTCGCCTCGCCCAGATTGTTCTCGTCTTCCGGGAGTTCGTTTTCCTCGGCGTTCATGGTGCTTCCGGTCGTTTCGCCATGAGTTTTTCGACGAGCAGGCGATACTTTTCGACTTCCCCCTGCAGAAGTTCGAAGCGGCGGGCCAGGTACCCCACGTAGAGACCGACCAGCCAGAACCCGAACACTTTCATGAACTCGCGTTGCATGTGCGGGACGATCATACCCGGGAAATACTGATAGATCAGAACCAGGACATACAGGATGTTAAAGGCGAAGACGCCGAAGAGGGCCAGGCGCATCCCGTAGCGCAACCCGTTGGAAACGATTACGATAAAATAAATGACGAAGAGCATGCTTTCGCTGCCGCCGGTGGGCAACACTACCAGCGAAACAGCCAGGAAGTCCACGAAGGTGGTGGCGTATTTGAGCGCGGGCGGGAGAATGGCCCCCGCCCGGGCCACCTTTCGCAGATAGGCCGCGATGAGCAGGTTCAGGATCGCGAAAGCACCGGTGACGCCCCCGATATAGAACCAGTTGAACAAATCAACGGCCGCGACTTCCCGGTGGCGCTCGGTTCCCAGCAAAAAGGAAAGATAACCCCCGATGACCAGAATCAGAAACCAGCGGACGACGGCCTTGTTTTTCTCGTTCTTGAGTTCGTATTCGCTGCGCGAGAGCGTGTTCCGGTTGAGGTCGGGCATCCCACGAAAAATGCGGAGCGCCGGAGGAAGTTGTCAATCAGAAAAGGAGGCGGCCGGAGGTGGTGGAAAAGAAAAACGCCGCCTGGTATCGAGAACCGGGCGGCGTGTGATCGAACAAAATTCAGCGGGTGACGAAGGAATTGTAGCCGTTCTCTTTGAGCCGGCGATTCACGGCGTCAGCCGCGCGGCGATCACGAAACCCTTCGATCATCACCACGAATTGCGCGCCGCGACGAACCACGCGTACGGGCTGTCCGTAGGTCAGCAGGGTTTCCTTGAACGAATTCGCGTTGAAGCTGCTGGTAAAGACACCGGCCTGGATGGCGAATTTTCCCGCGGCCGGTTTCGATCCCGATTCCGGAATTTTTTCCGCCGTACCCATGGTGTCGTCGTAATCGCTGTAGCGCGTTTCGGTGGATCCGGCCGAGCGACCGGTTGACTGGTAGTAGCCGTCTTCGTCGCGGCCGCCGCCCACACCTGAATCACTGCGACTGGCGCTGGTCTCGGGACCGGGTTCAACGTACGCCGTTTCCGCGCCGTTTTCGGCCCCGTCGCCGTTTTCGGACACCGGCCCCCCCGAACGGCCGCTGCCGCTCTGGAGAATTTTAAGGCCCACATTGGCGAGACCGCGTTGTTTGAACTCCAGGAGTTCCGCGCCCTGTTCGCTGATGTCCAGAATGCGGCCCTGGACGTACGGACCGCGGTCGTTGATGGTCACCGTCACTTCTTTCCCGTTGTCCATATTACGAACTTTGACGACGCTCCCCAGCGGCAGGGTGCGATGCGCGGCCGTCAGACGGCGGCTGTCGAAAATCTGACCGGAGGCGGTTTTTTTCCCGTCGAATTCGCGACCGTACCAGCTGGCCATCCCGACTTCACTGAAATCGCCCTGGGCCATCCCGGCTCCGGTGTCGTAGTCCTCGCGGTTATAATTCTGAGAATAATTCGATTCAGACGTGGGGGTGCCGGGGCGGGACGGAATCCGCGCGGCGGGCCCTTCCTGATTCCAGGCCGTCTGCGGTTTTTCCTGCGCGGCGTTCAAATCGCAACGACAGTCGTTGTTGTACTGCGAATCGCGCCGTGGTTTGCGGAGCGAATTATCGTTTTCGCTGAGCGGCGCGAAGAACTCACTTTCTTCTTCCGGAGCGTCCTCTCCGTAATGAGCCCGACCGCCAGCCTGCTGCCCGGTGGCGCAATATTCGGCACCCACCAGAATCAGGCCGAGCAGCCCCATGAGTCGCAGGGCCCGACGTCCCTGAAAAATGTACCGGCCAGCGCGTGTCTTCATGATCCTTCCCCGGGAGCCCGAACACGACTCCTCCCTCTGTGTATCGGAGGCGGACGAAAAAAAACCGATTCATTTTTTGGAGAGAAAAATCAGGAAAAGTACCGGGCTCGCACTGACTATAACCCGCGCGGGCCCGGTGGTGGTGAGAATGTTTTTTTCGGTCAATTACAGGCTGATTTGATCGGTCAGGTGCAGGACCTTACCCGTTTCTTCCAGCTTGCAGGCGGCGCCGGCAAGGTCCGTGGTGAGCACGTTGAGAGCGGCCTGTTCGTTAAAGGAGGGATTGAAGCCAGAGGCAGCCCTTTTATCCAGATAGTTCTCGTATAAAGTTTTGTAAGCTATCAGGGAAACCAGGAAAACCTGCTCGGTGCAGGCGGCCACGGAGCCAGCTGTATAAAACCGGTCGGTCTTCACTCCCGCGGTGACCACGGTTGCCTTGCCCCAGATGGAAATTTGTAAGTACTCCGGGAATATGTCGAAATAATGGACGACATTGTTGTATCTTGAATTGGATTTCACCTGCTGGTATCCGGAGAGGATACCGGAATTGGCCGCCTGTTCGACCATTTTCGCAACCCGATCGCCGCTGATGGAACCGGTTGGATAAACGCCAGCTTCATCCGTCAGCAGACAGGCGTTAAACACCAGGACCGCCGCGATAGTTAGAATCGTTATCATCTTTTTCATGTATTTACTCCGTCGGGAAAAATCCCCGTTAAAGCGAAAGGGGAATTGCGCCTGGTAGCAAGTACAATTCGGGAAAAAAAGGTACAAATCCTACGTTAAAATTCATAGAGGGGCGCTTTCACAAATCATATCCCCAAGCGCCGCGACCCAGGCCGGGTCGTCGTTGAGGCAGGGAATGTAAAGGAACCCCTCCCCGCCCGCGGTCAAAAACGTCTCACGACCCTGCATGGCGATTTCCTCCAGGGTCTCCAGACAGTCGGCCACAAACGAAGGCGAAAGCACGGCGAGATTGCGCACACCCCGCCCGACCAGGCGCGGCAGAACCTCGTCCGTGTACGGTTTCACCCAGGGCGTTCGCCCCAGTCGCGATTGAAACGCAACCGACCACTCGTTCGATTGAAGGCCCAGCGCCCCGCCCAGGGCGCGGGCCGTCGCGAAACACTGGGCGCGGTAACAGACCGCGAGCGCGCGCGGTGTATCGCAACAATTCTCCGATCCCAGGCATTCGCCAAAAGGATCGGATTTTTTGATCTGGCGTTCGGGGACCCCGTGAAAACTGAAGAGGACATGATCGATGCGCGTGCCACGCTCCGCTTCGGAAGCGGCGATGGTTCGCCGCGCGAGATCGGCCAGACAGCGAATGTACGCCGGATGATCGTAGAACGGCGGCAGACAGGTGAGGAAGGGCACGTTCCAGAGTCGCGCGGCCTGGACGTACGCTTCCGCGAGACCCGTCCCGCTGGAGGCCGGGGAATATTGCGGATAGAGCGGAACGAGTCGCACCTGGATGATGCCCGCCTCCGCCAGAGTTCGCAATGCCCCTGCCAGGGAAGGTTCCCCGTAGCGCATGGCGACCACCACCCTGAAAGTTTTCGCGAGCCGCTTCTCAAGCGCGCGCGCCAGCGCGATGGAATAATACAAAAGCGGCGAACCGGGTTCGCTTTTTCGCCAGATTTTGCGATACAGGGCCGCGGTACGGCGGGGACGCAGCGGGAGGATGATCAGATTGAGCAAAAGCCAGCGCCCGACCGCGTTGATATCAATGACGCGCGGATCGGCCAGAAACTGGCGCAAATAACGGCGCACAGGTCCTGTGCGCGGCCGGGCCGGTGAGCCAAGGTTCAGGAGAATGAGTCCGTCCATTGGGTCGCCAGAATCGCCCGGAGCCTCGCTTCCACAATGAAAAAACCGCGGGCGGGTCCGAACGGAAAAGCGCAGCAGCCAACATTTGTTTACATTTTCGACCCGGAAGCGGTCTGCGAATATGCTGGTCGTACGGGGCGCGAACGGTACCATGGTTTTATGAAAGAGAAGCTCGCACTTTTAAATAAGAAGGTTCGGTCCGCACTGAACGAAGTGAGCCGGTCGCTGGCCGAACGCGCAACGAAAGACGGCGCGCTCTCCGTCGCGAAGATGGATGAAAACCAGCTCGTTCATTACAACCTCGCCTGGCACACGGCCGAAAGCAAAGTGGCTGATAATTTTATCGAATACGCGCACGACGCGTCAAAAGGCAGCGGTGAACTCGAACAGGAAATGGCCACGATCTTCATGGGCGAAACCGCGCAGCGTCTGCGCGCCGAACTTTCCGCCCGGCCCTCCGATTACGGAATTTCCAGCGCGACTCTGGCGGACCTCTTCAGCCCCGAGACCGGTCGCCTGATTGAGGACGCGACGGCGGTCGCGCGTTATAATAAAGTCGCCGACGCGGTGATGGACGGGCGCTTCGGTACGCGCGGGCTTTCGGAAGATTACGAAGCCATCCGCGATCCGTTCAAGAGTTTCGCCGAAGACGTGGTCATGCCGCGCGCGGAACATGTACATCGTCAAGACGATATCATCCCGGAAGAAATTCTGAACGGCCTGGTGGAAATGGGCGCGTTCGGCATCGCCATTCCGGCCCGGTACGGCGGGTTCCAGCCGGACGAAGGCGCGGACAATACTTCCATGCTGATTGTCACCGAGGAACTTTCGCGCGGCGGCCTGTCGATCGCCGGTTCGCTCATCACGCGGCCCGAAATTCTGAGCAAGGCCATTCTCAAAGGCGGCACCGAGGAACAGAAACAAAAATGGCTCACGGCCCTCGCTTCCGGCGAACGTTTCAACGCCGTAACCGAACCGAATTTCGGCAGCGACGTGGCGGGCATGAGCGTGGTCGCCGATAAGGTCGAGGGCGGCTGGTCGATCACGGGCGTGAAAACCTGGTGCACTTTCGCCGGGTTCGCCGATACCCTGCTCGTGCTCGCGCGCACGGAAAAAGACCCCGCCCTCAAACACAAAGGCCTTTCGATTCTGCTGGCCGAAAAGCCGCGCGACCTGGGCCATAAATTCGAACACACGCAACCGGGCGGCGGGAAAATGACCGGTTCGGCTATCGGCACAATCGGCTACCGCGGCATGCACAGTTTTGAAGTCAGCTTCGACAACTGGCTGGTGCCCGACGAAAATCTGATCGGCGGCGAAGCCGGACGCGGGAAAGGGTTCTATTTACAGATGGCCGGTTTCGCGGGCGGACGCATCCAGACCGCCGCGCGAGCCAACGGCGTCATGCAGGCCGCGCTGGAAGCCGGCGCGCGCTACGCGGGCGAACGCAAAGTGTTCGGCACTGAAATCGCGAAATACCAGCTCACGAAATGGAAGCTGGCGCGGATGGCCATGATCGTGCAGGCCTCCCGCCAGTATTCGTACACGGTGGCGCGGATGATGGACGCGCACGAAGGCCAGATGGAAGCCACTCTGATCAAGTTTTACGCCTCGAAGATATCCGAATGGGTTACACGCGAAGCCATGCAGATCCACGGCGGAATGGGTTATGCGGAGGAATACGCTGTGTCGCGTTTTTTCGTGGACGCGCGGGTATTTTCGATTTTCGAGGGGGCCGAGGAAGTCATGGCCCTGCGGGTCTGCGCCCGGGATATTCTTTCCCAGGTGCTGGGAGCGGCGGCCCCGGCCTGAGACCCTGGCCGGTTTCTGGCAGCGGACCGGCCGGACGAAAAAAAACGGCAAAAAATTCTTTACAGAATCGCTTCGAAAGGCGTATTCTACGAATCATTCGACAGATAGAACGCCCAAAAAAACAAACACGGGCGATTTGCGGGCAGCCACAGGCAACATAATGTCCTCTGCGCACCGCGGGAGATCAATCACAATGGAAATCAAAGCCAGCACCGAACTCGGTTTCGAACGCAAACAGGGCGCGGATTTTTTCGCGAAAGTCGGCGAACAGGCAGGCGTTCCCGGCCGGGATATTAACAACAAGATGGTCGAAAGCGTCCAGCGCCAGGCCGCATCCGTCCGCCCTTCACAGAACGTGGAACAGTACCAGGTTTCGGGCACGAACGTAAACGTTCAGGCCTGAATCGACCCGGTTGCCAGGCTCTGGCGCCCGGTGCGCGGGAATCATTGATCTACTCCGGGCGCTTTCGGGGATAAATTGCGCGACTTTTCTGGCGGGCCCGTCCGGTCTCCGGCGGACCCTGAGCGGGTCAGGTGTTCGGTCGAATTTATTCCTGGTAAAACAACTCGATCATGTTCCCGGAAGGATCGGAAATCAGAAGCGATTCCCCGCCGTCAATGGCCACCGGCCCTTTGAGAATCTCCACGTTGTTCTGTTCCAGTTCCATGATGGCGTTGGTGAAATCATCCACGTCCAGGACGAAAGAGAAAGAAAATTCAGCCGGGTTGGAAATCGGATTCTTATAGTTTTCCATGTAATTCAGGCGCAGGGTCAGCGGGTCCAGATGCACGACGGCATGGGTATCCTCTTCCTCCAGCACCTCAAAATCGAGAATATCGCGGTAGAACGCGACCGACTTTTGTATATCCCCACAACCAAGGGAAATACGATGTAACGATTCGAGCAAGATCATCCTTTTTTCCTTACTTTTTCCCGGCGGCCGCTTCCCGACCCCGGACCGGGTTTCCCTTCGATTTTCCGCCGGAAACCCCGCATCCGCGAAAGATTCCGCGCGGGACCGGGTTGTTCCAGCACCAACGCTTTTACCCTGTCAGTGTTTTCAGTACGGCACGACCGGGCAAACACTTTCCAGGGCGTGGCAAAACCGGCTCAAAAACTTCTATCCGGGCCCCTCCCCGTAAAGTATTTATGTGTCCGGACGAAAAAATAATTGTGACTCCCCGGGCCGAAGCCGGAAATCGAGCCCGGCCCCGGGCGGGCCCGACGGTTTTTTTATGCGATATTTAAAAAATAGGGTTCGAACTTATTTTCCGGTGTTTTTTTTCATTTTTGGCGTTTCCGCGGCACGGGCACAGACGCTCTTCCAGTTCAAGCTTGAGCCAGGCGAGGTGCTCAGTATCGATAAATACCAGGACATCCTCATTCTAAAAGACGGCCAGAGCGCGACCCGGGAGGAAAAAAATCGGATCGTGCTGAAAGTAATGGAACGCGAATCGTTCGGGTCGTCGCTGGAAGGCCTGTTTTATACCTACTTCCGCGCGCCGCGCCGGGTGGGTCTGTTTCAACAGGACAAGGATTTTTTTTCACGCTTCAGCATCGACCCCACCGGGCGCTACACCGTACCGGACGAGTACGTGATGCCCAATTTACGCGATCTGCCCACCTTTCCGGACACGCCCCTCCGTCCCGGCGACGAATGGACCGCGAGCGCGCAGGAGACCATGGACTTTGACACGATCAAAGTAAAAATTCCGTTGCGCGTGTATTACCGGTACACGGGAAAATCGCCGCTGCTGTTTCCGGAAAAGGAACAGAAAAATCGCGAGTACGATCGCTTCGAATATACCTATTCCTTTTTCAAACCCGTGGCCCATCCCGCGAGCCCGGTCGTCCAGGTGCACGGATTCTCCGCCGACCAGCTCTGGTTCGACAACGAAACCGGCATCCCGGTGTTCGATTCCAATCGCCTGAAGTATACGTTTTTATTGAAAGACGGATCGGTGGTGGAGTATCTGTATCGCATCGATTCGTGGTGGCGCAAGTTCAAACGGACCACGGACGAGGAAAAAATAAAAATCGCCACGCGCCTCGGCAAGGAACTCGAATCGAGCAAGAACCTGAGCGTGCGTCCGGACAAAGCGGGCGTCATTCTGGAGCTGAAAGATTTATTGTTCGAAACCGATTCGGACCGGCTCACTCCCGCCGCCGCGCGCGAACTGGCCCAGGTGGCCGAAGTGCTCAAACAATTCCCGGACCGCGAAATTCGCATCACCGGACATACGGACAGTACGGGATCGGTCGCCTACAACAAAGATCTTTCCACGCGACGCGCGCGTACGGTCGGCCAGGGCCTGGAAAAAGGCCACGGGATCGACGGCAAGCGCATGTCCTTCAACGGCCTGGGTGAGACGCAACCGGTGGCTCCGAACGAAACGGCGGAGGGTCGCGCACGCAATCGTCGCGTCGAGATTTTGATTGTTACGGAGTGAGGGGGGAACTGGGGAGCCCGTTCATGTTGTTTGGGGTATTCCAAAAGATTATGCGAAGCCTGCGGTCCTGGTTACGGCCTATCGTCCGGATCCAACACGGTGGGATGAAACGTTTACCCGGAGGCGTTAATGATGAGACAGCGAAAGAAGACAAAGTTCGTTCATGAAGGCAAATATGTGGCCGAGGTAGAAATCCAACTGGAAGAAGACGATACCGGTTGGTCGCCCTATATCAGGGTGGAGGACGCGAATAAACTGGACGACGTGCGCGAAGCCGTTCGCAGCGGGGACTTTGGGTTGGCGGCGAAATATGGGCGCATTTACGAACTCCGCCCTATTGCGCCCTGAAAATGGTCTGGTGAAAAACTGGATGTAAACGCTTCCAGGTTATGCGGTCGAACAGGGGAAGCCGATTATTGGCTTCTTTACACAAAGATCCGGGATCTCTTCCAGCGAACAAATACGAGAAAGAACCCGATGCCCGCGCACTCAATCGCCGGGTAAAAATTTTGATCGTGACGGAGTGAGGCCCGGCGAATCAGTTTTTCGCATAACAAAAGGCCTGGTCTTCCGGTTCGAATTCTAATCGACAAAAAAATGGAAGTATGTTACAATCAGGGCGATCCCCAGCAACGAATCTGGCCGACGGTTCATCAATTTTGAAGGTACGGGAAACCTTTTTACCGTTACAATCAGTTTTGTAATTTTTAAAATTCTGCATACACGAGCCAGAACCCTTTTCGGAAGGACCGACGCCTGAACAGCGACATGTTTGATTAAAATGCAAAACCAGCTCACGGCCATCGAATATCCAGGTTCCAGTACCCGAATGTCTGCAACAGATGCCTACGTCCGTTTCGATTTCTTTTAACCGACCATCCGGGCAGAGGGTAATAATAGTTTTTGCCTCCCCTCCACCAGCCGAGCGGTAATTTCCAGGTATTTCCTCCGGGAGTCGGGTTCTGTCCCGGATTCGCTCCAGGCGTTTTCTGAACGCAGGCCACCAGGTTGCTTTACGAACCGCTTCGAGATCCGGGTCCTTGTCCAGGTGGCCGAACGCATCATATCCACGAAAAATAGCCGACTCAAGATTCGCGCGCGCCTCCTCCGTATTGCCGGAAAGACTGTGAGCACAGGCCAGATTGTACAGGGCATGATGCCTTTTCGCGTAATCGTACCTGAGCGCCTGTTGATACGCATCCACGGCCTCTCCGTATTTTTTTAAATTCATCATAGAATTTCCGTACCGAAAATACATCTCGCCTGAACTTTTCGCTTTCAGTCCGGCTTCGAAATACGGGAGGGCCTCCAGGTCTTTTTTCTGGTCCTGGAGTTCTACGGCACGGCGAAACAATTCTTCTGGCGGACCCACGGGCCCGGGTGGATTGCATGACACCAGCACAAGACTGAACATGAGAGCGATAATGGTTATTTTCATATCCCGGCTGCTCCTGGCGCCCCGCCCGCCCCTCACTTCCAGGTCGACGGATCCGCGTTCAGCAAACTCAGGGCCTGCTCCGCGCGCAGGTTCGGCAGGGCGCGCAGCGGACCGCGCGCGTTGAAGTAGGCGCTTTTCTCTTCCGCGATGCCGAACTCGCGGCAGAGGTCATGAAAATCGTAGATGGAAAAAAGATGCCGGTTGGGGCTTTCGTACCAGTTGGCCGTCGTGAACAGGGCCACGGGGGTGCGTCCGCTCACCAGAAAACTCCAGCGAATCTTCCAGTTGGAAAAGTTATGATAGGCGATGATCACCTTGCGCCCGACGCGAAACGATTCGCGTAAAACGTCCCAGAGCGCTTCCAGTTCCTGGAAGGTTCCCAGCAGCAGAATGTAATCGAAGGCATTGTCCCCGTACTGGTCCAGCCCGTCGAGGATGTCGCCCTGGTGGACGACCAGACCCTGTTCGATACAGCGCGCCAGCATTTCGGGGTCTTTTTCCACGCCTTCCCCGACGACGTTTTTTTCGCGCAGGAGTTTGAGCAGTTTCCCGTCCCCGGTACCCAGGTCCAGAACGCGAGAGCCTTCCGGAATCCAATCGACCACCTGTCGGTACAGAACGGGAAACATGGACTGTGTCAACCGACCTTGCGTTCGCCGCCGGCGACGTCGCGAATTCCGGCGTATTCCACCGAGAGAAAATTCGAGACGATGCGCGTAAACTCTGGATTTTTAATTAAAAACGAATCGTGGCCGTACGGGGTTTCCAGGTTCACGTACGAAGCCGTGACGCTGCACCGTTTGAGCGTGCGCACAAGCTCGCGCGATTGATCGGGCGGATACAACCAGTCGGATTCGAACGAAACGACCAGGAATTTGGCCTGCACCGGCCCCAGAAGTTCGGCGGCCGGGCGGCCGTCCAGGAGGTCGAACATATCGAGCGCTTTGGTAATGTACAGATAACTGTTGGGATCAAATCGACGCACGAAACTTTCGCCCTGGTGCTGCAGATAACTTTCCACGGAAAAAAATACGGGAAAAATATCCTCAGGCCCGCTGGGCCGCTGCAGATTTCGACCGAATTTTTCGCGCATGGCGTATTCGCTCAGGTAGGTGACATGCCCGACCATACGCGCCACGGCCAGCCCGTGTTCGGGGCGGCGGTCTTCGGCGTAATTGCCGCCCAGCCAGAGCGGATCGTTCAATATCGCATTGCGACCGATTTCGTTGAACGCGATCTGCATGGCCGAATGCGCCATACAGGTGGCAATCGGCAGGCACAGACGAACACGTTGCGGGTATTCGATGGCCCAGATGAGCGCCTGCATGCCGCCCATGGACCCGCCCGTGACCGCGAATAATTTTTCGATCCCCATATAATCGAGCAGGCGCGTCTGCGCGGCGACCATATCGCGAATCGTGACGGAGGGAAAACTCATCCCGTAGCGTTTGCCCGTATGCGGGTCCTGTGAGAGCGGGCCGGTGGAACCGTTGCATCCGCCGATCACATTGGAACAGACCACAAAAAAACGATTCGTATCGATGGTCTTGCCCGGGCCGACATGATAATCCCACCAGCCGGGTTTACCGGTTTCGCGGTGTACACCGCCGACGTGCGCGTTGCCCGAAAGCGCGTGGCAGATCAGGATCGCGTTGTCCCGGGCGGGAGAAAGCGTCCCGAGCGTTTGATAGGCGATGTCGATCGATTCAAACTTCGCCCCGGACTGGGTGGTAAACCCGTCCAGGCGGACGACCCGCGTTTCGGTCACGCCGAGGTCGGACTTATAATCGCGCAGCGCCGAATCCTGTAAGTCCTGGTCATCCATTATATGATTCCAATTTTTATCGTCGGGAAGCTGAGTCAATCCCATAATACCAGGGGCCTCAGGGAGCGGGCCTTTCACCCTGGTCCGCGGAAAAACGCAGGCGTTCAAAAAAATCGGCGGCCGGTTCCAGCCCGTGTTCGTCGCGCGCCCAGGCGGCCTGGAGGTAACCCGGACTGTACCAGCCGCTCGAAAAATTACCGCTGCCCTCAAGGTAATACCCCGCGACCAGTTCGTGCAACCCAGGTTGAAGGCGGACCTCGTCCTGGTGTTTCGACTCCAACGGGGGCGTGTCGAGGAACGATTCGATGGTCGCCACCCCGGGGCCAAGGATCATCCAGGCCGGGGAACCACCGCTCTGCGGCAGGCCGAACGTCAACCCGCGCCCCAGGGCGACCCGCACATGCCAGCCCCGCCGGCCGCGTTGTTCCAGCAGGCGCCGCGCACGGGCCGCGTAACGCGAAATATCCTGAATCCAGAAAATAAGCGAAAAAACCCGGGCGCGGAGCCCGGCTTCACCGCCTTCCGGGAGGCGCGTGACACAGAGGAGATTTTCGCCTTTTCGCGAGTGGATCAGATTCTGGCGACCTGCCGCTTCGCGGAGATACAGCAAAAACCGGTTCCACTCGCCGGCAAAATCGTCCAGCGCCTTCGCGCGCGAGGGCGCGTCGATCGCGTCCGCGAAATCCTGGAGCGACGTATCAAGGTCCGGGAATCGAAAAGCCACGATCAGGGATTCCGCGCCCTCCGGGTGCAGGGGCCGGTTTTCCTGAAACAGGCGGACCTGCGCGGGCGGCAGGAGCGCCGCCAGAGTCGCCGTTTCGCGCGCGCTGATATGCTGCAAACGCCGCGCGAGACGCAGGCGTTCCCGGTCGCCCTCCAGGGATTTTTTTCCAGCGAGCAGCCGCTCGCGTTCGCGCAGAAACAGAATGAGGCCGAGGGCGGTTCCGACAAAAATCGTGATGGTCTGCACCCGGCCAGGGTAGGGAAAATCCTTGAGCAGAGCGAAAAACAAACTGCCCGGTAAAAAAAACAGAAGGTATTGCAAAGCGAAACGAAATCGCGCGCGGTCCAGGAAATACAGGTAAAGCGGCAGAAAACGCAGGAGCCCGATGATACTGTACGGGGCGACCACGATCAGATAAACCGTAAACGGCAAACCGACGATGAGTCGCACGAGAAAATCGTAAAAATAAAACCGACGCGGCCCGATCTGGAACCTGTCGCGGACGCCCACAAGCAGAACGCAGAGGCCGAGTTCAATCCCGGTACCGAATAAAAAAACCTCAATCGACAGGCCGCCGAATTCCCCGAATAAAAACCGGACGGGTAGAAGAAAAACAAGCGGAAGCGCAAACTCCAGCAGGGCCAGGCGATAGTAGGGCCCGGCCTGAAAATCGCCGCGCCGGAAGCCCGCGTTCACCGGCGTTCTTTGACCGCTCCCACAAAGATGTTACGCGCGCCAGAGGAACGAATCACGTCGAGGAGTTCCACGACCTGGCCGTGCTGGCTGATGGAATCGGCGTTCAGGATCACGCTCGTATTTTTACCGTTTCCGACCAGGCCCGCGAGCCGGGCCGGCAGTTCTTCTCTGGGGACCGGTTGCCCGTCCAGGTAGATCGTGCCACGTCGATCCAGGGCCACGGTCACCTGCGCCGGCTGGCGCGATTCACTGCCCGAAGAGCCGGGCAACTGGATGTCAAGGCCCGTCTGCAATAGGCCCGGCGCCGCGATCATAAAAATAATCAGGAGCACGAGCACGATATCCGTAAACGGCGTGATGTTGATCTCGCTGAAGGCCGCTTCCCCTTCCCTGTATTTACGATAATCGATCATGGGTTTCGCGCGCGGGTGAACTCATCGATTCAAAAGAATGACTTTCAGGCGACTGGCCGCGACCTCCATCTGCAATATGATTCCGTTGACCTGTTTGCGAAAGTAATTGTACGCGATGGTGGCGGGAATGGCCACGAAGAGTCCCGCCGCCGTGGCGATCAGCGCTTCCGCGATCCCCGCGTTCAGTCCGCTCAGACCCGCCGCGCTGTTCTGGACCGCGGCCCCCGCTGCCCCCGCGCCCGCCCCTCCGCTCTGCCCCAGAGACTGGAAGGCGCGAATGATCCCGAGCACGGTACCGAACAGGCCGATGAACGGCGAAACCGTACCGAGGGTGGCCTCGATGTTCAGGTACCGTTCCAGATCGATGAGTTTTTCGGCGATGGCGCGACTTTTGACTTCCTCGAATACTTCCGCGTCCAGCACGGTGCCTTTGCTCGTGCTCTTCTGCGAATTCATACACTCATTCAGAACGTAATGCACCGGGCTCGTGCCACCCACCAGCAGTTCGCGAATACTCTTCGGCGTGAGAGTTTCGGCCCCCCGGGTGAGCTGGTCGACCAGCCCGCGAATATCGCGCGTGCGACCGCGGAAATACACAGCGCGTTCCAGGATTACGATGAAAGAAACGATGGAACAGATGACCAGAATGAGAACCGTGGGCCCGCCAGATTCTAAGAGTCGCGTCCAGCTCAGGTATTCGGCCATGGGGTAGTCTTAAAAATGGTCGCCCGGTGGCAAATAAAATTCCGGCGGGGGGAGCGGCCCAAATACCACAGCGTTATTTTGACCACAAGGGGGAACACGGAGGGCACGGAGAAAACGGCCGTTATTTAAAAACGTCCCGGAACGGAACCCCGTGTCCTCTCTGTAGAAATCGCCGTTCCGAAAGGTTCCTACTTTTCAACGAAAGGGGCCGAGTGTTCGGGGTCCGGGGGGACCGCAACCCCCCGGCGAGGGGGAGATTGAGGGGGACCGCGCAATTCCTCCGCAGGGACTGCTGTGGCGATTACGCGCCGCACGGCCATCTCACAGGTCCCGCAGCCGGTGGAACAATCCGTGATTGCCTGGACTTCCTCAAAAGTGCGGGCCCCACCCGCCACGGCCCGCCGAATTTCATCTTCCCCGACCTGCATGCAAATACAGATCTTACGCGGACGCATCAGGGAATATAATGCCGCTTCATCCATGCGATTAAACCCAGTTTACACAGAATTGCCCGGGCGAAAAAGCAAAAAAAAAACGCCGCCCGGAAAACCGGACGGCGTTTTCGAAAGGGAACGGTTCCTCTATCAATAGAATTCGATAGCGGCAACCGCGCCTTTCGGCAGACGTTTCACACCTTCGGGCGTGTGCACAACCAGGGTTTCACCGGTTTGAGCGATCACAGCTCCCGTGTGACGGGTTCCGTCAGCCATAATTACTACTTCCAGCTTGTTGTAGACTTTCTGAATTTCCTGTTCGGATTTCAGGTCTTTTTTGGAAGCCTCATCCTGGATTTTTTGCAGAACAACTTCTTGTTTTTGCTCGCGTTCTTTCTGCATTGCTTCCAGAGCGGATTGTTGCGCTTCGGCCGAAGCACCACCGGCGGTTTCGGTGACTTTTTCGATGTCAACCGATACCAGGGTGGCAGCGTCCGCTTCTTCTTTGGCGGTTACCACAGCTTCGCTTTTCACGACGGCAGTGGCTGCACCAGCGGTCATTTCCGTTTTGATGGCCGTTACGGCGGCCACTTCGGAAATCGGCTTGTTCTGAGCTTCAGCCGATTCGATCGCCGCGTTCAGGGCCGTAACCTTTTGCTGGCTGGCAGCTGAAATCGTGCCTTCCGTTTTTTCTTCCAGAACCACTTCATTCTTTTGTTGAATGGCAGCGAGTTCTTTCAGAGCCGCGTTGGACTCGATTTGTTTGCTATCATACTTTTCCAGCGCCTGGATGCGCGGGGCCATGGCCACTTTACCATCCAGAACTTTTACGCGGGGCGCGGAGCCTTCTTCGTCCATTTCAACGGAAAAAGTCGTTCCACGCACACCAGCGATCGCGGTCGGGGTTACCACCGCGAAGTTTTCGTTGCTGGATTTACGTTTAACCGAGGCCAGGAGCCCGCCATGTTTCATGGAGATTTTGGTCTCCGCGCTGTCTCCGCCGGTGAGCCGCGCCACCTGGATGGTGGTGAACTCACGGACGCGAATCGCGCTTCCATTGCGGGTTTGCAGATCAACGCTACCATTGGTAGTTTTGATCTCATCATCCTGGTTGACGAGCATTCCGACTTTCGCCGGAATTTCTTTGCCCGCCCGGATGACTTTGGCGTCACCGAAAGCGAATACGACCACCATGTTACCACCGGCGGTCTTATCTGCTTCCCGCTTTTGACCACAGGTGAGTACCATTCCGGTTATCGCCGCTCCCAGCAACAGACCACTAAGCATTCTTATTGATCGATGCTGCTTCATGCTCTTTTCTCCTTGGGTTACTTTTTTCATATAGTTACCAGTTATTTGAATCCCTCGTTATATTTTTTATAGACGATCAAAATTACATTTTCATTGATTTTGATAGATTTCTTTCACTTCATCCAGCGGGACTACAAGCTGTCCACTCACCGTCTGGATGATCAATTGTTCGCCCATCTGAGACGCTACGATTCCACGATAACGACGTCCGTCTTTCAAAATGATCGTTTCCAGATCGCGCTGGTAGATCCGTTCGATATCCGCTTCGGATTTGACTTCCACCAGTTCCAGCGTGGCCTTCACAACTTCCGGGTCAAAACTTTTTAAGGCCTCGCGCAGAGCCGCTGTTTCGCGAGCCACATCTTCTCCGCCCGGCCGGCTTTCCACCTGGCCCACGCCTTCACGGCCAATCTGTACGGCCTCATGCGATTCAATTACGCGGGTACTGCCCTCGCGGGTCTTCTGGACCGAGAGACTGCCTTCATGACAGATTACTTCCGTTTTTTCGCCATCCGTGGTGACCTGAAACGCCGTCCCCCGCACCCCGGCGATGGCGGTGGGCGTGGTTACGACGTACTCAGATTTCTGGTTCAAACGTTCCACCAGATTGAAAACCGATCCCTGCTCAAGGTGCAGGCCAACATTTTCCGCGCCTTCGAGCTTTCGTAAATTCTGCACAACCAGTTGCGAATTCGCGTTCACCCGCACGATACTGCCCCGGGAAAACGCCAGGTCCGCGCGGCCGCCTTTTCCGGTTTCGATCCGGCTCCCTTCCACAAGAACCGTGCCCGATGTCAGAGATTTCGGCTCTGGCGCTCCAGGAACGAGCACGGTAACTTCCCCTTGCACGAGCATGGCCATGGCGCGAATGGGTTCTCCCGCGCGAGCGACCGGCCCGGAAACCGATTCCCTCAGCCGGGGAGCGAACAGGACACCCATGCCGAGAGCCATAACCAGAACCGCCGCAAGAGCGATCCAGGTAAGAACACGGGTCGGGCTTTTTTCAATATCCGCGATGATCGCGGCCTGCTCTCTGGCATTCAGAGCGAACCCGGTATCTTTTTCAACCCAGCTTGCCTGGAAGGGCGGTAGAACCGGACCTTCCGGGGGATTGCGCAACCAGCCAGCGAACTGACCCAGAGATTGCGCGACTTCATCAGCGCCCCCTGCCCGTTTTGTTTCTTTCGGTCCTTCCATATTCGCTCTGCCCTTACAACAAGGGTTCGACCGGAATTTCCCAATAAAAATTACCGATTCCCCGACTGTGCAAAAAAATTAACTCCGGCCCCTGGTTCCTGTATCTAATAGAAGAAACCGGGCCGGTCAGGCTGAAATATTCCCGACTTCGATGCCACGTTTCCGGCCCGCCTGGACCAGTTTGCGCGCGGCGCTCTGGATCAAACGCGAGGTTCTGGAAACCGAGATGTCCAGAACCTGTGAAATTTCCTCCAGCTTCAGATCGGACTGATACCGAAGAATGAGCGCGGTCCGTTCTTCTTCTTTTAATTCCCCGAGCAATTCCCGTAAGACTTTTTCGGCCTTTTCCTGTAAGACCTTACTTACCACCTGATCTTCGACCGAACCCTGTCCGGGGTCCCGGACATTTTCCCCGAAATCGGGAGCCAGGGATACACGGCGGGTATACGCGGACTTGCTGAGATTGATGATTAAATTGCGCGCGATCCGGAACAGATACTTGCGGCAATCCAGATCTGGAGGTAATTCGCGACCATTGAAGATGCGGATAAAATTGACGAAAATATCCTGGAGCAGATCAAGGGCAACCTGCTCCTCTTTCACGCTGCGGACAATGTAATAAAACAGATCGCGCTGGTTCTGCCTGTAAAGCGCCTCGTATCTTGCTTCATTTCCGCTCATAGCTTCGTCGTTCTGCTTTAATTTTTTCTGAAACGACGAACTCCCCGGGTTACTTTCCGGACGCAGATTCTTTTATGACTCCCGCGGCGATCTCATTTTTCTGGATTTGCGTGGTTCCTTCAAATATCTGCAAAATCTTCGCGTCGCGTAAAAGTTTCTCAACCGGATACTCCCGGGTATAACCGTAGCCACCGTGGATCTGGATGGCATCCAGCGCGCATTTCACGGCGCACTCGGAAGTCCAGGCTTTGGCGATGGAAGCGAGCTTTGTGGCATCCGGGGTTTTCGCGTCCGCGGCCCGCGCGGCCCGGTAGGTGATGGACCGCGAAGTTTCCACCTGGATGGCCATATCGGCCAGCATGTGCTGAACGGCCTGAAACGCGGAAATACGCTGGCCGAACTGCACCCGTTCGCGCGCGTATTTCACACCATAGTCCAGGGCCGCCTGGGCCAGCCCCACACCCATGGAAGCGACCAGCGAACGCGAATCGCTCAGGGTCTGGAACGCGAAAATAAAACCGCTGCCTTCCCGACCGATGAGATTTCCATTCGGGACGAAACAATCTTCAAATATGACCTGCCGGGTATCCGAGGCGCGAATCCCCAGTTTGTCTTCTTTTTTGCCGAGGCTGAGCCCGGGCGTATTTCTCGGCACGTAAAAGCACGAAACACCGCGGGGCCCGCGTTCCTTATTGGTATAACAGAAAACCGTATACGCGTCAGCCACACCACCCCCGGTAATCCAGGCCTTTGTGCCGTTCAAAACATACCCATCGCCTTTTTTTGCGGCGGTGGTGCTCATCCCGGGAACATCCGAACCCGCACCCGGTTCACTCAAACAGAAGCTCACGCCCGCCTCACCCGCGGCGACCGCCGGCAGCCAACGTTTTTTTTGTTCGTCCGACGCGCCCTTTAAAATCGGGAAAATACCGAGGAAGGGATACCCGTACGCCAGGGTTATGCCCAGACAACCGCGCGACATCTCTTCAGTCATCAGGGCGACTTCGAGGGTACCCAGACCCATGCCGCCGTATTCTTCGGGAATACTCAATCCGGAAAGGCCAAGTTCGCGCCGCATCCGCTGGATGATGGGCGTCGGGTTTTCATTGCGCTCATCCCATTCGTGGGCGGCGGGTGTGATGACACTGCGGGTGAATTCGCGCGATAAATCACGAATTTGGATCTGCTCCTCGGTTAAATGCAGAGGCATTCCGACAGAGTATTTTTTACCCATTGTTATGTCAAAAAAAACGCAACGCTAACAAAGGAATTTACCCTCCTCCGGCATGCATTCGCGGCGGGGACGACCATCCAATCGCACGGTCAGCCGGTTCCTGATTGGCCCCATTTTGATCCTTCTGGCCCAGGGATCCGTTCAGGGGGAACCCACAGGGGGTGCGGGGGAAAAGCTCGCCCGGGGGTCCGCCCTCGGCGCTGATCTGGCCGGCTTCCAGTCAGACACTCCCGCCCCGTCCCGGGTCGCCCGGGAAGTGTTCTGGCTTGAAGCAGGGTGGCCGCAACCGACGGGTGCCGAAAAAACCGACACCGCTGGGGCCAGGGGCATGATCGAATCAAGGCGCCTGCCCGCCAGAATCGCCCGTGAGCCCGGCCTGGCAGATTCTGAAGCGCAACGGGTGTACGCTTCCGGCGAACTGACTACGAACTGGTTGTACATCGCCGCCGGACGGCGGTATTTGCCCGGACCGCGCACGTCCTTCCTGGCGCATCCCGGCCTTACGGGTGGGTTGAGTCCGATTCCGCCCGCGCGCGGGACGGGGTCGGTGTTCGCCTTTCTTCCGGGATCGAATTTCCTGCCCGGTGTTTTTGCCCTTGAGACCGGCCGGGGCGCCGGGTTGTTCTGGGCCGACCCGAATCGAACCTGGTTTTTCGCCTACCATCCCGGGGCCAGAAAAGGGGCCCTGGCCGCCAGCTCCGCGCTGCAGACCGACTCGACGCTTTTCGCCTGGACGGTGGACATCACCGGAAACGCGCGGACGACAGAGGGGTACGCCCGCCTGCGTCTGACCGACCTGGATGCGCACGCAGACCCTTCGACTGGAACGAAATCCGGGGCGGTGCCCGCCTGGCAGTGGTTGTTCGTAGGTGAACGCCGCGAAAGCTGGGACTTCCGCGATTATGCCGGAGGCGCGCTGTTCCCGGACCGTAAAGGAAAATCAGGACTCGTGTATGTCCGCGGTGACGTTCAGGATACTTTTTCGATTGAAGTCGGCGGGCAGGACATCGGCCAGGACGGGATGCGCATGCTGCGCCTCAGCGGCGGACTGAGCCCCGCCGAAAGCGCGTTTCGTCTGGCCCTTGATTGCGGTGTCTACCGACGCAGGACGTACGACACGGAAAACCGCGAATATTTCGACCCGGCGGTCGGTTCGGCCCTGCGCGCGTCGGGCGCGAACTTTTTTTTCAGCGCGCGTCTTGAACAACGCCGGAGTACATTCACGGCGGGCGAATTCGCCGGCGGCCTGCGCGCGGGGCCTTATCGTTTCGAAATCGCGGGCATCGCGCGCGAACCGCTCGCGCGCACAACGGACTTACGCCGGGCTACGGAAACTACGATCACCGGGTGGGAAACGAACCATCGCATCTGGCCCGGCGGCGGAGAACGGGGTAGAACCGCGCCGTTTTTTTTCCTGAATACTGATACGGAGGCTGAAGCCGGCGCGCGATTTTACCGGGAGGAAAGCGGGGTATTGCGGCTTCGTTTGAGCGGCCCCCACCTGTACTTTTTGATTTCCGCGGTTCTCGTGGCGGGCCGCCCGCGAGCATTCGGCCAGATCCAGTTTCAGGCTCCACTGGAAAGCGATTGACCGGCTCCGGCCTTTTTCGGGCATACTTCAGCTTCGTGAACTCTGAACCGGGAACGATCCACCGCGCGGAAAGTCGGGGCCTGTCGCTTTTTTTAATCGCAGCCGGTCTTGCCAGCCTCGCGGTAACAGTCACTTTTTTATTTTTACTGGAAAGCCGGCGTTCCACCACGGTGGAACTGGCCCGCGCCGGGTTCGCCCTGTACTGCCTGGTGCCGATCATTCGTGGTGTTATGCGTCGCAAGAAAGACGTGAACTGGTTCGCTTTCATCTGGCGCCGGATTCTGGCCCTGCCGAACATCGTCCTGGCCGCGACAGCTCTGCTGGTGGCCGTCAGTTGCCTGGAAGGCATCGGGTATCAGCACCGCCAGCTGGTTCAGATCATCAAGGCTTCGTTTTACGTTTTTATTCTGTATTTACAAATTCGCGACGACGCGCGGGGCGAAATCGGGACGTACCTGGTCATCGCGCAACTGCTCCTGCCCTGGAATTCGGTCTTTTTCTCCTGGAACAGTTTCCTCCAGCCGGCCATGCTCTGCGTGTTCCTGTTGTTCCTCTACGAACTGCTCCGCCGGGAAACGAAAACTACGGCCACGCCCCTCAACTGGTTTGACGCGCTCGTGGCCGCGTACGCGGGGCTGTTCGTGGTTTTGTTTCCCCTGGCGCAGAATTACCAGGACGCGTTTCTGCGGCTTTCGTACTTCGCCGTGCTGTTTGGATTTTATGGTATCGCGCGCCGATTTTTTTCCGGGACGCTGCGAAGCGAACGATTGCTGAGAGCGTTTGTCGCCGTTGGATCCGTGTACACGATCAGTTACCTCGCGCTGCACCTGTTCGATGTGATGGGATTCTCATTCGGCTGGCCGATTGATAAATCGCGCAAGGGCCAGTTGATCACGACCCACATCGCGCAACATTTCATGGTCATGGCGCCCCTCGCCCTGCTCTTTCTGCGGCGGGGCCGCGCGCACCTGGCCAATCTGGCGATCTTCGCGCTGTGCCTGGTCAGCATGATCGATCTTTTATTCACCCTGGCCCGCGGCTCGATGGGCGCTCTGGGTATATCCCTGCTCGCTTGCTTTTTCGTCGCGGCGATTCTGCGCAACCGCCGCCTGTTGATCTTCGGCCTCGTGTTTACGCTGGTGCTGGCCGCCGGCGTGGGGCTGTTATTTTACATGTCAGACAATACCGACCTGACGGGTTCGTTTACCCTGCGCCAGCGACTGGGCCTCTGGTACCAGGCCCTGGAGATTCTGCGAACCGACTGGTTGACCGGCACGGGTAGTTTCATCAGCTTCCATCTGTTTGGCGTGCCCTCCACCGATCCGGCCCGGGCGCCGGTCGTGCGGGAGGCCGTGATCCGCGTGGCCCCCTGGATCGCTCCGCACAATCTGTATCTGGCCCTTTTGCTCTCGGGGGGCATTTTCTCTTTTATTTCTTTTTTTTCTATTTTTGGCGTAATTTTTTCTGTCCTCGGAAAAACGATCATTCGCGCCCGGGGATCGCGTTCCTTGCGGACCTTACTGTTCGCGGTCCTGTTTCTTTGTTTTCCGATCGTCGGCCTGACCGAGTCACTCGTCTCCACGCCCATCCCGAATTTTTTGATCTGGATCAACTGGGCTATCTTCGCGGTCTTTTTCCGGCGGGAGATCCAGGTGATTTTTCGCCGGCCGCGACCGCGGCCCCGCCTGTCGCCGATCGCCGCGGGAACCGTAAAAACTCTGGCGCTGGTCGTATTCCTCGTAATTTGCTGCGGTAATTTTTTCTTTTACCGGGGCGCCGTGCCCATTTCAGGGCTCCAGGATCGGGTGCGCGGCCTTCTGGTTCTGGACCCGCTGCGCCACCGGGACGAGGCCGCCATCCAGGAGCGCCTGAACCGTTGCGAAGCCTGGTTGCGGATCGCCCGGGTTTTATTGCCGTATGACTGGCGACCCCGCCAGTTACTGGGCGAAATTTCGCTCGTTCACGCGGCGCGCGATCCCGCGCGCGCCACGGAATTCATCCGCGAAGCGGAAGAACGCTACGGCGACGCCATTCGATTGAATCATCGTTTCCCTCTGCTCCATCTGCGAATCGCCGAAATTTACGACATGCACGACCGGTGGACCGGGACGACCCTGTTCGCGGAACCGGCGAAACGGGCAAGGGCCCGCGCCGCGGAACTGGATCCGCATTTCGCCTACCGTGGATTCTGGAACGATTCTACGAAAAAAATCGAGTAAACCCTCCTCCGGATCGTCACCCTTTTGAAAAACCTGATTCAAAAACTTCGCGACCAGACCGAACACCTCATCAATTTCGGATCGTTCCTGGGTTTCCGTGTTTTTGCGCTGGGGTTGTTCGCGGTTACCGTCTCGCTCTTTATCAATCGCGTGGGCTCCGACCGGTACGGGATGCTCTCACTCCTGTTGGTCGTCTTTAATTTTATTCAAATCCTGGACCTGGGCGTGGGGTTCTCGGTCAATTTTCGTTTCACCCGCTCGCTGGCGCGTGAAAGTCCGGTCCGGCGCAGAATCCTGATCTTACGCCGGGCCCTGCCGTTTTATCTGGGCTGCGCGAGTATCGGGGCGGCCGTTTTTTTCCTGGCAGCGCCCCTGCTCGGACCGGTACTGTTTCAGGCGGACCGTACGCCACAGGACCCGGTGCCCCTGCTGCGAATCCTGTCCGGCAGCGTGTTCCTCATCCTGATGGACAGTTTTTTACTCGGCATCATGCGCGCGTACAACCGGATCTACCTGATCAATCTGTCCGGCTTTTTTTTCGACCTGGCGCGCTCTGTGGCCATGCTGGCCGGGGTTTTTCTGAGCGCGGATTTACGATTAATTCTTTTACTGGTGGTCGCGGGCAATCTTTTTAAATTTTTATTCGACGCCGTGGTCTGCCACCGCCTGCTCGCGCAGGCCGATTGGTACAGACCGCTCCTGCATGCGCGGGAGTTCGCGCTCAATCTACGGTTCGGCCTGCCAATGATGGCGTACACCGCGCTCGGGATGCTGGGCCATCACCTCGATAAGTTCTTCGTGGCGCGGGTTCTTTCCCTGGCGGAATTGTCCTATTATTCGGTGGCCTACGACGTGACCTCCAAGGCCTGGGTCTTCGTCTACGCGGTTAACACCACGCTGTACACGCTCTTTTTGCGAAAAAAAGCCACCGGCGAAAGCCACCGCACCCTGATCGTCATATCCGTGGTTTCCGTGATCGTGCTCGCTCTGTTTTATTATCTGCCGGTGGTTGTTTTCGCCCTGCCCATTTTTACCATTTGGATTGGCGAAGATTTCGCGCGGAACGCGGCGCCCCTTATGCCCCTGCTGGGAATTTCATCCGTACTGTATTTGTTTTCCACCATCGTCTACAACCATCTGCAGACGAGCGGTCGCGGGGTGGTGATGGCCCTGGGCAACCTGGCGGGCCTGCTCGGCCTGGTGGGTGGCCTCCTGGTTCTCCCGGGGCGATTCGGCATCCAGGGCGTGGCCGGGGCCTACTGCACGATGTACGTGGTGATGATTCTCGTGCTTGCGCCTGTTGTGTATTTTTCTAAACCTGACGCGAAATCCGTTCGCAGGCGAAAATTTTATGCGGGCTAAATGGATTCCAGATCGAACCGGAACAGCAACCGCAAGAGGCGGCGGGCAACCGTATACAGCCGGGCAAGAGCGATAAACCCCGCACGCCGGATTTCAAACGAAACCACCGTTCTATTTTGAAACGTAAAAAACGCCGCGTACCTTCGTTTCAGGTCCGGCCCGCTGGCAAACGGGCGCTCACCCTTGCGGACGGCCGTCACAATCGCCAGAAACCGATCGATCAGGTTTCGCGCGGCGAACTCCGTTCGCGCTTTTTCGCGGTTGTTCGCTTCGATACGCGCGCGCAGAGCAGGTTCATCGATCAGCCGTTCGACGCAGCGCAGAGCTTCGTCCGGACCCTGCACAACGAAACCGTTTTCGCCGTGGCGAACCAGTTCGATCTGGGCGTTGTCCCGGTATTTACGCACGCAACCGCCCGGGGCGCGAAAATCGGTGGAATGCGTCAGGATGGGCCGGCCGAACGTCATCGCCTCCGCGATTACATTTCCAAACGTCTCGCCACGCTGCGCCGTGTGAAAAAATAAATCGCAGGCTTCGTACGCCGCGGCGAGAAAACGGTCGTCCCCGGAAGGAGGGCAGTACCGGATGCGACCGCGGTGCGGCCACAAAAAAATCCGGTAGAGCAAGGGCGCTCCCACCAGGAGCAGGACGACCTCAGCCCGCCGGCGCAGAATCCGCCTGACGCTCGCGATAAATAAATAATCCCATTTACTCGGTTCGGGTCGCGCCACCCGACCGATCACGAACCGGTCGTCCCCGATCTTCAGCCGCGTCCGCAGGGCCCGGCCACCCCCGGCCAGTTGTTCCCAGCGATCGATATCGACGGGATTGTAGAGCACCGCCAGATTGCGAAAATCGGGAACGCTCAAGGCGATTTTACACCCGAGCGCGTGGCTCACGACGAAATTGATATCGGCCACGGCAGAATAACGATCCCTGAACATGGTTTCCTGGATGAGCAGGACTTCCTGTTTGACCGCCAGGAACCGGGCCGGATCGATCCCGTGCGTAAAAACCGTATCAATGCCGATTTCGCGTACGATGTCGGCGAGCGGTCGCCGGCCAAGGTCCAGCACGGCAATGCCGGCCGCTATTAAGAGTTCCGCGCGCGGGCCGCCGGTTAACCAGGCGCCGTAATACACATGGACACCGGGACGCCGGTGCAGTTCCAGCGCGAACACCTGCGCCGTGCGCTCGATTCCACCGATCCCGAGTTCGTTGGAAACTACAAGTATCTTCATGCGGAACTGTCGCGCCTCACCGCGTGCACCATTTTCCAGGGGGTCCTCGCCAAGGGTTTGCGTCCTAACAGGTCAATTCAACCATTTTTTAATGGAGGGCCCTTGCTGGCGATTTCCGTTCCCTCCGGTTTTATCCCTTGTCATTTTCTGGCCCGATCACTGACTGGCAGGATCCGCGGCCTGAGGCCGCCTCACGCGAATCATGTGCGGCATCACCGGTTTTTTTGATCCTGATCTGGCGAACCCTGAAACGGGTTTCCGGATTGTCGCGGCCATGGCCGATGAAATCCAGCACCGCGGTCCGGATGTTGCCGACTATTTCGCGGACGAACACCTTCCGCTCTTCCTTGGCCACCGTCGCCTTTCCATCATCGATCTTTCCCCCGAAGGGCGACAACCCATGCACTCCGCCAGCGGCCGGTATGTGATCGTCTTTAATGGTGAGTTTTATAATTTTATGAAGCTGCGCGCCCAACTGGAAGACCGCGTTCGCTTTCGCGGCCATTCGGATACCGAAGTATTTCTCGCTGCGGTGGAAACCTGGGGCCTGGAAGAAACGCTCGCCCGCACCGTCGGGATGTTCGCGTTCGCGCTCTGGGACAAACAGGAGCAAATCCTGCATCTGGCGCGCGATCGCATGGGCGAAAAACCGCTGTACTACGGGCGGGTGGGTCGTGTGTTCTTTTTCGCGTCCGAACTCAAGGCCCTGTGCGTTCATCCGGCCTGGCGCGGCGAAATTCACCGTGAAGTTCTGCCATTATTTCTACGGCTTGGTTACGTCCCGGCCCCCTTTTCCATTTACAAGGATGTACGCAAATTAACACCCGCCAGTTTTCTTTCCATTCCTCTGCGAGCCGGCTCCCCGCCCGATCTGACGGCGGAGAAGGAAACGGAATACTGGTCCGCGGCTGACGCTGTCGCGCGCGGCCGCGCGAATCCCTTCGCGGGCGACGACCGGGCCGCGGTGGACGAACTGGATCGCCTGTTGCGGGGGACGATCGCCGACCAGATGATTTCCGACGTACCCCTCGGCGCCTTTCTTTCCGGCGGAATTGATTCGTCCACAATCGTGGCCATCATGCAATCGCTCGCCACGCGCCCGGTGCAAACGTTCACGATCGGATTTCATGTAAAAGAATTTAATGAGGCGCGATTCGCGGCTGAAATCGCGCGCCACCTGGGCACCGATCATACCGAGCTGTACGTCACGCCGCGTGAAACGCTCGACTGTATCCCCGCCATGCCGCGCATGTTCGACGAACCCTTTGCCGATCCTTCGCAGGTGCCGACGTATCTGGTGGCCAGGCTGGCCCGCAAAAAAGTCACCGTCAGCCTCTCCGGCGACGGGGGGGACGAACTCCTCGGCGGGTATTCGCGTTATTTTCACGCGGACCGGATTCGCCGTCGGCTCACGGGCCTTCCGTTCGCGTTGCGTCGTCCGGCGAGCGGCATCCTGGGCGCGCTTTCGGCGCCGGCCTGGGACCGGGTGCTGGGCGGCCTCGGGCTGGTTTTCCCCGTTTCTGTGTTTCGTCAGCTTTCAGGCGAAAAAATGCTCAAACTCGCTGAACTGCTCGGCCAGCGTTCCCCCGATCTATTCCTGTACCTTCTGTCACACTGGAAGGACCCGGCCCGCGTTCTACCCGGTGTTAAAGAACCCACCACGATCCTGCACGATCGCCCCGCCTGGCTGGGTCAGCTGGATTTTATCGCGCAGTATCAGTATCTGGATCTGCTGACCTATCTGCCGGATGATATCCTGGTGAAGGTGGACCGGGCCGCCATGGCCGTCAGCCTCGAATCGCGCGTGCCCCTGCTGGACCATCGAATCGTCGAATTCGCCTGGAGCCTGCCCCGCGACCTCAAAATTCGCGGGGACGCCGGTAAATTCATTTTACGCGAACTTCTGGCGCGGTACGTTCCGCGATCTCTCTTCGAACGGCCAAAGATGGGCTTCGGTGTCCCGATCCATTCCTGGTTGCGGGAAGAACTGCGCCAGTGGGCCGGGGACCTGCTGGCACCGGAACGGTTACGCGCGGACGGTTTTTTTGACGTGGCGGAGACGACCCGCGTCTGGGACGAACACCAGAGCGGAGAGCGTCGCCGCGAATTCCAGCTCTGGGACCTGCTGATGTTTCAGGCCTGGCTGGCCGAAGCCCGCGTGGATCGCCGGGTGCGCGTCTGAGGGCGGGACCATGCGCTTCGCGGGAATGTTCATCCTGTTCGGGTTGTTTTTTGTTTCGCGGCTCCTGGGCGTTTTTTTTTTCGCACCCCATAACGACGAGGTGATCTTCATCGATTTCGCGCAGACGATCGCGGGCGATTGGTCTTTGCGCTTCATGACCCTGGATGGCAGCATCGGCGACGAATACAAGCTGCCCCTGCACTTCTGGTTGACGGCCGCTGCCCTGCCCCTCTGCGGCGATCCGCTGCTCGCGGCGCGTCTGGTGCTTCTGTGTTTCACCGGAGCCGGATTCGTGTGCACCTGGCTTTTTTTCACGCGTCTCACGGACCGCCTGACCGGCGACCTCACGGCCCTGTTCATCGTATTTTCCGGGTATCACCTGTATTTCGATTCGGTGGCGGTGACGGAGGGAATCCTGTACGGCACCGGGGCCATGTATCTCTACTTTCTGTATCTGAGTATGACCGCTACAGCAAAAAAAGTTCGCGCTCTCGCGTTCGCGTCGGCCACTCTGGCCCTGTTTCTGTCGATCTGCTCCAAAGAATCCGGTCTGCTCTGGATCCCGCCGGCTCTGGTTCTGGCAGTCTACGGCCAGGGGCCGGGGCATTCGGCCAGTGCCCGCGACCGGCTCTTTTTCCCGGGCACCGCCCTGGCGACGGTCGCGCTCGCCCTTCTGTTTCGCTACGTTCTGGTCACGCGCGGTTTTGATGAAATTCGCTCATCTTCAATTCAGATCAATATGATGCGAAACATGAGCGAACTGCTGACATTGCCCCTGGGGGCCTGGACTGAAAATCTGCGGTTTTATTTCTTCGAGACTCTGGCGCAATCTCTTGCGATTCTTTTCCCGCCGGCGGTCCTGCTCGTGGCCTGGTCCCTCCTGCGCGCATTCCGCGCGGACTGCGCCGAACGGTCCCGCGCGCTGATTCTCGTGCTGCTTTTCGCCCTCAGTTTCCTCCCGGTCGTTTTGCTCGCGAAAACACAATTTATCCGCATTTTCGGCGCCGGCCTCTATTTCGCCTGCGCGCTGGCGGCCTTCGTGACCGGTCGCTTTCTGAAACAATCCGTGTTCGAAAAAAAAATCTGGCGAAGGTCGCTTCTGGCTGTAGCGTTGTTTTTTTTGTTCGCCTGGCACATCGTGTTTACGATCCGGCCTTTGCTCCAGGACGGGCAGACCCGGCTGGCACTGCGCGAGACGCCCGATCCGCGCGCGAACGGCGCCGGAATCATGGAACTTATCGAACAAATCGAAACACTGCCGCCGGGATTTTTATTTTACGATCCGCGCTGGGGCCATCCGGGAACCGCGATCAAAGTGTTCGGCGCGCGGTACGATCGAATGGAAATCGCTCCGGCCCTGCCCCCGGTGTTGATGAACCTTGAATCGCTCCGCCCGGCCCTGCGAACAACGGATCGCCCACTGTATTTCGTTTTTTCGATAGGGGGCGGGCCCGGGTTCCAGCCTGCGTTTCTGCGCGTGGTGAATGACCGGGAGTTTTGTTCTGAAAAAAAAATTTTCGAAAAACGGTTTCAAAAAACCGTTCTTCCGGAACAATTGATCCTCTGCCGCGCCGGAGTCGCCCATCCCCGATGAAAATCGTCGTCGTAAACACGCACCCGTTTACCGACCCGGTTCTCATGGATCCGGGTAATGAATTCCGCTGGGTTTCCACGATGGGCCCCTATCCAGGCAACCGCCGCAAGTACGGGATGCTGCCCATCGTAAGCGAGGAGGAATTTCAGAACGCGATTCGAAATACCGTTTTTTTGTCGGGTTCGCACGCGCGACTTCCACTCACGGCTCTCCGCTACGCGCGTTTGCTGATTCGTTTTCGCCCGGATCTGGTTTATACGAATATAGCCGAACGGACTCTCACCGCGGTCTCCTGGGTCTTCTGTCGCGTTTTTCGCAGACGTTTCATCGTTTACAACGAATTCTGGCGGTATCCGCGTTTACACCTCTACCGCCTGATCGAGGAACTGGCCGCGTTCCTGTTGCGCCGGGCCGACCAGGTGGATTGCATCGGCACAGCTCACATGGAATACCTGCGATCGAAGCGTGTCGCGCGGATTCGCCGCATTCCGTGTATTTATCACCCGGTGGGGCCCCCACGGACCCTCCTGCCCGTTCGCGCCGAAACCGGCCGGCCGGCGCGCCTGTTGTACGTGGGCCGGATCGTCGAATACAAGGGCCTGCGCGTACTGCTGGAGGCTGCCACTCGCCTGAATCCGCGGGTTCAATTTCGCCTGACGATTGTTGGATCGCAGTTCTCGCGAAATCAGTACCCGGGCAAAAACACGGATTACGAAAATGACTGCGTCCGGTTCGCTGGTCAGACGCTTACCCCGGGGCAGTACGAATTCCTGGGGTTTCGCGACGATATCCCCGCGTTGATGAAGGCGCATGATCTATTGATCATGCCGAATACCTTCGTCTGGGACCAGCGTGTGCCCTGCGAAGCCTGGGGCATCGTGGCCGGCGAAGCCCTCATGAACGATCTGCCCGTCATCGCCACAACCGCGGTGGCCAGCGCGTTCGATCTCATTCAAAACGGAAAAAATGGCTGGCAGGTGGAAGCCGGTAGCGCCCGCGCCCTGGCCGATGCGATTGAACGTTCCCTCGTTTCGGGTGGAATATGACCGGGTCTTCGCTCTGCACAAATATCCATGGAGAATTAGCGCAATCCGCGAGCACCAGCGGAGCGGAGCCCTGGCGAACGGTTTGCGGACATGTGCCGAAAACCCTCCCTCTTAATCCGGAACGTTGCCCCGCGATTTCTGTTCCAGGAATATTTCTTCTACTCTTGCGCAAAACTTTTCCCAGCTAAATTGATCGGCCAGCCGTATGGATTGTCGTACCATCCGGCTCCGCACGGCTTCGTCGCGAAGGACAGTGATCAACGCGTTTGACAGTTCCGCCGGGTCGTTGACATCCTTGATCAGCCACGCGGCTTCCGCGTACAGTTCCCGTAACGACGTATTGTTCCCGGTGATCACCGGGAGCCCGCACGCCATGGCCTCAAGCGGCGGAATCCCGAACCCCTCAAACTGAGAGGGATACACGAACAAACGAGCGTTTTTCATGATGGCCGCCACGGCCTCATCCGGAATCGACCCGGTCATGACGACAAGTTCATCAATTCCAAGTTTTTGTATTTTTTCGCGAATTGACTCCCCTCCGCGGGGTATGTATTCGCGCGAACCGATCATGACGAGTTTATAGGCGTCCCCGAGCGTTTCCCTGGCGCGGGCAAACGCTTCCAGAAGGCTACCGTAGCGACGTGGATACAGGGAGCCCAGATATAAAACGTAAGGACGGTCCAGAGAAAATTGAACGTTCTGTTCATCCGCTTTTTGCGGCCTGGTATTGAAGATATCTTTTCGATACCCGAGGTACGCGACATGGACATCTCCCCGGTAGTTGTAATATTTCTGAACGTCCTCTTTCGTGTATTCAGAAATCGAAATGAGCGTGTCACAGAGGCGCACGAATCGACGCATATTCCAGCGGATCCAGAGGCGACGGAGTCCGGAAAATACGGGCAGCACGACATTGACGATATCGTAGACAAAACCAATCACCCGGGTATTTTTCACGGGCAGATACTGGTGCGCCGGAATGAAAACCAGGTCATACTCCACGGACCTGGCTCCCAGGAAAGGTAAGCCGAGAGACCAGGCAACCTCGATCCAGCGACGACGCAGCGGGAGGAGTTTGAATCGAACCGCTGGATATTTGCCGAAAGTGGAACGAGCTATTTCGAGGTATTCGGGACTCAATAACAGGTCCAGTTGAAAACCCCTGGTTGCCAGATGATGAACTGTAATTTGAATCAACCGTTCAATAGCGGCACTGCTTGCGAACGCCGAATTGAAATAAACCAGGATTTTCATTCGTACACGCTGTTCCGCAAGTTCACAACAGTGTTCTTTTCTTGAGGGGTCAAGAACAATCCCGCCACGCGCGGCAGAGACCCGACACGGGAAAAAATTCCATTGACCCGGGCATTCACGGAAGGGAAACCAGTGCTGGAGTACTGTTGGGCATGACCAGAAATCGCCTCTATTTTTTTACTTTCTGTCTGGCGAGCTCGGCTCTGTTTTTCCTGTTCCTGCCAGAGTTGCCCTTCTGGCGCCCTGGTTCAATTCGAATCCTCTTCGATCCCTGGGACCTGGGAATTTATTTCGGGGAAACGGACTGGGTCCTCGGGGAGAAAGTCCTGTATCGCGATATTTTTTCCGAATACACGATACTGGCCAATCTCGTATTCGGCGCGATCCGTGGCATTTCAATCCGCTTCGAATGGCTCGTCGCGCCCGGCCTGCCGCCGCATCTCGCGCCTTTTGCCGGTCAGTTAACCTTCGCCTGGGTCTGGATGAGCGTCGCCTGGTTTCTCTTCGCCTGGCTGGTTTTGTTCACGCGTGGCATGAATGTCCGCAATACCTGGCTCTGGCTCAGTCCTGCTCCGGTGTACTACGCTCTGTACCGATTCGATCTGTACCCCGTCCTGGCCTGTTTCGCGTTTTTATTTTTTTTACAAAAAGAGAACCACTGGATCGCTCTTTTCTGGCTGGGTATCTGCATCGCCTTAAAAGGATACGCGCTGGTACTGTTAGGACCGCTTTTTGCCTTTCTCCGGTACCGGGTCGGATTCGCGCGGGCTGGCCTGTGGTGCGCGTACGCTCTGTTGCCGCTGGTGTTGAGCAATCTCGCGGTCCTGTTAAAAATCGGTTACGCCGAAATGATTTTTCCCTATCAGTACCAGGGAGCCCGCACTTTGAACGGGGAATCGAGCTACGACGCCCTGGTGTTTATCGTGGGCCTGGCGGCGATGGAACCGGCCGCGGTTCTTCATGATTTTTTCGCGCAGTCTCGCATGCACATGGCGTTTCAGGTATTGCTGGTCCTCACAGGAACGCTGCTTCGACCACGGACGTTTCTGGAACTGGCGCGTGCTTTCTTTTTCGTTCTGGTGGGATTCATTTCGTTTTCGCCATTTTATTCGCCGCAGTTTGTACTCTGGATTATTCCGGTGGCCTGTTTTCTGCGCCCGGGCCCCATCCACACCTGGACAATCGCGTTCGCATGGGTTTCCTTCCTGTATTTTCCGATTCTTTTCGATTTGAAATCGCCTTTTTTTCCGGCAGTGATTATTTTACTGTTCTTTTTGCGAATGGCTCTCCTGTTTTTTTCCCTGCGTGACTTCCGGGAATCGCCCCCAGGAAAAATCATGAACGAGGTGAACCCATGAACTGGTGGATACAGAAAATTCGCGCGGCGAACGATTCGAATCTCGTCGCCAGGGGCCTGGCCGTCGTGGTGGGGATCGGAATTCTGGCGATCCGGTTGCCGGTAGGTCCCATCATGGGCGTGGACTGGGAAAGTTACGTCAACAGCGTCATCATTCGAACGCCGCTTTACCCGATCTTTCTAAATTTTTTCGTTTTTTTGTTCGGGGAACACTGGAAAGAGTATACGTATGTTTTCCAGATCCTCCTGGTTCTCAGCGCTGCGATTTATTTCGCGAGCGTGGTACGCCGGGTGTATCGAACGGGTAACGGAACGTTTCTCGTCGTGTTAATGCTCGGCCTTACCCCGGCTATCGGACACAACGGGATCGGAAATAAATATTATTCAGAGGCGCTTTCGTATTCGTTGTTCCTTTTTTTCTTCGCCTTTTTTTTAAAGGCCACGCGCGAAAAGGGCAAATGGAATCCACTGTGGGTCATGGTTCTGACCATGCTCTGCACCCTGGCCCGACCGCAACTCATCATCCTGTATATTCCGGTTCTGCTGCTGCTGGCCTTCGTTCACCGGGAACACCGGAACTGGCGGCGCACATTCCGGTCCGCCCTGGTTTTCGTCCTGATCGCGGCGGGAGGCGCGCTGGCCGGCCGCCTGTACAACCTGGCCGTGCACGGAATATTTTCGAGCGTACCGTTCTCGGGCATGAATATCTCAACCTCCGCCCTGTACGCTTCCGATCCGGAAAAGGATCTGGCTCTGTTTCCGCCCGGCTCACGCGAACGCAAATTGCTGGAAGCCGTATACGAACGTATGGAAACCCGTCGCCTGTTTCTACGCTACAACGACGCGCCGAATTTCCTGGAAACCCAGATCCACTACGCCAGGTCATACGACGCGATTTGCTGGGCTACGGTCTACGATCTGTATCGTGAGACGTTCACCCGGGTCAGCAAAACCGATCACTGGTTATCCCCCGACGAGTTCGCGGATCTCGACCGCGTAATGGTGAACATCGCGTTTCGCCTGATCCCCCGGCACATGCCCGAACTGGCGAAATTATACACGGCGAATATTTTATTCAAGATGGGCGGTTTTTATTACCCCTTCCTGCTGCTCGCGGTTTTATTTCTCTCCGGGCTGCGGGCCGTGCGGTACCGGCATTCCCTCGATTTCGCCCTCTTCACCATCACAGTCCTGAATTTTTTGAATTACGGTCTGGTGGGCGTATTACAGAGACTGATGACCCGGTATACGTTTTACACGGATACACTTCAGCTTGTGTTTCTGGTGCTCTGGCTTCTCTGGCTGGCCGGGGGTGCGCGGCAAGTCAGCGCCTCATCGCACGAAAAAAAATGATCAAAGTCCTGCATCTGATCACCGGACTGTACACGGGGGGAGCCGAACGATTTCTTGCACGGCTGGTCGGACAGATGGGCTCCGGTTTTGAGAACCTGGTCGTTTCGCTCGGCGACCGCGGCACGCTGGGGGCTCAGATCGAGGCTGCCGGCATCCGGGTCGAAACCCTGCGGATGAACCGCCTCTGGCCGGGGCCCGCGGGCATTCTGAAACTCGGCCCCCTGCTGCGGCGCGAACAACCGCAGATCATCCAGACCTGGCTCTACCACGCCGATTTATTCGGCCTGCTGTTCGGACATGTGTTCGCGCCGCGCGCGAAGATCGTCTGGAACATTCGCAATTCGAATATCGATCTTGCGCGACGCTCTCTGGCCCGCGGGCTGATGTTCCGCGCGCTCGCCCGACTTTCCGGCCAGGTCCGGGATGTGGTGACCAATTCCCGTGTCGGACAGGCTTACCATTCCGAACACGGCTATCACCCGCTGCGCTGGCATCTGATTCCAAACGGCTTCGATGCGAACTCCTGGCGCCCGGACCCCACCGCGCGCGTACGCCTGCGGCGCGAATGGGGTATCCCTCCCGATGCCTGCGTCTTCGGCCATGTCGCCCGGTTCGATCCCATGAAGGGCCATATTCACCTGATCGAATCCGCGTCTATTTTTTTGCGAAATCCGGATATCCCGCCGGTGTATTTCGTCCTGGCCGGGCGCGGCGTTTCGATGGAAAATTTGAAACTCGCCGCGGCCGTGCGAGGCACCGGGTTCGCCGATCGATTCCGCCTCCTCGGCGAACAGGCGGACATCGCGGCCCTGAACGCGGCCACGGACGTGGCCCTGTCCGCGTCCCTGTACGGCGAAGGGTTCCCCAACGCGCTGGGGGAAGCCATGGCCTGCGGGGTGCCCTGCATCGCCACCGATACGGGCGACAGCTCCTGGGTGCTCGGAGATACCGGCAGCCTGGTTCCGCCCGGCGACTGCGCGCGTCTGGCGGGTGCCATGGCCTCCTGGGCTCGCATGGACTCCACTCAGCGCGCCGCCGCCGGGGCCAGGGCACGCGAACGCATCGTCCGTGAATTTTCGCTGGAAAAAGTGGTGGAGTCGTATCGTCGCCTGTACACTTCTATCCTTACATGACCCGCCGTTCGATTGTACTCATCTCCAACGACAGCGCGTACATCCACATGTTCCGCGGTGAATTTATCACCGCGCTCATAGATCGCGGGTGCGCGGTAACCGTCCTGGCCCCGCCCTCCGATCGGGTGGACGCCCTCCAGAAGCTGGGCGCGCGTTTCATCGCCCTGCCAATTTCGCGCGGCGGTATGAATCCCGTGGAAGAATGGGGCACCTATCGATTTATTCTGCGGACCCTGCGCCATTTAAAACCGGAAATCGTACTGAATTATTCGATCAAACTGGTCATCTACGGTTCGCTCGCGGCGCGCAGGGCCGGGGTGCGGGATATTTATTCCATGATCACCGGACTCGGGTATGTGTTCACTCACGATACCTGGAAACACAAACTGCTTCAGCTGTACGCCGTATTTCAGTACCGGCGCGCTCTGCCTTCGAATCGCCGCGTTTTTTTTTTGAACGAGGAAGACGCGCGCATTTTCCGAATGCGCAAAATTGTACGGCCCGACCAGATTCAGATCCTCAACGGTGAAGGCGTCAACCTGCGGCGATTCGATCCGGCCGCCTTCCCGCCCGACAGGAACCGGCAGCGAGAACGGGCACAGGGTCGGGTTGTGTTTTTACTTATCGCGCGTTTGCTCAAAGATAAGGGGATTGGCGAATACATTGAGGCGGCGCGTTTGTTACGCGCGCGCTACCCCCGGGCGGTGTTTCGGCTCCTTGGCGCGCCGCACGAGAACCCGCGCTCGTACGGGACGACGGATATCGCCGCCTGGCGGGCGGAAGGAATGATCGAATACCTCGGGGTCGCCACGGACGTCCGCCCGGCGCTTTCCCAGGCGGACGTGTATGTCCTGCCCTCCTACCGCGAGGGTCTGTCCATCTCCATTCTGGAAGCCATGGCCATGGGTAAACCGATCGTCGCCTCGAATGTCCCCGGCTGCCGTGAAACGGTGGAACCTGAAAAGAACGGGTATCTCGTTCCGGCGAGGAGCGTGGAACCGCTGGCGGAGGCTCTGGAAAAGTTTATTGTAAAACCGGCCCTGATCTTGAAAATGGGACGATACAGCAGAAAGCTGGCAAATAAAAAATTTGCCGTGGAAAAGATCAATCATGCCCTGCTAAGCACCCTGCTGTGAGCCTGGCCAATTCAATGGGACGACAACCGGTATCGAGACTCTGGGCTGCTGTCCTGCTGCTGGGCTCGGACATTGCCGGTTATTTCGCCGCCGTCAGCCTTGGGTATTTCGTCCGCCTCGGGGAAATTCACACCCCCTCCTTTTACGTTTTTAATTTTTACTGGTTCTTACCGGTTTACCTGCTCATATTCTACGTTTTTAACAGCTACGATTCCGAACATCGCGACTCTTTTTTGCGCGTTCCGGAACGGACCCTGCTGGCCGTGGGTGTAGGGACGGTCGCCGTATCAATCCTCATCTTTGTGGGGGTGCGGTATTCGGGGGGGTCTCTGGGGCGCGGGGTGCTCGGGATTCTGGCTCTGGCCTTCGCGTTCTGGGCTTACTTTTCGCGCCTCGGGATGGTCGCGTGGATCAGGACCCGGGCCCAGACCGTTCGCTGGCTGGTCATCGGGGAGGCGGCCGAACTGGAATTTTTTCGCGACGATCTGGAGAAACAGCGACCGAACTGGGAAATCGTACTGCTCGGCAGCCACCCGGCTCGCAAGGCGCAGGGTAAAAAGGCCAGGCCGGATACCACGGTCTGGACCATCGCGGACCGGCGTGATCTTCAGACCTGGCTCGACGCGAAATCCTCCGGCGTGATCGTGGCCACCCGGACGGTCCTGCCCGAGGAGGTTATCGACCTCTTAATGAACGCGCGTCTGCGGGGCACCCGGGTATACGATTTAACGGACTTTTACGAACGATTTTATTTTAAACTGCCCGTATACCACGTTAAACAGGGCTGGTTCGCGCTTTCGCGCGGCTTTGTGCTGGTGAACAACCCCTTCCGCACGCGGGTCAAAAAACTATTCGACCTGTTTTTTTCGGGGGCGATTTTACTGCTGACCGCGCCGGTCATGTTGTTGACCGCGCTCCTGATTCGCCTGGAAAGCGCGGGACCCGTGATCTACCGGCAGGTGCGCACCGGACTCAACGGGGAAGATTTCGTCGTGTATAAATTCAGGTCCATGCGCCTGGACGCGGAAAAAGACGGGGCCCGCTGGGCCGAAAAAAAAGACGCGCGCGTGACCGCGGTCGGCCGGTTTATTCGTTCCACGCGTATCGATGAGTTGCCGCAAATCATCAACGTATTTCGGGGGGACATGAGCTTCATCGGACCGCGGCCCGAGCGGCCCGAGTTCAACCGGGAACTGGCGCGACAGATCCCCTTTTACGATTTGCGTCATCTCGTCAAACCGGGCATCACGGGCTGGGCCCAGGTCATGTACCCCTACGGATCTTCGGTGGAAGATTCGCGCGAAAAACTGCAGTACGATCTGTACTATATCAAGAACTACTCGACCTTCCTGGATCTTTTTATTCTCCTAAAAACCCTGCGTGTCGTGCTGTTCGGCATGGGCCGTTAACCCGGATTATGCATGAAACGAAAATATGATGCGCCCCACAGGCATACGCAG
>CAZVZS010000027.1:0-25873 GCA_964631535.1 uncultured Leptospiraceae bacterium
TCCGGAACCATCAGTCCGTCCGCGGCCCGGATCGGGCTGGCCTTCAGTCTCGGAGTCGCGCGACAGATCAGGCTGGGCGAGGTGCTCTGCACGCCCGATCTTCTGCGCACGGAACGGGTGCCCCCCGAAAACATTCTACGGCAACTTTCCAGAGGCGGTCCGCTGTTATGAACGACATGATTCATCTTGCATCCGGCCAGGTAAACTTTCCCCTGCGCCTGCTCGAACTGCCAGGTCCCGGCGGAGTCGGGCTGGATCTTGTATATGGCTACGACCGCGGGGAAGCCAGTCTCCCCAACGCGCTGGCACCGACCGGCATTTGCGGACTGGGATGGCATCTCGATCGGCAGCGCATCGTCACGGATCCAGGACTGTCGACTTCGCGTTCAGGACTGCGCTTCGCTTTGATGAAAAGCGCCGGCGGTCAGGAACTCCTGCGCGATCGCAACATCACCTCGGCCGGCGACGATCGCATTGGCTTTCGCATGGCGACCGAACCGACTACCCGCGCGTTTCTCGACCGGCGCAAATCGCAGTGGGAAGTACAGACCGGCGACGGCATGGTCTACATTTACGGCGATGAAACCCTGCCCGGTACGATCGAGTACGATCTGGGATTCGGCAACTGGTTCGGCCCGACGAACAATCCCGCCCGCGAGGAGCGCCTGCCGATCGCCTGGAATCTGGCGAAGATCCGCCTGCCCTTCGGGCAGGAGTACGTCTTTCATTATGAAAGCGACGAGGCCGGCGTGACCGACTCGGCTGGCGAAAGCCGCACCTACACCCGCGCCAGCTATTTGACGCGGATCATCGGACCGGGCCGCGACGAACTCGAGTTGTTCTACGAAGAGCGCGCGCCCTTCGAATACACGCCCTATCACGGCAATCAGGCCAGCGTGTTCCGCGACCGGTACGAGTCGCGCTTTCTCAGAAAGGTGCGCCTCCTTTCCCCATTCGGAAAAGTGCTGAGCGAAACCCGTTTGATTTATGAAGACCAGGGCCAGACAGTTTACCTCGGTAGCGACGACGCTCACCGGAAACGTTTGTTAATGGCCGTACGCAGCGGCGCTACGGCCATCAAAACAGAACAACCAGACGAAGGCGATTTCATGTTCGCTCCCGACACCCTTTGCGATTACTGGGGCCGGGACCCGGGCGATGGAGTTAGCCCGGGAACCTTGCAGTTCGGGTCCGCCCTGTACGGAGCGCTGAAAACCGTGACCGCAGCCACGGGCCTGGTGCAATCCTTCGATTATACCACCGTGGAAGGCGGGGCCAGCGCGCGAGACATCTCCGTCGACAGGGCCGATTCGGAGCGGGTGTATTTCGCCAGTGAGTACGCGGTGCTGACTGCCTATGATACGGTCATGACGGTTCAACCGGTGGTGCGCGCGGGACGCTGGCTCCTGAGCGAGAAATTCACGCGGGCAATGTCGCCCGGCGAATACGCTGCGCCTCGCGTCGCGATCCAGGACGAAAACTTCGCGATTCTGGCCGGCGGAACATTGAATCTTTTCGCCCGGTCCGACCTGCGCCCGGACGCCTGGATTACGGCCAGTTTTGCGGTGGCCGCAGATGCGGTCGGTCCGGTCGCGGGCTCGGGCTTCGTTTCGGTGGTGGAAGACGGCAGTCCGCGTATTTTCACGCTGCGATATGCGAAATCCGGCGAACCGCCGGTCTGGGTCGCATCCAGAACGCCGGCGCAAATGGTACGCGGGGCCGAAACCGCGGACCTGGTCGGCGTCGACGGGCGGAACAATTTCATGCTCACCGCCACCTACACCAGCGCCACCGGCGCCCTCACTGTGGTCCTGGATTTTCTCGAAAACAACGGCTACTGGAACGCCGACGCCGAACTCAAGGCGACACGAACGACCACGACGACGATCACTCCGGTTCGAACGGCCACAGGCCTGGAAGTGGAAACAGGCGAAGGCTTCGCCGTTATCACACTCCAGTATCCGGAGAGCATGGGCGCCAACGACGCGAAATACCTGCTGTGCCGCTGGGACTCCGACTTTCGCAACCTTGAACTGCGCGAACTGACCGATCGCAGCCGACCGACGCAGCCGAATCCGGCGCGGGAGGAAAACGCTGCGGGGTCTTATTCGATCGCGGCGGTTCGCGGCGGCCTGATGGGCGTCGACCAGTCGCTTTTTCGCGTAAACGGCGACAAAAATCCAATCGATTCGAAAATCGTACTGCCGCCCGCGAAGGATATCGTGTACGCCCCCGACCTGTGTCTGCTCGAGACTGCGGCCACAGGGGGCCGGTCCAGTTATCGCGTCCTCGAATTCGATCCCGGCGCAGAAACCTTCAAGGAAACTTTCAGCAAGGAAGGCGTGGCCAGTCTGCCCATGGCTGCGGCTGGACAGAGCGAGGAGTCGGCCGAAGCCGATTATATGCTGACCGGCGGCACGGTTTACTACCGGGACTGGAACGCCACGCCCGGAATCACGGGGCTCTGGAAGCCGGTGAGCGGAGTTACGCCGGGGGCGAACGCGACCGGCGCCCGGTTCGGAGCGGGCTTTTTCGTATACGAAGAAAATTCGACGGTGAAGGCGTATGCCCTGCTTCAGGCGCAGGCGACCGCGGCCCTGACGAAGACAGGCACCCTGCTGGGCGCGGGACCCAGGTCTTTCGCCGTGGCTGCAGCCGGAACAGTCACCCTCTACTGGTTCGAGGACGGCCAGGCCGAGGGTCTCGTGAGCGCTTACCCGGCCGGGAAGGTCAGCAATTACGACGGGGAACGCACCACGGCCGTGCGCTACGAGTTCGCGGACGCGGGGGGAACCGTTAGCAAGGGAGCCATCGCGCAGGGCGGACTTCCGCTGTACAACCGCGTGATTCGCAGAAGCGGCGGGGCGATGGGCAAGGCTTCCCCGGTGTACGACAACGGCCGCATCGAGCATTATTTTTTTACCGGCCCGGTGAACGGGCGCACGGGAACGGCGGTGAACTACACTCCGTATCCGGACCCGGCGGACGGTCCGAACAGTCCACCCGCCTACAACAGCTCGGACGCCGCCGGCGCCGTGACCGGCCTGCCCTATCTGGCGAAGACCTATGATGCCGCGGACAGCGAAGAATCGGTCAATGTGACCCAGTACCTCACCTACCGCAATCCGGCAGGGAACCTGGGCGAGGGACGTTTTGCCGGAGCGGGCGTTTTCGTGCGCCTCTATACAACGACGGCCACGCATAAAGGAATCACCAACTATCTCGAATTCACGTACGACGACCAGGGTCGCCTGAGCACGGAGTCTTCGCGTAACGTGGACAGTTCAGGAAAAGATCAGACCGGGACGGTGCAATTCAGCTATTTCGACGCCTTCAAAACGTACAACGACCTGGCCCTGCGCTCCAATCTGAGCCAGATCGTCATCGCGCGTACGCGTCAGGTGAAGACCCACATCGGCCTGGTCATCCACACTGTCACATACCCGTCGACCGAGGTGACGACCTTTCGCGATTGGAGTCCGGAGCTGTCTTCCGCCGAAAGCTGGGCGCCGTTCAAATCCTACCGCTGGATCCAGGACCCGAAAGTTCCCGGGAACGCGGCGACGGTGGTCGCGTACGACGCGGAGAATCCGGATGCGACCGAGCCACCACCAGGCTGGGAGCTGCAGGAAGCGGTCCTGACCCGTGGTGCCGGCGGAATGCCAACTCTGGGCCGCGATGCCGGCGGTGTTTACTACAGCACTCTGTACGACGAAATTACCGGCCAGACGCCTCTGGCCGGTTTCTCCGGAGCGCGTTTCGATCAAGATCAATGTACGTACTGCGGTTTCGAGACGTACGAGCCGACCAGTTTCGACGGCTGGGTTGGGCCCAACGGTCTGCCGTTGAGCGCGGGGATTCGCTCGGACGATAGCGCCATCGGAGAGCGATCCTATTTCATGGAAGCCGGCGCCGGCGGACCGCGGCGCGCCATGCGTCCCGATTTCAGCGACGAAACCGAACCCCGGGCTTTCGTCTTTTCCTGTTTCGCCAAAAGCGAAGCGGGCTACGCAGGCGGAGCGCGCTGGATCATCACAGCCTATCACGACGATACGAAAATTCAGACCGCGGACCTTGATCTTGTTATCCCGGTGACAAACCAGCGCTGGGTTTACATCCAGAAGATCATCGACCCGGCTCAGATCCGCGCGGCAGCCGGCCTCGGCGCAGAATCGCGTATTGATTACGTGCTGAACGCCGACAACACCGACGGGGCCGGAGACGTGCGCCTCGACCAGTTGCGCTTCGCGCCCATCGATGGCAACTTCAGCGCTCTCGCCTACGAATACGATCGGCGACGCCTGACGGCCAGCACGGGAGCAAACGGCGAAATCCAGCGCTTCCTGCGGGCTCCCGCGAATTCGACCGGAGCGGTCGTGACCAACAACGACGGCACCGCACCGGGCGAACGGGTGGCCCTTTTGAACGGCAGTTCGCTCTCGCGGCTCGTCAGCCGGACGTCGACGCCGCTCGAGTCCCTGCCCGATCATACCCTGAATCTTGGCGCGGGGGAAACGAGCGCGTACGTCGATTTTCGCAACGCGCGCCCCTCCGACTGGGAATTTACCGGGGCCTGGGAATTCAAAGACGGAACCCTGGCCTGCACGACGGCGGGCAACGCGGTATTCCAGGATTTCGCCGTGACCGCCTTCGCCCTGCGCCTGCGCATTGTGGAACGCAGGGGCAGCGTGAAGCGGCCTGGCGGCGGTCAGCGCGCCCGCATCGGGCCCGAAAAAAAACGAGGACCTGCTCTTCGTCCGGCTCGACGGCCTGCTCGCGCTCTACGCGAACGGTCGGCAGATCTTCGCGCTGGCTGCCGACGGCGGCCAGACCGCCGGTCCGGCGAAAATCCAGATCACGTCCCAGGCCGGTTCATCCTTCGCCGACTTCACCTTGACCGACGCGCCGCCGGGTAGTTTCTCCTTTCAGGATGGCGGCGGCCGCGCGGTGCAAACCCTGGCCGTGCTCGGTCAGTCCGGAGTCGCCGGCGATGGCGACGCCGGCGTGCGGACCGTGGTCAGGGGCGCGCTCTACGACGCACTTGGCCGGCCGTACATTAACAGGCGACCGGTTACAACCAATCTGGTATTCGCCGGGTCAATGCTCGTGGCCGAAACCGACACCTATCTCTGCGCCCCCACCGGGAAACCGGTCGATCTGGATACCTACATCTCCGGTACGACGGATGAAAACGGAAGGCAGATCATCGATTACACGCGCGTCTATTACACCGCGTCGCCGAATTCACGCCCCAGAAAATCCGAGTCACCCCGCGCCGTCGCCGAGGACCCCTCGCTCTACACCGATCACCTGGAACCCGACAGCGACGCGAACTGCGCCGTGTTTGACGACCTGGTCGGACCGGCTCCGGGAGGCGCCGGGCGGTACGGCGTCGGCCGCGAATACGACGGCACCGGGCGCGACGGCTACGGCCTGATGGATCAATGGGGCCGCGCGCTCTATTCACGGATTGTCATGGGCGCGGGATACCTTACGACCGGGATGATCTACGACGATGCGGGCAACCTGATCGAGAAACGGCCGCCCAACTACTTCGAACCGCCGCCGGGTTCGCAGCCATCTGACTGGAGCAGTACTTTCGACTACGATCTGCTGCGCGGCCTTTTACTTTCCGAGAATTCGGGCGACCGTGGCCTGACGCAGTACATCTACGATTCCGTGGGACGCTTGCGCTTTCGCCAGGACGCGCGCAACGCCGCCGCGGGCCAGGTGGTTTACGAAAAATACGACCGTGTCGGCCGTCGGATCGAAACCGGCACGGTACCCTGGACGAACGCCTGGTCCGATCTACAGGAGAACGCGGACGATCCCACCTGGCCTTCGAGCGGCAATACGTACCGAAAACGATTTTTGTACGACTACGACGAGACCGCCCCCGCTACGCTCTATCTGCTGGGCCGCCTGCGATCGACCGCGACCAACAACGGCCCCCAACCCGACGTGGAAACCCTGTCCTACGACGCGCTCGGCAAGACGAGCGAACACGTTCTATCCGTACCCGACTTCGACGCGGGGGCGCCGCAAACAACCACGTACACCCGCGACGAAACCGGACGCGTGCGATCGATCGCGTATCCGGCCGAGGACGGCGGCGGCACCCGGCTTGAGGTCGGTTATTATTACGATCGTTGCGGCCGACTGAATTCCATCGGCGATGCGAACGCCCCGACAGCCCCGCAGCAGCAGCGCTACTCCGCCTACAGCTACGATCGCATGGGACGCATCGTCGGCGAAGCGCTCAACGGAGCGGCCGGGCTTGCGGCGCAGTTTTCGCGCACGGTCGCGTTCAATCCGGCCGGTCTGCCGGTCGTGCTGGACGACGAATACTGGCGCGAAACCCTCGACTACGACGGGGTGAACGCTCCCGGCGCTGCCGAACAGTACAACGGCCGGATCAACGCCACAACATTTCAGTACAAACCCGAACGCTGGAGTTGCCCACCGTCCGACTACGGCTACGACTTCGAGTACGACGACAAACGTCGCCTGACGCGGGCTCTACATAGCGGCGAAGATCGCAACACACTCGTCTTCGCGGCCGACGAATATCTGCTCACCGGCGGCTTCGACGCCAACGGCAATTTACTGACCTACCGCCGCGGCCTGAGCCGCCGCGGCTATTCGTATGCGAATCCGGCGGCACCGGCGACTCCGCTCTGCAACCGTGTGTATGGCATGGACACGACGACGGACGCACTCTTCGACCCTTCCTCCGTCGACGGCCATCGCGCGGGCGATTATTCCTGGGGCAGTTCTAACGGTGGCCCGTCGGGAACGGCGGTGAACGATCCGGTCATCGCCGTCGCGGGCGCATCGCCCGGACGGTACGAATACCTGCGCATCGAATCGTATCTGGAGCAGCGCGCGACGTATCGATTGACCTACGAAATCAAAGTGGACGAGGGTTTCGACGCGTCCTCCGCAGGGCAGTGCGGCTGGTTCGCGCGCGGAAAAACCGCCGCGGGCGAAATTTTCGAAATCCAGCTCACGGACGCGAGCGATGCGACGGCCGTATTCACGCCGCGCACTCTCAGCATCGACGTTGCCGCGCTCGCGGCGCAGGTGACGAGCGAAGACCTGCTGGAGGATCTGCGGGTGTATCTCCAGAACGTCCGCCTGACCACCGGCGCGCCGGCCAGCGGGACACCCGCCCCGGCCATCGCCATCGGCGCCTACGATTACGATCCGGCCGGGGCCACGAAAACGGCCCCCGAACTCGCCCTGGTTTACGATCCCGTGATTCGTCGACCGGCGACGATCACACGTAGGCGCGGCACCGCATCGGCCGTTGTCGACTTTCGCTACGGGGCGAGCAACCAGCGTCTGCGTAAACAGGTCGCCGCGGGAGAGCAGTCCGCTTCGCGCTGGTATTTTCACGGCGGCCGGGCACGGCCCCTGATGCGACTCGACCGGGACGATGCGGGCGAGGATCAACGCGCGGGCGACGGCGTATCGTATATCTACGGCCCGCGGGGATTGATCGCGATCCGCGGCAGGGGCGGGCTGCATTTCGCGCTCAAGGACCACCTCGGTTCGACGCGCGTCCTCGTCAACGAACAGGGCGAGGTGGACCGCTACTACGATTACCTCCCGTACGGCGGCCTGATGCGTACCGGTCCCGGCACGAGTGAGACGCGCAACGAACATCGTTACACCGGCCAGGAGCAGGACGGCGAAACCGGCCTGTACAATTACCGCGCGCGCCTCTACGATCCGGACCTGCGTCGCTTTCTTTCGCCCGACCCGGCGCGGCAGACGGACAGTCCCTACAGCTATGTGGACGGGAACCCGGTGAGTCGGACGGATCCGACGGGGCGGGCTTTTATCAGCAGCCCTGAGGACGCATTGTCCTTCTTGCTGAACATGCTTGGCTATTCGCTCAGCTACGCCATCAACCCAAACGTGTCCGCGATTGGAACCGGGGCGGCGATTTACTCCGTATTCGGATTGCGGCTTGTATACAGCGTGGGGATGACCGGCGGGGGCGGCCTTTTGTATCATCCCGTAGCCCGCCTGGTGCCCGGGACGCGGTTGACAATTCACTATTTTGGAATGAATGCCAGATACTGGTTCAAGCTGGTTGTGCGCGCGCTCGATCCAACACACTTCATCCTGGAAGAGTTCGATCCGGTCACACATTACCCCTCACCGACCGGGGTAATTACCTATGAGGAGGATGAGCACGCCTGGTTCAACCGGGCGGTCGATTCGGGGGCGGCAGGCAGAATGCCGCGCTGGTGGCTGACCGATTTTTCGATTACGGGACCCGCCCTGTTATTCATTGGATTGGGCGCATTTCCGATCGGCAGTGGCCTTTCAGCTCTCCAGTCTGTGGCGCCCCATACCCACTGGGCAGCAGCCGCGGGAGGAGTCTCGCAGATACTGTTTACGAATATTCTCAGTTTTCCGGTGGGCCGCGCAGTTCGTGCCCTCCAGGCACGGTACCCGATTCGGGGCATACCGAACGCTTCCTGTGGGCGACGGTTTCTACACAGTCGTTTTAATATGGTCCTGCTTCAATGGGGGGTAAGCCAAATTGCCTCCCTGGCCAGCACCGCCCTCGAAATCCGACTGGTGGAGCGCGCCACAGAAGCGCAGGAAGAAGACGCCGCCTCCATTTCGATCACAGCGGTATTTGCGACCGTGATCCTGTTCAATTTTATCAATAATTTGCGGCTGGGTCAGGGAAACGAATATTCCATTTACTACCTCATGGAACGATTGTACGCCATGATGGCCGGACTTTTCGGGGGCGACAATGCCGCTGGCGAAATTGACGAAGAACAGGCAGGCCAGGGAATTGTGGAAATACCCATGGAGGATCTGGGGCCGTCCTGAAAACAGGGAGCAAACCGGCCGCCGCGCACACGACCCTCCATGTCCGCATGCGGGACGCGCCCCATCCATCGCTCCCTGTCGGTCGGCCGGAACTTCATCTTTTTCGCAGCAAAACCTTGAATACCACGATATGCGAAACGATCAGCCAGGGCGGATAGACCACGAACACGAAAAACATCGACCCCATGGTGTTCGATATCTGATACACCGCCGCCAGCACAACCACCATAACCAGATCCAGAAAGCCCCAGAGATTGAAAAACCAGGTCGCCGCCGGCCCCGCCTTCGACTCGCGGCCGAGCAAGACGTAGGCGCAGAGCGCGAGGACCGCCGCGATATAATCGCCCCCCGCAGCCGGAATGGAAAACTCCGGGGGCAGGCCGGCCGCGATCCCGGGAATGAACATCCCCAGTCCCACGAACCGGAAAGCATGGATGATTACGAGCGATTGCAGCAGTTTATTGCGACTGCCGCGCGCTCGCGGAATGAGAAAATCCCTGATGATCAACGTGGCCGCGGTCGCGCTGATCAGAGTCGCCAGTAATAGTAAAAATTTAGGTTGCATGGAGACAAAAAACGAACGAACGTTCGTTCGTAAACAACAAAATTGCCGCCGGCCGTCTTTTCCGGGAAGTTTTTGGTTCAGACAGGCGCGATTCCCGTAGACCTTTACAGGGGACGACCGGTGAAATTCGCTGGAACCGCAGATGCGCAAACAGGACCGACAGCAAGAAATCCTGCGCCAGGCGGCCGATTGGGCCTCCCTGCACGGCCTCAATGACCTGACGATCGGGAAACTGGCCGGGGCTACCGGCATGAGCAAAGCCGGTCTTCATGGGTCATTTGGATCGAAGACTGAATTGCAATTGAGCACCATCCGGTTCGCGGCAACCATTTTCACGCGGGAGGTGGTCCTGCCCGCCAGGAAGGCGCCCCCCGGTCCGCCCCGGGCCCGAGCGTTTTGCGAGAACTGGCTTGCGTATGTAGATCGGCGCGTTTTTCCAGGCGGCTGTTTTTTCGGTCGCGTTTCGATGGAGGGCACCTCACTCCCCGCGGAAGTGAACGCCGCAATCCAGGCCCGGTTCGATCAATTTCGACAGTTCCTGGCCGGCGAGCTCAGCGGTCCACGCTCCGGACGTAAACCCGTGGCGACAGCCCTCGAACGGGCCGATCAATTTCTGGCCCTGGTCGTAAGTTATAACTGGGCGGTGAACGCGCTGGGGAATGCCCGAACGGCGACGAGCGTGCGAGAGCTGCTAATGGAACGATTGCAGGTCGAAGCCGTCAATTTCGTGCCGGATGAATGAAAAAGACCGGCCCCATTGATCGGGAGGTCCGCCCTCAACCCATCTTCTTCCACATAAAAACACACACCACGATCATGATGATCCCCGTGATGCCCATGATCGCGCCGAAAATCGCCAGGTCCGTTTCGCGGTCGGCGCCGAGTTCGATCAACACCACGTCCGGCGAAACCTTGAACCCGTAGCTTTCCGTGAAAAAATCGATCTGGCTCTCCGACGGTCCCTCCCACCAGACGTTGCGCAGCACGCCGGCAAATTCATTCCGCGCAAGCACCGCGTCGAGCTCCGCGTCCGAAAGATCGTCCGTTTCCACGAGCACGTGAATCGGATCGGCCTTCGTCCAGGCCTGGCTGACGAGCGGAAAAAACAGCCGCGTGGTGGTGGTCCCTTTTCGCGTGGTTTTTTCTTCGAGACCCTGTGCGAGCGCGACGCCGCGTACAACGAGATTGCGGGAAGTCAGTTCCCTGCCCGCGTTCAATTCCTCAATCGTTACGGACTGGCGCCCGTCGTCGAGTCCGTGCGCGAGAAACGGAAACACGAAAGCGCCCATGACCGCCAGCACGAGCAACGGAACGGCGACCAGCGCCAGCCTGGCCGTATCGGCGGCGCCCATTTTCGCGAGCGCCGCTTTGCGGTCCAGTGAACGCAAATCGATCGAGGGATGGCGTCTGACCAGTTCGGCGACCAGAGCTGACATGCCCTCTTCGCCGTCATTCGCGTAAAACCGAAATTTTTTTCGTTTTCCGCGTTCGTTCTCGCTAACCAGGATCAACTCGTCGAAATCGCCCGGCGGCATTGGACCGAAATACAACATTCGGAGGGATTGCAGCGGGATTTCGAACGATCGAATGCCCTGTTTGACGCGCAGGGTTCGTTCATCGAGCTGAGCCTTTACGGAAACGACGACATACTGAAAGGAAAAATCCATCAGCGAATTATTCAGCCACACGAAATTCCGCAAGCAATTTCGAGACACCCGGGCCGCCGTCGATTCCCCCCCGGCCGATCAATTCACCCGCGCCGCGAACGAAACTCCAGCACGCGTTTCCAGCCGAGGACGATCAGTCGTCCGTCACGCTCCTCACACAGCACGCGCGTCAGACCGGTCCGTGCCGGCGGGCGACACACAGCGCCTGAATTTAATTCATACAGCGCGCCGTGAAAGCGACACATGATCAGTCCGCCCTGCTCCAGAAACAACCGGTCGCCCATATCGAGGGGGACCGCCACGTGCGAGCAGCGATTGAAATAACCGACAGCCGTACCCTGAACACGATAAAAAAAAGCCTCGTCCGCCTCGTCGCCATTGGGCGGATTGGGCAGACGCGCTGTGAACGCGGCTCGATCGACCATGGCCTCGGGCAGGGGTTCGTTCAAAACGATTTCGAGCGGCGGGTCGTAAGTCCAGGTCAGCATGCGAGTTTTCCGCTCACACCTCAATGCTATGGATTCCACACAAGCAGAAAAGTCAGCCGCATTATTTCGCATCGGCGTCGATCTGGGCGGTACGAAAACCGAGGCCGTCCTCCTGGACCCGGACGGCAACGAAGTCTGCCGCGAACGCCGGCCCACGCCGGTCGCGAATGGTTACGATGCGATCCTCGGCGCCCTGACCGATCTGATCGCCTGGACGAACGGGCGCCTGCCCCCCGGCGCGCGCACGACCGTCGGCATCGGCATCCCGGGCAGCGTCGATACCGGCACAGGCCTGGTGCGTAACGCGAACACGACGATACTGATCGGCCGCCCGCTCCAGGCCGACATCGAAGGGCGGCTCGCTCGCGCGGTCGCGCTCGAAAACGACGCGAATTGTTTCACCCTGGCCGAAGCGCGGGCGGGGGCCGGACGCGGCGCGGGGCTCGTCTTCGGCGTGATCATGGGCACGGGCTGCGGCGGGGGCATCGCCGAAAACGGACATGTGCGGCGCGGTCCGCACGGCATCGCGGGCGAATGGGGCCACGTCTCGATCGATCCGGCCGGCATGGACTGCTACTGCGGCAAACGCGGCTGCGTCGAAACTTTGATCAGCGGCTCGGGCATGCAGCGACGCTTCGCCCTTGCCACCGGACGCGCGCTTTCAATGGACGCGATCGTCGACGGCGCCCGCGCGGGCGACGCGCAGTGCGTCCGCGCATTCGATCAATTTCTGGACGACTTCGGCCGCGCGCTCGGCGGACTCATTTCGATCCTCGATCCGGACGCCGTTGTGCTGGGCGGGGGCCTGTCGAACATCGCCGAACTGTACGAACGCGGGGTCGAACGCTCGCGTTTCTACGCCTTCCACGAACAAATTCGCACGCCTGTATTAAAAAATGTTTTAGGCGATTCGGCCGGCGTCATCGGCGCGGCCTGGGTGGGGGTGTAAACTGACCCGAATTATGCACGAAATTCGCTATGAATTTTTGGGCTTAAGGAAAACCGCCTCAAAAGGCGGTTTTCGTCATTCCTCAGTGGCGCCGGATTTATTGCATGAAACAGTGTGCTGCCCCCACAGGTATACGCTGCCGCGAAGCCAGGAAGGCGAAGCGCCGGCTGTTCGGCCATGGCATTTTGCGAGCATGGCGAGCAAAATGAACCCGCGCCTCCGCGACCCATAGGGAGCGGGGGCCATATATTGGCCGTACAGCCGGCCTGCGTATGCCTGTGGGGTGCATCATAGTTTCGTTTCATGCATAATCCGGGCTATATAGCGGTCCCGGCGGCGCGGCACGGAACCACCGATCAGACTTCCGCGAGCTGTCGATCTGAAAGTCCCATGCGCGACTGGAAATCAGCGCGGGTGGGCCGGTGAAAAAACAGCAGCGCCAGCAGGGCGACCCCCAGGGTCAGAGGCGGCCACTGCCCACTCAGATAATAAACCACCCCACAGACCATGCCCCCGCCTTCCACCAGGGCCCACTGAACGATCTTCAAACTCTGGTAGGAACGAATCTGTTCGACCAGTTCGCCCGCGCCGAGCGGTACGTACGCGGATGAGGAGGGCCCGCGTAATTTCGCGAAAAGTAGATTGGGCAGAAAAAAACTCCCCAGAGCCGACAGGAACGCGAATCCGGCGGCGACCGGCCAGAGCAGGCCGGAGGCCTCGGGCGCGGCCCCGGTCAGGGACTGGAGCGTGAGCAGGGTGAAGACAATTAGCGTGGTGGCCAGGGAAGAACACAGGGCCAGGTGCAGAATCGTGGGAGTGCGTAAGGGCGCGAACATGACCGGATCTTGTCCGCGCGCGAGAATCTGTCAAGCAAGGCTGGCGAACTTGAGAACCTGGCGCGGTTCGCGATCCGCCCGGCGACCCATCAGCCCGGTTTGAGGTTTTTATCGACGACTTTCCCGTTCACCCACTCGGAGAAATCGGGCATCATGTCCTGTTCGATTAAAAAGTTCAAATACAGCGAGTTCTGGTAGATACTGCGGGTCAGGGCGTCTTTGACGTCCTCCGTTTCCGCGAGCAGATAATTCAGGATGGAAGAGGCGCTCAGGTCGAGGCGTTCGTCGAATGTATACCGATCAAAGTTTTCCCACATGCCTTTTTAAGTGTCGGCAGCGGATTCGCCGGGCCGGGCCAATTTTTTGCGGGCGTAGCGCTAAAAATAAAACCCCCCTCACGAAAAAATGATTTGAGGATCTTTACCAGGAATACTCGCCGCGAAACACTTCGCGCACGGGTCCGGTGAGCACCACGGGGGCCGATTTTTCAACCGTCCCGTTCCATTCCAGTTCGAGCGTCCCGCCGAGGAGGCGGATGCGATTTTTCCGGGGCGCGCGACCCAGGAGCACGGTGGCCACATGCACCGCGCAGGCTCCGCTCCCGCACGAAAAGGTTTCGCCCGTTCCGCGTTCGAACGTTCGCTGAAAAAATCCCCCCGCTTCGGGAGAGACGAACTCCACGTTCGTACGTTCGGGAAACGCCGGGTGCGATTCGAGCAGGGCGCCCAGTTCCCGCACCGGAGCGGTGGCCGCGTCGGGCACCATAATCACGCAGTGCGGATTGCCCATGGACAGAGTGGAAAAGACCACGCTCGCTCCGCCCGCGTCCACCGGCGTCGTGAACGGAACCTGTAAATGCGGCGCGCCGTTCGCGTTCGCCTGGTATCCAGGAATGCGTTCCGGCATGAACGGAATTTCCCCGGCGGCGAACCCAGGCGCGCCAATTTCGATTTCGACCATACCCTCACGCGGCCCGCTGACAAGCACGCGCGCCCGGTGCGAACCGACGTCGCTCTGGACGAAAAAATCTTCGCCCCCCCGCGCGCCCCGGCCCACGAACCAGGCGAGCGAACGCAGGCCGTTGCCGCACATGGCCGAGCGCGAACCGTCCGCGTTCCACATGACCATGCGACCCGCCTCGCCCGGGTGGTCACCCGCCGCGATAACGATCACGCCGTCGGCGCCCACGCCCGTGCGTCGATCGGAAAGCCGGCGAACGCGCTCCACCGTGAGAAAAGCCAGATCGGGCGCCGGCCCCTGGCCCCGCAAATCGATGTACACGTAATCGTTGCCCGTGCCTTCCATTTTAACGAATTCGATTTCGCGTTCAAGGTTCATGAAAAATTTAATCGGCGATACATTCAGTATCGCAAGAGCCGATTCTGGGGCGTGCTAAAAATAAAAACCGGCCATACTCCGCAAGCACCGCGCGTTCGCACGGGAACAGACGCTTACCGCGCAAAAAACGAAAAAATACTCAGACGGCAACCTAAAAATTGAGGAACTTTACGGGCTTTCTGTACCTTTCTCCTTCAAGATCGCGCGGAACCCAGGAACCGGTTGCCCGCGCCACAAAAACGAAAGGCAGGGACCCGGAATGGGCGCGCAAACCGAACGTATTTCAACAGCCAGGCCATCCGCCACGCGCGGCCTCATGGACGATCCCCTGCGCGAATTGCCCGCCCGGTATTTCGAGGATGGCGATCTGCGGCATTTTATGGAGCGGGCCTCCGGCTGGATCCTCGATTTCTGTCGTTATCGCCTCAGTCGCGACCCGGACCTCGTGGGCGATTTTTACGTTCACTTTTACGAACGCGCCGATCTCTGTCTGCAAAAGTACCGTGTGCGCACCTATATGCCGTTCACGGGCTACCTGGCCACGTACCTGCGCCGTGAGTTTTTTAATTTCAAACGTGGTCGCCGTTCTCCGGTACACGAAGTCAACGCCCCGGAAATATTCGGCGAGGAAGCCACCAGTTCTCTTCAGTACCCGGCCCGGGGTGAAGCCGACCCGCTTTCACGTTCGTTGCAACGAATCCACGAACTTTCGCTGCCCGCGCGTCTGCCGCTCAAACTGTACTACGGTATGAACCTGGACAGCGCGGAGTTACGTTACATCGTGGAGGTCCACGAAAACCCGACTTCGGCCTCGGCTTTTTTGAAAGAGTTTCACACCCGCCGGGAAAAAATGAGAACCCGCGTGCGCCACCTGAGCGACCGCGCGGCGCATCTGTCCCTCCTGATCCACAGCGCGGACATGGAAGGGGATCCGGTCGCGGCCGATCGCCGGCGCCGCTGGAAACGAAATCTGGAGCGGGTGCAGAGCCGGGACCTTCATCTATTCAGCCTGAGCGAGCTGGCGGTATTGCTGCGTCTGAGCAAGTCGGCCGTTTCACGACGGATTCAGAGGGCCATTCAAAGTTTAGCACTCAAAGAAAATGCCATTTAACTCTACACCGATAGATGACTTTTTAAAAAAGGGAGGAAACAACAATGCGATTCGAAGCGGAACTGAAACCAATGGCAGCGCCCCTGACATGCCCGGGGCCCGAGGCCTGGGAAAAATTTTTCGAAAACCGCGCGGGTGAACCTGACCCGGCGCTGGAACGCCACCTTTTACACTGCGACGCGTGTCTGGGTGAGGCCACCGAGTTGTTGCGGGATCGCCGGGTCATTCGTCTAATCCAGAGCCGGGAACGACGCGGCTTCCAGCGCCGCCGGACGCCCGGTTTTGTCATCGCCGGCGGACAGACCCTGCGCGTCCGTGGTATGGTCCAGCGGCCGGGGCCCGTGTTTCGTTCGGGAGCGCGGGCCGTGATTCATTCGGACATCATTCCGCTCGCCGCCGATTACGTGATTCTCGAACTTGTCAATGACGGCGAGAGTACCCGCTTGAAACTGGAAAAAGGCACAAAAAATATTAACACAATTAATATTTCTCTTTACATAAATGACCGATTGTCTGATAACCTGCAACTCCAGCGCAGCCATAGCTGGGACCTTGGATTGTTTCCGCGCGGCGCTTATACACTCGATCTGGATTCTAAAACCGTATTGAAATTTGAATTGCGGGAATGAAGCTTAAAGTCACCACAAAGGGCGAGGTCCACATCGTTCGAATCGAAGGCCCCATCAAATCCGGCAACGAGTACGATCTCGCGGAAAAGATGGAGAACTACATCAAACCCAATGTGGCTCCCAAGTTCATCATTGATCTGAAAAAAGTCCCTTTCATCAACTCGGCGGCGCTCGGGGTATTCCTCAATATCTACAAACACGTCGATTTTTTGAAAGGCCGGATCGTGTTTGCCGGCCTGAACGCGGACATCGAAAACCTGATGGAAATCACCAAACTCTCGTCGGTATTTGAAATTTTCAAAACCGTCGATGAGGCCATGGAAAGTTTCGATTTTTAAGCCGCCGGCGGGGCTACCACCGGAGCGGCTGGAGCCCGGCCGGGGCGCAGTTCCCACAACCACAGGGCCAGCACCGGCCCCCAGACCAGGCTCAGAATCTCGATTTTTTCCACCCAGACCTGTTGAGCCAGAAAGTCGGCGTACACCTCGTAACTGAGAAAGACCGTGCCCGTCAGGAGCAGCGCCGGGCGATGCCAGCCACCCTCCGAAAGCGTGAGCAGGCCCACCAGCGTGATCATATACCAGGGGTGCACCACCGGAGCCAGGCAGAACAGGGCCAGGTAAAGCCCCGTCAGCGTTTCCGGAAGAGCCGCCCGCCCGCGCCGAAAAAAGCGCAGCGCGGCGATGCCCCCGAAGAGGCCGACCGAAACCAGCCGCCAGCCGGGACCGGCCTGATGCCCCAGGAACCGCCGCAGCCCGCCGTAAAACGGCGAATTGAAGGTCCAGAATTTCGAAAACGAGGTGAAGCCGTCAAAGAAACCGGGCTCAAAGTAAAACGCCGTGGCCGCCAGCCCGACCCCGAGGCCGAGCCCAACCCCCGCGGCGGCTCTTAGAGTCGGCCGCAACGCGAAGGGGACGGCCACCAGCGGCAGAAGTTTCACGAACCCGCCGATCACGAGCCAGAACCCGGCCCGCAGCCAGGCGTTCCGCGACGCGGCGTACACGCCGATTACCAGAAAAAAAACGGCCGATACGTCGAGGTGCGCGTTCCAGGCGACCTCGAGCACCGATACCGGGTGGAACGCGTAGAGCGGCCAGCGGACGTCCCGTCGCCGGGCGATAAAATAAAAAAACAGCAGCAGGGCCAGATCGAAAAACAGAAGAATCGCCTTCATCGCGATGAGGCGCGGCGGAGCCCGTTCGCCTCCCAGAGTGCTCAGGCGAAACAGCGCCTGCGCGAGCGGCGGATACACCGAGAGCAACTGCCGGTGCTCCACCCGGTCGCCGTATTCGTCCGGATACGCACGCAGGGCAGCCTCCGGGGTCACGAGAAAGGGATTGAGTCCGAGACCGGGCAACCGGCCGTCCAGCAGATACCGGTACACGTCGCGCGAGAGCACCGGCTCGACGGGCAGCAGGCAGAGTCGCAGTAAAATCGCGAGCGCGAGCAGAACGTACGAATCACTCCAGGCGCCGCGTTTCCAGAAATACGCCAGGCCCACCGCGATAACGAACAATACCCCCGCGATCAGGATAAAAATCGGCACGGTGCCGGCGTCGAAGGGTTCCAGGATGCGAATCGGAAGGTTCAAGTTAGAGGCCATCCTAAAACCAATTTTTTCCTAATTTTGAGAAATTCCGGCTTTCAACTTCTGAATGGCCAAACATTGGCGGAATTTCGTCATTTGTAATGCCGGACTAAAACCTCCGGGAGCGACTCCCTTATTTAAAGTCGCTCCCGGAGGTTTTAGGTTCGGCAATTATTGTAAAATGCCGCCGGCCTTCGGGTCGCGCCAGTAACCGGGTTGCGATTTGAACCAGGGCAGTCCGGGGCGATAGGGTTTGCGATAAGCCGGGATTTCCTTTTCGCCCACGACCTGGCCGCCGAAAGCCGCGCTGAAACTCATGTACGCCTGGAGCTCGCCGGCCGGGCCCGTCCCGCGCGCGATAGTGACCCGGAATTCGGGCAGGGTCAAATATAAAAAATTTAAACCAAACGTGAGCGACGCTCCGTACGCGCCCACCCAGTCCTCACGGTACGGGTAGCGATCGAAGACGGTGCCGTAGTCCGCGAACACGCCCGCGCCGACGTTCCGCAACATCAGATCGTGGTCCGTGCCGAGGATCGAATCGGAAAAGTACAGGACGGGGAAACGGTACTCGTACGTGAACACGGCCGCGGCGTGATCGGCGGGCGATTTACTGTAATCCTGGCCGCGTACGAAACGATTGAGGCGCACCGATTGCATTTCCCGGTCCGGGCCGTACGTGCCGTAGCCGTAGCCGCCCAGGAAATTCACATGGTGCGACCAGAACGAAGGCAGGTAGAGCGAAAAACCGCCCTCCGCCACCCCGTACGAAACCGGCTCGGTATTGATCCGGTCCACCTGCTTATAACTGTAGTCCTCGTGGTAATACTGGGTACTGACGAACACCACCCAGCCGTGTTCGGGGCTGATCGATTCGGGATAATATTCGCTGTCACCGATCGCGAAGACCGCGGCCGGTCCGCTGAGATTCAGATCGCGCTCCTCGAACTCCTCGTTGATCAGGTTCTGCGCGTTACGAATTTTGATGTGCACCCCGCCCAGCAGAAACTGCGTGATGATGTTCTGTTCGCCGTAGACGTAGCGCAGATACCCCACGCCCGATTCCACGGCCACCCGCGAATCGGCGCAGAGGGCCCGGTAGGCTTCTCCGTCCACCACGCAGCCTTTGTTGGGGCCGCGGTCGAACCAGTTCGTGTAATAACTCAGCGTTAGCCCCAGGGCGAACCGGTCGTAATCGTAATGGCCGAAGCCGATCTGCTGCAAAAAGTCGTAGCCCGCCGCGAAAAAATGGCGACCCAGCGGATCGCGCGCGCCCACGCCCATCGTGGCCCCGACAATACCCGTGCCCGCGAATCCCAGCAAAAAGGGCCGCATTTCGAGCGGACCCCAGTAGCCCGTTTCGCGAAAGCCGGCGCCTTCCGCGGGGCTGTACGTGGAAGGCCGGTCCCCGTCGTCCCCGTTGAAGTAGTCCACGTTTTCGGACAGGAGGTCCTGTTCGCGAATTCGAATAATATCGAATCCTTCGCGAAAATAACCCAGCGCGTACAGGGTGTTGCCCGCGGGCGCGGGGGCGAACATGCCCGTGAGCGTGCGCGTGAGCCGTTTCGTTTCGCCCGAAACCAGATCCGTGGCGTACAGATTGTACACACCGTCCGCGTCCGAGCTGAACAACACCCGCCGCCCGTCCGCGGAAAAACGCGGCTGGATCTTGACGTTGTCCCCGCCCGCCAGACGGCGGCAGGGCATTGGCGCGTCCAGGGCCCCGCTCACGTCGCAGACCAGAATACTGCCGTTGCCGGCTTCACCGGGGCGGACGACCGCCACCAGGTTTTTATTGTCCGGCCCGAGCGCCGTGTACTGAATGAGTCCCGTGAGCGGCGTCTTAAGAATGACGCGCGTGCGACTGATTTCCCCGTCCAGGTCCAGGTCCGCGGCCACCAGACGCCGTTCGAACTCGTCGCGCTCCACAAAGTACAGGCGCAACCGGTCGGTGGACAGAGCAGGGAAACTGGAACTCACCCCTTTGTTCAGGCGCGTATCCCACCAGCCGGGGTTGTACAGTTCGTAACGGAAGCCGTAAATGCCCGGATAAATGAAACGCGGTTCGCTAAAAATCTCCAGGTCCCCCGCGATGGCGAAACCGGCGCTGCCCGGGGAACGGCGCACGCGCTCCGGCTGTTCACCGCGTTCACGAAACCGAAACACGCCCGCGCGCCGGTCGCGCGGGGTGGCGAAAAAGTACAGGTCCCCGTTCGCCCCGGGCGTCAGAAACTCTTTGTTGTAACCGTCGAAAGTGAGGCGCCGAAACGGGGTCACGCCCAGGCGGGTGATTTCGGCCGCGGCCCGTTCGGCGCGCGCACGTTCCTCCGCCATAAATTCGCCGTAGGCGCGCTTGAGCGTGGGCAGGACCAGTTGCGAGCGGTCCATCGTTTCGAGCTGGCCGGTTTTCCCGAGTTCGCGCATACGCAGCCGGTGCAGAGAGCGCAATTTCCAGTCCGGTAAAAAGCCGAGGATGTCGAGGCGCCAGTACTCCGCCATCCGGTCCGGGCCGAATTTATTCGCGAGATAATTGTAAAAGCGGCCGCCATATTGATAAATATGCGATCCGAACGGCCAGCGATGCGACCCGGCCAGGGTCTCACCCTGGTTGGGATAGACCCCTTCCAGCATGGCGGTACGGTGCTGCATGTTTGTGTACGGATCGAACAGGCGGCCCTTGCCAGCCTGGCTCTCCTCATGCACGGCCACGCCCTCAATGAAACCCGGGGGCGAAAGCAGATTGGGCGGGGCCCCGCTGAGGAGTCGCCAGAAATACAGCAGGGGTTGATCGTAGTAGCGCAGGGTCAGGATATGCGTGTATTCGTGAATGAAGACGATCTCGGCCCACAGATCGAAGCGTGAAAAATCGCCGAGCCGCGGCGAATCGAGGTACAGCACGATTTGATCGAGGCCGTACGCGGGAAAGGCGAAGGCGTTGACCAGGTCCGAATCGAACACCAGCACGACGTGCGTATGATCGGCGCCGGTTTTGTACCTGGCCGCCAGGCGCGCGTGGGCCTTTTCGGCGATGACGCCCATGCGCCGCGCGAAGTCCTCATGGCCGCCAGGGTAATGGATGCTGAAATTCGGCGTACGAATCGTACGCCAGAAGCGAAACCCGGGAGCGACCGGTTGCGCCATAAGGCCCGCCGGTAATGAGAACAGCCCGACCAGAAGACCGAGCAGAGCTGTACCCATCCAGGTCCGAAGAGCGCCGGGTGTTCTGGGTTGGTTCACGGTTTAAACAAGCACAAAAGCTTTTAGATTTTGTTTCGGCAGCGAGGTTTTGCGCCATTCCATCCAGGAGCCCAGGTACACGGAAACCTGACGATAGCCACAGTTGCTGAGCACGAGCGCGGCGGTACACGAACGCGCTCCGTTGAAATCGTAAATCACCGTGGGCCGTTCCTGCATGAAACCGAAGCGTTTGATATCCATGATGAGCGCCATTTTGTTTTTCAAATGCCCGTCCGGCCCGTACAACAAACGCCAGTCCCAGTTGATGGAACCTGGAATCCGTCCGCAGAGCGCACCCTGTTCCGGGTTCAGCATCCGGGGCAGAATCCCCTCGTACTCTTCCGGTGTGCGCGCGTCGATCAACTGAATGCGCGTCAATTCCTTCTGGAGCATGGAGATCGTGGCGATCCCCCGCGTCATCTCCGCGTTTTCTACCGGGTTCACCTCAATCTGGCCAGCGCCCTTACCCATGACGCTGGCGGGCAACTCGTCAAACTTGATGCCCAGCATGGTCACGTTTTTCAAGCCGGCCACCTGTAAGATCCAGGCCATCCGACTGGCGTACATGCCTTCCCCTTCGTCGAAACATATGATAGACGAAGAATTCTTCGCCAGAGTTTGAATTTTTTCCGCCAGGCCGGCCAGAAAACAGGCCGATTTTGGGCCGGAGCCGAGTGGCTTTTTGACCACGGCCGCGCCGAACGCCCCCTTGATCGTTTCCGCCGCGAAGTGGTTTTCGGAGCGACAATCCAGAAGGAGCGCACCCGGCTCCAGGCGGTCTTGAATAAAATTCCAGCGCATGTTAATAAGTTTTTCCGCCGGGTAACTCCGGTTCGCCCGGCCACGGTCCTCTGTACGGTTTTAGAACCGAAACGTTTTCCAGCAGCAATTTTTCCGGTCCAGGGATTTTTTTTAACAGGGTGCTGAAAAAGCCGCGCATAAGACGATGCGGAACCGATCGCCAGAAGCGGGACTTGAAGGCCGGTTTTGAGCGTTTAAAGTTTGATTGCGAAGAAGTGAAATACTCGCCCCGTGCGCTCCAGGCGATCGCAACCGATCAGGGGGATCCAGAAGGCGGTTTTCAGGGCGACCCCGTTCAGGTTATTTTTATCCACAAAGCAGGTTGCCGGGGCCGCGGGACAATCCTGACGTTCCGCCAGAAAATTGGCGACGAGAAACGGCACCGTGCCACGAATCGCGTCGACGCAGCGCCGGACCGTATCCCGCTCATACGAAACGTTCGGCTGAATATCGAGCCGGCCCTCCGCGACGGTGGCACTGGCGAGCGCGGCAAGGGCGATTTCGCGCTCAATTCCGGAAATATTTCCAAAAAGAGCCACTCCCTGCGCGAAAGATTCCACGTTCGCCTGGAAGATTTCGCCACGAACCTTCTTTCCGTTCTTCCCGCCCGCGGGCTGGATCCCGAGCGAATCGGTAAACAGGCAGGCGGAAGTCAGACTGAACAGGCCGCAGAGCACGGAACGCAGGACCAGGGATTGCATATGGTGAATTCAGCCACCCGCCGTGCGACTTCAACCACAATTGGGCGCAATGGTACGGTTTTCAGCGCTCCGGGCGTTTTTTTTCGTGGCGTGTCGCGCTTCGCGCCGTACCCCTGGCGCATGCGCAGCACCCTCCCCGCCCTCATCGGCCTGCTCCTGGCCGGGGCGCTCCCGGCCCAGGCGGTCCGTCTGGAAAAAATCGCGAGCGATTTTCAGAGGCCCGTCCAGGTAGTATTTTCGCCCGGTTCCACAGGCAGCCTGTATGTCGTGGAACAGGTCGGCCGCATTGTGCGGATCCAGGCCGGGCGACGCGATCTGTTCGCGGACCTCAGTTCCGTCGTCGCCAGCGGTTCGAGCGAAACGGGTTTGCTTTCCCTGGCCTTCGCGCCCTCGTTTCGCGAGGAACGCGGCGGATCGATCTATCTCAACTACACCGCCGGCGGACCGCTGCGGACCGAGATCGTGGAGTTTCGCGCGGTTGGAAATGGAAACCCGCCCCGGCTCGCGCCCGCCTCGCGGCGATTGCTGCTGCGTTTTTCGCAACCCTATGCCAACCACAACGGCGGCCACCTGCTCTTCGGACCGGACGGCCTGCTGTACATCGCCACGGGCGACGGCGGCGCCGGCGGCGATCCACAGGGCAACGGCCAGAAGCCGAATACATTTCTCGGCAAAATTTTACGCATCGATCCGCGCGCTCCCCAGGACGACCGGCCCTATACAATCCCCGCGAACAATCCCTTCCGGGCCAGGCCCCCCTATCTTCCTGAAATCTTCGCCACCGGGCTGCGCAATCCCTGGCGCATGAGTTTCGATCGCGCCACCGGCCGCCTGTACGCGGGCGACGTGGGCCAGAATCGCCAGGAAGAAATCGACCTGATCCAGGCCGGCGACAATCTCGGCTGGAATACGATGGAAGGCGACCTGTGTTTCAACCCGCGCGACAATTGCCCGCGCGCCGGCCTCGCGGGGCCCCTGTATACGTACGGACGCGATCAGGGCGTCTCGGTCACGGGCGGTTTCGTGTACCGCGGGCGCGCGTTGCCCGGGTTCGCCGGACAGTATTTTTTCGCGGACTACGGCTCCGGGCGACTCTGGTCCTTCCCGGTCGGCGCGGACGGCCGCCGCGCGGGACCCGCGCGAGTGCGCCTGGAAAAAGCTGGGAATATCAGCAGCTTCGGCGAAGACAACGCGGGCGAACTGTACCTGGTCGATCACAGCCGGGGCGAAATTCTCAAGATCGTGCCGGCGCCGTGATTATTTTCGCGCCTCTTTTTCGAGCCCCGGCGCCTCAGGGGCGGGCGCTCCAGCTGGTGTGCCGCTGAAGTTTTCCCGCCTGGGTTTCGCTGAAGACCTCCGTATAATAGAGCACAATTTCGGCCGCGAATTGCGTTGGAAAAGCCGCCGGCAATTTCACGATATGTTCGCTGCCAACCAGGCCTTTACAGTCCTCGCCCATGCTATGTCCCGCCTTAAAAACTGCCTTGCGGGCAAAAATCCGCAGTTTCGGCCGCGGTCCGTCTTTGAGCACCTCGCGCACGGTTGCGTCCACCCGGCAGGTTTTTACGGCCGACGCGCTGACCGCCACGGGCACCGACAGCACGAAAAATAAACACAACCACCACCGTCCCGCCATGGTTATGGGACGAAAATCAGGCGACTATTGTTCGTCGTCAATCCGCAGGCGCTCAGTGAATTTCCGCGCGCCGCACCAGGAAAGGTGCGTCCAGTCGTGAAAATCGCCGCCGCCAAAATCCTCCTCCGGAAACGGTGCCACAACTTCCAGGCCTGGCACGGCCCGCTCCAGTTCCGCCACCGCGGCGTCGATCGCCAGACGCGCCGCGCGCGTGTCGGTCGCCCGGCGCCAGGCTTCCGGCAGCGGAACCCGCACCAGACGCACCGGGTACCGGGCGCGCAATTCTCGTAAGACCCCGGCCCAGGCAGGCAAGGCCCCCGGGCGATCGCGGAGCAGCCGCCGCGCGGGGAGGGCCGGCACGGAGTTGAACGCGGGGGTCGCGGTGCCGCAGAATTCAGGATCGGTCCCGACAAAATTCCAGGTCCAGAATCCCGCGCCTCGTTCCAGCAAATCATCGATCCTGTGATGATCTGCCTGCCGCCGGGCAATTCGTTCCAGGGGATTCCAGGCCAGGTCGAGATGAGGTTTTCCCGGCGTTTCGGATCGAAACACGTCGCGCATGCGCACGAGCGGCAGGGGCGCGAAGATTTGTTCCACGGCTTCGGTCGAGTTTTCCAGGAGATACGGATAACGCAACATCGCGGCGGGATTTCGGACGAACAGTTCCGCGCGGCTGAGACCCCGAAACGAATCGTAAATTTCGGTATCGAGGAGGGAGAACGGTCCAATCTGAACCACGACACGGCGCAACGCGGGCAGCGCGAAAATTTCCGGCAGCAGCACGGCCCAGCCTTCGGGCTGCATGGAAGGCAGGGCCAGGTTGACGGTTCGCCAGGGACCGGACGATTGCGCCGGCAGAATCCCGCTCATGGCCTGGCTATCGCCGATAATCAGGGTCTCCACGTTTTGCAGGCGACCATCGCGCAGCCAGGCGAGTTTACGCTTCCAGACGAACGCGTCACGGTTATCCCAGCCGGCGGGCGGCAGGCCGGCCAGAGCAAGGCCGCCGTTCAGGAGAATCAAAAAAACCAGAGTCAGGAGGAGCGCGCGTCGCATACGAGAAACTGTTTCTACAGAAAAGCGATTGCCCGCCTCCAAAAAAAACGAATTCGTGTCCGAATGTTTCATTTTTTTACGCCCGCCCTGCTGGTTCTGTCGCTCCTGGCCTGTCGCCCTTCCGCCCCGGACGCACAACGCCTGCATCTGATTGTGGACGCGGGTTCATCCGGCACGCGCTTCTGTCTGTTTGCAGTGGAAGCGGGTGTCGCGGGCAAACCCGCCTGCCAGGCAAAAACCCTGGCCAGGCCATTCGACGAGTGTCGTTCCATTGAAGCTCGTGACGGCCTGGCGAACTTGAACGCGGCCGAAATTAACACCACGCTCGCGAGCGGTTTCGCGACCATCCCCGCCGAACTGGCGCGTGAGATCGACGGGATTGTCGTCCTCGGCACGGGTGGCTTTCGCCGGC
>CAZVZS010000027.1:26010-28649 GCA_964631535.1 uncultured Leptospiraceae bacterium
CCCTTTCCCTGCCGCTGGGCATGACCGAAACCTTCACGCGCCTCAAAGACCTGCCGGCGTTTCGCGCCTGTTACGCTGTGCCCGGCACGGACCGGAGTCAGATCAATTTCGCCGTCTGTTCGGAATTGATCAGGTCGGCTGTTTTCGCCTCATCCGGCCTGACGCAGTTCGCGGCGAAAAACGCGGGCCAGCCCGCGCCCCGGCTCTTCGCGCTCGGATCGCCCTGGGAAGCGGTGTTTCAAATGGCGGGCAAAAACGATCTGACGCCAGGTGAACTAAAAACCCTGGGGACGCAATTCTGCGCGAAAACACGCGAACAACTGGTGGCCGCCGGCATCCCCGAAAAACACACCGCGCGCACCTGCTTTTTGTGGTCCTACCAGGCCGCGCTCTTCGAAACGACCGGCCTGCCGCGCATCGAGGCCGGCAATGAAAGCTGGCCGCGGGGCGCCGCCGCGTCGGCCCTGTACTTCCCGGCCTGCGCGGCGGGGGGCTGACCCTACAACGGTATATAACAATTTCAGAGAAATTTTTACCACGGGGTCCACGGGGACCACGGGGATCACGGAGAGTGGATACTCCGTTTCCTATTCCAGAACGTCCCGGAACGCTGAAATTAGTTGAATGAATGGTGCTCCCGGTGACCCCCGTGTCCCTGTGGTAAAAAAACCGCGTTTGAAGTCATCTACCCTTGTAGTACTATCCCGGGTTAACGCCCTTCCAGAATCGCCATCATTTGCGGATCATTTTGCATTCGCGCGAATTCGAGCACGGTCTTGCCCCATTTGTCCTTCGCGTTCACGTCAGCCCCGGCTTCCATGTACAGCCGGGCCAGTTCGTATTCCTTGTTCAGCACGGCGCTGTGCAGCATCGTGCTGCCGTATTTATCCAGGCGGTTCAGGTCTTTTTCGTATTTCAGTAAAATCCGAATCACAGCGAACGCTTTATTGATGATGGCCTGCGCCAGAGGCGATATGCCCTTTCCGTTCTGGAGCGAAACATCGGCGCCGCGTTCGCAGAGCAGCGTGACGAGTTCGACATGCCGGGCGATCGCCGCGTCGGCGAGGGCCGTATACCCCGCCTCGTCCTGCGTGTCGATCCGCGTTCCCGCGTCCAGCAACAACCTGGCGATGGCCGGTTTGCCTTCGTCCAGGTTGCCGCGGCGAACGATGGCCTTCAGGGCGGTTTCGCCCGTGGCGTTGCGCAGATTCACATCCGCGCCGGCCTGGAGCAACTCCTTGATTAATTCGACATTCTGCGTTGTGGCCGCCTGCAAAAGCGCGGTCCGGCCCTCTTTGTCCTGGGCGTTGATTCGCGCGCCCGATCGAATCAACAGGCGCGATGTTTCAATCCGTTCGTATTCGAAATCGGCGGCGAAAATCAGGGCGGTCCGACCGTATTCGTCCCTGGCCTCAATATCCGCTTTTTTCGCGAGAAACAATCGATACGACGGTTCCTTGATCTTATAGTCTTTCTGTAAGTAGTACTGAAAATGAGTCATGCCGGGCGCGAAGGGTCGCTTGAGCATGGTGTTGGGATCGAACCCCGCGTCGAGGAAGGTTTTCATGACTGCCGCGTCGGTATAGGATATGGCGACGGCGAAGGGTGTTTCGCCTCTTTGATCGACCGCGTACATGTTCGCGCCTTTGCCGATCAGGAATTTCAGCAGAGCGGGGTCCTGGAAGTGGGCGGCGTGGTGCAGGAGCGTAAATCCCTCATCGTTTTTTGTATTTACATCCAGGCCCGCTCCCACCCGGTCGTAAAACTGTTTTGGCGTTTTGATCTGAGAAAATTCGAAGGCGAACACCGAAGTATGCACCAGGGTGACCGCGACGAACCGGACAATCAATTTCATACCACCACCTTCCCGCACCCGCCGCGATTTCGCCAGAAAATCACGGTTTCCCGAGCAGGCGAAACATATTTTTTTTATACGCTTCCACGCCCGGCTGATCGAAGGGATTGACCCCCAGCATGTACGCCGAGACCCCGCAGGCGTACTCAAACATGTACAGCAGAGCGCCGACGGTTTCGGCGGACAGGGCCGGCACGACGAGGCGCGCGCAGGGCACGTCCCCCGCCGCGTGGGCTTCCAGTGTGGCCCGCAGCGCGGTGCGGTTGACGCTGTGAAGCGTCCTCCCGGCCAGGTAGCCCAGGCCGTCGCGATCTTCGGCCGCGACGGGGATCGTCAGGTCCGGGGCGTGTTCCACGTCCAGCACCGATTCGAAAATCGAACGTTCGCCTTCCTGCAGCCACTGGCCCATACTGTGCAGGTCCGTGGAAAGGTCGACGGCGGCTGGAAAAATTCCCCGCCCGCCCTTGCCTTCCGACTCGCCGAACAACTGCTTCCACCATTCGAAAAAATAATGCAGGGCCTGGACGTAGCCGGCCATGATTTCGATTTTACGACCCGCCCGGTACGCCGCGTTGCGATACGCCGCGTAGGCGAGCGCGGGATTGTTGGCCACGGAAGCGTTCCCCGGCGCGCGAACGATTTTTCGCATGGCGGCGGCCCCGGCGACGAGTGCGCGAATATCGACCCCCGCCGCGGCCAGTGGCAGCAGACCCACGGGCGTGAGTACGGAAAACCGCCCGCCCACGTCGTCGGGAATCACGAACGTGGCCATGCCCGCCCCGTC
>CAZVZS010000027.1:28659-43299 GCA_964631535.1 uncultured Leptospiraceae bacterium
GGCCCTTGAGCGCGCCGCGCGCCGCGTCCGTCGTGGCGAAGACGCGTTCCCGCAATCCCGATTCGCCTACATTCGCGCGCAGCAGGTCCAGGAGCAATCGAAAGGCGAGACCCGGCTCGGTCGTGGTACCGGATTTAGAAATAACGTTGATATAAAAGGGACGGGTCCCGAGGTGACCCAGCAGGGCGTGATGATAGGCGGCGTCCAGCTGGTGCCCGGCGTAATAGAGCCGGGTCCCTTCGCTCGCGAAGGGATTCAGAAGCGCGGTCTCCACGGCGCGCGCGCCCAGGTACGATCCACCGATGCCGATCACGACCAGGGGTTCGCCACCGCCGCGCACCCGCGCCGCCGCGGATTCGAGGCTGTCCAGTTGCCGGCCCATCGTTTCGGGCAGGTCCAGCCAGCCGAGGTATTCGTGGCCGGGCCCATCGCCCCGTTCCAGTCGTTCGCGGGCCCGGAGCGCGTCCGCTTCCAGAGACCGCGGATCGATTTTTCCGGCGTACGCAAAATCCCAGGCGATGGTCGACGCGTCAAAACTCATGCGGCAAAATCACCGCCGCACCGGGCGCCTGTCCACCGTTTAACGGCCGTTCGGAGGAGGGAATTTACTTGCCCGGTCGCCCTGAAAGCCCGAAACTCTACACATGAAGCGCCTGTGGTTGCCGCTATGTATGGTCCTGTTTATCCAGAATCCCGTCCACGCGGCCGGAACCGCCGCCGAGGGCCGGGTCATTATTAAGCTGCTCAAATTCGAAAGTGAAGGCGTGGTCACGAAGTCCTGGGAGGGCGAAGCCGAACGCGCCGGTTTCGACGACGGGGAAGACTGCGACGAAAAAGACTATCGTTGCTTCGAACCGACGCTGGACACGTTTCGCCTGAGTGTCCGCGAGGAGAACAAACAGGCCATTGAATTCATGCGCAAGAACATCGGCAAAGAAATGGTCATCGCGTACCGCCGCCACCGCATCGAAGCTCTGGGTCTGGGATCGGACATGGAGGTCACGGGGGTGTTTGCGCAAACGGATAAACTGGGGGGTGACGTGCCTGAACGCATCACCGGCAGGATCACCGGAAGTCGCAATTTTTCAGTGTACGGCCGCGTGCTGATGCTGGAAAAACGCGGGCTCGCGGTGACGACCTGGGAAGGCCTGTACCTGGACCGGACGCGCCGCAAGATCCATCCGTTCTCTGTGTCGGAAGATAAAATGGCCGAGCACCTCCTCAAAACGATGGGCTGCGCGCGCCTGTACCACATCGGCGTCTCCAAAGCCCTCTTCACCGCCGTACGCGAGACCAGTTTCGATATTTTCGAAGTGAATTACAACGAACCGGCCAGCGGCTGAACGGTTTACCATAATTCCCTCTTGACACTCTGGCACCGCGTGGGATCGTCGTCGCGACGAACAGCGCGGGCGTAGTGTAACGGTAGCACAGCAGCCTTCCAAGCTTCTGGAGAGGGTTCGAGTCCCTTCGCCCGCTCAAAGTTCGGTTTTCATTTCCATAAAAAATCAAGGCGCGGAAAAACCCAGATGTGTATGTTCCGTTCGGGCCACCTGCTCCTTCTCCTCGGCGCTGTTCTGGCCTGCGCCCCAAAACCTGCATCCGAACGCGGTGGATTCTGCTCCGTCGGTTCCGCGGAATTTAACATGCTGCTGGATCACTGGTCCGCTGGCTTCCAGTCCGCGGGTGGTCCCATGTTACGCCACGAAGGCCGCGGCAACGGTGTCGGGCCGGGAGCTCTGCTGGATGGCGTCTGTGATCTGGCGCCCATGTCGCGGCCCATGACGGACGCGGAAGTCCACCGGTTCGTGGAACGCTTCGGCGGCGAACCCCTGGCCGTGCCGGTGGCGGTGGACGCGCTGGCGATTGTCGTACCGAAAAATTTTAGTATTACGACGATCACTCCGGATGACGTGTTTCACGTGTTCCACCTGGGACCGGCCCAGGTTCGCGCGCTGGAACAGGACGCGCAGGCCGCGGGCGAGTTACGGGTCTACGGCGTGAATTCCGCGTCGGAACGGTTCAGCTGGTTCAAGGACGTGGCGCTTCACGGCGAAAAATTTTCCGACCGCACGATCGAAGTTGCCGACCCGCTGCGGCTGGTCAGCCAGCTGGGACGAACGGGCGGCGTCGGCTACGCGCGCCTGGCGGAAATGGACGCGAATCTCAAAGCGCTCAAAATCGACATGGGCTTCGGGAAGATCGTTGAGTTGACCCCGGCGACCGCGCGGTCCGGCCTCTATCCCTTCACCCGCTTTTTTTATCTGTATCTGCCCCCGACCGGCCGCCCTCCGCGACCGGAGACGTCAGCCTTCATCGAGTACGTTTTATCTCCGGCGGGCCAGAAAATCCTCGATTCGAACGGACTGTTTTCCCTGGACCGCAAGGAACAGATCTATAACGCCAATCGCCTGGAAAAATATCGCCAGGCTCTGAGCGCCCCGTAAGCGCGGGGTGAATTTCGAGATCGGCGCTTATTCCCAGCCGGCCACCTGGTAACCCTTCTGGGCCAGGCAGCGTTCCACAGCGGCTTCTTCGGATTCGCCTTCCACGCTCCCCATCACTTTCTTGTCAGCGTAATCGACCGAGCCGCTTTCCACTCCGCCCATGATTCCGCTGGCGGCTCCGCCGATGGGATCAAGGGAAAACAGGCCCGAGCAGCCGCCGCGCACGCCCCCGCGCATGGCCTGGGTTCCGATGCCACCCATGGAGGCACCGTCATTGGACTGGCCGGCCCCGCGCATGCACTGATCGATATCGATCTGGGCGTTCCGTTCTCCGACGGCATTGTATTTCGAGTTTTCGTACAGCACCGGGCGCGACGAGCAGTAGCAAAAGGTTCCCAGCACTAAAAAAGCGGCGATTCGTTTCATGAGCGCCGGTTGTATCCTGGTTCAGGATTCAAGGCAAGTGATTTTTACCCGCCGGGGGACAAAAAGGCGGCGGCCACGAACCGACCGTGGTGGCTGAGTGAAAGCGGAATCGCGAGTTCGCGATCTTCCAGGAAAAAACGCGGTATTTCGCCCGCAATCGCCATAATAACCGGCGGGGGCCCGCCCACCGTCCGGGCGTACAGGCGCAAAGCCAGATCGCGCACTGCCCGGGAGTCGTCGACCTCCGGGGGCCGGGCTGCCACCGCCGAAACCAGCTCGTCAGCCTCCACCGGTACAATCAGACCGCCCTCGTCCGGCCCACCGGTACAGATTGCGTGCACCCGGTCCGAAGCGCACTCCCAATCCAGGCGCAACCGGTCGCCCGCCGCGCTGGCCAGTTCACCCACCAGATGAACCCCGTCGCCCGGGGCACGCGGCGCGTACGAACGGACCACGAAGGCGCGCGGTGACCAGACCAGATCCGCGCGCACGGCACGCAGGGCCTTGTACGCGGCTTCTTTCGCCGACCAGAACATCCAGGCGATCCGCCGCCCCTCACCCGGAGGCGCGGCCGCGATCCGGTCGCGTTCCAGGTCGGTGAACACGCGTTTCAGAAACGGGCGATTTTCCAGGATGTCCAGCGTGTCGGAGTCGTCCAGGTCAACGATATCGTTGCCGAGAACCCGGTTACCATGCGCGGCGGGCAAAGTACTCGTCTTCCATTTGTTTCAAACGTTCGATGATCTGTCGCGAAAGATCGCGCGCGCCCCGCAGTCCCGTTTCGTTCGTTTTCGGTTCGATCACGGACAGGGCCAGGTAAAAATCCTGGTCCCGGGCCGGCAGGGTCGTGAAGGTTTCCTGTTTCGCGCCGCGCAGATACAGACAGAAAACGCGCGCACCGGGGACGGCCAGCAGGAGTCGGCCCGGACCGTACACCGCGTTTTCCACTTCCACGCGACCGCTGCGGCTGCGCCCGCCTTCGATGAACATGTTCACCGGTTCGCCGCGCTCCATAAGCCAGCCCAGGCGCGCGCGCACATGATCGTGGTGGGCCGCGTCGCCCCAGCGATCGACCGCGATACATTTGCTGAAGTAGGTGAGGACGCGCAAAAAAATCGACGCGGTAAAATTTTCGGCCGCCGGTACATTCCAGGCAAGCAGGCGAAAATCGCGCAGATACCCGGAAAGCGAACCGAGTCCATAGTGCAGATACATCGTATCGAAGCTGGTCAGATGATTCGCGCAGAGCAGCGTGGGCCTTCCGTCCGCCATCAAGCGCCGGTACTCCGCGCGCGTACGTTCCAGATCCGCAAAACGGACCCGCCGAAGGGCGCGTAGATAAAAAAGAATGAGAGTCCCCAGCAGCGGAAACACGATCCGATTGAGGAACAATTGCAGGCGCAGCCAGAACGGATCAGCGGGGCGCAAGGACGAAACGGGCGGACCCGGGTTTTGCATAAACTCCCCGCGAAAAACAAAAACCGCCCGGGGGGGCGGTTTTTTTGCGGTCGATCAGGTTTTCGACTTAATGAGGTTCACGGCGGCGCCGATCGTGCGCACCTGATCCGCTTCACCGTCTTCGACTTCAATGTCGAACTCGTCTTCGAACGCGAGGACGATGTCCACGAGGCGCGAAGAATTGACTTTCAGATCTTTCAGAATATTGGTTTCAGCGGTTACGGAATCCAGCGCTTCTTTATTGCGCGCGTAGGGTTTCAGGATCTCCACCACTTTGTTGAAAATCTCATCGCTCATGAGCGTACCTTCGTATCGTAAATTTGTTCTGGGTCAAGCGCCGGTCCCAAAACCGGGCCTGCTGGCCGGGGCGTGTTCGCAGCCAGGATTACCCGCTGTACTTCTTGAACAGCACGACACCGTTCACATCACCGAAGCCGAAACTGGCTTTAGCCAGGAGACCGATTTCTACATCGCGGGTCTGCCTGACAACGCTTTTTTCGAATGGTTTGATCTGTTCGTGCAGGTCTTCGCAATTGAGCGATCCGTGGGCAAACCCTCTGTAGACCTGTAACACGGCGGCCACGCATTCCAGCCCGCCCGCAGCGCCCAGCGCGTGGCCGACCAGGGACTTGGTGGACTGAACCAGCGGGAACTGCCCGGGTCCGCGACCGAGCGCGGTACTCCAGGAATTGATTTCGTGCGGATCGGCGAACGTCGCGGTCAGGTGACCGTTCAGGAGATCAATTTCGCCTGGATCGACTTTCGCGCTATCCAGGACGAGTTTGATACAATTGCGCACGCTGACCGGATTGGGCGCGGTCATCGACCCACCCATGCGGTGTCCGCCGCAGTTGAGCGCCCCGCCCACCACTTCGGCGTAAATGCGCGCGCCGCGTTTCTGCGCGCTTTCCAGGGATTCCAGCATCAAAAGACCGGCGCCCGAACCTGGAATGAACCCGGCCGCTGAGGCGCTCATCGGTCGGGAAGCTTTTTCCGGCTCCTGGTTATGATCGCGGTTGGTGACCTTCATCGCGTCGAAACCGGCCCAGGCGTATTCGCTCGAGTTTTCCGCGCCGCCGGCCAGCATGCGTTCGGCCATGCCCGCTTTGATACGTTCGTAGGCCATGATCACGGATTCGGTACCGGTGGTGCAGGCCGATGAATTGCAGCTGACCTGGTTGCCGAGGGCCAGCAGGCCGGAGAGTTTCGCGGAGGTGGCGCTCATCATCGTCTGTTCGACGATCGTGCTGCCAAGGCGCCGCACCTTGCCCGCATCCACTTTCGGGATCACGTTTCTCAAAATATCGAGGGCCGCGCCGCCCACACCGATGAACGCGCCCGTGTCCCAGTTCACCCGGTCTTCGTCCCGGGGAATGAGTTCGAGTCCCGCGTCTTTCCAGCAATCGATCGCTGCGATTCCCGCGTAGATCATGGCCTCGCTCATCGCGAGCAGATCCTCTTCCTCAAAATACTTCGTCTTGAGTTCGTCCACATTCTGGGGGATGCCGCCCACCTGGCAGGCGAACTGGAGTTCTTCCAGTTTCGGGATGAAACGAATCCCGCTCTTTCCCGTACGCAGGGCCTGTTCGTATTCCGCCAGACCGTGGCCGTTGGGGGCCAGGATGCCCATTCCGGTGATGACAACTCTTCGCATAATGTCTCCTTGCTGTTTTATAAAAACTTTGTTTCCACGGGGACAGGGCGGTCACGGGGAGCCGAATTCAATTGAATGAATACGACGATCCGGAACGATTTCAATTCGAAACCGAATGTTTTCTCCCCGTGTTCCCCGTGCCCCCGTGGTCACCCGCACTATTCCACCGGCAGATCCACCCCGATCCCCGAGAGGGTTCCGCTGGCGGCTACGGTGCCATCCGGGAGTTCCAGCCGGGCGGACGATTTGAGCTTGTGGCGCCGGAAGAATATTTTTTCCGCGTGCACCGTCACTGTCGTCCCCGGGGGGACCATTTGCGCGAATTCAATCTCACAATCCGAAAAAAGCGTAATTTTATCCATCACCCCGCCGCCGCGCAGATGCAGGTGGATACCCAGCGCGACCACGGCCGTTTGCGCGATCGTCTCAATCAGGATCACGCCCGGCGTGATCGGCCGGCCCGGGAAATGCCCGCGATAAAACCATTCGTCCGGACGATAGGTGTAGCGCCCGACGATGTGGTCGGTACTCAACTCCAGAATTTCGTCGATGAATCGAAACGGCGCCTGCTGGGGAACGGCGCCGAGCGCGCGTTCGATTTCAGCGGGGGTGGCCAGGATCCGTCCGGCTCCTTCAGCCGCCATACATGCCCCCGTTGACGTGGATGACGGTGCCGGTGATGTACGTGCCGCTTTCTGCCAGGAAACGTACGACCGCGGCCACCTCGTCCGGCCGGCCCATCCGTCCCAGCGGAATCTGTTTCATGATCATATCGCGAAATTCGGCGGGGATGTTTTCGGTCATGTCCGTGGCGATGAAGCCTGGCGCGACGGCGTTGACCAGGATATTGTACTCGGCCAGTTCTTTCGCCGCGGTCTTCGTGAAATTTTCGATGGCGGCCTTGCTCATGCCGTACACGGCCTGAGCGGGATTGCCCTCTCCGGCCACGACGCTTGACAGGTTAATAATTCGCCCGGATTTCTTGCGAATCATCAGACGCGAAAGGCGCTTGGTGAGATAAAACACCGAACGCAGATTGGTCTGGATCGTGCGATCAAACTCTTCCAGGCTGGCGGTGAAAAGCGGATTGTCGAGGGCGATGCCCGCGTTGTTCACGAGCACGGCCAGGTTGCCCTCGTGTTCTTTTTTGAGTACGTCGTACAGAGCGTCGCAGCCTTCCACCGTGGAAACGTCCCCCTGGACCAGGAACGAACCGGGCAACTCCGCCGCGACTTTTTCGGCCGGGCCCGCGCTGCTATTGTAATGTACGGCCACCTGAAAACCGGCCGCGGAAAGTTCGCGCGCGCAGGCGGCGCCGATGCCGCGACCGGCTCCCGTCACAAGAGCTATTCCTTTCGCGCTCATCGCTGCATGATCCCCCCGACACTGTTCTTGCTGCGCGCTGGATAATCGGGATACCCGATCCCGGTGAAAACTCCGACCTTCGCGTCATTGACCGTATAAATATGTTCGTCGTCCACAAAGACAAGTCCCTGGCCGATGGCGAGGGCCGCGCCCTGATCGGGCATGGCGGTGTACCGGCGGATGTCAATTTCGTAGCGGACCACTTTATTGTACGGCCGAATCTGGCCGTTGAACTCCACTTCCTTGCAACCGAGGGCCCGGCCCAGGCCCGGCACACCGTTCGTCAGAATGTAAAATCCGATGAGCTGCCAGACCGCGTCCACACCCAGACAGCCGGGTTGCACGGGATCGGAGGTAAAGTGACACTGAAAAAACCATTCGTCCACGGCGATGTCTTTCTCCGCCACGATCCGGCCTTTTTTGCCCGCTTTCTCGAGCAGGGTCACTCGATCGATCATCAAAAACGGCGGGGCGGGCAGGCGCGAGAACTCGGCCGGCGGATCGCTGACGAGCGTGCCCCAGGTATGCGCGAGAATTTCTTCTTTTGTAAACGAAGTCCGGGTCGTGAACTCCGCGTGCGTGATCGGTTGAAATGACATGCGATTGTTTTTTCCTTGATCGGGACGCGCTTCGTGGGCGGTCTCCGCTTGAGTCGGCGTTTTTTAGCCGGCGATGTGCTCGCCCCCGTCCACGCGAATGATCTCGCCGTTGACCCAGGCCGCTTCATCCGTACACAGCAGGGCGATGAAACCGGCCACATCCTCCGGCCTGGTGAGTCGCCCGAAGGGATTGCGCAGGCGGACGCCCGACATCATGTGGCGATTACCCGGAATCAGACGCAGGGCCGGCGTATCGGTTACGCCCGCCTGGACGATATTCGAACGAATCCCGTACGGGGCGAACTCCAGCGCCATACTGCGCGAGAGGGCCTCAAGGGCGACTTTGGCCGCGCCCACAGCCGCGTAACCACGCCAGGCCACCTGGTTGCCTTCCGAGGTCAGGCCAATCACGCGCGCGTCCGACGCGAAGAGTTCGCGTCCGAGGCATTCCTGCACCCAGCTCAAAATCGAAGTGCCCATCGCGTGAATGGTCAGGGCGATGTCCTCGTCTTCCATCAGTAAGTCATCATCATAATCCGGCGGCTCGGTGAGCAGATGCAGCGGGTCGACGCCTTCGTTAAAAAGATCGGTCACGGCCGAGCTGACCGCGTCCTCGCTCACGCCCAGTTTTTCCGCCAGCTTGCGGCGGGCCTCGCCCCGGATCGTCCGCTGGGTGGTCGGCAGGCGCGCGAGGACTTTCAGGTTGCCCAGCGCGATCGAGTGCATCAGCAGGCGAATGCGGCCGCCGTTCACGCCGTCCGGTCCGTTCAAAAGACTGAGGACTTCCGTACGACCTTCGGCCGTCAGCGCGTTCGTGTTCACGGCGATCAACTGCACGCCCCGCGCGCGAATCCGGTCGAATTCCTCCTCGATCTTCGCCATCGAACCCTTGCGATCACGGTGTACGACACAGATATTCATGCCCCATGCGGACAGTTTGTGCGCGGTGGCCAGGCCAAACCCGCTCGATCCGCCCAGAATCAGGGCCCAGTATTTCTCTTCTTTAAAGTTCATAACAACTCAAACGACGGGAAACAATTTCTGCGCCGAACGCAGATTGATCACCGAATTACATTCCACTTCAATCGCGCGGAAGAACGCGCCCAGCGGTCGGTTGGGCCCCACTTCGACGATGTCGAACCCGTCGCGTTCGCGCATCTTCTTTAACACTTTCATATTTTCGATCCAGTGCACGGGGCCGCTGATCTGTTTGACCAGCGAGTCCACCAGCGAATCCGGCTCGTGGAAGACGCCGGTAAAATTAGAAAGCACGGCGGGCGCCCGGTCCGTTTTCGTATTTTCGGAAAATTTCAGTAAATACGCGCGAAATTCGTCCTCGATGCCGCGCATCAAACTGGAATGAAAAGGCGCGCTCACCGTTAAAAAACGGACTTCGACGCCACGTTCCAGGTACGCGGCTTCCAGTTTTTCGGCCGCGGCCCGTACCGCTTCGGCTCTGCCGCTCATGACGACCTGGTCGGGCGAATTCATATTGGCGATTTCCGCGCCGGCACCCTTCACGAGTTGCCGCCAGCCCGGTTCGTCCACCAGTCGTTCCATTTTGATGGCGGCCATCGCGCCTTCGCCTTCGGGCACGGCCCGTTGCATGAGCGCGCCGCGGCGCCGGACGATCTGAAGGGCGTCCTCAAAACGAAAGACACCCGCGGCCGTGAGCGCTGTGTATTCGCCCAGCGAATGCCCGGCGAATACTTCCGGCTTCGCCCCGAACGCGGCGCGCAACACTTCCAGCATGGCGATTTCCGCGGTCAGGATACAGGGCTGCGTGAACTCGGTCAGGTCGAGGCGCGGGTCATCCTCGAAACAGAGCCGGGCGATATCCTCCCCCGTGGCGGCGGAGGCGCGCGCGAAAATATCCCGGGCGATTTCGTGTTCGTCAAAAAAATCGCGGGCCATGCCCGGACGCTGCGAACCCTGACCGGGAAATACGATTGCAAGTCGATTGGACAGATGATACCCCCTCCCCGTCGTACCATGCGGGTCGGCCATACTGGCAAGTTCTTTTCGGGACATGGCCGACCTGTCCATGCGGCCAATTGCCCCCATACAACAAAAAGGTCGAGGATCGCTCAGAGTCGGCGGAATTCGCGGGTCCCGCACCAATCTCCCGAATGTTACAATTAATGACAGGAATGAACAGGGGTGTTTAATTCCCGGTCTTTCGGGATTGACGCGTTCCGCCTGGCCCGAAGGCTGGACCGGTTGTTCTCGCCGGAAACCAGAACCGCGCGCTGGTTGTTGGCTGCCCTCTGCGGCCTGCTCGCCGTCGCATTTTTCGCCCATGGCGAAGGCGCGGCCGCCGTACTCGCGACCGGGACGGCCGGTCCAGGCTATTACCCGCGTTTCCTGGACCAGGCCCTGGCGCCCGAACTGCCGCGGGGTCCGCGCGCGGGTCTCTTGATCGCAATTGTCGTCGCATGCGCCGCGCTCCCTGTCGCTCTGCGCCTGCTCGACCGGGAAACCTGGGTCGCCGCGGCCGTGCGCGTGGCGCCGGCCCCGGCCAGTCTCCTGCTCTGGTGGGCCATGCCGATTCTGCCGCTCTACGGCCAGAGGATTTTGTTCGTGATCGGCCTGGCCTGTTTCGGTTTGCTGGGGGCTCTTCCGTTCTCCCGCCAGATTCGCGCCGGACTGTGTTTCGCGCGGCGACGCTGGCCACCCTTCGCGCTGGCGGTGCTCGGCGTCGTTCTTCTGGCCCAGTTTTATTTATTTGTTTTCGCACAAAACGACTACACGGCTTTTATAAGCGAAAACGTCCTGGAGAATAAGCACAAACGAACCCTCGCGCGCGCGGGATTCGTCCTCGTTGCGATCGGCTGGTGTGTCCTGCTGCTCTGGTTCCGTCTGCGACCGCCCCGGTCTTTCGCGCGCCGGGGCGCCCCCTTCTGGTTGCGGTCCCTGCGCTCGGCGCTCGCGGTCGAGACGCGAACGGTCGCCGTACGCGCCGCCGCGGCCATCGTCCTCCTGGCGAGCGGGTCCGGCCTATTGTGGGGGCTGCGAACACCCCTCTTTGAATTTCACAACGAACTGGCCACCGTCGCCCTGCTCGTTCTCTGTGCGTTCGCCGGCGCGACCCTGGCGGGAGCCGCGCGCACCGCTGTCCCGGTTCGGGCGCGGAACATCGTGCCGGTCGCCTTCGCGCTGCTGGTGCTGACGTTTTGCGGCCTGGCCGGCTGGCGGGCCCTGGAACGCGTGTACGGTTTTTTAGCGCTCAACCTGGATCTTTCGGTGGAACACCAGGCGCTCTGGACTCTGAGTTTTCACGGCTATCCGTTTCTTTCGATCGGCGCGAAAAACGGCATCTACGACCGCATCTACTGGCCGGATCATGTCCCGCTGTTTTATTACGCGCTCGCTCCACTGTATCGCCTGATTCCGCGCGTGGAAACCCTGGTGCTCTTGCAAACGGTTTTCATTGGCGCGGGAGCCGTGCCGGTTTTTTTACTTACCCGAAAAATTACACAGGGCACCGTTCTGGCGGCAGTCGCCGGAGCCGCGTATCTCCTGCACCCGGGCATCCAGTTGCTCACGCAATGGGACGTGCACGCGGTCGCCTTCGCGCCGGTGCTGTTTCTGTTCGCCCTGTACTTTTACGAATGCGGCCGGCGGAACACCTTCCTGGCCCTGCTCCTCCTGGGCGGACTGGTGCGCGAGGAAATGGGCCTGTTCGTGGTCGGCGTCGGTTTGATGCTGCTGCTCTCGAAGCGCGACGTGCGCTACGGCCTGGCGGCCCTGGTCTTCGGCACGGCGGAATTCGTAATTCTCTCACGCGTGATTCAGGCGTACTTCGGCGGGCTGGGGCATTACGAACGATATCATCCGCTTTTTTTTCTGGAAGGCGAATACGATGTGCCGAACATCCTGAATCTTTTGCTCTGGAACCCGGCTTATTTTTTTCGGAACTGGTGGGCTCCTGAAAAACTGACATTCGCGCTGCAGATTCTCGCCCCGCTGGCGTTTTTGCCCCTGGTCGGCCTGGTCCGCTGGCGCTGGCCGATTTTGCTCGCGGGAATCGCCTCGACTCTGCTGGCGGTGAGCGTCCCGAATTATACGATCGGGTATCAATACAGCGTGGTTCTGCTCATCGCCTGTTTTTATCTACTTCCGCACGGGCTGCGCCTGCTGACCCCCGGCAGGCTCGGACCATCCCGGCCCAGGGCCCGCGCCTTTCTGGCCGCGGCCCTGCTTCTGGCCGGGATGGGATTTTCGTACCTGTACGGGGGCCTTTTCGCGCGAACGTACGTTTTATCGTTTATGGGCGAATGGAACCCGGACCGGGGTCAGGTCCGGTGGAACGGCTGGATCAGCCGGTCGGCCACACCGCCCGCCGCGAGCCCCGCCCTGCGCGAACTCCGCGCCCTGCTGGCTCAAGTTCCGGCCGAAGCGACGGTGGCCGCGCCCGAACGGATCAGTCCGTTTCTGGCCGGGCGGGCCCGCAACTACACCCTCCCGCGGATCGACGAAGCGGAGTATATCGTCTGCCACCTGGAGTTCGCGCAGGACCCGCCCGCCCGGGAACTGCTGGACCGGCCCGATTTCGTGGTGTGGAAAAAATCGCCGGATCAAAAATCTATTATTTTAAAGCGAAAATAGTGCGCGCTTTTGCTTTCGCGACCGGGGGATTCAGGATCGGCGTTCACTTCACTTTCATCACGACAGCCGTGATGTCGTCTTCGCGCCGGAGTCCGTTCGAAAAGCCGACCACCGCCCGGTACAGCGCGCCCACGATTTCCGCAGCGGAAAGCGATCGGTGTTCATGCACGGTTTCCAGAGCGCGCGCGATCCCGAACGTGCGCCCGTCAACGGAGCGCGCCTCGCTGACCCCGTCGGTGAGGAGCAGCACGAGATCACCGGGTTCGAGCTGGATTTTTTCCGGGCTGTAATACGTGGAGTTGTCAAAGATACCCAGGGGCAGGCCGGTGCTCGCCAGCTTGACCCTGGCCCGACCCTCCTGGTCGATGATGTAACCATAGTGGTGCCCGGCGCTCGCGTACGTCAACGACATGTCCACCGGATCGACGATGCCGAGGATCAGAGTCACGAAGCGCGGCCGGTCGCGCACGTCCGCGTGGAGCACCCGATTCGTATTAAATAATATTTCACCAGGTTTACGCGTATTCTGGCAGAAGGCGCGCAGATACGAACGCGTGGCCGCCATCAACAGCGCCGGACCGAACCCGTGCCCGCTGACATCGCCGATGACCAGTGAAAGTCGACCCGCGTCCATGGGGATAAAATCGTAATAGTCGCCACCGGTGGCTTCAGCGGGAAAACTTTCGCCGGCGATTTCGAAACTGGAGAGGTCCGGCGCCTGCCTGGGAAACAGATCGCGCTGGATGAGCGAGGCGGCCTTGAGCTGTTCCTCATTGGCCCGCAGGCGTTTTAATAAATCGGCGCGGTGTTTGCGATTCTGGTACTCATTGACCTCGCGCTCCAGGGCCGGCAGCAGACGCGTCAGGTTATCCTTCATGATATAATCCTGAGCGCCGGAGCGCATGGCTTCCACGGCCAGGTCTTCGCCGATGGTACCGGAGATCAAAATGAAGGGCAGGTCCTGGTCCACTTCCCTGGTCAATTGCAGAGCTTCAAAGCCGCCGAAACCGGGCAGAGCGAAATCCGCGAGCACGATGTCCCAGGACTCTTCAAGCGCGGAGCGCATCCCGTCGCGATCGGCCACACGCAACACGTCACAATCGACTCCTTTTTTCTGGAGGCTGCGGAGCAGGAGATGGGCGTCGTCCTCGGAATCCTCAACAAGCAGTATTCTGACTTTGACCATGCGAATCGAAACGAGGGACCGGGGTTCCCGGTGGTTCACTCAATTTTTCTATATTAATGGGAAAAAATAACCGAAAACGAAAATCGCAATTTCCACACTTCAGCCCCGCAGACCAACCCCGGGAAACCGCGGTTTTTCCAAACAATTGCGAGGGGCCGCTTCCAACAATCGAAATTTCCGGCCGAAATTGCCCTGAAACATCGATAAATTGACCCTTCCGCGCAAAGCGACCCGCTTTTCCGCCAGTGAGGGACCGGCCCACCGGCGACCGGCGTCGACCGTTCAGCCGGAAAATTTTTCTTTGCCCCCACCGCTCCCCCCGGTTCCTTACCACCCCATGCAAGCACCCACCCGGAAGATCCTGTTCGGGGCCGCCACGGGCGTCCTGCTTGCGGGACACTTCCTGTATGGACGTGCGTTGTATTTCCTCTGTGACGACGCGTACATCACCTTTCGCTACGCGCGCAACTTCGCGCTCGGCCGCGGACTGGTCTGGAATCCGGGCGAGTACGTCGAAGGATACACCAACTTTCTCTGGACCCTGATCCTGACCGTCGGCATCCGGGCGGGCGTTTCCCCGGAGTTGCTGGCCCCGCTGCTCAGCGTCCTGGCCACCCTGGCGACACTCGCGCTCATCGTGCTTTTCGCGCGCCGTCTGGCTCCCGACCGCGCGGCCGCCGTGGCGCTCGTGGCGACCTGCCTGCTCGCGGTCAATCGCGGCTGGAACGTATGGGCGACGGGCGGCCTCGAAACCCGGTTGTTTACCCTGCTCTTCTGCGGCGGCGTGTACGGCATACTCCTGGCCCCGCGCTCCTGGCGCCCGACCGGCTCATTGCTGCTCGGCCTGGCCGCGCTGACCCGGCCCGACGCGCTTCTGCTCGCGGCCATGACTTTTCT
>CAZVZS010000027.1:43309-67076 GCA_964631535.1 uncultured Leptospiraceae bacterium
CCTTCGAGGAGCGGCGCGATTTGTTCGTTCGCGACCCGCGAAAAATCGCGGCCACGCTGCGTTCATGGTTCGCCCTGGGCCTTCCGTTCGTCCTCATCACGGGCGCGCACCTGCTCTTTCGCCTGTACTACTACGAACGGCCGCTGCCCAATACCTATTACGCGAAAGTCGACGTGCCCTGGCCACAGATGGGCGCGCTCTTCGTCACGGCGTTTGTTCTGGAATATGGCCTGTTGTTCTGGATCACGATCGGGACGCCGCTCCTTGCCTTCGCGCAAAAGCGGGATCACGAGCCGGTGCGGTTTTATTTTTATTTTCTGGCGATTCTCCTGCCACACCTGCTGTACTACGCCTACTCGGTCGGTGGCGATCACTTCGAGTATCGCATCTTCGATCCTTACCTGCCTTTCCTGGCCCTGTTCATGGCGCATGCGCTCGTCAAACTCTTCGCCGGCATGGGCGCGCCCGCGAACACACGCGGGGTGCTGGCCGGGGCCGGGCGCGTTCTTCTGGCCGGGTGGCTGCTGGTTCTCTACGTTTTTATTCCCAACTGGCCCTGGTTTTTGAAATCGGGCACCGTTTTCGGAAACAGCGGAGTGCCGGTGGAAGAACCCGAAAAACTCGCCCGCCCGTATTTTTTTATCCCGTTCCTGCGTACGAGTTTTTCGTACTGGAAAGATGCCCAATTGAAACTGCAACACCACCAGATCGCCATTCGCATGGAAGCCCACCGCGATTTCTGGCGCTGGCGCACGAAACAAATGCGGCCCTTTTTCGGGCGAACACTGCCTCCGGGTTCGGTCACCGAAGACGGCGGTATCGGCATCCTCGGTTATTTCGTCGATATCCCCGTCATCGATCGACTCGGCCTGACCGACCGTGTGGTGGCCGAACAGGGCACGGTCCTCCATGCGAACCCGGATGAACGCATGATCGCGCACAACCGCCAGCCCCCGCCGGGTTATATGAAAACCCGCGGGTTTACGTTATACGTGCACTGCTTCGTGGATGGCCCGGTCACCAGCCCGGTCGAAATTGAACGCCAGTGCCCGGAAGGTTACCGGACCATGTCGTCCGAGGGAGTGACGTACGTGGCCCGCTGGAACGATTTTTATTTCGTGTTCAGCGCGCCTCCGCCTTTCGCGCGGTCCACCGAAGCCTGGGCGAGGCGTACCTTTCGCGAAATCGCGCCGGTTCAGGTGCCGCCCCGCCCCTGAACGTTTTTTTACGCCGCCAGGCGTCAGAAAGTACTTGCGTCCGGCCAGCCAGGGCCAACTTTTCAGCGGGGGGAATTATTCCGTGAAAACTTTAGCGAAAGTCCTGGGTATCATTATCATAGCACTGGTTGTGCTTTTGCTGGGAGTGAACGTTTATTTTTCGGCCACACCTTCCTTTTCCGATCCCTGGCCGGTCGATGAAAAATACGTCGGGTATTATAAAGAATCGTACGAAGAAAACCGCGCCGCGTTTCGCGAACGCTGCGCCGCCCTGGCAAAATCCATTCCCGGAGTTCGGGAACGCGGGATCGTCGTCCAGAGCAAAAAAACCGACGACCTGAGCATCGATCTCTGTCAGATACCCTCGGCGCGCAAAGACCGTTTACTGATCATGACTGCGGGTCTTCACGGAGGCGAAGGGTACGCCTCCAGCGCCGTCATGCGTCGTCTCATGGAAACGCTCACCACGAACGAGCAGCGGCCCGAAATGTTGTTCATCCACGGCGTCAATCCCTTCGGCATGAAACTATTTCGACGCGTGACCGAAAACAATGTGGACCTGAACCGTAACCACGAACTCACGGATGAATTGTTCTCGGTGAAAAACAACGGCTACCAGGAAGTGCGCGGGCTGCTCAATCCTGAGACGCCCGCGAATCTTTCCGCCCTGGAACATCGTTTTTTCGCGTTACGAGCGATTTCGAACATCGCGCTCAAAGGCATGGGGAATCTACGGCAGGCGGTTCTCCAGGGCCAGTATGAATTCGAAAAAGGTATTTATTTCGGCGGCAAAAATTTCGAACAGCAACGATTTCTGCTGGAAGACGTCTTTCGCTCGGCCGCCAGGGACCGCACGTTCGTATTGATGGTGGATTTGCATACCGGCTTCGGCGAACGCGGCACGGCCCATCTCTTCCCCAACGCTCCGCCCAATCAGCGCATCCGCGAACATACCGAGGCCGTTTTCGCCGGATATAAAATCGACTGGGGCGATACCGCTGATTTTTACACCACCTACGGGGACTTCGCCTCTTACGTAGGCAAACTCATGCCCGCGGCCACGAGTTACGTGCCGATGGTGCTCGAATTCGGCACGCTCGACAGCCAGACCACGAAAGGATCGATCGACTCGATTCACCGTACGATCCTGGAAAACCAGAGCTACCAGTACGGTTGCGCCACACCCGAGGATTGCGCGGAAATCCGCGCGAGCTACCGCGAAATGTTCTATCCGTCCTCACCCGCCTGGCGTTCAAAGATCATGCGCGACGCCGAAGAAGTCTTCGGCAAGGCCGTGGAACGACTGATGACGCTCTGATTTTTCCCCGTGGCATCCGGAGGACAGCGGGGTATCTGTGTCCTCCGGCTTTTGGGCGGGATAAATTCTCAGTCCAGGACACCGGCGTTCCATTTTCTTCCAGCGTCAGGCGCGCTTTTTTTGCCCTGACTCTTCCTCGGGAGCATATCGAAGAAGGATGCCGCCAGTGGCAAGGGGACGACCGTCAAGCAGTTTGAGTTTTTTTTGAGGGATTCCCTGTTTGAACAAAAGTTTCCCTTCCCCTAAAAATACCGGCGCGACGCATAAGCGAAACTCATCGAACTGTCCTGCTTTCATTAAAGATTCAGAAAGGTTACCGCTTCCGAACACGAACATATCTCCATTGCCCTGCCGTTTTAATTCAGGAATTTCCGCTACCGCGTCTTTTACAACGATTGTATTGTTCCAGTCAGCCGTTTTGAGCGTTGATGAGCAGACGACTTTTTGAATCGCGTTCATGAATTTGGCGATTTCTCCTTCCTCCCCTTCCGCCTTTGTCCAGTAATCCGCCATACCTCTGTACGTTGTCGCACCAAACACAAGCATGTCCGCCGATTTCAACTGGACGAGGCTGAGTTCCTCAAGTTCTTTTCCCCAGACAAGTTCATGAAAACTCAAGTTCCAGTTTTTCGCACCCTCAAAATATCCGTCCAGGGTGACTACATTCCACATTATTAATTTTCTCATACTATTATCCTTCAAAATTAGAGTCTCTAACCCGGATTACGCACGAAATTCTCCGTGATTTTTCATGTTCAAGTACAGCCGGCCTGCGTATGCCTGTGGGGCGCACCATATTTTCGTTTCATGCATAATCCGGGCTAACTTTCGACAGATACGCGCCCAACCGGTCCAGGGTCTGGCGCATGCCTTCAATCGCCCCGATTTTTTCCACTTTCTCGTCCCGTTCGGCGGAGGTTCGGAAAACGCTGCGCATGGAAAGCCTGGTATTATTTTCGCCTTCCTTTTCAAAAAGTACAGTTACGTGAAATTGATCGGGGTCCAGGTCGGAGCCGTGCATGTATACCAGACGTTCCGGTTCCACGACTTCAATAAACCTGACAAGGTTCTGATAATCCGTGCCGTCCGGCCCGTGCATGACGAATTGCCAGACCCCGCCCGGGCGTACGTCCATACGCTGGATCGTGTTCGTGAACCCGTTCGGTCCCCACCAGCGCGCCACATGTTCGGGTTCGGTCCACATCCGAAACACGAGTTCGCGGGGAGCCGCGAACACACGCGTGGTTTTAATTTCCCGGTCGGAAGTGTCGGCGGAGTTATTTTTTTTTACGTCCATGTTTTTTCCCTTCTTTCTGGACCTCTTTGAGATACTCGTCCAGGCGATCGAAACTTTCCTCGTAAAAACGGCGGTAGCGCTCCATCCATTCGTCGATTTCTTTAAGCGGACGGGCCGATAGCCGGCAGGGTCGCCACTGTGCCTCGCGTTCGCGGGCGATGAGTCCGGCGCGTTCCAGAACCTTTAGGTGTTTGGAAATCCCCGGCAGCGAAATTTGAAACGGTTCGGCCAGTTCCGTCACGGACACCGGGCCCGCCGTCAGGCGTTCGAGGATCGCGCGCCTGGTTGGATCGGCCAGGGCGGCGAAGGTCGCGCTCAAATGGTCGGGAGCTGTGGCGTATTTAACCATATGGCTAATTATCTATTAGGTTAAATACGACTGCGAATCTGTCCAGCACTTTTTTTGCGGGGGCAATTTAGCAGGGGGGAGTGCCCTGCTATGCGCTACAGGATGGATCGCCAAAACGGGCGTTTCATGAAACCGCGTGAAACAGGTATTGCGAGCATTGGCGAATTTAATTCGCCGATGCGACGGATAGAAAAAGCCCATGGAGGGACTTTTTCAGTAACCTGTCAGGGCAAGGAACGCGCCAGCGATGGAGCCGGTAAAGGCGTCAGCCTGCCCCGGCGAGAGCGCGGTCCGCGGGCGGCGTTCTCAAAACCTCTGGAGCGATTTTTTTCGCGAACGGAGGTTTTGAGAACGCCGAAAAAAAATGATGAAATCGCGGTCGGGGGCTGCCAGGGATTCGCGGACGAATACCCCGCGATTTCCTGGAAACGTTACACCGGCGGAGGCGCCCTGACTTTCGCGAAAAAGTTACCGATCGGCCGTTACGGCGCCAGGCACTTCGATCCGTCCGTCCGCGTGACGCGCGAAGCGACCCTGCGCACGTTCGTGGACCGGGGCGTCTTCGGGCCAGGGCCAGCCGCCGAAGGCCGTGAGCTGATAGTCGCGAAACGCGGCCTGGATTTCGTGCTGGTGGTTCATCACGAAGGGCCCGTACTGCGCGACCGGCTCACCGATGGGACGGGCCTGTAAAAGCAGGAGTTCGATTTCGCCCGCGCCGCCGGCCTGGAGCGTGACCGCCTGATCGGGCGCGAGGAGCACCGCGTGGCGGGCGGGGACCTCCCGGTCGCCAATGCGCAGAGCGTCGCCGCGAAAAAAATACAGAACACGATTCACGCTGGCCGCAGTTGGAGGCAGAGTCCAGACGGCCCCGGCCTGCATGCGAACGGTCATAATTTTCAAATGCGGGTCCTGGGCGGCCCAGGAATCGGGTGGTGGCGTCACGCCGCGCGCGCCAGGGTGTTCGCCCGCGATCAGAACCAGATCGGTAGCGCGGCCTTCCGCGTCGGTTTCACGCAGACGCGGCATGTCCTCGTTCCAGTACATCGAAAAGTACGGCGCGGCCATTTTATTTTTCGCGGGCAGGTTGAGCCAGATCTGAAACAATTCGGCCGGGTTGTCCGCGTTTTCCTGAATGAGTGGAAACATTTCGGAATGCACGACACCCCGACCCGCCGTCATCCATTGCACATCACCCTGGCCGAACCTGGCGGCCGCGCCCAGCGAATCACTGTGATCGATGAATCCCTGGCGCGCGATCGTGATGGTCTCAAATCCACGGTGCGGATGCTGGGGAAAACCGGGGACACGATCGCCGTGGTACATACTCCAGCCGTCTTTGCCCGAAAAATCATTGCCGATCTGACGCCCGCCGAGCGACGCGCGCGGGGCCATGTGTTCGTCCCCGGCCGGATACGCGTCATTGTGATGGACGCAAAACAAAAACGGGTCCAGGGTCTGCCACTGAAAACCAAGCGGAGCGATTTCGAGTACGGGTGATGCCATACGGGTAAGACGGCCAGCGCGCCACGAAGTCACGCAAAAAAATCAGCCAGGCATGGGGATTAGCAGGCTGCTGACTCTGCGAATAAGACGCTACAGGAGGTAGCGCCAGGACCGGTGTTTCGTGAATAAGCGCGAAACACCGGTTTTGCGAGCATCGGCGAATTTAGTTCGCCGATCCGGCAGCGGGAGCAGTCTATGGAGGGACTTTTTCCGCAACCTGTTAAAGCCAGCGAGAAAGAAAGGGGCTTCCGCGTCCGCTCCGGGCCCGGAAGCCCGCAGTTTCAGAAATTGTACCGAATCGGATAGTCGGCGCAACTGGCAACGGAGGCCGATCCGGCCTTCTGACATTTTTCTACTTTTTTGGTGTAGTACGGATTACCTCCCGTATAATAAAATCGATACACTCCCTGGGGGGTATCGACCAGATGCGAGGTATTCGCGCAGGCAATTCCGAACCACGCCGCCATCAGCGCGAAGAGCAAGGTCTTACGTAATAATGGTAATCTCATCGATACAACTCCTTTATTCGCTGTACTGATCCTCAATGTCAGTACACTGCAGAGTGTTCCCCTGCGCCACACAAATCGCTTCTTTCGTACTGAAGCCGCGGGAAATCCGCATGGTGACCGTGTTCCCCGATCCCGGTCGAATATCGTGGTAGATTGTTGTGCAACCCGCGGCCAGGCTCAGGGAAAACGCAAACGTAAGCAGTAATATTATTTTCATACACTTTCCTCCCGCTGATTCAGTTCAGCTCCTGAACCGTTACCGGATCACAGACGAGTTCAGAACCCGTGTCATTGCAGGCCGCAACGTACGATCCTGGTTTATCGCTTGATCCGGCGCGTTTATCGATGGTCATGTACATCGTATTATTCACCGGGGCGACACCAGTAATATAATACGTCGTACACGATTGAAGCGCGAACGCAACCGCCGCAAAAAAAAGATACTTTTTCACAATCACCTCCTGACTGTGCACAGTCTGAAATGATTCGATCTCCCCTGGGCCGGTCGATTGAATCATTCGCTCCGATCAAACCCGGGGTTTCGACTTTCTACAAGCTTTTTTTCGAAAAATTCGAATAAGACCCGCTCTTCCAGGGTGCGGCGGCCGCGACCAGAGCGCGCGCCAGTTCGCGGGTCGGACAGATCAGCGGCACGCCTTCGAAGGACGATTCGGGCAGGACCAGCGGGAATTCAGAACAGGCCAGCAGAATCGATCCGGCGCCCAGCTCGCACAGCGCGCGAACTTCCGATCGAACAATTTCCGCCGCGCGCGCGTCAGGAGGCAGAGCGGCCTTCAGGCCCCACTGGCGATTGTAAATCGCGTTCATCAAAACCTGTTGTCGGTCTTCCGGAAGTTCCAGCACGACGCGACCGCGCGCGCGGAGCGCCGATTGGTACAGGCCGCTGCGCAGGGTTCCAAGTGTGCCGAGCAGGCCCACCGGAGCGTTCGCGCCGGTATCACGGTCCAGGGCGGCGACCGCGGCCGTGGCCATATTCGTAACTTCCAGCAATGGAAAGGCGTTACCCAGTCGCGCGAGCAATGCATCGAAAATAACCGGCGCGTGAAACGCGTTGCAGGGGATGCCGAGCACGAATGGACGGCCGGACAATGCCGGCCCGTGCGCGGCCAGAAGCTCCAGCACGCGGTCCGCGGGATTTTCGCCTTTCCTGTTCAGAATAAATTCGGTGCGATCTGGAATGGCGCCCGGTCGCGCGAGGTGCACGATTTCCAGGTGGTCGCCGTCGGTACCGTTCGTGCGCGTCTCTTCCAGAATCAGACGATGCAGGTACAGGCCGGCCGCCGGTCCCATCCCGCCCACGATCAGCACGGGCCGGTCGCGACCCGGGCCGGCGACGGGGGCGGACAGCCCTGGTTTGCCTGATCCATTTTTTATATCGAGCATGCGAAAACATCCATCAGCAGATGAGTGGTCAGAACGATCAAAAGCAAATCGTCTTCATACGGCAGATTCAGGCGAAATCCGTCAGCCAGATGCGCCGCCCGCAGGCGACGGATGACGTCCGGATCGAACACGCCGTATTTGCGCACAACCGCGTCGCTCAGATACTCCAGGGCCAGCGGGGCCCCGCGTTGCAGCAGGAAATCGCTGCCCTGGGCGTGGAAGCCGAATTTTTCGCGGGCGATGATCGCGTCGGGCACGGACGCGCGGGCGGCTTCTTTAAGAATGTACTTTTCCGATAAACCGCGGAGTTTCCAGTGCGGCGGCAGGCGCGTGGCGAAGGCCATGATGTCCGGGTCCAGAAATGGATAGCGGGCCTCCACCGAATTGGCCATGGCCATCCGGTCGCCGTGGTCCGCGACGAGGTGATCGACCAGTCGCAATTTAAAATCGAGATACGATCGCTGGTGCAGGGGGTGGCGTCCGCGCAGCATGGCCGGGTCCACCGGCGGCCCGCGCAGACAGTCAAAATCGCTCAGACGCGCGGCCACGTCCGGCGCGAAGAGGGCCTGGCGGTTTTCGCCCCATTCGTGGTAATTCTTTTCGTATACTATAGAAGAATCCCCAAACAGTCGCAGGCGGGCCTCACGTTCGAGTTCATCCGCCAGTAATCCGTCGCCCGCGTGGGCGGCGCGGTGATCGAAACGGTACCCCGGGTACCCGGCGAAAAATTCGTCCGCGCCCTCACCTGAAAGTACCACGGGCACCGCACCGCCGCGGGCCGCGCGCGAAAGCGCGAGCGAACAGGTATTGTACGTTTCGCGCGTGGGGCATTCGGCATGGTACACGGCCTGGCGCAGCGCGTCGTTGATATCGGCTTCGGAAAAAGCGATTTCCTGGTGGCGCGTGCCGGCCGTTTCGGCCGCGAGCCGCTGGAACGAACGTTCGGTCATCTCGGGGCGGTCCGGAAAGGTAATCGAAAACGAAGGCCGCGCCTCGCCGTTCCTGCGCGCGGCCCGGGTAGCGAGCAAGGTGGAATCCAGCCCACCGCTCAAATAAAATCCGACGGGCACGTCCGCCTGCAGTCGCAACCCGATCGAACGGTCCAGAAGTTCGCGCAACTCTTCCACATACTCCGCTTCGTCTCGTTCTGGCAAAGGCGATTCGCGATCGGGATACTCAAGATCGTGAAATACGGCGCGAGTGATGGAACCATTGTGAACGGTCAGAACCGTGCCACTTTCCACCGCCTGAACGCCGCGAAAGAGAGTGCGCGGACTCAAAGGCCCTGGAAAACACAACACCTGATCCAGACCGGTCAGGTCGAGTCGCCGTTCGACGCCTGAATGCGCGAAGAGCGCCTTGATCTCGGACGCGAAGAGCAAGAGGCCGTCTTTAATCGTATAATACAGCGGGCAGATGCCGAACGGATCGCGGGCCAGCAGCAGTCGACCTTCCGCGCGGTCGTACAGCGCGAGCGCGAACTGACCGTTCAGTAGTTTCAGAAACGAAACGCCCCGTTCGCGATAGAGCGGGAGCAGGACTTCCACATCGCCCCGCGAAACGAAAGGATAACGCTCCGCGCAGGCAGCGCGCAGCGCGCGGTAATTAAAAATTTCGCCGTTACAGGCGACGAGGAGCCGCCCGTCATCCGAACGAAACGGTTGTTCGGAAAACGCGGGGTCCAGAATTTTCAGGCGACGAAAGCCAAGCGTGAGGCCGCCTTCCCGCGCGAGCCCGCTGGAATCAGGTCCGCGGTGGACGAGCAGAGCGAGCATTCGTCCGACGAGTTCGGTTTCATCGCGGTTGTTCCCCGAGAGATCCAGACAACCGGCGATTCCGCACATCGTTGGAAGCAGCGCGAGGCGCCTGCGCATTGGTCAAGAAAATTTTATTTCGAAGTCTTCGCTCCCCGAAATTCATGACCAAACATGGACATCGCCAGCGACAGTAGCACGGTTATGGTGACGGAATTGTTTTTTCAACAGGCACGCCTGCGACCGGACGCCCCGGCTATTGAAATCAGCGCGGCGGCCGGTTCCGGACCGCTGGCGAACCGGACGATCACGTACGGCGCGCTCGCCGAAAGCGCCACCGCGCTCGCGCGTTTCGTGCAAGAGTCCGGTGAACCGGGCGACCGCGTGGCCGTCATCACGCACGACGAAGTCGAACTGGCGACGGCTCTGCTCGGTATCACGCGCGCGGGTCGGATTTATTTTCCGCTCGATCCCGCCACACCGGCCGAACGCTTGCGCTCTCAGTTGCGCCACGCAAGCCCGCGTATCTGTCTCGTCGGTTCCGATATGGACGCGTCCCTGCCGCGCGAAAACCTTGCCCCTGGCTCAGTGCGGTTCTTCGCGGACCTGGCGAATACCGCGCAACCGGAAGTCGAAGCGAAGCCCGTGCGAAGCGCGGGTCCGGACGGGGCGTGCGTGCTTTTTTATACCTCCGGTACGACGGGCGCGCCGAAAGGGATTCTCAGCACCGGCCAGGCCATCGCGCATTTTACCCTCTGGGAGCGTGATCTCCTGGATGCCGGTCCCGGAACCCGCGTGGCCCGGATCACATCGCCCGGGTTCGACGCGTCGCTCCGCGATTTTTTACTGCCGCTGACGAGCGGCGGAACAGTCTGCGTCGCGGCCACGCCCGCCCGCACATTGGAACCGGCCGAGCTTGCCGCCTGGTTACGGGAGGCTCGTGTCAATGTCCTGCATACCACACCTTCGATTTTTCGCGGCCTGCTCGTTACGCTTGATCCGGGCGATCCGCCCGCGCTAAACGATGTTTTGCTCGCGGGCGAAACACTCTGGCCCGCGGACGCGGCGCGCTTTTTCGCCGCGTTCGGTCACGGTGCGCGCCTGTGGAATTTATACGGCCCGTCCGAAACGACGATGATCAAATTTTTCCACCGGGTGAACGAAGGCGATGCGCGCTCCTCTTCGATTCCTGTTGGGCACGGACTGCCGGGTGTGCGCGCCGTACTCCTGAACAGCGCCGGAACCGCCGTCGCTCCCGGCGAAATCGGGGAAGTTTTCATTGAGACGCCTTTCGCACTGGCGGGATATTTCCAGGATCAGGCGCAAACGGCCGAGCGTTTCACCGCCCGGCCCGACGGCGGCGGCACGTACCGTACGGGGGACTTCGGCCGGCTGCGACCGGACGGCGGCCTGGAGTTTCTCGGGCGACGCGACGGCCAGCTAAAAATCCGCGGTGTGCGCGTGGAGACGGCCGAAGTGGAATTCCACCTGCGCGCTCTGCCTTCCGTTCGCGACCTTGCCCTGGTGGACCGAACCGCGCCCGGCGGGGAAACTTATCTCTGCGCCTTCCTTGTATCTGATCAACCGATCGACGCGGCGGCTCTGCGGCTCGCGCTGGCGCGACATCTTCCGGCGGCAATGGTGCCGGCCGTTTTCGTCGCGATGAACGCCATCCCCCGGACCCTGAACGGCAAACTGGACCGTCGCGCCCTGCCCGCCGATCCCGCGTTCGCCGCGCGCCCACCGCACCGGGAACCGCGTGACGCGCGCGAACAGGAACTGGCCAGGGTCTGGAGCGAGGTGCTCGGTCTGCCACGGATCGGGATCGATGACGATTTTTTCGCGCTGGGCGGACATTCCATCACCGCGACGCGAGTCCTCACCATGATTCGTAAAATACAGGGACGGGCCCCCGCCCTGGCCGATTTTTTTGGACATCCAACCATCGCCGGACTTTCCCGGTTCATGCGCGACACGGATGTTTCACACGGAGCGACCCCGCACGCGGACAGTTACCGCGCCGTGTACAACTCCATCGATAATCGCCTCTTCGCCATGGGCGATTCGATTCTCGTGCCGCTGCGTCGTGGCGCCAGCGCAAACGGCGCCACCATCGTCCTGTTTCATCCGGCCGCGGGAAATTTATTCCCGTACCTGCCGCTGCTGCCCCTGCTTGATCCGTCGGCCACGGTTCTTGGAATCCAGCACCCCCTGCTCACCGGCGACCGCGCTGCTCTGTCCCTTGAGGAACTGGCCCGGCGCTACGCTGAAACTCTCGCGGCGCGAATTTCCCCCGGTCCGCTCGTGCTGGCCGGCTGGTCGTTCGGTGGAACGGTGGCTCACGCGACCGCCTGTTTGCTCGTTCAGCGCGAACCACGCCGCGCGCCGCCCGAAGTCGTCCTGATCGATTCGTACACGCGCGGCCCGACGGCGAAGCCGGATCATGCGCTCGTGATGGGCCTCGCGTACCTCGCCGCCGATCTGCTGAATGTGCCACCGCGCCCGGGCGCAGACGTTCCGTACGGTACGGTTTCGGCCGCTCGCACCGGAGCCGTCATGCGCCTGGTCGTGGACCAGTTCGGGATCGAATGGCGGGAACTGGCCGTCACTCCGGCCGTGGCCGGCCTGAGCGCGCGGCTCGTCGGTGAACTGGAGCAAAGGTCGCCCTGGCTGCGTCTCGTCCCGGCCGGCCTCCTGCGCCGCCTGCCCGTGGCCGCGCGGAGCTTTCTGCTGGTCCTGGCGGCCCGGGGGGCGGGTTACCTGGGCTCGATTCCCGTTTTCGCAACAATAAAATTAATTAAACTATTTTGCGAAAACACCGCCCTGCTGCATCGATTCCGACCGACGGTGTTCCCCGGCCCCGTCACCCTGCTCCTGTCGGATGAATCGGACCGGGAAGCCTACGATCTCCCCGCGGTCTGGCGCGCCTGGTGCGCGCGCGAGCCAGTGCTCCGGAAATTGCCGGGAAACCATTACGCGCTTTTGAAAGAACCGGCCCTCCGGGACGTGGCGGCGGCCATCAACGCGCGGCTCCCAGGCTGAAGGCCCGCGCCGCGCGCAAAATATCGGTTGCGGGATAAGCGCCCCCCCTTAAAAAAGCCGGAGGTTCCGTGCCTGCGATGCAATTCCAGCGCTTCATGTTTTTTCCCTTCCTGGTGTTCCTGGCCGCGTTCGGTCTGGACAAACAACTGTTTATCGGAGATTTCCCCTGTTATTTTCTCCGGACCGCGTCTTTCATCAACTATGAGCACAAGATCGAGCTCATCAACGAACTGGACGCTTATCTTCAGGAGCCGGGCCGGCTGCGGACGATCGCGCTCTTCGGCAGCTCCCGTACGCTGTCTTTCGATTCGGCCTATCTTCGGGAAAAACACCCGGACTGGGTGCTTTTTAATTTTTCGGTTCCGGGTGGTAACAACGATTATTACCACCGCCTCATGGAAGAAATCCGCTCCCGCCAGATTCGCCCGGATGTGATGATCTTCACAGTTACACCCCAGGGTTTTAACGCCACCCCGGCGGTTTCGCTGGATGAGGTGATGCTGAACGGCCTGCCGTTTTCGTTCGTAACGCGCCACGCGGATCACTACCGCCTGGAAGACCTGACCAATTACGCGATCAAGAAGATGTTCTGGTCGTATCGGTATCGTTTGAACTGGGCCACAATCTTGAAACGCTCCGCGTCGGGCGGCAAAGAGATGATTCAGTTCAAACAATTCCTGTCCCGGACCACGGTGGCCCTGAGCGAAAACCGCGGCTCGGTGCCTTTTTTTACGGACGTGAATCCCAGGGAGGACCGGGAATTTTTTCGCCGGGACGCGGAAAACACCTGGTCCAGTTTTTATCGCCCGTTCCGTCCCTCTGCCGGTCAAATGCGTTTCGCGACAGCGAATCTCGCTCTCGCGCAGGAGCTGGGCGTGCCGACCATCCAGCTCTGGGCGCCGGAAGGACCCGAACTGCGCGCCCTGGTCGACGGGCGCCCGCTTGTGATCGACGGGGAAAAAACCACCGTGCGCGCGTACTGGGAAAGCCGAATGCGCGCACTATCCGAACGATACGACGCGCCCTTTCTGGACCTCAATTTTTCCGACCGGCTGAGCTGCGATCGTTATTATGACGTCAGCCACCTGGCCGGCGTGTGTTTCGCCGAATTTACCGATCGTATCATTTCGAGTGCAAATTCGATCGCTCCCAGAACTTCCGCAAATGATCATTGACGGCCGACAGTTCACCGCCCCCGAAATTTCAACTCAGATCTGCATTGTCGGCGGCGGACCGGCCGGCATCACGATCGCGCTGGAACTGGAACAACGAGGCATTCCGGTGGCCATTCTGGAATCGGGCGGGCGCCAGGAAGATCAACCGGTCCAGGATCTCGCCCGCGGCGAAATCACCGGTCGGATCTATTATCCGCTGGAAAAGTCCCGTTTACGTTTCTTCGGGGGATCGGGCAATCACTGGGGCGGTCTTTGCTGTCCGATGGACTCGCTTGATTTTCAGGCACGGCCCTGGATTCCAGGTAGCGGTTGGCCGTTTGACCTCAATACTCTTAACCCATACTATGAACGGGCCCGCGAATACCTCACTCTCGATCCGTTTCCGCCGGCGGTTTCGAATCATGCCACCTTTCAAAAAAGGCCGGCGGATTTTGAACTCGATTTCGTTCGATTCAGCCGGGCGCGATTATTGACCGAACGTTTCGGAACGCGATTGAAAAACTCGAAGTTGATCAGTATTTATTTATATTGCAACCTGACGGAGTTCATCACCGATGATTCGGGGAGGGTGCGCACCGCGGTGGTCCGCACCCTCCCCGAATTCGGCGGACGCACCTTTGCGGTCCGTGCCGACACGTTTGTTCTCGCGACCGGGGGAATCGAAAACGCCAGGCTGCTCCTGCTCAGCGAACGGAATCGACGCACCGCACTCGGCAATCAGCACGGCCACGTGGGCCGCTATTTTATGGAACACATCCATGGTGTCGGCGCGGTGTTCGCCGTGCACACTCCGGACTTCCCCTTCACCGATTACGAGGATTTGGACCATCGCCTCGGTTACTTACGCCTCAAGGACAACGTCCAGCGGCAGGCGGAAATTCTGAACTGCCGCCTCACGCTCAAGCGGGCGGAAGGCACCCCGCTCGGACCCCTGTCGCAATCTGTATTCGATATCGCGGCCCACATGGACGGACAGCGCCCCGGGCCACGCCTCTTTCAGCTTGAGTTCGTTTCCGAACAATCCCCGACTCGCGAAAGTTTCGTCACCCTGTCACAGGCGAAGGACAGCCTCGGCCAGGAACGAATCGCCCTGCACTGGGAGATATCGGACCTGGATAAAAAGACGATCGATACAAATCTCAGACGCGCGGCGCACGCGCTGGCAGGAGCGGGTCACGGTCGCTTGCAAATCCGCACCGGCAGCGCCTCCGAGTTTTTATGGGATTTTATCTGGGGCGGTAACCATCACATGGGAACCACGCGCATGCATCCCGACCCCAGGCTGGGTGTCGTCAACGTCGATTCGAGGCTCCATGATGTCCCAAATCTCTACGTGGCCGGCAGTTCCGTCTTTCCGAATGCGGGCCACGCCAATCCCACTTTCACGATTGTGGCGCTTGCGGTGCGCATGGCCGACCACCTCGCGGAGAGCCGCTCTCGTGCTCCGAAACCGGGCGCTGCCGCGTGAGCCGGGGGGACGGCGGGCCGGGCGATGACGGCTGATGAGTCCCTGGTATGCGCCTCCTGTGAGGACCGGACAGAGTCGCACTATGAGGAAGGTTCGGTTATTTTCCACATTTCCAATCTTGACAGGACACCCCGGGGACCGTAAATTACTCTTATTGATGGGCGCGATCTGCACGAAATCATGCTCGGTCTGTGAGGAGACCGAAAAAACACCCTGGGGGACCCTGCCGGATCAGGAATTCGCCCGGCTGGACGCGGCAAAGGAAACACTTCAGTTCGCCCGGAATGAGTTTATATTCGAAATCGGCCAGCCCGCCACGTCTGTTTATTGTGTCGGTTCCGGCAGGGTGCAATTATTCCGCACTGCCGGTTCCCGTGAGCAAACGTTTCTGATCGGTGGCCCGGGCACCTGGATCGGGTACCGGGATGCGGCCGCCGGCCTGGCCCTGCGACACAGTGCGCGCTGCCTGACGGATGTCGTGGTCTGCGCTCTGCCCGCGGATATCGTGCGAGACTTCGCGGACCGATTCCCGGTCTTTTCCGGCGCGGTCCTCGGCAACCTGGCCCGGGGCTGGGTCGAATCCGAAGAGCAAAGTTTTAATCTGGGCGTGCGCAAAACACGCGAGAAGCTGGCCGATTATCTCCTGCACTTGCAGAATGGAACGAAGGGTGACCTGGCCAGTTCGTTCGAGCTGCCTCTCACGCGCGAGGTGCTCGCCACCATAATCGGCACAACCACGGAATCGGTAGTGCGCGCCCTGTCCGACTTCAAAGCCCGCGGCTGGATTACAACCACGCGCGGCAAAGTCCGCATTCTCAATCGTCCCGAATTGCAGCGTCTCGTCGCCGAAGCCTGAGATTCTTAGAGATCATCTCAAAACGCTGGGAATCGTCCGGCTGGAAAACTTCGCGCTCGCCCTTTACAACTCTATTTGAAAAAAAAACGCCCGGTTTCGGGATCGAAGTGCAGACGTTTTCCGGACGGGGCTTGCGGCGATTCCCGCTCCGGGGGGGCAGGAGCGTCGGGAGCCGGAACATTTTCCGCCCCGGGGGTTTGCGCGGCTGGATCGCTCCAGGTACCCGGGTCGGGGTTGATGATTTTTTCGGGCGGGCGGCTCCCGGGCACATTTCGCGGTTCACTCTGTTCTATAATTTCCGTGCGAAAAAAACGTTGAACGGCTTCACGGGCCGCCTGCTCCGAAGAAGGGGTACGGGCCGCGCCCGCGAAGTACGGTTCCGGGCCCGCCTTCGAAAACAAAACATTCCGGGCGAGCGGTAAACCGAGCGCGAACCGCGCGTACAGCAAACCGGCCACCAGCCCGCCGAGATGGCCGGCGTGGGAAATAATCGGGAACAGGTCCGTGACCATCAGCACGACCGACAGACCGATCACGAGCACGACCACCGTGCGCGCCTTCATCGGAATAAAAAAGAATAACATGGGCGAGTTGGGATAAAAGACCGCCAGCGCTCCCAGCAAGCCGAAGATGGCTCCCGAAGCGCCCACGGTCGGATTCGTCATAGGCGCGACGAAATGCCAGAGCAACACGGCCAGCGCCCCCCCCATGCCGGAGACTCCGTACAACCAGGCGAATCGATTCGAACCGAGGGTCATTTCCATCGGAGTTCCCAGGGACCAGAGCGCGATCATATTAAAAATGATATGTAAATGCAGCGGCATTTGCGCGTGCAGAAAGAGACTGGTAATGGGCATCCACCAGCCCCGGCCGGCCCAGAATTGCGCGGGGGAAAGTCCGAACGAAAAAAATATAGAACTTAATCGATCGGAGAAAACAGTAACCTCCAGTAAATAGATCAGGACATTCACCAGGAGGAGTAATCTGGTAATCGGAGCTCGTTGCGCGTTCAAAAAAATCTCCATTTTGAGATGGGCCCTAAATAGACGATTCGCGCCCGGTAGCAAGCTGTCCAGCCGAAATTGAGGGCGATTTTCCACGCGCTCTTATCGCAAACGGACCGGCAGCCGCCGCGAGCCCCAATCTCCGACCGGGCCGCGAAACACGCCATGGCAGAGGGTTCCGCAGTCCAGGCACCGGCCCGTTTCGCTCAGGCGATACGACAGAATCCGGTACCAATCGCGTACGATCGCGGGCCCGCCGCAACCCGGGCAGAACGTCGTGCCCCCATCCCGGTCATGAACATTCCCTGTATACACATACCGCAAACCTTTGGACCTGGCGATCTCGCGACAACGCCGTAACGTGGCTCCCGACGTCGGCGCGACCGCTGTGAGTTTATAGTCCGGGTGAAACGCGGTGAAGTGCAGGGGAACATCCGTTCCGAGGTGGCCGGCGATCCAGTCGGTCATGGCATCGATTTCAGCGTTCGAATCATTTTCGCCTGGAATCACTAAATTCGTGATTTCGAACCAGACTGACGTTTCGTGTTTTAAAAACACCAGCGTGTCCAGCACCGCGCCGAGTTCCGCCGCGCAGAGTTTCTGGTAAAACTGTTCGGTGAACCCTTTTAGATCGACATTCGCCGCGTCCATCGCGCGGTAAAATTCCGCCCGCGGCTCCGGGTTGATGTACCCCGCGGTGACGGCCACCGCGGCGATCCCCGCCGCGCGGCAGGCCCCGGCCACATCGATGGCGTATTCCATAAACACGACCGGATCGTTGTACGTAAACGCCACGCTCCGACACCCGAGCGACGCCGCCGCCGCGGCGATTTTTTCGGGGGAGGCTTCGTCATTCAGTCGATCGGATTCGCGCGACTTGCTGATATCCCAGTTCTGACAGAATCGACAGGATAGATTACAACCCGCGGTTCCAAACGAAAGGATGGGCGTTCCCGGTAAAAAATGATTGAGCGGTTTTTTCTCAACCGGATCGACACAAAATCCGGAGGACCGACCGTACGTTTTGAGCACGATCCGGTCCCCCGAACGTCCGCGTACGAAACAGAGTCCGCGCTGGCCCTCGTTCAATTTACAGGCGCGCGGACAGACATCGCACTGAACCCGTCCGTCAGTTAGCGTGTGCCAGTACCGCGTGGGGTAATCGACCGGGTCCATTTCATTCAGAGTACGCATCCGGGACGCGATTGACCAGCCGCTCCGCGGTGTTTTTTGATTGCCCCCCGCGTTGAATTGTTTATTCTTTTTAACAGGAGTCGGGCAGAGCCTGGCGTCAATTTCGGAGAGTTTTTATGTCCTCCGTTCGCCCACCGGCTGTGGCCGGTTCTTTTTATCCTGAGTCCCCCGCCGAATTGCAAGCCGCTGTTCTGCAACTGCTCGATGAAGCCAGCCGGCGCCAGGGCCAGGGAACGCGCCCGGTGGCCCTGATCGTGCCGCACGCCGGGTATGTTTATTCCGGTCCGGTCGCGGCCAGTGCTTACGAACCGTTACGGGCGTTCCGCGCTACGATCCGGCGCGTGATTTTAATCGGACCGGCCCACCGGGTTTCTTTCGCCGGAATCGCGCTCGCGGATCATACCCGCTGGCGCACCCCGCTCGGGTCGGTTCCCCTGGACAGCGCGGCAAGGACCGCGCTCAAGGGAGTGGCTGGCGTGGTCATTTTTTCCATGCCGCATGCGCGCGAACATTCGCTCGAAGTGCAACTTCCGTTTTTACAGACGGTGCTGGATCGTTTTACCATTGTTCCTTTGCTCGTTGGCCGGGCGGAACCGGAGGATGTAACCCGCGTCCTGGAGGCGCTGCGGCCGGACGAACAAACTCTAATCCTGATCAGCTCCGATTTCAGCCACTACCATGATTATCAAACAGCGCGCGGTCTCGATGAAGCCGCCTCCCGGGCGATTCTCGCGCTGGCGCCGGCCGAAATCCGCGGCGAACAGGCCTGCGGCCGGACCGGCATCCGCGGCCTGCTCGAATACGCGCGCAGGCGCAACCTCAGAGCGCGTCTGGTGGACCTGCGCAACTCGGGGGACACCGCGGGCGGGCGGGACCGGGTGGTCGGCTACGGGGCCTTCGCGTTTACCGGAGCGCCGGACTGAAAAATGCCCCGGGCCGGCCGGGATAAATTTCACTCAGTACATTTTATGAATCGAACAGGCGAAATCTGCATTTATATCGCCCGGCGGGCGATCAGCCGCGGTGTGCGGTCAGGAGAACGCCCCCCTGTACGCGATTGTTTACCTGACGAACCCACCACCCTCCCGCTGGAATTGCGCTCCCCGCGGGCATGTTTCATTACGCTCAAGAAGCACGCGCGACTGCGCGGGTGTATGGGCAATATCGAACCGAAGGAACCTCTGTACGAAAACGTGGCGCTCAACGCGTACCGTGCCGCCCGGCATGATCCCCGTTTTCCGCCCGTACACGATACGGAATGCGGGGAGCTTTCGATTCAGGTTTCCGTGCTCAGCGCTCTGGAACCTATACCCTTTGACAATGAAGCGGAATTACGGCGACTGTTACGACCCGGTGACGACGGACTCCTCATTCGCGCGGGCTCCCACCAGGCGACGTTTCTGCCCGCCGTCTGGGAAATGTTCGACGAACCGGCTCAGTTTCTGCGCGAATTAAAACGCAAAGCGCGGTTGCATCCCGATCGCGTCGCCGCGGGGCTTGAAGCGTTTCGGTATACGACCGAATCATTTCAGGATTCGTTCGTTCCTTTTTGAAGGGTGAAAGCGTATTAAAATTTTCATCGGGCCGGTTGATTCCGTCCCGCGTGGGGTCGATACAGGTACTGTCGCCGTTCCAGATCAGAGGCTTGACCGAACCCGGGACTACCCTGGCCCTTTGTCTTGAATAGTACTTGACAGCATGACGAGACTTTCAAAAACTTCCTCCATGCCTAAGTCGGAACTGGGTTTCGGGTCCGGACAGGACAATCCTGACGGCTTGCAACTGAAACTCACGTTTGATGAGGATACCAAAACCGTTTACGGTGAATTTCGGTGTCCTCCAAAATACCAGGGCAATCCCGAACACGTACACCCCGGTGTTCTCTCCGTGATGCTCGATGAAATTATGTCCCACATCAACGGGGCCATGAATTTCGATACCGTAACCGGTGAATTGACGGTTCGGTATCTCCAGCCAGCCATGATCGGTGAAAATCTGTACCTGCGTGGCTGGTTTGTAAAAAAGAACCGCCGGGTCGTGGAAAATCGCGCCGAAATCGAAAACGAAATCGGCAAGATCGTTGCCCGCGGCAAAGGCAAATACATCGAAAAAGAAGAAGACTGATTTCTTTTTCGCCGCGCTCCTTCCAGAAATCCGTTTGACTTTTCGCGCAGTCCCGATTATTTTTTCCGTACCGTTCTGCTTTTTTTGTTCATCCCGGATCGTTTCGCATGAATTTCTGTCACAGACGGCGGCTATACTGTGCGCATGACCACAACACAAACCCTCCAGCTTATCAAGGCCCTGAAACCGAAACTCGGGGAAAAAACCGCCGCGGAACTTGTTTCCTTCATTCAGGACAGCCGCGGTAACGATGATTTCGCCACCAGGTCCGATATAAAAGATCTGAGTATGGCACTCAAAGCGGACATGAAAGGAACGGAAAATTCGCTCCAGTCGGACATGAAGGAAATGGAAAATTCCATCCGGACGGACATGAAAGCAACGGAAAATGCAATCCGGTCGGATATGAAAGAAACGGAAAATTCAATCCGGTCGGACATGAAGGAAACGGAAAATTCAATCCGGTCGGACATGAAGGAAATGGGAAATTCAATCCGGTCGGATATGAAAGAAATGGAAATCAGCCTCCGCAAGGAAATACACGGATTAACCTGGAAGCTGCTCGGCGGAATGACCGTGCTGCTGGGGATTTTTACGAGTCTCGCGCGCCTGACGGGCTGAATGCACCCATTTGATCACCGCCCCCGCCAGCCAGAGCCCGGCCGCACAATTGATCGGACCGTGAGGCGTCGGCCCGCGCGTGAAATGTCGCGATTTCGTTGTCACTGAAACCCCAGGACCGCACCAGTTCGAACTCACGTTCCAGGTCGGTATCCAGAATGCCCGGATCATCCGCGCCCAGGACCACAGCGAGCCCGGCGTCCACAAATCGACGCAGGGGATGGTTCGCGGCCTGTTTCAGCCCGGCTATGCGTAAATTCGAAGTCGGGCAACTTTCCACGATCGCCCCGGTTTCACGCACCCGTTCCATGGCCCAGTTTTGAAAGAGACGCAGACGCTCCACGCGCGCCGGGTCGTAACGAACCGCCACGGTTTGCTGCCGGCCCGCGGCGTTAGTCGGCTCTGTGTTCACCAGATCAGCGAGTTCCTGGCGCAGGGCCGGTTCGTCCACAACCAGCCCGGCCGCGCGCAGACTTTCAGCGTGTTTGAGTTCGAACCCGATTTGATCGACACGTTCGCTCAGGATTTCCTGGCGTTCGGTGCCCGCGAAAAAATTGGGGGCCACGCCCAGCGCCACGCAGTGACCCAGACGGTGCGCGCCGTCCTGAGCCGCCTCCACCACCCAGCGCGCCGCGCTTTCCACGGATTTGTCCTGAAAACTTTCGCCCACATGATAAAGGATGGCCAGGGCCCGGGCGGGACTTGCGCGGTTGTCCGCAAGGATCGTCTCAAAAAAATCGAGCTTCGCGCGCGGCGGATAACCTTCTTCCCGCGCGCAGAAATCGAGGCCCACGATCATATGCGCGGCCGCCGCCGACTCCGCCATCAGTTCGCGCACGACCGCGTACTGCTGGCGGCCGGGGACTTCATCGCGGGGAATCGAAATCACGAGGCGCGGTACGGTCCGCCCACCGGCACGGTCCAGCGCGTCGCAGGCCTGGGCCAGAGATCGCACTTTCTCTTTAAATACAGATTTTTCCGTAAGCGGCGAAAATAACATGCGGTACTCCGCGTAGGCGGCGGGCTCTCGCGCCACCACGCGCTCCAGGACTCCGGCCAGCTCTTCCTGGTCCGTATGCGAAACGGCGACGCAAAAATCGAAACAGGTCTGGAAGCGCGCGAAGTCCCCGGCCTGCCGGTACAGATAGTACGATCGCACTCGTTCTCGTCCACGCCCGTCCGCATGAAACAAATCATCGAGGGCCGGTTCTTCGCCGTAGGTGCGCAGGTGCGACTGGCGATACAGGTCCTGCCGCCACGGCCGACGCGCGGCCAGCCAGTATAAATCGTCCACGGTGAGACAACCGTACAGATGAGAATGTAATTCGGCGGGGATGCTCATCAAAAAAGAAACGACGATATCAGGTTTCGCCGGAAGCGTCAAACAGGCGGCAAGCCCCGCCCCGGATTTCGAGTTCGGTCTGGATGACTTCGAGGTGATCTTCGCGACCGGTTTCGGCGCTCAGTTTAGCGCGCAATTCCTGTACGCGCCCCACCGGCCAGCGCCGAATCAATCGCCGCAGTTGATTCAGCGACCTGGTGTGCAGCTCGCTTTCGAGAATGAGCGTGACCTCAGGATAATCGGGAATGGTCCGCTGAAACAGGGAGGCCTGGACCTGAACGGTTTTTTCATCCCACTGCCGCGCGCGCTCGCGCAACCGGCCGAGGTACTCGGGCGTAATGTAAAACTCGCGGAGATCTTCCGTGCCCTGTGCCTTCTGCATATTCATTTTTCGACTTGCCCTCGCTTGCTTACGCGAATGAGCCGCCATCCATGCCGGCTCCCGTGTTTTTCAAAATGGCGACAACTCTATTACCGTTCGGCCGCGGTCTTTTTGACTTTTTCGTCATGCAGATCTATTTCGATCGGTTTACCACGGGACGCTTCGTCGTCTTTGTCGTTATCCGTGTTTTTTTCTGGCTGTTTGGTCTGGTCCTGGCCCATAGGTGCGCCTCCGCTCCGGAAGCCCTCCTGACTGAGTATACCGTACACGGTCTGATTTGTCAAAAATTTATTCGGTGGACCCGGCGCGGCTATCTTCCCGGCGCCGGTGCGTCCGTCGACCGGGCAGGCTACCGGTCCGGAGCGCCCGCAGCCATTCCCGCGCGACCGTGTACAGAATCTTGATTCCAGCCAGGACGGCGCCCCGCACCGAGGCCGTGACCTTGCTCTGCCCCGCGTGACGCTTTCGATACGAAACTGGAATTTCAAGGATGCGCAGGCCCGCGTTCAGAGCACGCACCTGCATCTGGATCGTCCAGCCGAAATTCCGATCGTCCATGGCCAGCCTCTGGAGCGCTTCCCAGCGAATCGCGCGGAACGGACCCAGATCATGAAATTGAAAACCCCAGAAAAGACGCGTGAGCAAGGCCACCAGCGCGTTCCCGAACCGCGCCTGGGGCAGCAGCGCGCCCGGCGCGGCCAGGTCCGCCCGCCGGTGGCCGACCGTAAAATCCACGCGCCCGGAAACAACCGGCGCGAGGAGATCGAACAAACCGGCCGGATCATCGGCGCCGTCCGCGTCGAGGAAGAGCACGACATCGCACCCGCCACGTGCGGCGATATCAGCGAGCGCTCTCAGGCAGGTGGCGCCGTAGCCGCGCTCCGCGCAGTGCGTGACGCGCGCGCCGAGGCGGCGGGCGAGATCGGCCGAACCGTCGCGCGAATCGTTGTCAGCGCAGATGATTTCGCGAAAAAGTCCGCTCGCGAAAAGCGGGGCGAGTACGAACTCTAAATTGAGCTCTTCATTGAAGACCGGCAGCACCGCGCGGACGTCGGGAAAAAATTCGTCCAGTTCGGTTCGCCCGGCGCTCCGCAGCGCGATCAGATCGGCGACTGTGTCCAGATCGGAACAATCCGGACCGCGCGCGACGGAATACCCCGCGCCTGCCAGCTTTTCGATTTGCGAACGAAACACGATCTCCGTCGACC
>CAZVZS010000028.1:0-34840 GCA_964631535.1 uncultured Leptospiraceae bacterium
TTTCACTGTTTGTTTTTCCCTTTTCTGGGACCAGGAAATTGTATAACGGAGGGCGCACGGTTTGCCCATCGAGCCCTGGAGGGGCGATATGGGCTAACCCAGGTTACAGAAGTTTCTTTATGCAGAGCGCGTTCGGGCAGCGGGTATAATCGATCAGACAATCGCGGAACTGGACGCCCGTGCTGAGGTCCTCACCGCGGTATTCGATGAGGCAGTCCAGGTCGAAACCCGGAGCACGGACGGGCGCGGCCGCGCGGGCGGACGTACGCTGTGTGGCTGCGATGTTTCCAGGCTCCAGTACAAAGGCCGGCCAGTTGTTTCCCATGATAGGCGACGCTCCATTCCGGATCTCCACCGACGTATATTTTTGTGTCGGCGCCCGCCGAGGCGGGGTTGTTCCGGGAGAAGTGTCAGTCGTGTACGGCGGCGAGCGAACCCGCGCCTATTGATGATTATCGGAGTTTTCGAGTTCCTTTCTGTAGAGCTGGATCTGATTGCGGCCGTTTCGTTTACAATAATAAAGGGCTTTGTCGGCGCGTTCGACCAGGTTTTTATTCGTGCGGGCGTCAAGTTCCGGGTCGAACAGGGCGACACCGATGGACGTGGTCACGCGCATCTCTTTGCCTTCGTGCGTGACGACCATGGACTCGATCGATTTGCGGACGGTCTCCGCCAGTTGCAGGGCCGTTTCTTCGGTGGCGCCTGGCATGACGATGCAGAATTCCTCGCCGCCGTAGCGCGCGGCGAAATCCGACTTACGCGCGGAGTCGATCAGCACCCGGGCCACGGCCTTGAGTACTTCGTCCCCCGCCTGGTGGCCGTGGGTATCGTTGAAGTTTTTGAATTTGTCGACGTCGGTGAACATGATCGCCAGGGGCATCTTGCGTTTGAGCGCTTTTTCGCGTTCTTCTTTCGTGCGACTCTGAAAATAGGCGTTGTTTTTGAGCCCGGTCATCATATCGACCGTGGCGCGTTCGTACAGGCGGGCGTTCTCGACGGCGATCCCGCCCAGGCTGGCAAGGTCCACAAGGAAGGCGCGTTCCCCTTCCTCGTAGGTGCCGCCCACGGCCTTTTCGCCCAGAATGATCAGACCGTTGACCTTGCCCTTGGCGCGCAGGGGCACGATGAGTTCAACGCCCAGCACGCGCATCATCTGGATCGTGGTCGTCTTCGCTTCGGGGACTTTCGCCTCCACTTCGTCCAGCGTCAGGGATTTGGTGGGATTGGATTCGAAAAAACGGATAATGGGCGAGTTGATCAGAATCGTGTACTCTTCCGGGTCGTCGTTGATATCGAAACCTTTGGCGCCGGGCACCAGGATCATCTGGTCCGCGTCCATATCCGGGGTGAGGAACAGGGCGGCCTCCAGGGTCTGGACGTGCGCCAGGCAGATGTCCAGGACGGCCTGGATCAGATATTCGTAATCCAGGGTGGAGTTGAGGGCGCGGGAGATTTCAATCAACTGGCGCTGATCGTAGATTTTTTTTTCGTATTGCTGGATTTCTTCCGGGATCGAAAGCGACATGCTCGAACTCCTGGGCCGGGAAAGGTACATAATACCTTATTAATTGGGATGGACCCGGGTCAACTATAAACCCCCGGCCGGGCCCTAATTTTCGGGGATTTTTATACCGAAACGCCGCCGGATCCGGGCTTTTTGCGGCTCTTTTGATTTCCTTCCCGCTGGCCAGGAGGGATTCCTTGACGGCCGGGGGCAATGCTTTTTTCTGGTCATCAACAAACCGCGCGGTAGAGCAGTGGTAGCTCGTTGGGCTCATAACCCAAAGGTCACAGGTTCAAATCCTGTCCGCGCTAATGGGCAACGCGATTTCGGGAGCCGTTCCCGAAATCGCCCGGGGCCCGACCATTCGGCAGTTGAGGCGGTGGCCTCGCACACACGCGTTCTTCGGGACGCGTTTTTATTTGAGCTTTTAACGCCGGAGTAGCTCAGTTGGTTAGAGCAGCGGAATCATAATCCGCGTGTCGGGGGTTCAACTCCCTCCTCCGGTAAATTTCTGTAAGGGTTTAAACTCCCCCCCTCACTCACACGCGAAAGCCAGCGCCACCGCGTAACGTTCCGCGAAAAAACATTCCAGCGCGCCCAGTTCCGCATCCGAAAGGGCGCGGTCATAGACGACGATCTGCGCCAGATCGCCGGCCAGGAAACGATCGCTTTCGCTTGTGGTTTGCGATTGTCCGCCGATGGTGACCGGACCCGAAGCGGCCATGCGCGTCGAACTCGCGAAAATTTCCGTCGCGGACAGGGCCGAAAGCGAGTTGAAGGTCCGGGCCTCGACCGATCCATCCAGTCGAAACACTTGCTCGCCACCGAACCGAACACGGCCGGCCAGCACGACCGGACTGCCGGACGTGCGACTGAACACGGTCGGCAGGTGCACGCCGCCGTGCGCCCCGGAAAAATACGCCCCGCCCCCGTTCGCGCGAAAATACATCCCGAAGCCATTGGGCAGAAAGTTGCCGAAGTCGAGCACGAAGTCGTTGGAAGTTCCGCTGAGAACTGTGCTGCTGAGGACCGCCGCCATCGTCAGGCCATCGTTCGTGGAAAAAATAAAATTCGATCCGAGCGTCAGGCATTCCTGATCGAGCCCGCTGAAGCGCACGGCCGGGCGACCGTTCAGCGCGGCCGATAAAAACGTGGGATCGACCGTGCAGCCCGCGTCGCTCGCGTCGGCCGTGTAGCCGCTCGAACTCGCGTCGTTCCAGGTCGTAACCGCGGCTCCGTCGGCCAGGCCGATGACACGATCGGCGTCCAACCAGAGCCGGAGGGAGGCCAACGAATCCGGAGCGCGCGGAGCCTGCCAGCCTGCCATGCCTCGCGAAAGAACGGCCAGCAGCGGCGATGGTCGTAGCGGATCGCCGGGATTCTGAAAGTCGAGTGTACAGCGCGCGTGCCCCAGGGCAAGGGCAAGACTGACACAAACGACCGCGAGACCTCCGCCTCTTTTTCGCATAAATTAATAACATCCGTAGGGCAGGCGCACTCCGTAGCGCACGCCAAGGTAACATTCCAGACCGGCCAGTTCCGCGTCGGAAAGCACGCGATTAAAAACGGCGATTTCGCCCAGATCGCCCTTGAAAAAGCGGCCGGTCTCAACCGCGGTCTTCGATTGTCCGCCGATCGTGATCGGACCCGAACCGACAGCGCGCGTCGGATTTTCGGTAATTTCCACCGAGGATAAACCCTGGAGCGTGGTACTGGCCGTGAACGACTGGCTCCCGTCCAGGCGCAGGAGGTGGCTTCCGCCGACCGCCGCGCGCGCGACGAGCACCGTAACCGTTCCGGCCGCTCTGGAAAATTTGAGCGTGGGCAGAATTCCGCCGAATATACCAGGCGTGTAAAAAACGGCGATACTCGAATTGTAATAAAAACCGATCCCCGTGTTCGCGTGAAAACCGAAATCGAACACAAAATCGGGCTCTGAATCGTCTGTTTCCGTGCTGCTGACCGCGGCCACGATGGTCATGCCGTCGCTCGCGGAAAAAATATAATTCGATCCGAGCGTCAGGCATTCCTGGTCCTGCCCGCTGAACCGCACAACCGGGCGACCGTTCATCGCCGCGGTGCGGTACGTGGGATCTATATCGCAGCCGGCGTCCACGCTATTGGCGCTATAAGCATTGGAACTGGAATCCCCCCACACGCTCACGGAGGCCCCGTCCGCCAGACCCGTAATCGCCTCCGCGCGGAGCCAGAGCTGGAGTTCGGACAGAGAATCCGGACTGCGCGACGCGACGCTCGCCGCTGAGGTGCGGTTACAATCGGAATACAGCGCGCAGTTCCAGAGCAGCGTATTGTACAGGGGATCGGTCACATTTTCCAGCGGAAGCGCGCAGGCGCCGGGAAGCCCGAACGCGCACAGGGCATAGACCACCCGGACAAGGTGATTCCATTTCGCGTCATCTTTCCTGGACCCGGAATTCATGAAGGAGCGCTGATGGTACCGAAAACGGCGGCACTGTCAACCAGTTCCCGGCTGGGATGGGGGACCCGGACCGACCGGAAATCGCAAAAGGAATGACGATTTCAGTTGGCCGGGTCCCCGGGCTGTGTCAGGGACCGCGGGGCAAAAGTTCATACTCTGGCTTCTGCCCGCCGCCAGGTCGGGCCGTCTTTTCCCGCGGGAAATGAAATTTTAGTTGGCGTGTACCTGTTTTTCCGGTCTAACAGGTTATGGCGAAAAACTCCCTTCCTGCCGGACGGGTCCCGGCCACAGGTACCATCAACCGGCCCTACTTCCCCCCGGCCGACCGGCGCCGGCCGATGGTGGCCTGGTTTAACCCCGTCACGCTTTTAAAGGCCGCGCGCGACCTGGTCCTCTCCAGCGCGGTCGGATCGCAGGTGGATACCCGGGAGCTGCAGATCGTCCAGGAACTGGAAGCGGTCACGGCGAAAAATCGCGACCGGGACATTCCGATCGGTACGGCCGTGAAGCGTTTCGAAGCCGGAGCGCGCGGCGAATTTTTTTTCGACTTCATGGGCGACACGGGCGACGGCTGGAACAGCACGTACTCGGTCGCCTCCCTGCTGACGCGGGACCGTTTGAACGTGGACGACAACGGCCAGCGCACGGCCCTGCCCCGCGGCGATTTTTTACTCATCGGCAGCGACGTGGTCTATCCGACCGCGAGCGAAACCGAATACCGCATTCGTTTTTTTCGCCCCTTCCAGCACGCCTGGGACTGGCTCTGGACCCGCACGGGATCCGGCCAGCGCGAAAATGGTTTTTTTCGCGCGCTGAAAAAAGTGCCCCTGCTCTACGCGATTCCGGGCAACCACGACTGGTTCGACAGTCTTTCGGCTTTTCGCCTGCGCTTCTGTAATATTCAGAAACCGCGCATGATCGGCGCCTGGAAAAGCGGCCAGAGTCGCAGTTATTTCGCCCTGCGACTCCCGGCCGACTGGTACATCCTGGCGCTCGACATCGGCCTGAACGAGTCCATGGACAACGCGCAGTTCAACTACTTCGGTGAGGTCATTCGCGGCATGCCGGCCGACGCGCGCGTGATCGTCGTGGCCGCCGAACCTGACTGGGTCCAGGGCGGAGTGCAGAACCCCGCGGTGTACAATCGCCTGCTCGCCGTCGAAAAAATGCTGGTGGATTTCTGGAAGCCAGGCAAAGGCCAGAACGCGGACCGCCACCCGCGCGTCTGGATCAATCTCACCGGCGACATTCACAACTACCAGGCCTACGCGCGCCAGGGCAAAGAAACCATCAAAGCCGACATCGCGGCCCGCCTGGAAAAGGTCCGGCAGGAGCACATGCAACGACTCACGCGGGCCGGCGGTCAGCTCGCCGAAACGCAGGCAGAGGCGACGCGCATCGCCGCGGAGATCGCGGCGATTCAAACCGAACGTTTCGCCCGGCTGGACCGCGCGTACCATCCGCGTCTGAAAATCGTCGCGGGTGGCGGCGGCGCCTTTCTGCATCCCACCCACGGCGATTCGCGCCGCGCCATGCGCGTGGTCCCCGTCCCTGAACTCGGCGCCGGCCGGGATTCCGGCAACGATACGGCCGAGGTACTGTCGGAAGATCTGTACGATTCGGGGGACCGGTTCCCCGACGAAGTGACTTCGCGAAGACTCGCGCGTTCGAGCGCCTGGCGCTTTTTGCCGAACAATCCGCTGCTGGCCACGGTCGTGGGATTCGCGTTTATGCTCGGCGGCTGGTTCACGATGGACGGTTTCGCCCGTTTTTTATTCAAAGAAGACGCTGAGAAATTGTTAACATGGTCGAAAATCATCGGGCAATTTCCACTGAGCGCTTTCTTGCTCGTGGCGGCATTTGTGGCGCTCTTCGCGTTCGCCGCGCATAAAAAAAAATCGTATGTCTGGATCGCCGGCGCGGCGCACGGTTTTTTACAATCGCTGTTGCTGCTGGGTGGGATCGTACTCTGGCACGGGCTGCTGGGACCGACCCTGCTGGAACAGATGCGCCCCGCCCACCGATCGGCGGTGGCGATTTTACAATTTTTGCTGGGCTTCGGCCCGGGCACGTTTTTGCTGGGCTGGTCGTTCTGGTTTTACCTGACGTTTTTCAAAACCAATCACAACAACGCGTTTTCGCACGCGTCCATCGATCAGTATAAAAGCTTTTTACGAATCAAAATTGAAAAAAACGGGCGACTCACCGTCTATCCGATCGGCTTCGACCGGCCCGTCACGTACTCGGTCCCCGAAGAGGACGAAACCGACCCTGCCACCTGGCGCGATCTCACCGCCGCGAACGGCGCAGGCTGGCACCGCGGGCCGGCCTACAGCAGGAACGAATCGATTCCGCCCGCGAAAATCGAATACCGTTTGATCGGGCGGCCGCTGGTTTTGCCCGGGCGCGGTCGCTGACGCAAGGCGCGACAGGCCAGGGGATAACGGCGTGGGATGCGCCGTTATATTATTTTTATTATTTACGCCTGAACACAATGTGCGCCGCTTTTTCGGAAGGAACGTATTCGGCGATTTCGTAACCGAGCGCCGGCAGGTTCAATCCCTGGAATAAGTTCTCTCCGGACCCGAGCAAAGCGGGAGCGACAGCGAGGTGCATTTCATCCACCAGTCGCGCATTCAAATACTGGCGAACCGTGCTGACGCCGCCTCCCAGCCGAATATCCTTTCCCCTGGCGCCCCCTTTTGCCATCTTTAGAGCGGCTTCGATTCCATCGGGGACAAAGTGAAATATCGTTCCCCCCTCCATCTCAATCGACGGTCTGGCATGATGCGTTAAAATGTAAACAGGGCAATGATAGGGGGGATTGCCACCCCACCATCCTTTCCAGGAATGGTCTTCCCAGGGACCGCGCATTGGGCCGAACATATTGCGCCCCAGGATCCATCCTCCGATATTTTCCAACCCTCTGGCCGCAAAATCGTTGTCAACGCCTGCAGTGCCCGCCGCTTCACCACCACCGCCGACCATCTCATTGTGCATTTTTTGAAATATCTTCGTCGGCAAAACCCATTCATGCAAGGACATGCCCCCCATGCCCATGGGATTGTCCATACTTTGATCGGGTCCGGCTCCGTATCCATCTATAGAAACCCCGAATCCTAAAACTTTTAATTTACTCATACTCCCTGCTCCTGTTTCAGTGATTCAATATATTCGCCAAGGCGTTTAATATGTTGTTGCGCGCCTTCAATGGCGCCGTATTTGCTTTCGACTCGTTCCAGTTCTTCCTTTGATGGAAATTCCATTTCTATTTCTAATATTGTTCCACCTTTTACTTCCTTAAAAAAAACTTTCGTTTGAAATTTAACGCCTTCGGCATCTGCTTCCTCGCCTGCATGCCGGTAGCGGATAAAATCAGGTTTTTTGATTTCGATAAATTGAATTTTATTATGATAGTCCCGTCCGTCAGGGCCATGCATGGTAAAACTCCAGACGCCTCCACTGGAAAAATCCATGCCATGAGTGGTCAGGGTAAACCCCTCCGGGCCCCACCACTGAGCCAGATGATCCTGGGAAGACCAGGCCTCAAATACAAGCTCCCTGGGCGAATCAAAAAAAACGCTGAAAGTGACTCTGTTCTTCCTGACAATGGTTTTGAGATTATTTTTTTCCAGAGCCTTTCTCCTTCTTCATTTTTGACAGGTATTCATCGAGAGCATCGAAACGTTTTTGCCATAACTTGCGAACATCCATCAGCCAGATTTCCATTTCGGCAAGGCCGGCTTCATCGACGCGATAGAGCCGCTTCTGCCCGTGTTTTTTCATTTGAATGACATGCGCTTCTTTCAGGATTTTCAAGTGCTGAGAAACCGCGGGAGCAGTCATCGCGAAATTTTTTGATATCTCGTTAACCGGGAGTTCGCCCTTTTTCGCCAGCAGAATGACAATCTCGCGCCGGGTATCATCGGCAAGGGCGGCAAAAACATTCATCGTTGCGACTCCCTGATTCCTTTTCCCTGTAACGCCTGATCTGGTCGCTCCAGAGAAACTGAAACAAATACAGGTACCCCATTAAAAAGCATTTGCTTAATTAAGCAATTATTTTTTAATGCCCTCCTGGAATTTTTTGCGGAGTGTTCTTCGGGGACCGCGCGCCCCTGTGTGCGCGATAAGTCTTTCCAGCCTATCGCGAAACATTTTGAGAGGGGCCCTGCAGGGAGTTCAGGCGCCAATTCGCCACGGCTTCGATTTGAGATTGACTTCCAGGTCAATCGGGAAAAAAATCCACACCTATGGCATCACGAGAATATTTTGGTGATTTGAAGAAAACAGAAAACCTTTTACGAATTTTTGAGATACCGAAGGAAAAAAGAGACGACGCCTGGATTCAAGAATTTTTGGCGAATGTAACCGATGCCAGCTTTCGCACAACCGAAACGCCGGTAATTCTCGGTCCCGATGGTTTTCCTTATTTTCAATTATTCTCTCCAGTACCCGGTCAAACCTTTCAGTGTTTTGTCGTAAAGGAAATGGTAAAGGATTTCATTCTGGAAGAAGGGTTTGGTATATCAATTAATCCCGCTGGCGGCAATCCGGATTGGGTTTTTACCGCCGGTGATTTAGTTAATTTCAATTTAAGAGGCCAGTTTTATTCCAGACAAAATCCGAAGAAAAACGGGCAAGGGTTTTCTTCCGAGATTATAGAAAAAGATCAGAAAGTTCTGATAAGCCAGCCGTCGGAAAATTATCTGCCGAAATTTACGCGCGAGCACATCAAGCTGGCTCTTTCGAACCTGGGAATGAATCAAGTAAAAGTATTTTTAATGGACCGGATGGACCAGGATGCCGGACAAGAATTAGTATTTAATTTAACTCCGGAGCAATTCTCCGATGTTGAATATAAAAGGGCAATGACAATCATTTCCTGGTTTTTACCACGCCACTATTCGATCAGCGGAATCAATGAAGAAGGAAGTTTTGCTCAGAATTTCGTACTGCTTTAATTTCCCGTACTACAACAAATACAAACGGAAGGGAAACGCGTAGTAAAGCAGCTTATTCGCGGCCGTTTTGTTCACGAATTCCGCGTGTAGCTGCGTACGCGTCGTGAACAGAGCCGCGGGTGCGTTCTGCCCCGCGCGCAGGGCGCTGAAAAAATAACGGATTGTACGCGTGGAGGAATGGCCGGCTTCGTTGCTGGTGATCGGTGCCAGGAAAAATTTCGCGCCAGCGTCGCGCGAGGCTTCGATAAAATCGTGGCTCACGCCGAGCTGGCAGGAGTCCAGGTACACCAGGCGGTGTTCCACCCGGCCAAGGTGTTCCGCGATAATGTCGCCGCCCTTCCAGCCGATCGAATCGTCGTCCGCGTCCTCTGGATTGTCCCAGAGCATGGTGACGCTCCCGTGTCCGCTGATGAGGACGAAATCGTACGCGCTCTCGCGAAAAATTTTCATGCTGGATTGTTTCTTCAGTTCGAGTTTCGAGGCCGTGTACAGCCGCGCCGCCTCGCCCGCGCCGTTTTCCGGGTCCGTGTCCGGATCACGCAGAATCAAACCCTGCGCCTGCGGACCGAACACCTGGGCGGCGGCGTTCACGCGCGGCGAAAACGCGTACGCCAGGGGTTTCTGTACATACAGCGGCCGGCCGCCCAGGGGCAGGAGGTCCAGCGCGAAATAGAGCTGGCGCGGCTGGATAACGAAGACCAGGCAGGGCGCCCGTCCGATCAAATCCGCCAGAGGTTGCAGGATTTCCTGCCCCAGGCGCTGGAGGGTCGCGGGATCCGGATTTCGCACATTCTCAAGATGTTCGTATACAGTGCGAAAATCACGGGCGATGGCCCCCGCGGCCCGATCGGGCGAGACCGTGCGGTTGCCGGCGAATACGGACAGCTTGCGATTTTTTTCGACCAGGCTCACGCGCAGACAGGCGTCGCCAGCGGCGAAGACGGGCGCGGTCCATGCCGCCGCGAGTACCAATCCCGCGCCGGAGATTCCACAAAAATACGCAAGTCGCATGGCGGCCAGGGTCGTGGACGCGCGGCGCGCGGGCCAGCGTTTTTAGCCCGCCTGGTTTTCGCGCGATGCGGACGGCGGCCGCCCTCAGGCGCTCAGGCCCGCGTTCTCCCGGCAGCGCCGCAGATACATGGCCGCGGCCACGTCGCCCGGGTGGGCCTGGAGAATCGCCTTGAAAATGTGAAAGGCCGCGTCGAAATCGTCGCTCAGGAAGTAGTTGATCGCCTTCTCAAAATCCGCGCGCGATTTCCGTTTCAATTCGGCGGACTCGCGGGGATCGGCGTCAAAGATTTCGTAGACCGAAACCGTTTCTTTTTTGCCTTTGACGTTCACGCGGTCCAGCATACGGTAACCGTACCGTTCGGGATTTTCCAGACGCAGCAGAGTTTTTTCGGTGATAATCACCGGCGCCCCGTACACTTTCGTGAGGCCTTCCACGCGCGAAGCAAGATTCACCGCGTCGGAAATCACGGTGGTCTCCATACGTTCGCGTTCGCCGATCGTGCCCAGCATCAGCGAGCCCGTATTGACGCCGATGCCCACGGCGATCCGACCCAGGCCGGCCCGTTCGCGGCGCGAATTGAACAGCGCCAGTTTTTTGTTCATCTCGATGGCCGCGCGCAGCGCGTCCTCGGGACTGCGCGGAAAAAGCGCCATCACCGCGTCGCCGATATATTTGTCGATGAAGCCGCCGTTTTTGCGCACGACCGGCCCCACGCGCCGTAAATACCCGTTGAGAAAATCGAAGGTATCTTTGGGCGACATGGCCTCCGAAAGTTCGGTAAAGGACCGAATGTCGGAAAAGAGCACGGTCATTTCGCGCTGCACCTGATCGCCCAGCTTGAGATCGATGATACTTTCCTTGCCGAGATGCTGAAGGAATTCGCGCGGCACGAAGCGACTGTAGGCCCAGTTGATTTTGGACAGTCGCAGATGCGTGCGAATGCGCGACATGAGTTCGCGCCGTGAAAACGGTTTCGTCAGATAATCGTTGGCCCCGGAGTCGAAGCCCGTCACCAGATCCCCCACCTGGTTTTTGGCCGTCAGCATGAGGATGGGCAGTTCGCTTTCCGAAAACGATTCGCGGAGTTTTTTGGCGACCTCAAAGCCCGACATACGCGGCATCATGATGTCGAGCAGCACCAGGTCGGGGCGGTCCACCGCGATTTTCGCGAGGGCTTCTTCCCCGTTTTGCGCCTGCGAAACCTGGAAGTTGTTCAGGGAAAGCTGGTTCCTGAGCACCTGGATATTGATCGTCTCGTCGTCCACGACCAGGATATTGTAGATTCCGTTCGGACCGGGGGCGTTCGCGGGCGCGGGCGTATCGATCACACTCTGTCCCGGCGTCGCCTGGAAGTCGTCGCGCAATTCGCCGAGGACGGCTTCCTGGCCGGCCTCCAGCCCCTGTTCCGAAATCGGTAGCGTAATGGTAAATTCCGAACCGGTTCCGACCTCGGAACGAACGTTGACGGTACCGCCATGCAGCTCGATCAGTTGTTTCGTGATCGTCAGACCCAGGCCGGTACCGCCGTACTCGCGCGAAATCGACGCGTCCACCTGTTCGAATGATTTAAAAATATCCTGGAGTTTACCGGCGGGAATCCCGATGCCCGTATCCAGCACGCTCACGGCAACCACACCGTTTTCCAGCCGCGCGCGCACGGAAACCTCGCCGGATTCGGTGAACTTGACCGCGTTGCCGACGAGGTTATGCATGATCTGCTGCAGGCGATTTTCGTCCGCGAAGACCGGCGGCAGGCCGTCCGGAATTTCGTTTTTGAGCGTGATGTTTTTTTTGCCAACCAGCGGTTGCGAAAGCGTCAGGATTACGCTGACGAGTTCTTTCAGATCCACCGGCCTTGCCTGGAGGATCAATTCTTTGTTTTTCATACTGGAAAAATCGAGGATATCGTTCACCAGCGACGAAAGCCGCCGGCCGCTCACCGCGATCATACTCAGATTGCGTCTGGCCGTTTCGTTCAGATCACCCGCCGCCCCGTCCATCAGGGATTCGGCGATGCCGATGATGCCGTTCAGAGGCGTGCGCAGTTCGTGGGAGGTATTCGCCAGAAATTCGTCTTTCAGGCGATCGGCTTTTTTTAAGTTTTCGAGCGCTTCCTCCCGGTTGGCCAGGGCCTCCGCCTGGGCGCGCTGGGTTTCCATCTTCATCGTGTTGATGCGGTCGGCCAGGCCGAGCGAAAGCAGCACGACTTCCAGCACCGACCCGATCTGCATGCCGTAAATCGTCAGGAAATTGGGCGGCAGCACGCCGAAGGTATTCAGGCCGGACAGGATCAGACCGCTGAGTAAAAACGACCAGCCGATCATGTAAAAACGCGCGGCGCGCGAACCGCGCAACAAACGAATCGTCCCGACGATGAGTAAAAACAAAAAGCCCAGCGCCGCCACCGGAATGATGATGCGCGCCGCGGCTGAATAACTCAGGACAAGGGAAACCGGCAGCAGCAGGGCATTCAGCACCGCCAGGACGAACAGAACCTTATCCAGATACCTGGTCGTGGTGGCGGTGTCCAGAAACCGCCGGGAGAACAGAATGATCGCGAGCGAAAACAGCGCGATGCTGAACGGGATAAGGAAGTTCAACCAGGACGCGGTCGGATACACGTACTGGAACGCGAGCCCGTTGTACATCGCCTGGAACAACACGAAAGCCAGAATATACAGGATATAATAGAGATACGTCCGCGACCGGAGCGAAACGAACAGGAACAGGTTGTAGAACAACATCACCAGCATGCTGCCGTAGTACAGACCCAGAGCCATCTGTTCGTTGGAGATTTTACTGGTGAGCGCGGCCGGGGTCCATTTCACGAGCGGCAGATTGATAACGCTGGTCGTGGCCACGCGCATGTAATACGTGTTTTCGGAGTACGGGCGTTCTTTCAGGATAAAAATAAAATTGCGATACTGAACCTCGCGCGCGTTGAACGGTTCGTAGTCCCCGCTGCGCCGGGTTTCGTACGCGCCGGCCGACCCGGGAACGAAAAACTGGATTTGATCGAGGTGCGGGTAGTTGATCTCCAGCATCCAGTCCAGATGCGTCGCGGTTGGATTTTTTACGCGAAAACGAACCCAGTACGCGGACGGTGCGAATCCGTATCCCGGGGCCTTTTCCGTGGATTTACGCCAGTCTCCCGCGGGGAGATTCTGGATCGTGCGCTCCCCGGTTTTGTCCTCCAGAACCTCCATGTTCAGGCCCATGAGGCCGCCGTCCTCAAACTGCGATAAATCAATCGCTTCGGTTGGTGGCGTCTGAGCCCGAAGCGATAACGGCAGGACCAGCAGGCCGGCGCAGAGCAGGCCCAGTGAATAATTTCGATACGACATGTTATTTCCCCCGGAGTTCATCACGCGCTTCTAACAGGTTGCGGTGTTTCACGCTGTTTCACGAAGACTTTTTCCGCAGCCTGTTAACCATCATACCGCGGCTATTTCACCCGGGAAATATTCCGCGAACAGGTCCGGTCTGGTCTCGCGCAATTCGTTTCTGAAATCCCGAACGATCAGCGCGACCGGCATTTGCATCGTTCCGTTCACGAACAGTTCCTCTCCCAGCTTCTGAAACCGCATTCCGTTCATCCGCAACATCCGGCTGATCGAACGGGTGGTGACCCCGAGAATCAGGTCCGTGTCACGCGCGGCGAACGCCCGCACGTAGAGCTGGATCAATTTACGATGCAACTGAGCCACCAGCGCCCCGCTCGCGCCGAGCTCCGCGAAATTCCCGTAGTCAACGGATCCGCGCCACGAATACCAGATCTGATTCGGATCAAGCGCAAGCCGCGCTACGATGCCCTCCACCGTGAGTCCGAATTGCGATTCAAGCGGGAGCGTCACCCCCGCCTTTCGCAAAAACGCTCCAAAAGAGGCGACCATCCGACCGGACCGATGTCGCACCAGAAAAACCCTGGAATTCTGAAAAAAACGCGCGTTTTCGGCGGTGAGAGCCTCGCGGTAGTCCTCCGGCGGAATCCAGGCGTAACGTTCGGCGCGCATCGTGGTGTACGCCCGCGTCACGTATTCGTTGAATGGTTCGAGCAAATCCCGACCCAGTTCCCAGAGCTGGAAATCGCCGACCTCCTCCAGCCGCAAAGAAACGAAGCGACCGATCGTCCCCGCCGGTTCTTCTGCCATAAATGGAGGGACGGGCGAATGTTACCGCGCCGGGTTCAATTGCAAAACGAGCCGATACGCCTGAAGCTGGTTCGTCAGGAAATTATGCGAAACCCCCCAGAGATACAGATGGAACTTGCAGTACAGTGCCCGGCCCCAGCGATTGATGATTTCGTCCCGTCTGGCTTCCAGTTTACGAGCCCAGTCGCGCGCGGTCAGGTAATAATTGTGCCGATCGCTGTGAACAGTCAAAAGTTCCATGCCGCTTTTCTGAACTTCCGTCAGGAAATCATGAATGCTGAGCGTGCAGTGATTGCCCGGATAGATGTAACGATTCAGGAAGAGGTTAAATTCGAATTTTTTTCTGCCCGCGCTTCCATCCAGATAGGCCTTTCCGCCCGGTTTCAGCAGTTTTTCGAATTGCGCCACGACCTTATCGTAATCGGGCATATGTTCGATCACACCGAGGATGACGATCGCGTCGTATTTTTCATCGCTTTCGTATTCCAGAAAGTTTTTCTGGATGGCGCGGCAGGGAAGATTTTTCGCGCGAATGAGTTCGTTCAAATAGCGCAGCGAGGCGTCAGCGATCGTGAGCGATGTTACCTGAATGCCCCGCGACCCGGCGTATTCCGTGAACGCGCCCCACCCGCCGCCAACGTCCAGGACGCGCATGCCCGGCTTCAATTCACAGGCATTGATGGCGAAATCCAGCTTGCGGCGCATGGCGGCGCCCAGGCCGTCGTCCTCCCGCTCATAGACACCCTGCGAATACGTGCGCGTATCGTCCAGGAGTATCATGTAAAAATCGTCGTCGTATTCGTAATGTTCTTTGATGGCGTTCCGATCGTCCCTGACCTGCCCGGTGAATAAGGGCCGGACCAGGCGCCAGAGATTAAGCAGGGGATGACGATCCGACAGGATACGCCGCAAATCGAAGAGCTTGAGCATGTCCCCTTCAAGATCGATATCCCCGCGCATATACGCTTCACAGGCCTGGATTTCGTCAAGGCTCTGGAGCGCGGCCATTCCGGATTTATTATTGATACTTACGCGAAATTCAGGAACGCCCTGCCCGAACGAATGGGCGGACCCGTCCCAGAAAACGATTTCAAACGGCGCCGGAGCGCGCGATTTCAGTTTCTCAAACAACCAGGCAAGGCCCCGCCCGGGGGCACTGGCCGGTTGCGACATGACCGCCCCGGAACCCGGTTCCGCTCCCGCCACTGTTTCTTTTTCAAGAAGCCCGCTCTCACCGGTCATGTAAAATCCCCCGTGGATAACCGGGTGCGATTTTAAACATCCATTATACAAATGTCCAGATAAATTTCATTTATTTACTTAAAAAACTGAAACGGGCACGAAACGGCGAACACAAGGGTCCCGGCAGGGTTGGAATTGGAATGAAAACAGGCGAAATGGATTTTCATTCGTGAACGGGCGAAATTCTTTCTTGACGAATCGTTTCAGGGACGATAACCACAGGGTGTGGCATCCGCGGGCGAACACCGGTTCCGGGCCCTGGTCCGGTCGATCCTTTTCTGGTGTATCGCGCTGGTAAGCGCGTTCTGGATCGGCCTGGCCGCCGTGTTTCTCGCCATCTTACGACAGCGCTCGCTCGTGCATGGCTGTGGTATCGTCTGGTCCCGGCTGTTAATTTTCGTATCCGGCGTACGGATTGAGATCGAACACCGCGAACGATTGCGGTATGACCGCCCGATGATCGTGATTTCCAATCACCAGAGCCTGCTGGACATCCTGGTCTACATGATCGTCATCGAAACGTTTTTCGTCTGGACCGCGAAAGCTTCGTTGTTCAAAATTCCGATTTTCGGCTGGGGCATGACCGGCGCCGGGTATATCCCCATTGATCGCGGGGACAAACGGAACGCGCTCAAATCCCTGTTCGACGCCGCCGATGTCATTCACAACGGACGGTCACTGGTGATCTTTCCGGAAGGCACGCGCGGCCACGCGGACGGCACCATGCGGCCTTTTAAAAAAGGCAGCTTCATTCTGGCCCGGAAAGCCGGCGTGCGCCTGCAACCCCTCACCATCCAGGGCGCAAATCGAATTCTGCCAAAAACCGGCGACTGGATTCAGCGCGTCTATCCGGGCACGGTACGGGTCTTCGTACATGAGCCCATCGAGCCAGGAGAATACGCGGGGTTATCACAGGAGGAATTGATGGAGCGCATGCGCGCGATTCTCGCCGGGCCGCTGACAGTCTCCGGGGCCTGAGAACGGGATGCGTACGATTTCCGGGACGCCTGGCCGGCTGAATCAGGAACCGGACCCCACGCTCGCGGCAAGGGTCTCCAGTAATTCCACACGCGAATACTTCCCTTTTACAAGGTAGCCGGAGTGTGGCAGTTCGGCCGCTTTGCGCGCGGTGGCTTCGCTGCCGGGATAGGCCGAGTGAAAGATGATCGGCAGATCGCTCCGCTTTTTTTTCAGAATGGAAAACAACTCCACTCCGTTGCGAAAATCCATTTTTATATCGAGCAGGACCGCGCTGATTCCGTCCGTGAGGTTGCGCTCAATACAATCGAGATCCTGGCAGAGGATCAGATCGTACATCCGGCCGATGCTGATTTTTAACGCTTCACCGATCTCCGGATTGTCATCAATCACGAGGATCCTGGGGCGCGCGAGTTTTCGTTCAAGGCTGGCTGTCATCATAACCTGTGAATTTTTCGGTAAACAATCACCCCAAAACGGAGAGCGCCCCTCTCAGAGGAGTGGTTCCACGGGCAGCCGAACAACAAACTCGGTGCCTTTTCCAACCTGACTGGAGACATTTATTTCACCCCGGTATCGATTGACAATTTTTTTTACTATTCCGAGTCCGAGCCCCGTACCGGTTTCCGGCTTCGTGGAATAAAACGCGTCGAAAATATGGTCCAGGTTTTCGGGAGGGATGCCGCCCCCCGTGTCCACGATGCGAAAAACACCCAGGTCTCCGTCCCGTTTGAGATCGATCTCAATGGAAGGCTGGCCTGACCCGCGTACCGCGTCGATTGAATTCTGCACCAGATTACGCACAACGGAATAAAAGTCGTTTTCGCGACCCTCAAAGGCCAGGTTTTCGGAAAGCCGCAACTCGGTTTTCACGCCGTGCGCCACCAGTTCTTTCGCGACTTCCTCAAACACCTGGCGAATCACACCCGAAAGCTGGATGGTGCGCGTGGGCGCCTCATCCTGGCCGATTTTCGAATAGTCCAGGATTTCTTTAGTTATTTTAAGACCGCGCATGGTCGCTTTGTAAACAACTTTAAGGATCGATTCCAGTAAATTTTCGTCTTCCAGCACGTCCTCCATATAGGAGCGAACAATCGCCTGTTCGTCCACGCCCAGGCGGCCCTCCAGACGGCCCAGCAATTCGCGCACCCGGTCGCTGTGGCGCAGGTTCAGGCCGGGGTCTTCCGTTTCCACGGTCAGAATCTGTTCCAGGACGATGCGGGATCCGGAAAGCGCGTTGCGCATCTCATGGGCGAAACCGCCGGCCATCTGGCGTTCGGTCGCTTCTTTTTCCAGGAGCAGAAGGCGCGACTGGGCATCGCGCAATTCGCGGGTTCGCTCCAGCACCTTGCCTTCCAGGTTTCCGTACAGAAGCGCGTGTTCGATCGAAATGGCGATTTGACCGGACAATAAATTGAGCGATTCCAGACGTTCGGCGGTAAACGCCCCGACCGTCAGGTTGTTTTCCATGTACAACATTCCCGACAGCCGGTTCTGGTACAGGATGGGCAGACACAGGAGCGACCGCGGCCTGTGTTCGAGCACGTACGGGTCCCGACGGAACAGGCCCTGCCCGACCGCGTCGTCCAGGAGAACGTATTCCCCGGAACGAATGACGTAATTCACCACGGACCGCGAAAAATCAGAACGCGCGTCGGCCGATCCCCGCACCAGTTTAACTTCGCCTTTTCCCGTGGAACCTTCCGCTTCTACGAAAAGACCGCTCTCCCGGTTCAGGAACAACAACACGCGTTCCGCGCCCGCGTTTTCCAGAACGATGCGCATCAGACGGTCCAGCAGACGATCCAGAACGAGTTCACCGGAGATGGCCTGCGCGGCTTTCATCAGCGAGTTCATATCGAGCACACCGCCGTGAGTTTCCATCGTCGCGTCAAAGGTGCTCGTGGTGGAGGTGGCGATCGACCCGGAGGTGGCGGTGGAGCCCTGCAGACGCCGCGCGAGCAGTTCGGAGTGGCGTTCCTCAAGATCGCGGACTTTTTCCAGCGCGCCCCAGCGTGTATACGCGTAGTGCGCGTCCACCATGTAGATCCCGGCGAAACGTTTACGCCCCGCGTTCAGAAAGAGCAGCGCCGCGCGTTCGCTGGCCACGGCCTCCACGAAAATGAAATGATTCTCCCTGGCCGACTCGATCGCTTCGTCGTAGAGTTCTTGCGCGCGGTCATTCTGACCGCGCAGGCGGTGCAGTTCGGCGTTAACCAGCGTGTGAAAGTGCGCGTAGTTGCGCGGCGAGTGTTCCGCCATGCGGGCGAATTGTTCGAGGTTCTGCTCCAGAACACCGATATGCTCGGCGCGTCGATCGGCTTCCTCCGGATCGTCGCAGACCACGGCGTGCACCATGGAGTTGATCAGCATCATCTGCGGCACCTGCACGGTCCCGGCCACGGGACCCGAAATCGCCACGGCTTTCGTGGAAAGGTCCAGGGCCTCGCGTATGTCCCCGAATAGAAACGCCAGAATCGATTTTAACTGATACACCGCCCACTCGCTGACCACGTTGTGCGTTTCGATGTAGATCGGCATCATCGTTCGTTCATCAAACGAATCCCCCACAAGGAGCAGGCGCTGCTGCTGGCCACCGCGCAGGTTCAGCAAAAATTGTTCGTTGAATAAAACCTGTTCGATGATCGGCTTCACGCCCGTCTTCATGAGCGCAGCTCGAAATTCCGCGATCCGGTTGAGCGAAGCGCTGATACTTTCTGTGGCCCCGCCCGCGTACCGGCCGCAACAAATGAACAAAATGGCCGACGCGGCGAAATACAGATCCGCGACCAGCATGGCGCTCGCGTGCGCGGTGATCAGATAGTCCGTCGTTTCGTGGATATGATGTTTCCAGGAATGTACGAAGATCGCGTAAAACGCGAACACACGGCCTTTGAGTTCGGAGGCCATGTACTTTTCCTGCACCTTGAGCGCGAGCTGGCCGAAGCGGTACCCCGCGTCGTAATCCCGGATATGGCCGCAGAGAATAATCGCGTAATTGACGTACCCGAACGCGGAATACGGCGAATTGCCGAAGTCCAGCGAACGCTGCACCATCGTAAACACAAACACGGGAAAGTACGGGGAAGACGAAAAAATCGCCGGCATGAGGAGCTGGGCGAGAATGCGCATCCCCGCGATCTGCGCTTCGTCCGCCATCACCGGCAGATCCGCGAGCGATTCGATATCACGTTTCAACTCCACCGGCACGGGCGCCACCGGCACTTCCATGCCCAGCAACCGTAAACCCTCCAGTCCGGCCTGGATCGCGTCCACGAACCGGCCCTGGTCGGTGTACAGCGTAACCCGCAACTCCTGCACCCGCGCACGGTCCCGGTCGGAGGTCGCTTTTTCCAGGGCCAGCAGTAAAAACCGTTCGCCCTCCTCAAATTCGAGGTTCGCGTGTTCCATGCCCGCGCGTTCCAGGTGCGCGTGAAACGCGAGGTCGTATTCCTCGGTCCACACGGCGGGACTCATACAGGCAATCGAGGCGCGAAACAATGACAGGGCCCCGCGCAGAGCGGCGGAGGATTTCGCTTTGAGACCGGCTTCGTAGTTCAAGCGCGCCAGTTCGCTTTTTTCGCGCGGCAGTTCGATCCGCGACGCGCCGAGATTCAGGTGACCCACGATATCGATCAACTTATCTTCGCGTTCGGCGGCGGGCAGGCGCGCGAGCATCTGACGCCCGATGTTCAGGTGCAGGTCCGGGCGGACGGCGTCCGCGATGAGCGAATACGCGGCCTGCTGCACGCGGTCATGCGAAAAATCGTAAAACACGCGGTCCTCGCTCTGCTCCCCCGCGCGTTCTTCCATGAGGCCGACGTATTTATACGTTTCGTCGCCAGGCAGGACCAGACCGTTGCTCAACGCGACACCCAGTTCGCGCGCCACATCCATGGGCGATTTCCCGGCGATCAGCGCCAGATCATCCAGCACGAACCGGCTGCCGAGGCAGGCGGCCAGTTTCAACAATTCCTGGGCCGCGACCGGGAGTTCGCGAATGCGGCCGGTCATGAATTCCACGACGTTGTCGGTGATGCCGATTTTTTTTATTTTTTCAAGGTCCCAGCTCCAGACGTTTCGATTCGGGTCAAAATTCACGAGGCGCTCGCGGTACAGATTGCGCAGGACTTCCACCACGAAGAAAGGATTGCCGTAGGTTTTTTCCAGAATGAGCGCGGCCAGACCTTCCACGTCCGGCTCTTTTCGCAAAAACGTATCCGAAAGCATTCGACGCACGTGGCGCTGTTCAAGCGGCCGCAGGAAAATCGAACGAATCGCCACCGAACGATCTTCGATTCGTTTCACGACCGCCGTCAGCGGATGCCCTTCATCCACTTCGTTGTCCCGGTACGCGCCGATCATGAGTAAATGTTTGCCGTCCGTATCCGTGATCAGCGCTTCAAGCAGGCCCAGCGAAGCCGAGTCGGCCCATTGTAAGTCGTCCAGGAAAATCACCAGCGGATGTTCGCGACCGGCGAACACGCGGATGAAATTCTGAAAATACATTTGAAATCGAATCTGCGATTCCGCGGGAGGCAGAGCCGCGACCGCCGGCTGGGGGCCCAGAATGAACTTGAGCATGGGAATGACGTCGATCAGTATCTGCGCGTTGGAGCCCAGCGCGTCGAGAATTTTCTTTTTCCAGGACGCGATGCGCTCCGGTTCCTCCGCGAGGATCTGCTGGGTGAGGCCGACGAAACTCTGGATGAGCGCGCTGTAGGGAACGTCACGTTTGTATTGATCGAATTTCCCGGAGATGAAGTAACCGCGTTCTTCGGTGATCGGCTGGTAAATTTCGTTCACGAGAACCGATTTCCCGATCCCGGCCTGGCCGGAAACGAGCAGGAATACGGGGAGGCCGTTTTTCGCCTGGTAAAAACTTTCCAGGAGTAAGGCGATTTCATCCTCCCGGCCGTACAATTTTTCGGGAATATGAAACTGGTCCGAGAGGTCTTTGGCACCCAGCGCGAAATTTTCCATTCGGCCGTTTTCGCGCAGGGAAGCGATACAGATTTCAAGGTCGGCTTCCAGACCCCGGCAACTCTGGTAGCGGTCTTCGGGGGTTTTCGCCATGAGTTTCATGACGATATTCGAAACCACCTCCGGAATTTCTTTTTTCACGACTTGCGGCGCCGGCGGGACGACCGCCATCTGCGCATGCACCAGTTCGGCGGGATCGTTCGATTCAAAGGGCAGTTTCCCGGTGAGCAGTTCGTACATGGTGACCCCGAGCGAATACAGATCGGCCCGGTAGTCGATCCCGCGGTTCATCCGCCCGGTCTGTTCCGGCGCGATGTACGACAGGGTACCTTCCAGTCGGACGGGACTTCGCAAAAAACTTTTTTCTCTCGTGAGACGCGAAGAAATCCCAAAGTCAATGAACCGCACGTCCCCGGGGCCTGGATCGATCACGATATTGCGCGGTTTGATGTCTTTGTGGACAATGCCGGCGGAATGGATCGTACTGAGGGCCCGGGACAGGCGTACAAAACATTCCAGCAATTCGGGTAACTCCAGCCGTTCCACGGCAAGGTACTCCTCCAGCGAAAGCGCCCCGGTATCTCTTAAGATGAGGGCCAGGCCATTGCCCATACGTTCCAGAGCGATCGGCCGCACGACCGCGCCGGGATCCAGATCAACGGCGATTTCAAATTCGCGCCGGTAGCGCGCAAGCTGGCGCGCGGTCGGATACTCCGTGTTCGAGACTTTGATGATGACCGGCTGGCGGTCGCTCAGTCGTACCCCCCGGTAGACCAGAGATTTTTTACCCGTGTAAATTAATAAAGAAACGGAGTACCCGTTTAGATTGAGCATGATGATTCCCTGGAAAAAACCGTCCTGGATGCCCGGGACGGCGCCGAAATCCGGTTCGGACGCGATTTCCCAGTGGACGGAATAAAATTAAAATCTGTCAAAACATTTTTCGCGGTACCGCTTGCGCCGATTATTTAATTGACGCTTCTCGTCCAGGAGTTCATCCCAAAACCGGTTCGTGAAGATCACCGCCGGGAGTCGCCCTCCCGCATCCCGCATGGAAAACTCTGTCGAATTCACCCAGGAGGAGCGCCGCGCGCGCATCGTGCAGTACGCCCGCAGCGAATTCCACCAGAATCTGATTGAGCGGGACCGGGGCGAAATTTTTGAACGCGAGTTCTGGCGCAAATGCGTGGGCCTCGGACTCGCGGCTCTGCCCATCGATCCGGACTACGGCGGGGAAGGCGCTTCCCTCCAGACCACGGTCGCTTTACTGGAAGCATTCGGCTACGGCTGCCCGGACAACGGCCTGGTGTTCGCGCTGGGGGCCCATCTCTGGGCCTGCGAAATTCCGCTGCAGGCGTTCGGAACCCCGGACCAGAAAACGAAGTATCTGCCCCTGCTCACCAGGGGCGACTGGATCGGGGCCCACTGCGTCAGCGAGACCGGGGCCGGATCGGACGCGTTTCAAATCGCCACCACCGCCAGCGCCACGGGGGTGGGTTATGTCCTGAACGGCCATAAACGGTATATCACCGGGGCGCCGGTGGCGGACCTCTTTCTCATCCTGACGACGATCGATCCCACGGCCGGACCGCGTGGCCTGACGGCCTTCCTGGTCGAAAAAAACACGCCCGGTCTTCGGACCGTGCCCACATCCAAAATGGGCCTGCGGACCGTCATCATGGGCGAGGTGTTTCTGGAGGATTGTGTCGTCCCGAAAGAAAACATGCTCGGCCGGCCAGGCTCCGGCATGGCGATCTTTCATCACGCGATGGAATGGGAACGCGCGTTCATCCTGTCCGGCGCCGTGGGCGCCATGGCACGCGTTCTTGAACAAACCGTGGCCCATGCGAAATCGCGCCAGCAATTCGGCTCACCGATCGGGAAATTCCAGGCCGTGTCGCATAAACTCGTGGACATGAAACTCCGGCTGGAGACCGCGCGCGCCCTCTTATACCAGGCGGCCCGGAAAAAAGACGCGGGCGAGTCCATTCATATGGAAGCCGCGCTCGTCAAATATCAGATCAGTGAAAGCTGGGTGGCCAATTGTCTGGACGCGATGCAGGTACACGGCGCCGCCGGGTACGTCACCGGGCCACAGATCGAACGTGAATTACGCGACGCCCTGGGCGCGCGCGTTTTTTCGGGAACATCCGAGATCCAGAAAAACATCGTCGCGGGATTCATGGGATTATAACTTTTTTTTATTTTTCGGGAAATTTTCCGGAGGTTCTTGACAGGGTGACCGGAAAACGTTAAGTCCAACTCGTGGGCACGCTGCTGCATCACCTGCTTGAGGAAAGCGCCGGACGGTTTCCGGACCGAATCGCCTTCACGGAAGGCGCGGAGGAAATTTCGTACACAAAATTAAATCAGGAGGCGAATCGGCTGGCGTTCCGACTGCGCAATTGCGGAGTCAGCACAGGAGACCGGGTCGGTGTCCTGACTTCCAGATCGATCGCCGCGGTTACGGCGGTCTACGGCATCCTCAAAGCGGGGGCTGCCTATGTGCCCCTGGACTCGAACGCGCCCCCCGGACGCAACGCCTTGATCCAGGCCGATTGTGCCCTGAAATGTGTGGTTGATTCTAATCTGCGTATTGGCCGTGCCCTCCCGAACCCTGGCGAAATCGCCGGAACCGCGTTCGCGGATGATCCAGGCGTCCGTATGGATCCGGAACCGGCGGCGGTTCTTACCCCGGATGCGCTGGCGTATATTCTGTACACCTCGGGATCGACCGGTACGCCGCGGGGCGTCGCCATCACCCACCGGGCCGCGTTGTATTTCGTGACCTGGGCCGGGGATACAGTTCGCCTTGAACCGGAGGACCATATCGCCGCCGGGTCGCCCTTCATTTTCGATTTATCCGTTTTCGATCTTTTCGCGGGGGTCCGGGCGGGAGCGCGCGCCACGTTCATGTCCGCCGCCACCGTACTGTTCGCGCAAAATGCGGGCAGGTTTCTTGAATCACACAAAATCAGCGTCTGGTACACGGTTCCCTCTGTTCTGATCCGGCTGGCGTGGAACGGCCTCGTGGAACGAAATTTGAACAGCCTGCGCGCTGTGCTCTTTGCCGGAGAGGTTTTTCCCGTCAAATACCTGCGACTCTGGATGCAACACCTGCCCCGCGCCACGTTTATGAATTGCTTCGGTCCCACAGAGACCAATGTGTGTACGTACTATACAGTGCCGGCGCCTCCCCCCGCGGAAACTGAACTGCCCATCGGCCGGCCCTGCTCCGGTACCGAACTTTTTCTTCTGGATGAACGCGGCCGCCCGGTTCCGGACGGAGCCACGGGGGAGTTGTGGGTGCGCGGGCCGTCCGTGATGCGCGGCTACTGGAATCGCCCGGAACAGACCGCTGCCACTTTTCGCGAAATTGCGGACGGACGCGGCGCCGCCTGCCGCACCGGAGACCTGGCGCGCCTGGCCCCTGACGGGAATCTAATCTTTCACGGACGGCGCGATTTTTTGATCAAACTCAGGGGCTACCGGATCGAACCTGGTGAGGTGGAAGCCGCGCTCGATTCCCATCCAGCGGTTGAACAATCCGTTGTGTTCGCCGTGCGCGGCCCGAACGAAGAGGGTCGCCTGGTCGCCGTCGTGAAGATACTGGACCGGATCGACGATGTCGAATTGAAGCGCCATTGCGGAGAACGTCTGCCGCCGTACATGATACCTGAAAGTTTCGAACGGATCGATGAATGGCCGCGTACGGCCACGGGTAAAATCGATCGCGCGGCACTCCGCATATCTCTCGATCAAATCAAAGTTACGCCTTCACCCGTGGCCGCTCCGAGTTTTTTTATATGAATGAGACCCAGTCCACCGAAACCGTCCTCGCCGTGCGAGAATATATTCAGGCGAATTTTCTCTATCATAAACCAGACGTAGTCCTGACCGATGAGTTGCCCCTGTTCGAAAGCGGGATCATCGATTCATTGGGTCTTGTGCGCCTGATTGGATTTCTCAGCGAACGTCTCAAAATTCGAGTCGAACCGGACGAAGTGCTGCTGGAAAATTTCGAAACCCTCGGCACGATCCGGGCTTTTATCCAGGGCAAACTGAAAAATCGGTCGTCATAAGATAGGGTATGCAGGCCCCACTCCGCAACGAATCCGGCCCCACATCCGCCACGCACGAAGCCCACGCGAATTTGCGCCGCGTCTGGGCCGAAGGCTGGGCCCACCCCGATTACGATCCTGACTGGACGTCCACCGAATTGCCGTCGGACGTTCGCGCCGCGCTAAACTGGTTCGCGCCGGCCGCGCGCCTGCTGGACATCGGCTGCGGGGACGGTCGACTCAGCGCGCTTCTGGCCGCGGAAGGTTTCCGGGTCTTCGGGATCGATTTCGCCGCCGGGGCGATTGAACGCGCCAGAAATCAAAAAAAACTGAACGAAACGAACCAGCTGGATTTCGCGTGTTTGGATATCTGCGCGCAGGACCCGCTCCCGCGCGGGTTCGACGCCCTGGTCGACCGTGGGTGTTTACACGGCCTGCTGAAAGACCTGTACCCGGTTTACGCCACGCGGGTGGCCGGCGCGGCCCGCTCCGGCGCGCGATTTTTGCTGCTCTACGCCCTGCACCACGCCGAATTCGCCAGCTCACAAAATGAAAACATTCTGCGCGAAAACGCCATCGATCGCTTGCGCGCCACCTTTTCGCCGTATTTCGATATCGTGGATATCCAGTCCACCACGATCCAAAAAAAATCGCACCCGGTTCCGGCGCTGGCTCTGCGTCTGATTCGGAACGAGGCATACCATGACCGGGACCTTTGACTGTGACGTCGGCATTATCGGCGGCGGCCCGGCCGGTTCCGCGGTCGCCACTTACCTGGCGCGCGCGGGCAAACGCTGTGTCGTTTTTGAAAAGGAACAGTTTCCGCGCTTCCACGTCGGCGAGTCGCTCGTGCCGGGCGCGAACCGCGTTCTGAAAGAACTGGGCCTCTTTGGTCGGATGGAAGCTGCCGGATTTCCGCGCAAGTACGGGGCGGCCTGGACATCCGCGCCCGGTCGTTTCGCGAACATGGATTTCGCGGGATTGCCGGCGGATCTGAAGGCCCAGGTCGCGTTCGGTGAGCGCGACATGGAAAGCGGGCGCCAGGACTATACCTTTCACGTGGACCGCGCGAAATTCGACGGGATCCTCCTGGAAAACGCCGCGACCAGCGGAGCGCGCGTGCGGGAGACCGAACAGGTTTTGCGCGTGGAATTCCCGGATCATGAGCCCGTGCGAATCATCACCGCGGACAACTCCGGCGTTGAACGCGTGACCACCGCGCGGGTCGTCGTGGACGCCAGCGGGCGGCGCACGCTCCTGGGCCGTCAGCTCGGCCTGCGCATGGAAGATCCATACTTCAATCAGTACGCGCTGCATACCTGGTTCGAGGATTACGACCGCGGCGCCGGAAAAGAAATAGATTATATTTTCATCCATTTTCTGCCGATCAGTTCCACCTGGGTCTGGCAAATTCCGATCAGCTCCACCGTGACTTCGATCGGCGTCGTAACCCGGAAGGAAAATTTTCGCGCGAAACAGCAGGAACGCGAGGAGTTTTTCTGGGACACCCTGCGCTCGCGCCCGGACGTGTACGATCGTCTGCGCGCCGCGCGGCAGGTGCGCCCGTTCACGGCCGAGGCCGATTACAGTTACGCCATGCGCGCGGTCTGCGGCCGCGGATTCGTGCTCATCGGCGACGCGGCGCGCTTCGTCGATCCGATCTTCTCCTCCGGGGTCAGCATCGCCCTGAACGCGGCGCGTATGGCCGCGGCGGATTTGATCCAGGCCCTGCGCGCCTCCAACCCGGGTGTCCTGGAGGCGGACGCGTTTCGCGCGTACGAAGCGAAGATTCGTCGTGGCACGCGCAACTGGTACGAATTTATCTCGCTGTACTATCGCCTGAACATCCTGTTTACGTACTTCGTCCAGGATCCGCGTTATCGCCTGGATGTATTAAAACTATTACAGGGCGAAGTATACGACGACGAGGCCCCCGCCGTTCTAAACGAAATGCGCCGCGTGGTCGAAATGGTCGAAAACAATCCCGGACACGCCTGGCATAAATTACTGGGCGATCTCGGCCGCCGGGAGGCCGCGCGGGTATGAAACACGCGGATTTTTTCCAGGCGGTCGCGCGGCTGATCGAGTTTCAACGGGCCTTCCCGCCGCTGACCGGAAGTGACGACACGGGACCGGCCCCGCTGGGGCTCGCGCAAAATCGCATCTGGCAGATGCAGCGCCTGCGCGAAGACCCTTCCGCGTATAATTTAAATTATCGCCTGCGCTTTCAAGGCCCGCTCGACCCGGACCGTCTGGAGACCGCGCTGCGTGCGGTGATTCGTCGCCATGAAATTCTGCGCAGCGTATACACCGCCGCCGCGAACGGGACCGCGGTCCAGACCGCGCTCGCCGCCGATTTTTTTACGCTGGAGCGCGCGGCGGAATTGAACGAAACCGCCCTGGCCGCGCTACTTGAACGTCAGGCGCGCCGGCCGTTTGATCTGACGCGCGAAATACCCCTGCGCGCCTGCCTGGTACGCCAGGCGGACACAGAACATCTGCTGATCCTGACGATTCATCACATCGCCTTTGATTTTGATTCGCTCGAAATTTTCCTGGATGATCTGGCCCGGGCGTACGACCGCCCGGATGAGGCGCGGGCCGCTCCCGGACCGGCCATTCAGTACGCGGATTACGCCCGCTGGGAGACGGCGGCCGTCGCCACGGCACCGGTGCGCGCGACGCTTGAGAACTTCTGGAAAACGGAGTTGTCCGGCGGGGTGGCCGGTCCTGAATTTTTCGCCAGAAATTATTTTTTATCGAGAAAAGAGCAGTCGGCCTCTCTGGCCTTCGAGCTTTCGGCCTGCCTCAGCGCGGCGCTGCGTACCCTGGCGCGGGACGAGGGCGTCAACCTGTTCACGGCCTGCCTGACGGCGTATTATATCCTCTTTTACGAACCCGAACACCCGGATTTTTTTCTCTGCTGCCCCGCGTCCGGACGCGCCCGGGCCGAACTGGAGCGGACAATCGGGTATTTCGTGAACCCCGTCGTGTTGCGGGGCGATTTACGCGGGCGCCCTTCGTTTCGCGACCTTCTGGGCCGCGTGCGCGGAACGGTAACCGGGGCCTTCGCGCACCAGGACCTCCCCGTGGAACAGGTCGACGCCGCCGGCCTGTTGCTGACGCCCCTGGCGGGTCTCATGTTCGCGTTTTTACGGACACCGCGTCTGAGCGCGCCTTGCGGCCTGAGCCTGACCGTCGAGAACCTGGGCGAAACGTACGGGGCCGCGGTCGATTTCGCCATGTACCTTTACTTAATGGAAACAGGCGAAACGATCAGCGGTCGTTTCGTGTTCGATCCGGCGCTGCTCGCTCCGGAAGCCGCGGTTGGATTGGTGGAAGGCTACCGGGCCATCCTCGCGCTGGCCACCAGGGACCCGGAACGTTCGATCGATTTTTTTCCCCGGCCGCTTTCCGGCGCGTTCGCGGACGCGGCCCGGCCGGAGCGGGAATCGCCCGGGTCGGGACCGGAAACCGTTCCGGCCGGCCGCATTCCGCCGCTCACCGCTTACACCCGCGCCGTCGTGGCCGAAACCCTGGGCCTGCCGGTCGCGCGGGTTCCTCTGGACCGGTCGCTCCTGGGTCTGCGCTTCGATTCCCTCGCGGCGATTCGGCTGCGGGGCCGGGTCCTCCAGGATACCGGCATTGATCTGCGGCTCGCGAAAATTTTACGGGGCCCCACCATTCTCCAGGTGGCCGAGTTTCTTGAGCACGCGGGCGCGCGTCCGCCAGACCTGAATGCGGCGGCTCCCGAAGACACCGGAACGGAACGTGAAGACGCGACCGGTGACGGATCCGGGATGACCGCGGGGCAGCAAGCGCTCTGGCTCATCCATCACCAGGCGCCCTTGAGCGACGCCTACAACGTCTCGTATGCGGCCCGCGTCCGGGGAAACCTGGAAGAAGTGCGACTGCGCGCGGCCGTACGGACCCTGAGCCTGCGCCACGAATGCCTGCGGACTGTTTTTCCCGAAAAAGCGCATGGACCGCATGCCGCCCCGCGGTCGGAACCGTTGTTCGAATTTGAGACCCTGGACGCCAGAGCCTGGTCGTTTCACGGCATGTACCGCGCGCTGCGCGCGTTTCACAAAAAGCCGTACGATCTGAGCGCGGGGCCCTTGCTGCGGGTTCTGGTGGCGCGGCGCGGGGCGTTCACGTTTCTTGTGATCGGACTGCACCACATCGTCATCGACTATATTTCGCTTAATCTGCTTGTAAATGAATTATTCGCGATCTACGACGGCCGGGTCCTTCCCCCGGCGCCGTCCTCGGGCGACGCGTTGCGGGCCGAACGAACGCGGGAAAAAAACGCCGCCGCCGACCTGCGCGCCTGGCGCCGTCAACTGGCCAGTCCGCCGCCGCCGCTGCGTCTGCCGTTTACGCGTAAAACCCCGGGCGAGAACTCCGCGCGCTCGGGCGGCACACGACGGTTTCGTTTTCCCGCGGCCGCAGTTCGCGCGGCTTCGGTTCTGCTCGCGGCCCTGTTCGCGCTCGTATACCGGATCACCGGGCAGGAAGACATTCTGATCGGGACGCCGGCCACCGCGCGATCCTGGCCGGGGTCAGAGCGGGTGATCGGCTACCTGGTCAATCCAATCGTGCTGCGGGCCCGGGTCACGGCCGATGACACGTTTCGCGACCTCGTTACGCGCAGCGGGGCCGTCCTCGCCCACGCGCTCGACCACAGCGCCCTGCCCTTCGCGCGGCTGGTGGAACATCTTGCGCCCGAACGTCATGCGGCAAAGACCCCCTACTTTCAGATTCTGTTCAATTATCTCGTCCAGGCCGACCCGATCGGAACGGACGGGCTCTCGCTGGAACGATTCGAAATCCCCCAGACAGAAGGGCAGTTCGATTTTACCCTGGAGTTGACCGATCATGAAGACGAAATCGCCGGAGCCCTGAAGTACGACGCCGGTCTGTTCAATGCCGCGGGGGCGCGGCAAATCGCCGAACTTTTCACGGTGCTTTTGACCGGTCTGCTGGCAGCGGACAACCGCCCGATCGGCGAACAGCCACTCAGCCAGGGCGCCGCGCGCGAACGATTGGTTCGCCGCATGATCGCTTCCGGGACGCGCGAGCCCTCACCACAGCGCACCGGCGTCACCACCCTCCACGGTTTTTTTGAGGAACAGGCCGGGCGAACCCCGCACAACCTGGCGCTCATCGCCGGTGGCGAACGTCTCAGTTACGCCGAATTAAACGCCCGCGCGGCGGGAATCGCGGCGGCTCTGCGCGCGCGGGGCATCGGTCCGGAAATGCGGGTGGGCGTTTATTTGCGCCGGGAAGCGGAACTGATCGCCTCTCTGCTCGGGATCCTCAAAGCCGGGGCGGCGTATGTTCCGCTCGATCCCGCCTATCCCGCCGAACGGGTGCGCTTCATGGCCGAGGATTCCGGGGCCCGCCTGGTCCTGGCGCGGCAGGGAGCGGAACCACCGAACAGCTCCGTCCCCGCTTTATATATAGAAGAAATCGCCCGCGAACCGGTCGGCACGGCAGGCGCCGGAGCGGTACCCGGCCCGCGTAATCTGGCCTATGTAATTTATACATCGGGCTCCACCGGCCGACCCAAAGGAGTCGCCATCGAACACCGTAGCGCCGTCGCGCTCATCGAGTGGACATTGTCCGCATACAGCGCCGAAGACCTGGCCCACACGCTCGCCGCCACATCGTTCTGCTTCGATTTATCCGTGTTCGAAATATTCGCCCCGCTCGCCTGCGGTGGCACCGTTCTCCTGGCCGAGAACGCCCTGGCCTGGGCAGGCCTCAGCGAAGCGAGCGCGGTCACGCTTGTCAACACGGTACCATCGGCGATGAACGAACTGATTCGCCTGGGACTGCCCGGATCGCCGCGCGTCATCAACCTGGCCGGCGAGCCCCTGCGCCAGACCCTGGTGACCGAGATCCACCGCGCCCTGCCCGGTGTGCGCCTCTATGATCTGTACGGGCCGTCTGAGGATACCACGTACTCCACGCGCGCTTTGCGCGAGCCAGGCGGCGAAGCGTCCATCGGCCATCCTTTACCCGGAACCCGCGCGTACATCCTTGACGCGGGCGGCCATCCATTGCCCGACGGAATCCCCGGCGAACTTTACCTGGCCGGGCGCGGACTCGCGCGCGGGTACCTGAATCGACCGGAGCTGACCGCTCTTCGATTTTTGCCGGACCCCTTCGCCCGCGGGAATGAACGTATGTACCGCACGGGAGATCTGGTCACGCGCGGGCCCGCGGGCGATCTGCGTTTCATCGGTCGCGTCGATCACCAGGTAAAAACCCGCGGCTACCGCGTCGAACCCGGCGAAATCGAAGCGGCCCTGTCCGCGCATCCGGCCGTGAACGAAACGGTCGTCATCCCGGACAACGCGGCCGGCACCCTGCTCGCCTACTGGACGCCCCGGGAAAAAACTTTCGCGCGGGCGTCCGCCCCCGGCGCGCGGGAACCGACGGAGCAGTGGCGCGCCGTCTGGGACCGGACCTACACCGCCAGCGGCGCCGACCCGCGATTCGACACCACCGGCTGGGTCCAGCGCGACGGTCGGGTCATCCCGCCCCACGAGATGCGCGAATGGCTTGACGAAACCGTACAAACAATTCGCGAATACAGCGAACGAACCGGGTTCGAGCGTGTCCTGGATATCGGTTGCGGGACCGGCTTGCTTCTGTTCGCGCTCCTGCCCGATTGCGCCGAATATACAGCGACTGACTTTTCAGGCGAAATCATCGCGCGCCTGAAAGCCGAACTGGGTCCGGCCGAAGCCGCGAAGACGCGCCTGGCGGAGCGCGCCGCCGACGATTTCACGGACTTCCCCGCGGATCATTTCGATCTCGTCATCCTGAATTCGGTCGCGCAGTATTTCCCCGACGAAACGTATCTGCGCGGTGTAATAACCGGCGCGCTTCGCGTGCTCAAACCGGACGGCCTGGTTTTCATCGGCGATGTTCGCAATCTGCCGGTGGAACGGCGTCACGCCGCGAGCGATGACCGCGAACTCTTACTCGATCCCGCCTATTTCACGCGGATGGCCCGGACCCCTGGCCCGGCCGTCCTCACGCTCGTCAAAAACGGCAGCGCGCATAACGATCTGACGCGCTTTCGTTACAGCGCCCTGGTTCGCAAAACTGCGCCCGCCCGCCCGCCAGTTCTTAAGCGGGAGGATTGCGCCGGGGAAAGGCCGGACCTGGACCGTTTGCGCGCGAAACTCGCCGCCGGAACGGGTTCCTTCTGCCTGGAACGGGTGCCCGACGCGCGTCTGAATTCCGACGGGGTGGACCCCGCCATGATAGGGACGCTCGCGCGCGAACACGGTTTTCGCGCGGTCCTGAGTTGCGCGCGTTCCCGCGTCGCCGACGAGTTCGACGCGGTGTTCCTGCCCGCCACGGCGTCCGGCTGGCCCGAACCCCCGGAGCCGGAATCCGAAAGGGGCGGATCGTCTCTTTTCACCAATCCCTATTTGAGCGCAAAAATGAGCGAAATGGAGGGCGAGTTCCGCGACTTCCTGAAACAGTCCCTGCCGGAGTTCATGATTCCCGCCCGGTTCATGGGGTTATACGAATTCCCGCGAACTCCCGGTGGGAAACTGGACCGCGCCGCCCTGCCCGCTCCGGACAGGCACCGACCCACCCTGCGCGGTGATTCCGCCGCGCCGGGCCGGGGCCTTGAGACGACGGTGGCTGAAATCTGGCGCGAACTTTTGAAAGTCGACCGGGTGGGAGCCAACGATAATTTTTTCGATCTCGGAGGCCATTCGCTGCTCCTGATCAAAATCGGGGCGCGTCTTCAGAACGTGCTCGGCCGCAAGATCTCGCCCACGGATTTGTTTAAGTATCCCACGATCAACACGCTCGTCGCGTTTTTAACCCGGAACGATGAACCGCCAGCGGGAGCCCGGTCTCCTGGCCACGCGTCCCGCATGCCGGGCCAGGCGCCGGGGGACACAGCGCGGACAACCCCGGCCGCTCCTGAATCAAACGAGGCCCGGGACCGGCGCCGCGCGGCCAGGAGACCGAGGTGAAGGCGGCCGACACACAGATTGCCGTCATCGGCATGGCCGGGCGGTTTCCCGGAGCGGACGGCGTGGACGCATACCTGGAACTCTTACGCGCGGGGCGCGAAGCCACGCGCCGGTACACCCCGGACGAATTGCGCGCACTCGGCATCGATGAAGCGACCATACGAAATCCACGCTACGTCCCGGCTTCGGCCACGATCGCCGGCGCGGACACGTTCGACGCGGGGTTTTTTCGTTTTTCACCCACGGAGGCCGCGCGCCTGGACCCGCAGCACCGTCTGGCGCTCGAATGCGCCTGGCACACCTTCGAGGACGCGCTTTTGGATCCGCGCTCCGTTCAGGGACGCGTTGGCATTTACTGTGGAGCGGGACTCGGCACCTACTGGCTCGGCCGCGAGCTTTCGCGCGAGTTGACCGGGCCTGCGCCCGCCGCGGCTTTTTTCGCGAACGCGCCCGATTTTCTGGCCACGCGCATCGCCTATAAACTCGGAACCACCGGCCCCGCCATCAACATTCAGACGGCCTGTTCCACCGCCCTCGTCTCAGTCCACCTGGCCTGCCAGGCCCTGCTCGCGGGCGACGCGGATCTCGCGCTCGCGGGCGCCGCTGATCTGTATTTTTTCGACGCGCCCGGTTATTTTTACGAGGAAGGCGGCAATCTTGCGCCGGACGGACACTGTCGCGCCTTCGACGCGAAAGCCGGGGGCACGATTCCCGGTCGCGGGGTCGGCTTCGTTCTGCTCAAACCCCTGGCCGACGCTCTGCGCGACCGTGACCGCATCCATGCCGTAATCAAAGGTACGGCGATCAACAACGACGGAGCGGAAAAGGTCGGTTATACCGCGCCCTCGGTGGACGGCCAGGCGGACGTGATCTACGAGGCGCATCACATCGCGGGATTCGCGCCCGACACGGTCGGCTACATCGAAACCCACGGCACCGGCACCGTGCTCGGCGATCCGATCGAACTGCGCGCGCTGGGCGAAGTATTTCGCGGCGCCCCCGCCGCCTCCTGCGCGATCGGCTCGGTGAAAACCGTCATCGGCCACCCCGGCGCCGCGGCGGGCATCGCCGGACTCATCAAAACGATTCTTTCGCTGCGGCACGCGGAACTGTTTCCTTCTTTAAATTTTTCCGAAGCGAACCCGGAACTCGGGCTGAACGAAAGTCCGTTTTACGTTGTCACCGAACACCGACCATGGGCCCACCGGAGTCCGGTCCGGCGCGCGGGGGTGAGCGCGTTCGGCATCGGTGGTACCAACGCGCACGTCGCTCTGGAGCAGGCGCCCCTTCCCGCCCCGCACGGGGCAATTTCGCGTAATTTATTCAGCTTCCATGTTTCCGCGCAAAACCCGCGCGCGCTCGATTCGGCCACGGCCCGACTCGCCCGATTTTTACGGGGAACGCGCGAACGCCCGGGCGATATCGCCTACAGCCTGGCCCGCGGTCGCCGGGCTTTCGCTCGCCGGAAAACACCTCGTGCTCGCCCCCCGCGA
>CAZVZS010000028.1:34850-35598 GCA_964631535.1 uncultured Leptospiraceae bacterium
GTGGTGGCCGCATCGAACGCGGAAGCGGCCGCCCTGCTGGAGGCCGGTGCCGGGGCGGACTGCGCCGAACCGCCGCGCACCAGGCTCACGCTCCTGTTTCCAGGCCAGGGCACGGGCGGAAACCCGGGGGGCCAGGGCCTGTACGCGACCGAACCTGTGTTTCGCGCGACCCTGGACGAATGCGCGCGCGAACTGGCGAAGCTGGATTTCGATCTCCGCACCGTGCTTTTCGGAAGCGGGTCGCTCACGACCGAACAGATCCAGCCGGCCCTCTTCGCGCTCCAGTACAGCTTCGCGCGCTCGCTCCAGGAGCGCGGCGTATTCGCCGAATCGTTCGCCGGACACAGTACAGGCGAATTTACCGCCGCCACCCTGGCCGGGGCCGCCTGATGGCCCGCACCTGCCCGGGCGCCATGCTCGCCGTCGCTCTGGGTGAGGACCGGATCAGCGGTCTGCTCGGGGCGGACCTCTGCCTGGCGGCGGTCAACGCGCCCGAACGCTGCGTGCTCTCCGGAACCGCCGCCGCCGTGGAACGCGCGCGCGCCGAACTGGGCGCCCGGGGCGGTCAGGCCGTCATCCTCCCGGTTGAGCGTGGATTTCACTCATTCTTAATGGATCCGATTCTGGGCGAATTTCGCGCGATCCTGGAAAAGGTCCGGCTCAGTCCGCCGCGCCTGCCGTACGTGTCGGGCCTGACGGGCACCTGGATCACGGCGGCGGAAGCGACCGACCCCGCTTACTACACGCG
>CAZVZS010000028.1:35608-66855 GCA_964631535.1 uncultured Leptospiraceae bacterium
CCAGCCGGTACGTTTTCTGGACGCCCTCCGGACCCTGCTGGCCGATCCGGACCGTGTGTTCGTGGAGGCTCCGCCCGGGGAAACCCTGCGCGGTCTGGCGCGCCAGGCGGCCGCGGACCCGGCCCGGCTGCGCGTATTTTCCTGGGGCTCGCGTGGAGCCGGGCCTGACCTGGATGAACCGCGCGCCTTCGAATCTCTGTTGGCCGCTCTCTGGGGCGCGGGTTTTCCCGTCGACCATGGGCGCGCATTCGCGGACCAGAATGTGGCGCGCGTCGGCCTGCCCCTGTATCCGTTCGAACGCGAACGATATTCAATGGAAACTTCCGTGATCGCCCCGACCCCGGCGGAAGAAACGAACGTCGCTGAATTCACGTCCGGTGCGCGCTTGCGAATCGAGTCCTTCGAACGCTGGTTGTATCCCGCGCGGGCCCCGGAAGCGGCAGAAGGTACCGGTCCGATTTTATTGTACCTGGACGAATTCGGGATCGGCGCCGGAGTGGGGGACGCGCTGGCCATGCAAAGCCCGACCGCCACCCCGGTCCTCGTCCGCACGGGGCCGCGTTTCGCGCGCACCGGCCCGCGCGAATTTCGCCTTGGCGATCAACCGGCCGATCTTGACCGCCTGCTGGAAACCCTGGCCGCCGAAGAACTCCTGCCCGCGCGTGTCTGCGATTTTCGCGGCCTCAGCGGCCCGGGGGAAGAGCGGGCCATCACCGCGGAAACCGATCCGGCCGCGGCGCGCCGACGGTTCCTGGAACGGCCCCTGGAACTCGCGCGATCCCTGGCGCGAATTTCGTCTAAACATGTAGAAATTTTATTTTATACGAATGGAATCGCGGCGGTTACGGGAGCGGAGCACGCCTGGCCCGAAGCCCATTTCCTGCTGGGCCCCCTGGCGGTCATTCCGCGTGAATACCCCTGGATGACCTGCCGGCTTGTGGACCTTGAGGAAGGGCTGGAGGCCCGTGTTCGCGCGGCCCTGGCGGAGCTGGAGTTCGCGCCGGGGGATTTCGCGGAAACGAAGATCGCCGCTTACCGCTCCGGGGTTCGCTGGGTGCGGGGATTCGATTCGCCCGCCGCGGAGCGTATCACGCACCTGGAACTTCGCAGACGCTTGCGGCCCGGCGGCGTGTACGTAATCGCGGGCGGATCGGGCGGCATCGGGCGCTTGATCGCCGGCCACCTGCTCACGCTGGAAAACCTGACGGTTGTGCGACTTTCGCGAAACCCGGTCAGTGCCCTGTTCCCCGCCCCCGGATCGCAGGAGGCCAGGGAACGAATCTTCGATCTGACCGTCGATATAACCGACCGCGACGCCACGGCGCGAGCCTTCGCGGAGATCCGCGTGCGCTTCGGTCCGGTGCGCGGCCTGATTCACGCGGCGGGGTTGCCCGCGGGCGGCCTGATCGAACAACTCGACGCGGCGAAAATCGCCGCGACCCTGGCGCCGCGGGTCGACGGAACGTTGAATCTCCTGGAAGCGGCGCGCGCGGACGCGCCGGATTTCGTCCTGTTCTGCTCGTCCCTGGGAGTACAGGTCGGGTATGCCGGACAGGCCGATTACGCGGCCGCGAACGCATTCCTGGATGGATTCGCGAAGAAACAATTCAGAAAAAACAAGGCGAATTTATCAAACGTACTTTCCGTTCAGTGGGACCGCTGGCGCGATACGGGTATGGCCGGGCGCGGTGCGGACGTGCGGACGCGTGAAATCGAATTGTCTCCCGAACGGGACTGGGTCCTGAACGAACACCGCCACCAGGGCCGCGCTTTCCTGCCCGGCACGGCCTGTCTGGAACTCGTTCGCGAGACGTTCACGGAAGACCGCGAATTCGCGCCAGTTCTGTTCGACGAAGTTCTTTTTTTACAGCCTGTGTTCGCGGACGAGGGGTCGCCCATGCGGCTCCTGTTAATTCTGAAACGCGGGGGCACCGGCAGCGGGGGGGGAAAGGCCGCCACACATTTTTTTCTACTGAGCCGCACCGCAACGGGTGAATACTGCGAGCACGCCACCGGTCAGATCCGCGCGCTGCCGGAATCCCCACCGGCTTTTATGAAAAACGCGCCGCCGCAGTCGCCGGTGGGCGCGCGGTGTACGGACGGATCATCCCTGCTCCGCTCGCTCGCGCGGGCCGGTACTCTGGAGCTGGGTGAACACTGGACCGGAGCGCGGATCGACCTGTGGCGCGCGCCCGACGAAATCATCGCGTCAATTGAATTTCCCGCTGTTTTCGCGAATGAAGTTGCCGCGGCGCCTCTGCACCCCGCTCTGCTGGACCTCAGCGTGGGCCTGGCGCGCGCGCTCGCGAGCGAGGCGGAGGGCCTGTTGCTCCCGCTGTCCTATCGCCGTTTCACGCTTGAACGACCGCTGCCGGCGCGCCTCACATCCAGAATCCGCCGCAACCCCGCCCAGGGCGCGGACACTCTGGCGTGTACGGTGGAATTTTTCGATCCGGAGCATCGCCCCGTCGGGCGCATCGAAGCGTTTACACTTAAACGTATAACGAGCAATTTTTTGGCGAAACCGGTCGCGCCGGCCCGGGGAGAGCTTTACGAAACCCTGCTCGCCCGCGCGGAGTCGGACGAAGTCGGGGGACTGACACCAGCCGCGGCCCTGGAGGCTTTCGCCGCCCTGCCGCTCGGCCTGGCGCCCGTGGTCCAGGTCCTGGCCGTTGACGGGGCGGCCAGGCGACGACTGAGCGGGGACACCGCTCCCGCTCCCGTCACGCAACACCCGCGACCGCATCTCGCCACACCCTATGAGGCACCAGGCACCCCGCTCACGCAAACTCTGGCCGGGCTCTGGGGCGCGACCCTGGGGATCGATCAGGTAGGTCTGCACGACAATTTTTTCGAGCTGGGCGGCGATTCGCTTCTGGCACTGCGACTCGTTCCGCGCGCGCGCGAACTCGGGCTGGGACTGGAGCCAGGCGTTCTGTTTCGTTATCCGACGGTCGCGGCCCTCGGTCAGTATTTAAGCGAAACGGCGAACGCGTCCCCGGGATTCGAAATCGAATCCGAAGATGAGGAAGCCATCGACCCCGCCGATCTGGCCCGGGCGCGAAACATGGTACGGTACCGTCAGTGATCGTCAAAGAACAACAGATTGAAGTCGAGCAGGCGTACCGACTGACGCCGGTGCAGGAGGGCATCCTGTTTCATTGCCTGCGCCGCCCGGACGCCGGCTTCTACCTGGAACAGCTCACCGTGGACCTGCGCGGGTCGGTGGATGTGGAACGACTGGCGGCGGCCTGCCGGCCCCTCAGCGCGCGTCATCCGGTTTTGCGGACTGCCTTCGCCTGGCGCGATTTGCGTGAACCGCTGCAACTTGTTGGCACCGCGGCCGAAATACCGGTACGGCTCCTGGATTATTCCGGGCTTTCCCCCGCGGGCCGGGAGGCGGCCACGCGCGTTTTCCTTGCGGAGGACCGGGCGGCCGGATTCGATCTGACCTGCGCCCCGCTGCTTCGTTTCGCCCTGGTTCGCCTGGAAGAGAATCTGCTGCGTCTGGTGTTCACGAACCATCATCTCATTCTGGACGGCTGGTCGCGGGGGCTCTTGCTCTCGGAAATTTTCCAGAGTTACGCCGGGCGGGCCCCGGCCGCGCCGAATTCTCATTTTTCTGAATTTATTCAGTTTTCGCGAAAAACAAAGTGGCCGGGCGAAACCGAATTCTGGACCCGAACGCTTGCCGGTTTCACGGAGCCGACCCCGCTACCCGGCGCGACAGAAGCCGCCGCTGACCGGAACCCGAAAAGCCGCGTGCTGGACCGCGCGGTACCGGGCGATTTAACCGGAGCACTGGAAACCTTCGCGCGCGCCCGGGGTCTGAGCCAGGCCATGGTCATCGCCACCGTCTGGGCGCTCATCACCGCACGCGCGACCGGGCGCGAAGACATCGTATTCGGCATGGCCTTCGCCGGACGCTCGCCCGCCCTGCCCGGTTGCGAATTTATCATCGGCCCCTGCGTGAACACTCTGCCCTTTCGCGCGCGTCTGCGCCCGACGGCCAGCGTGTTGGAGACTCTGCACGAAATCCAGGCGCACCAGGAGGGACTCCACCGTTACGAACATTCGGCCCTGCCGCGCATCCAGGCGGCGTCTCCGGTCGCGGGTGGGAGCGAGTTGTTCGACATGGTGTTCGCGTACGAAAAATTACCGCTGCCGACGCTGCCGCCCGGGGCGGACTTCGTCGTCGAAAAATTTTTTTCCGATTCCCGTTCGCATTATAGCTTGAGTTTCGCGTATCTGCCCGAAGCGAATGGAGCGCGTCTCCAGTTCGTATATGACGCGAACCGGTTCGCTCCCGGCATTGTGGATCAACTGGCTCGCCAGACCTTGCGCTTGCTGCGGGAAGTGACCCAACGACCGGATCAGGCCCTTGACACGTTCGAGCTGGCCGGGCCGGAGGAACAGGACCGGGAACTTTTCGCCTGTAATCATTTTGTTCTTGAGGAACCGAAATCTAATTGCGCGCGGCTGTTCGCCGAAACGGCGCTCGCCTGGCCGGATCGTCCGGCCCTGACGTTCGCGGACGGTTCCTTCACGTACGCGGAACTCGACCTGGCCAGCGCCGGGCTGGCGCGGGTGCTAATCGATGCGGGGATTGAACCCGGGGAGCGTGTCGCGCTGCTCTTCGAACGCTCGGCCGCTCTTGTGACCGCGCTCCTGGCCGTCGTGCGCGCGGGGGCTGTGTATCTCCCGCTCGACCCGGACCAGCCGCGCGAACGAAACGTTTTCATGCTCGAGGACAGCGCGGCGCGCCATCTCGTGGTGGGGCCCGGTCTTGAAGATACTATTCCGGAGTTCGCGGGAACGGTGCTAAAATACGCGGCGGCGATCAGACCGGCGCAGTCCCACGGTGTGCGTGGCGCGGTGGAGAATCGCCATGGCACGGCGGTCGAACCGAATCCCGACGATCCGATTTATTTAATGTACACTTCCGGCTCCACCGGGCGACCGCGCGGCATCCTGATCCCGCACCGGGGCGTGGTGCGCCTGGTGCGGGACACCAATTACATCCGGATCCAGGCAACGGACCGGATCGGACAGGCCGCGAACGTCGCCTTTGACGCGGCGACGTTCGAACTCTGGGGCGCGCTCCTGAACGGAGCCTGCGTGGTCGGAATCCCGCGCGAAACTCTGCTGGATCCGGCGCGTTTCGGTCCCTTCCTGCGCGAACACGAAATTTCGATTTTGTTTTTGACCACCGCGCTTTTCAATCTGTTCGCGCGCGAACAACCGGACGTTTTCGCCTGTTTGCGTGTGCTTTTGTTCGGAGGCGAACAGGGCGACCCTGCCGCCGTGAACCGCGTCCTGAAAGCCGGCGCTCCGACAACCCTGTGTAACGTATACGGTCCGACCGAATGCACCACTTTCGCCACGTATTATCCGATTCAGAGCCCCCTGCCCGCGGGCACCGTCCCGATCGGAAAGCCGATCGCGCGCACGACGGCGTATATCCTGAACGAACGCCTCACCCCGGTCGCGCCAGGTTTCGTGGGCGAAATATTCCTGGCGGGCCCTGGCCTCGCCCTCGAATACCCGGGCCAGCCGGAGTTGACCGCGGCGCGTTTCGTCGCGGCGCCGGCCGCCTGGGCCCGGCGCGACCCCCGCCTGCCGACGCGCCTGTATCGAACGGGCGACCGCGGGCGGCGCCGCGCGGACGGCAACATCGAATTCGTCGGGCGCGTGGACTTTCAACTTAAAGTCCGCGGATTCCGCGTGGAACCGGGAGAAATCGAGACGCGCCTGCGCGCGGTTCCGGGCATCGCGGACGCGGTGGTCCTTCCCGGTCTCACGCGCGATGGCGATACGCGCCTCGTGGCCCATATTCACCTGAAAAAAAACCATAGCGATCATAGCGAAAAAATTACGCCAGGCTCCCTGCGCGCCTTTCTGGCGGCGACTCTGCCGGAAGCGATGATTCCGGCGGAATTCGTCCATCACGCTTCGTTCCCGCTGACACCGACGGGTAAAATCGATCGCTCCGTACTCTCCGGTTCCGGCCATCCCGCGCACGCGACGGCCCGGCCCGCCGAACAGCGCAACGCCGCCGAAGACGAAACCGAACGGGTGGTCCGCCTCCTGTTTGCCGGGGCCCTGGGCCGGGAGGATGTCCCTCCCGACGCGAATTTTTTTGAACTGGGCGGACACTCGTTGATCGCCCTGCGGCTGCTCGGTCGGATCAACGAATCATTCCGCGTCGATGTATCGTTACAGACGCTGCTGTCGGCGCTCACGGTCCGGTCTCTCGCCGCGACCATTCGCGGGCTGGAACCGCGCGCGGATCGGATCGCCGCCGGGAATCCGTCCAGAACAGCCGGGACCGACGCGGTATATCAGCTTTCGCCCGCCCAGGAAGCTCTTTTTTTTCTGGATCGGTACGCGGGCGGCGCGAATCATTACATCATGTCGATCGCGGTCCGGATTCACGGACCGCTCGATCGCACGGCGCTTGAGGACGCGCTCGCGGAACTTACGCGGCGACATGAAATTTTACGCGCGGTTTTTTTTCAGGGACCGGACGGGCCCGCCTGGCGGCCGGGGGACCCGGTCTGTACCGTCAACCCCATCGATCTTTCGCATCGCCCCGATCCGGAACGCGAGCTTGAACTCGCGCGCCTGGCGGCGGAACTCGACCGCACTCCGATCGACATTTTGCGCGGCCCACCGCTGCGGGCCGGCATCGCCCGGCTGAACGCGGACGACCACGCGCTGATTTTGAATTTCCATCATATCATCGCGGACGGCTGGTCGCTGGATCTGATCGCGCGCGAAATCGAAACCTTGTACGCGGACCTGCGCGCCGGCAGGCCCGTCTCGCTCCCGCCGGTCGAACTTCAGTACGGCGCCTACGCGCGCGCGGAGGGGGAGCGCGACCGAACGCCCGCCAGAACCGATCAATTCGCCTACTGGAGGGAGCGGCTCAAGGACCTGCCCGATCTGCGGCTGCCGGGGAATGCGGACGCCGGCCATGACGCGTTCATGGTTCCGATCGCGATTCCGGACCGAATTCGCAAAAAAATTGAAAAATTAGGAAAAGGAGAATCCACCGGTCTTTTCGCGGTCTTGCTCGCGGCGTACGCGACGGCCCTGACGCGACTGACCGGGCAGAACGATTTCGCCATTGGCGCGCCCGTGGCCCGCCGGCATTACCAGGCAACGCTGGATGCCATCGGCCTGTACTTAAATACGGTCGCGCTGCGTACCGCGCCTGACCCCGAACTATGTTTTCGCGAAATCGTTCGGCGCACGGGCCGGACGGTGCTGGAAGCCCTGGCGCACCAGGACGTCCCATTCGACCGTCTGGTACGCATGCTCGCGCCACCGCGCGCGCCGGGGATCAATCCATTTTTTCAAACGATGTTCATGTACCGGAACGGTGGTCCCCCAGGCCAGAGCTTCACCCTCGAAGGACTGCGGGTTAGCCCGGTTTCGTTCGAACTGAGCACCGCGCGTCTGCCGCTGGAACTGCATCTCTGGGAACAGCCGGAGCGACTCGCGGGTTTCCTGCTGGTGCGGCGGAGCCCTGGCGACCGCCAGACGGCCCGGGGCGTCGGCGATTTGTTTCTGGATACCCTGAGTCGGACAGCGGAGTTTCCGGACCTGCGCCTGGGGGAAATTTTTTCCCGGCGCGCAGGAGTTCGATTTGAGGCAGCGCCCGCGCAAGTCGACCCGCGGATTCCGAATGTTCCGGCGTCTCCGCGACTGGAAAACGATCTTCGCCGGCTGTTCGCGGATTCGCTTGGTATTGTGGATTTCCAGGCGCAGGCGAATTTTTTCGAGCAGGGCGGGCATTCCCTGAGCGCCCTGCGCCTCGCCGCCCGGATTCAAGAACAACTCGCCACCCCGGTGCGGGTCCGGGATCTTTTCGAACACCCGACCCCCGCCGACCTCGCGCGGTTCATCCAGAACGCGTTAGAGGCCGGCAACGGCCGCGCGGACGGGGACCGCCCGCCCGATCCTGTGGCGGCGGCACAATCTCAGGAATCGAATCAGGAACTGCCGCCCGTTCTCGCGCAGCGCGGCCTCTGGTTTCTGGGAAAGATTCTCTCACTGCCGGAAATTTATAACATGCCCGTTCTCCTGGAATTCGCGGGCGATTTTCGCGAAGGGCAGCGGGTCGATCTGGAACGAGCGCTGACGGCCCTGGTGCGCCGGCACGCCGCCCTGCGCGCCCGGTTTGTGGAAACCCCCGCCGGTCCGGTCCAGGTGACCTGTGATCCCGAACCGTTTAAACTGGCTGAACCGCGCGCCGTGGCGGGGATGTCGGAAATTGAGCGGGAAGCCCGCCGGCCGTTCGATCCGGCCACGGGTCCGCTTTTTCGCGCCAATCTATTTCGACTTGAATCCGGGCGAACTCTGCTTCTGCTCAATCTTCATCATCTTATCGCGGACGGGCGCTCGATCGAAATCATCCTGCACGATTTATTCACCCCGGAGTCCGACGGGGTCCCAATCGAACGGGCGCCCTGGTCGCGTTTCGCTCTGGCCGAACGGGACCAGGATTTCAACGCGGAGTTGCGGTACTGGAAACGACGCCTGCGACACGTACGGCCGCTCCGTCTGCCCGCCGATTTCCCCGCGCCCCCCGTCCCGTCCGCCGCGGGCGGCGAAATACCGTTTCAGATTCCGGCGTCGCTTACGCGCGAACTCGCCGCGGCCCTGATGGGGGAAACGTTCAGCCCCTTCATGCTGTACCTGGCGGCTTTCCAGACCCTGCTCCACCGGATCGGGGGTCAGACTACGGTTCCGGTCGGTTCGCCCGTGGCCAATCGGCCGGCGCCCTTTGAACGGACCGTCGGCCTGTTCGTCAATATGATCGCTATTTGCACTAATTTTAATAGAAATTTATCATTTCGCGAAATTCTTCTGCGCGTGCGTCGCGGCGTGCTGCGCGACCTCTCCCGCGCGCACGCGCCTTTTGATCGGGTCGTGGCCGCTTTGAACCCGGACCGGTCCGCCTCTGAGAATCCGATCTTCCAGGCGGTTTTCGCGTACCAGGGAAAACCGGAATCGGGGTTGAATGAGCCGGACTGGAACCGAACCCCGCTGCCCGCGATCGGGGCGAAGTTCGATCTGGAGTTATACCTGGACGAAAGTCACTCCGGCCTCTCCGGTCGGTTCATTTTCAAGACGAGCCGTTTCCGACACGGAACCATCCGGCGCCTGGCGCGGCAGTATTTGTTTTTACTGGAAACCATCGCCCGGAGTCCGGACCTGCGTATCAGCGATATGGAATGGCCGGCCACAGTGGCCCGGGGTACGTTCCCGGGGTATTCAGGACGGGAGCCGCGCACGATCGGCGCGGGCTTCGCGCGCCAGGCCCGTCGTTTTCCGGAAAGTCCGGCACTGCGCTGGAACGGGCGTGAGACCACGTACGCGGAACTGGACGATCAGGCGAATCGAATCGCCGGGTCGTTGCGCTCGCGCGGATACGGCCCCGGATCGGTGGGGGCTCTGCGGTTGAATCCATCACCGCTCCAGGCCGCCCATTTTTGCCTCACCGCGACCGGCCGGGCGTCCCTGGTCGGCGTGCCGAATTTCGAATTCGCGCATTTATTATTTGAGTCAGATTCTCGCGAATACACTCCAACCCCGGTCGACCCCGCCCTCCCGGCCCTGTTGACCGCCGACGAGAGCGGGACAGGCCTGACTCTCACGCAGGAGCTCGTAAGCGGCCTTGCCGTCCAGGCCGGAATCGCTATCGACCTCCGCCCCGGCGACCTGGTCGGGGGCGACGATCCGCTGCTCGCGCTGATCGCCCTGCTGAAAGGCGCGTGTTTCGTCTGGACACCGGACGCGCCGCGCACCGTCTCCGATTGGCCGCCCGGGTTTCTATTCGCGTCGAATGAAATAATTCAATCGATCGCGAAATCGACCGGCGGCCCGGGACGTTTGCGCTGCCTGATCGCAAGGGAGGAGGCGCCGTACGACACGCTGCGGACCCTGCGCGCACGCGCCCCTGGCCTCCAGCTCTGGCAGATGCTGCGGCCCGGCTCGTTCCCCCTGCCAGTACTCGCGCAAAGGATCCGACGCCTGAGTCCCCGCGTCATGTGGCCCGTCCGTGGACGACCCCTGTCGCCCTGTTCCGCCCGTATCATCGATCCGGCGGGACACCCGGTTCCGCCTGGTGGCATCGGCGAACTGGTTCTCGACGGACCGAAGGGTTTCGTGGCGCGAACGGGTGAAACCGCGCGGATCGATCAGGCGGGTCGCTTACACAGAGTCGCGATCGATCTCGAACGAACGCCCGGGGCCCCGCAGGGAACGCACGGACTGGACGCGGAACTTCAACGCGATTTCGAAGGCAAACTCCTGTCGATCTGGCGCGACGTACTGGGACGATCCCGCATCGCGACCACGGACGACTTTTTTGAACTTGGCGGCCATTCGCTCCTGGCCGTGCGCCTCCTCGGCGAAATTCGCCGTTCCTTCGCGCGTGAACTGCCGGCCGCCACGCTTTTCACGGCGCGTACGATCGCGGAGCAGGCAGGGGCCTTGCGTTCGCTGGAGACCGCCGCGCCCGGTCTGCCGCTGGTGCGCATCAAGGCGACCGGAAGCGGAGCCCCGGTATTCCTGGTTCATCCAGGCGGCGGATCGCCCCTGTGTTACATCCCGCTGGCGCGTTCGCTCGTGGATCATCCCGTTTTCGGTTTTCAGGCCCGCGGCATTGAAACTGGCGAAATTCCTGAAACGGACGTGAGCGTTATGGCCGCCGCGTACATCGCCGCCATGAAAACCGCGCGGCCCGCGGGTCCGTATCACATCGCGGGCTGGTCGGCGGGCGGCGTCATCGCGTTTGAAATGGCCCGGCAACTGGAAGCGGCCGGCGAAGCCCTCGGATTCGTGGGTCTGCTGGACGCGGGCCTGCCCGGGGGGGCCGGCCCGGGGGCCATGCTCATTTCGGCCCTGGCCATGATCGCCAATCTGGCGCAGTCGCCCCTGCGCTCCGCGAACGATCTACGAAATCTCTTGCGTTTGATCGGGATCGTGCCGCCGACGCCCGACGCACCCCTGGACCTGGCCGGACTCTTCGCGCGCCTGGCGGGGGATCTGCCGCGTTACGCGGTGGTCTACCGGGATATCTTCCTGGCCCTGCATCGCTACCGGCCGCGTCCGGTGCGCGCGCGCCTGCACCTGTTCCTGAGCGAGCACGAGTCTCTACCCGGGCTTCAGCACGGGCTGCGTGAGAACCTGCGCGCTTTCGCGACAGGCGGTCTGGAAGTTATTACCATACCGGGTAACCATATGACTCTGCTGGACGAACACAACGCGCCGGCTCTGGCCGGTGCCATTCAGTCCGTGCTCGACGGCCGCCCGGTTTCCGGCGCGACCGTGGCGCCGGTCCGGACCGTCCGGCCGGTCGCGAACGTTCCGGCGCGCCTGCCGGCCACCTATACCGACCGCACGGCCTATCTGGGACGCTGGTTTTCCGACATGAATTTCAGCTACGCCCTGGATCTGGACGGGCGACTGGACGAAGACCGCATCCGGCGGGCCGTGCGCCTGGCCATGGACGTTCATCCCGTACTCGGCTGCCGTTACGAGGACGATTTCCTGGCTCCCGCCTGGGCGCGACGCGAGGATCTGGATCATCTGGATGTATGCGAAATTCGTTATTTATCAGAAAGTAAAAAAATAGACGAAGTAGCAGCTTTCACCTCTGCGCCCGCCCCGGTCGAGTCGGGACCGGTCATGCGGGCGCTGGTCGCGCGCGGCGATCGCGACACGCTCTGTTTGAAGTTCAATCATATCGCCACCGACGCGCGCGGCGCGATCCAGGTTCTGAACACCGTGGCCGGTCTCTATCGTCGCCTTGAACGCGAACCCGGCCTGCGCGCTTTTTCCGATCCCACGCCCCGCGACTGGAACGGCCTGGGCGCGTCGCTTGGCGCGAACGGCTGGCTGCGAGCGCTGCGACGATTCGGCCAGGACGCGAGGGACATTCTGGCCCACGGTCGCGGCGATTTTCACGTGCCGGCCAGGCGGGCGGAGCCGCCCTTCGATCGGTCGTACGCCTTTGTTGATTTTTACGAAGCCGAGTTTCAGGCTCTGCAGGCGTACCGCCGGCGTTTGAACGTCACCCTCAACGAAGTCGTCATGGCCGCGTACATTCGCGCTCTCGCGAATTTAATCCAGCCCGCGCCGGGTACCGCGCACCGAATCGGCATGGCCGTCGACCTGCGCCGGTATTTACGGCCGCCCCCCCTGCACGCGGTGGGAATCGGAAACCTGGCCGCGTTCGCCTATCCCTGCGTCGGCGATGATCCAGGTTCATCGCTGGATACGACCGCGCGCCAGGTGGCCCGGCAGGTGCGTGGTCTGAAAGAAAACATGATGGGTCTGGGCGACTGGGCGGCGTTCCGCCTGCTGCCCGAATCTCTGCTACCGCTGGCGGGGTTGCCGGCCCTGGTGCTCAAAAAAACTCACGCGGACGCGGTCCTGCCCCCGCTGTTCAGCAGTATGCTCGTGGATAAAAGCGCAACGAACTTCGGCGCGGTGCGTGGTCACTTCGCGCGGATGTATTCGCACCTGCTCAGGCCGCCGAACTTTCTTTTGATGATGACCGTTTGCGAACAATCACTTTCGCTGGGTTTCGCCTATTGCGCGAAATCTCTGGATCCGACGGTCGCACGCGCATTTTTGAACGACCTCAAACACGAAGCGCTCGCGCGGGCCCTGCCGGGGCGAGGAGCGCATTCATGAAACCGCCCGAACCGGTTCCAACCCTGCGCGGTTCCCCCCCGGTGCTGCGCGTGGAGGCTCTGGCCGGCTGGCTGGTGACCGGTTACGATCTGTGCGTGGAGGTTTTGCGAAATTCGGACGCGTTCGGATCGCAGCGCATGAGCCTGGTGTTCGGCCAGATGCCGGAGTATCATCCCGATCGGTTTCCACACCTGACCCGACTGTATACGGAAACGGTATTGTTCCAGGCAGGCGCCGCGCATGCGCAGGGGCGCGCGTTTCTCAAGCCGCATTTCGCGCAGGACCGAACGGCGCGGGCGCTCGCGTTCGCCACGGATTTCCTGGCACGAACGTTCGTGGCAGCGCGCGGTACGGGCCTGATCGATCTCCAGAGCGCCGTCGCGGACGTCCTGCCGCTGGCGATCGCGGCGCGCGAAATCGGACTGCCGGTGGAGGACGCTCCGCTCCTTGCGGGCTGGCTGCGGCACTGCGCGCTGCCCCCGGGGACAGCTCTGCGAACAGCCGAGGACGCGCTGGAGGAATTGCTCGCGTACCTGTCGCAGGTGACGCAACTTTCCGCCAGTGAAACACCGTACTGGATGGTTCAGTTTTTAATCGCCGGCAGCCTGACCGCACGCGATCTCCTGGGGGTCGGTTTTCTCGCATTCATAGAAAATCAAGAGGAATTACGAATATTCAGGGAACACCCCGCCAGCGCGGCCGGGGCGGTGGAGGAAACGCTACGGTTCACGTCCCCGGCGCAGATCGTACACCGCGTGGCCCTGCGCGATCTGGACCTGGGTCCGGAGCGGATCCGGCGGGGCGAACTCGTCTATCCCGTGCTCGCGGCGGCCAATCGCGACCCGGCCGTTTTCGAGGACCCGGACCGGTTCTATATCGAAAGGAAAAACGTGGGCCGGCACATCGCCTTCGGCCTGGGGCCGCATTCCTGCCCGGGAGCGGGTCTCGCGCGGGCGCTGGCGGGCCTGGTGTTTCGCGAGACGTTCCAGAAACTGCCGGCCCCGCGCCTGGCCGCCGAACCGATCTGGCGCGCGGAGGGTATCACCGGGCGCGGGCTGAAATCGCTGCCGGTTGCCTGGGATTGAGTGATTTGAATTATTCCAACAACGGAACTATTTTTTTTACCACGGGGATCACGGGGGTTCGTTCCGCAACGTGTGCGACAATGGAATACAGGATGGGGCGTCCCCGTGCTCCCCGTGCCCCTTCCTATGTTAATTTACAGAGGCCCTATCTGAACCCTTTATTAAACAAGGCCATACTGAACCAATTTTCGGTTCAACAAATCGTCATCTCCATACCGGTAGAGTCCCCCGGTCTTAATCATTTTGCGCAACCACTCGATCAGAGCGATCAATCCACCCCCATTCGTACTCGATCGAAACCGTTCCGGTTTTTCGCCATCCACCAGGCGAATCGCCTCAATCGAGCGTTTCCCGATATTCAGACCAACTGTTCCCGTGTTCATAGTTTTCTCCTTGCGCATTCGCGCCAGACGGAACAGAAGGACTTGCGGTCCCTGATTGTGACACCGGCACTCCTATTCGCGGTGCTGTTGGTTACAGCCCACAAGAGTGTTTGCGGTGGCCGGTTTAGATTTATCTCCGTGACGAGGTCAAAAGCCTCTCAACACAGAACAACCCATACCGCGAAGCGGTATGAACCCGCATTTGCGATCCATAGCGAGCAAATGCCTTTATTCCCATCGGCCTTCCAGGTCCGTCGACACTGGAAGTACTTTCAGGGTACCAAAATTATTTTCACAGGAAAAACCTCACCGAAACGTCGCTCCCTTTCAAAAAAGAGAACAAGCGTTGGGGGTCAATTCAGGGCGCATCCGCTTACGCGGACCGGGCTCTCCGGCCGGAGGGCCGGCCGTCGATCCCTTGCGCGTTTACCAGGCTCCACTGGAGCCTGGTTCGGGAAAAAACTCTTCGCTTACGCTCAGAGTTTAGGGGGACCACGCCGGTCCCCCTCATGGACTCTCGGTGGTTTTTTTAGTAAATTATTTAAACTTTTTTTTTCGGAGAAATACAATGCACACCAACCCGGAAATCCGAGATCATTACAATATCCTTTCCATCGCGGGGGGAAACGATCCGTTCGCGATTTTCGCGCCCACGATCATCGCGCGGCTCCAGCATCAGCAGCCGTTTCTGGATAATACCCAGGTGTATACCGGGACGTCGGCCGGCGCGCTCGTGGCCCTTGCCCTGGCGTCCGAACTCGATCCGACAGTCGCGGTCGCGAAAGCCCGTCGGTTGATCATGAAATTCGCGGAATTGCAACCGAATCTGATCGTCCGTCTTGGCCGTCTGCTGGAAAAATTCGCCTGGGACCCGTTTCAAATGATTACCACTTCGGCCATGTGGATGCAGGTCCTGTTCACCCCTCTGTACGAGTTCACCGAATTAAAACAGGTTCTGGAAGACGAATTCGGCGACGAAACGCTCGGCCACCTGGCCGCGAAGGGTCGATTCGTCGTCATTCCCTCGTTTCGTCTGGACGGCGCGAATCGAACACTCGAAACGCCCACCTGGAAACCGCGCATCTTCCAGAACCTGGTGATCAAAAACCATTCGCCCAATTTCGATTTTCGCCTGGTGGACGTGGCGCTCACCGCGATTCCCGATCCCAATACTTTTCCAATCTTCAAAGGCCGCGGCGCGCTCGAAGGGCATTACATCGACGGCTACGTCTACGCCATGAATCCGAGCCTGACGGCGATTACCTACATCCTGCAGGCCATGAAAAAAATCGCGCCCGAAAAACTCAGGCCGATCGAGGATCATTTCTCCGTGCTTTCGGTCGGCTCCTGCTGGTCACCGGATTTTTATCTAAACGTCAAGGACAGCGGGAACTGGGGGATCTTCCAGTGGATGGTGTCTCATCCGTCCGTTCTTCTGAAGCTCGTCAACAGCGCCGGTTACATTTCCTCCCTGGCCCAGGCGACCACTCTTCTGACCAGGAGCTTCTGTCACATCGACCAGCTCATCACCAGAATGGAACCCAATTATTACGAACTCGATTCCTCGCTCACGGAGGCCCGGAAGCTGGCGCAATCGGTCGATCTGCGGGTGCCGAAATTGTTCGTATCAAAGGATCACTGGGTCCTGCCCGAACCGCCGACAAAGCCCGCCGCTGTTCCCCCGCAGCCGTCGATCGAACTGAACGGGCGAGAGGAGCGCGTTTCTAATAATTGAAATTTTTATTCTACGCGAAAATTGCCCGAAGCGCGTCGTGCTGTGCGGTAAAATCGCCTGGAGCGTCATCGAACCCGGCCACGATCATATCTCGCGCCACGCGACTGAAGCGCGCGAAGGTATCGACAGATATCCCTTTTGAGATGAGATACGGGATGGACCAGACATCCCCGTAAAGCGTCAGGGCCGTGGACTGTTTCACGCTGCTGATCAGAAACCTGGTCCAGTCCGCGGCTTCCTTCCAGTTCATCGAATTGTGTCGCCAGCTGTACCCGGCGCCTTCGATGCCGAACTGCGCCGCGCGCCGGTAGATCGGTGATTGCGGATCCAGAAAACAGAGCTGGGCGCTGAAAAAGGTCGTGGGACTGCCCTCCAGAAACGCGAGCGTGTTCCGGACGCTCTGTTCCGTTTCACCGGGAAATCCGACGATAAACGAACCGTGCGAAACGATGCCCTGCCCGGTCAGTTTTTCGATACCGTAGCGATACCGGTCCAGGTCCGCGAACTTGTTCATATTGTTGAGAACCCGCTGGTCCCCCGCTTCGATCCCCAGAAACACGCCGATGCAGCCGCTTTCGCGCATCAACTGAAACGTTTCGTCGTCCGCGTTCGAACAGCGAAAAAATGAAACCCAGCGAAATTCGAACCGGTTCGCGATCATCATGCGCAAGAGTTTCTTGAACCTGGGCAGGGGCACGTTGAAGGTATCGTCGATAAAATTGATGTATTCCACCCCGGCCGCGCGCAGCGTTTTCATTTCGCGTTCGATGGCGTCGATGCTGGCCAGCCCGTGTTCGCCCGCGAGCACGGGAAAATTGCAGAAGGCGCAGGAAAACGGACAGCTGCGCGCGGTGCGCATGTACACCAGGGGCCGCACGAATTCGGGCGAAAACGTCGTCCAGTCGACCAGGTTTTCATCCAGATCATTTTCTTCTTTGCGGCGCGGCGTACGCCGGAACCCGTCCGCGTCACGGTAGATGAGATTGGCAACGCTGGCGGGGCCCAGGCCAGCCCGGAGGCTTTTCACGAATTCAGCCAGGGTACCTTCTCCCTGCGAATCAGTGATATACACGTCCGCGCCCATCGCGTCGAAGAGATAGTCCTGGGTTTCCAGCTCGTGATCCGAGGCCACGGTCAGGACGTGCGGCCCGCCCACGACGATGGGGACGTCCGGATTGACAGTTCGGATAAAATCGACGATTTCCCGAATGGGCGTCGGTTCGACGTAATACGTGGTGGTGATGGCCACCGCGCGCGGGCCTTTTTCCAGGGCCTCCCGAAATGCTTCACGTTCTTTATTAAAATAATTCACGATCCCGGCGGCCAGGCCTCGACGCCGGAGGTAACTGGCCAGGTAACAAACGGCCAGGTTGGGCGCTTCGAAGGGGCTGAGCTCCACCGGCACACCCCGCGCGGCGGAGAGGGTTTGATTGAGCAGATCGATCGTGGAGACGCGCCTGCCGTCCAGAAACACGGAATTGGCCTGGATCTGGCGGTACGCTCCGGAGGATACCCCCAGGGTTTTCTGGGACTCCGCGAAGCGCCCAAAATCGATGTTATTGAAACCGACAACGATACAATCCAAAGGGTTCGCCGCCATGAGAGCCTGCCTGTTATTCTTTAGAGTTCATCTCAAAACTGCCTCCACGCAGTTTTGAGATGGGCTTTTACGGGAAGGCAACCCGTAAAGGGTTTTTTTTAGGCGGTTTCACCCCGCCTCCGCCAGGACGGCAGCGGCCATTGGACGAATTTTTATGGTTCGTTCCTTTAAATGGTTGATAAAAAATTAATTTACACTGTCAATGTTGTGTTTCTCTCACGGGCTGAAAATGATCGAAGAATCCGAAATCGCACCGACTGTTGCCGACAATTCCCCGGCCGGGACCCAGGCCCTCCTGCGCGATTCCGAAAAAAATTCCGAGGCCCTGGCGAAAATCCTGATCCAGGGCGAGCGCCCGCTGATCATGATCGTGGACGACGATCCCATTTTACAGAAAGCCCTGACCCTGGTTCTTCAGCGCGCGTACCGGGTGCTGACCTGCTCCAGCGGAACCGAAGCCGTCGAAAAAGTGAATCCGGAAATTTACGCCATTATTCTGGATATCAAGATGCAGGGGAAGGACGGCTTTCAGACTTTCGTTGAAATAAAACAGAAACACCCGCTCATCCCGATCACGTTTCACTCGGCCTACCAGGACTTAAAAGATCCCTACGACGTAATGAACGAATTTCGCCCGTTCGGGTACGTGGTCAAAGAAGGCAACCACCGCCTGCTCATGGACACGATCAACAGCGCGGTCGAATACTACCGGCAGATCCGTGCGACGCTGCACCTGGTGGAGGAGCTGCGGTCCCTCAATCATCATCTGGAAGACCGCGTCCGCGAACGGACGACCACGATCAAACAGCAGAACACGGTTCTGGAAAACCAGAAGTCGCAGCTCGAATTGCAGATCAGCATGGCCCGGAATATCCAGCTGGCGCTCCTGCCCTCCTCCATGCCCGCCATGCCGGGCGGCCGGATCTCGTTCGAGTACCAGCCGCGACTGGGAGTCGGCGGCGATTTCCTGGATTATTACTACGAACCGGGCGGAAGCGAACTCGGTCTGTTCATCTGCGATGTTTCCGGCAACGGAGTGCCCGCCGCCTTCCTGGCATCGATGGTCAAGATGTCCCTGCGCGAATGGGGCCGCGCCATCGACGATCCGGCTGCTCTCCTGTACGAAATCCACGAATCCATGCGCGGGAAACTGGGCGCGAACTTCCTCACCGCGAGCGCCTGTCACATCGATCTGCAAACCGGCAGTCTGAAATACGCCAGCGCCGGGCATCCGCCGCCTCTGCTCGTCAGAAAGAACGGCTCGATTGAATTTTTCCGGACACGCGGCGGGGCCATTTTCGAATTTTTACCGGTCAGTTTTAACAACGCGCCCATCCAGCTCGAAAAAGGCGACAAGCTGATTCTGTACACGGACGGGATCACGGAGGCCCACGACGCGTCCCGTAAACTCCTCGACGAAAGCGGGTTCCTGGACCTCGTGCGTTCCTACCCCGACGAAAGCCCGGAACAACTCTGCCGCAATATCGTGCGCGATATTCTGGCTTACACCGGAAACCGGGAGGACAATCGTCCGGACGACATCGCCATTCTTGCGTTCGAATATGAAGGCCTGACCGGACCACGAAATTAAAAAGGCGCTGAAAAATCACCGATTGGGCAACTGTTGCCGGGGTTTCGCACATGGACACGTTTTATAAAGATCTACCCTCTTCTTCTTCTCTGCGCGAAATTTTCGAAAACGATTTCTACCGGACCGTGCCCGACACCTGGCATGTGGTCATCACGGACGTGAAAAATTCCACGGCCGCCATTGAAGCCGGCCGGTACAAAGACGTCAACGTGGCCGGGGGACTGGCGGCCATGGCCATCAGCAACGCCTTTCGCGATTTCGATTTTCCCTTCGTCTTCGGCGGGGACGGCGTCACGTTTCTCATTCCAGGCGAAAACGAGCCGGTGATTCGGGACATTCTGTTCGATACGATCCAGCACGTTCGCGATTTGTTTCAACTGGATCTGCGCGCGGGAATCGTCCCGGTTCGCACTCTCTACGAACGCGGACACGATCTACAGGCCGCGAAATTGCGTATTTCCGAATATTACAACCAGGCGATCATTCGCGGCAGCGGTGCGGACTACGCTGAAACCCTGGTCAAAGATCCCGTCCAGGGCACCACGTACTTAATCAACGCGAAATCCAATCCGAACATCCAGGCCGACTTCAGTGGGTTCACCTGCCGGTGGCAGGACATTCGCAGCACCAGGGGCGAAACGATTTCGTTGATCGTAAAACTGCGCGGCGACGATAAACAGGCCCGCGACCGGCTGTATCTGGAAATTCTTGATCGGATTCAGAAAATTTACGGAACCGAAGCCTCACACCACCCCCTGCGCGAAGAGACCCTGGTGGTGGCCCGGGACGAATCCTACCTGGGCCGGGAAGCCCGGGCCGCGGTGAAAAAAGCCGCCGGACTCGCCTACCGGCTCCGGCTCTGGAAAATCAAATTCGAAACCTGGGCTTCCGGGTTGATCATGAAATACAATCTCAAGATAGAATCGCAGGGACTGAAGATCAACGAATTGAAAAAATACCAGATGCTCTCGTGCGACTTCAAAAAATACGACGGCACCTTGAAAATGGTCATCCAGGGCGAAGCGGCACATCGGCAGCAGTTGAATGCCTACCTGGACGAATTGAAACAGCGCGGGTTAATCTACTACGGCATTCACGCCTCCGACCGGGCGCTCATGACCTGCCTCATGCAAACCGCCGGCGCCACGGGCCTTAACACCCACCGCGAGGTTCATTTCGTCGATTCCGCCGACGGGGGCTACGCTCTGGCGGCCAAACAACTCAAGGCGCAAATGAAGGCCGCCTGAGATCGCCCGGCCATTGACCCCCTCGCGGTCCGCTGCGGGATAGCCCGGCGCATTTTGTAGGAACTCCCACAGAAGGAGAATCCCATGGATATAAGTACTTCCTGGTTCGAATTCCTGTCCATCATGCCTGGCGTGATGAGCGTGCTCTGAGTCGTCAGCGTCCTCTTCTACCGAACCGGCGCGGGACAGTCGCGGCCGATGGCCGGGCCCTTCACAGTGGCGATGTCCGCGTGCTTGCGCCACCCCGCGCGGCGCGTCAGGGACCAGACATCCTGACCGGCAGCCTGCGATAATTTTGCCTCCCGGCCTTCGTCTGAAATATTCAGTCCGGCGCGCGTGGGCGGAAAAAAACAGGCGGGACCGGATTCCGTCGGCAATGGCGCGCCGCGTCCGTCCCAGCGCAGAACCTGTTTCGATCCCCTGGCATAGACAGCCGACGAAGCCCGGTCCCAGGCGATTTCGGGCGTTCCCCCGACCTCGATCGGCTCAAATTCGGGAGCGGGGTCTTTTTCGCCTGGAATGTGATCCAGCATGATTAAAAGAAATAGTTCGCTGTTCACGTTATAGACCAGCAATACCTTCTTCCGATCCGGCGCCGGCAGGACCGAGCGGATCGTGGCTCCCCGTTGACCGGAGCGAACCAGAACCCGTTCCGCTCCGTCCGCTCTGCGAAATACGAGTTCGTGAATCCAGGTCTTTTCTTCCGGCAGACGGCGAACATACAGCAGGCCATCAAAAACCGCGGCGGGCCCGCTCATGAGTGTTCCGTTGAACTGAAATTCAGCCAGACCGGGAACGGGACGCGCGGTTTCTGACACGCGCTCAAAAAAGCGGACCCTGGTCTTGATGTTACGGCGTCGCTCGTCACGTACGAACGGATTCAACGATACGCCCCGTTCGAAGGCAAGCGCGGGCGCGGCGAAGCGTTCATTGTTGAGCCAGACAACGGCCTGGGGCTCCCCTGCCGCCTGCCAGCGCGGACCGCAGGCGGCGAACAGACCGGCGGCCAAACCGGCAGCCAGACAGAGCCCGGTCGCGCCGAAAGTGACCGGGTCACATTTCGTCTCAGACGGCTTCAAATTCAGTTCGCGCGCGGCATGTTGCCGTCTCCCGAGAACTTTTCTTCCGCCGCGTCTTGCTCGGCCTGAGCGGCGCGGGCCATGTAGTCCGGGTGTTCAAAGGAAGCGCAGGTGAACTGCGTGGCCGGATAGGCGGCCGTTTGATATCCAGGTTTGACCGGCTCCGACCGGACCCCCGGCATCCTGGCCACATTCTGGTAGGCCATGTTCTGCAAGACGTACGGCCCCGAGGCTTTTTTATCGCAGAACAGTTTTCCGTAGAAAATGAGCGGGACCTTCTGTTTCCCGGGCTCCAGCTTCACACGATTCTGTGCCATGCCAATGGCTTCCCCGTCCAGGCCGTAGACGCTGCCCTGTACATGGTAGAAACCTTCCTTCTGAACGTCGAACTCGGCCTCGATCATAAGATGCCCGCCCTTTTCGTCCGTGTGCAGACGATCGGAGTACGAACCAGTATGGCGGATATTGATTGAGCCGACACTGAACGCGTTCGTGGCCTGGATGTCCTTATAACTGACGATTACGGTAAAATTCGCGGGAGGAGCGTCGGGGCGCGCCAGTTCGCCGGGCAGGGTGAACGCGGCCGTATAAACCAGATCATCCCGGGTGTCGCCGGTTCCGCCGTTGTCGCTCATACTGATCGTGCCGAGGATTCGTCCCGCGGCGCCGCCAACCGTCAGAACGGCCTGAAGATCGTTCGTTTTCATTTTTTGTTTTTCGCCGTCCAGGAGAAACGCGTGGATGACGAGCGGTTCGTCGGGAGCGTGGGAAATTTTATCCAGATACTGAACCAGGAACGGACCATTCGGAAAATCCGGATGCGTGGTCATCGGCTGCGCGGGTGTGAACTCGTTTTTGACCGGATCGTAGTTCCGGTTGATCGGGAAGCTGGCATCCGGGAATTGAGCCCGCCAGCGATAGTCCTCCGCTTCGCGTTTGAGGATTTTGGTGCGATTCAGTTTATGAGCTTCGGTCAACTCATCGGGAGCACCGCGCAATTCTTTGATCTCCGCCTCGGTCATACCCGGATACTTTTCCGGATCTACGTTTTCGTTTTCGGAGACCTGATTGTCGTCCGGCGAGGGCCGGTCTTCATCCCCTGTAGCGATTACAACGAGTAAAATCGCGATGATCAGGACTACGACAATACCGGCGATGAGAAGAAGCCGCTTGTTCTTGAGCAGGTCGTTCATAACCTACTCAAGAACAAGGGCGAAAAAAAAGCGAGAACTTTAGTTACAGGCCGATCCGGGATTTGTGGCCCAGACGCAGCGAACCATTTCAGCGTTGCTCATGCTGGAGCGTACCTGCGTACCGGTCGTGGATGTACCCCAGAGACCGCCCGTGGCCGCTTTACGCACATCCGGGTCATCCCCGTTGCGTCCTTCGTCATGGTCTTCCGCGGACTGGTCACCGTTTTTGAAACCGGCGCTCTTCCATTTTGCGGTGTTCAGGCAGATGTTGCTCTGGCTGAAGTTGCCCCAGGCGCTGCCGTAAGCCGCGTTGCAGGCGAAGGAAGAAGCGTATTCAATCAGGCCGTCGTCTTCGCCGTAGAGGAAGCCGCCATTGCCCCAGATCATTTCCCAGCCACCGACGAGATACGACGTGACGCTCGGGCTGCTGTAGTGCGCATTACGCCATGCGTCGGCGGTTTGCAGGGACTGCGTTCCGAGATCACAATCGCCCATCAGGCCCCCGATCAAATTTAACGCCCAGGAAGCATGCCCACAAACGCCATCGGCGCCGGTGGTGCCACGGTGCGCGCCCTGAAAGGACATGTTGCCGCCGTTCAGTTTTTGTTTGATGGTGCTGAACGGTGCGCTGCCGTAGTTATAGTAGGGATCTGTTGTGTTTGCGTTGCCGAGGATAAAATCCATGACCTGTCCACCCATCGAGTGGCTGACCACGTAATATCGATGCGCCGTTCCACTGGTCCAGGCGGGACAGGTATTGCCACCTTTATCAGCACCCCCGGCCAGGGCCGTATTGATCTGAGCCGCTGCTTCTTTCGCCGCGTCCCAGTAATAAAGCTGGCTGTTATACCCGACAAAAAAACATTTGTTGTCAGCGTTGCCACAGGCATCCCAGCCATTCGAACCGGAGCCTCCGCTCGTTACGATGTCGGCGAAGTCTGTGTCATCCATGGGCCAGGAATCATCGTTGTACCAGTAAGCGCGAGCCTCGCTGTAGCTTACGGTCGTTTTGGTTCCATAATGGCCATGAACAAAGATAAAACACTTGGTAGCCCAGGCAGCCTGCGGCAGCAGCATTGCTGCGGCGACGACTCCCAGCCAGATTGCTAATTTTTTTTTCATTCCTACTCTTCCTTATCACTGCGGCCCGGGGCCGGTTTTTTTCTAATAGAAGTCCGAAACAATGCCGGCCCAACGTCCGGTCGTATGTAACACTTATCATCCAAGTTTTGGGCCAGGCCATTCATTTTGGCACGCATTTTTTTACACCGTGTCAGTTTTTTTCATTAGGACTCCGAAATGAGCACCCGGACACTTACGAAATCGCTAATGATCCTGAATTGGCCCGGCAATTCAGGGGGGAGCTGGTCCTTACCACCCCGGAAGACAGAATTTTGCCCTGAAATTGTTCAAAAATTACAATTTTGGCCTCCGCCTAAAAACAATCAATGCACCAAAAAAGTGCAAAAATGGCGAATCGAGAGTTCATACAGGTCAACGACGCAAAATACCGGTCGCGAAAGTCTCCAGGACGAGCGCAGTCAGGTGATCCCGCTCCCCGGCGGTGGACCCCATGGGCGCCAGGTGGCCTGTTCCAAGAAGCATGGCCAGCCCGTGCACCAGCGACCAGGCCGAAAGCGAAAGGGCCCGTGAATCGCCCGCGCGAAAAACGCCGTCGGCCTGGCCACGCTGGATAATCGCGTGCAATCCATCGAATGCCTCCTCCGTGACGCGGCATTGCTCGGGCGTGTAATCGTCCTGGCCCAGGACACCGCCGAACATCAACATGAGCCGGGGGGTCTGGCGCATGGCCAGCCGCACATAACGAATACCCGCCGACTGGAGTTGCAGCGTGGGGTCCCCCGGATGCTCATCCGCCGCGGCGCGCATTTCGTCACGGAGGTCGGCGAACCCCTGGACGGCCAGTTCCGCCAGGAGGGCGTTCCGGTTTTCGAAATGCCGGTAGGGGGCCATGTGGCTGACCCGGGCGCGCCGGGCCACGTCGCGCAGGGATAAATCACGCGGACTGGTTTCGGCCAGAAGTTCCCCCGCGGCCTGGAGCAGGGCGTTTCGCAAATCCCCGTGGTGGTAGCTCGGTCTGACGGTTTTTTTTCGGGCCATGGGCTGTGAAAAAATCCTCCGGCGGGCGGAAAAAATGTTTACAGGAGAAACATTCCGGTCATCCTGCACCGCGCGGGATGTTTACAATAGAAACATTTCGCCCTGCGAGGTCAACATGAAAACGAGTTTTTCCAATCCGACCGGTTTCCCGCGCGATTTCTGGGACCGAATCCACCGGGTGCACCCGCTTTCGGCCCGGGTCGGGCTGCTGTTCGCCGTACTGGCCCTTCCCGCCCTGCTGGCCACCTTTCTGGATCCGCGGATCGTGAACGGCGAACCGGTCTGGCTCAAACCGTTCAAGTTCCTGTTCTCCAGCGCCCTCTACGCCTGGTTCTTCGCCTGGGTTTTAAGTTTCATAAAAACGAAAGATCGGCCGGGCCCCGCCCGCTGGATCGGGCGCCTCGGTCAGATCACGATCATCGCCCTTGCGATTGAAATCGTGGTTATCGTCGGACAGGCGGCGCTGGGAAACACCAGTCATTTTAATGTATCGACGCCCCTTAACGCGATTTTATTTTCGATCATGGGCATGACCATCGGCGTACTCTGGGTTGCCGGCTGCGCGGCGATGATCATGTTGCTGCGTCAGCGCGTGGTGGACCCCGCCTTCGATCTTTCGCTGCGCATGGGCCTGGGCATCGCCGTCATCGGCATGCTGGCCGCCTTCCAGATGACCGGACCGACCGGCGCGCAACTGGAGGCCGTGCGGGCCACCGGGAAAATGGCAGTGAGCGGCGCGCATACCGTGGGCGCTCCCGACGGCGGAGCGGGCATCCCCCTTACGCACTGGAACCGGGATCACGGCGATTTACGCGTCCCGCATTTTTTATCCCTGCACGCGATGCAGGTCCTGCCGCTCTTCGGCTGGTGGTTGACCCGTCGGCGACGGCTGCGCGCTGAACAGCGCACGGCTCTGGCCTGGACGGCCAGCCTGGCTTATTTCGCTTTTTTCTTAATCCTGTGGATTCAGGCGAACCTTGGCCAGGCCCTGTTGCGCCCGGGCGTGGAAATTTTGACCGCGGCCGGCGTGAGCGCGCTCGCGGCGGCTCTGGCGGTCGTGATCGTACTGCTTCGTCCGGGAAAAAACGCCGGCGCGACGGGAGATGCGGAGGTGGTTTCATGAATCCGGAAATTATTTTTTCAATCGCGAATACGGCGGTTCTGGCCGGCTGGGGGGGCCTCGTGTTCGCGCCGGGCTGGAAGTACACGCAGCGCGTGGTCGTGCTGGGCATGATTCTCGCGCAGGCGGTCCTGTACGCGGGGCTCATCGCGTACGCGCTTTCGGGCCCGTCCGGCGGCGGGGGCTTCAGTTCCCTGGCCGGTGTGGCCCTGCTCTTTCAAAATCCCTGGGCCCTGCTCGCGGGCTGGGTCCATTATCTCTGCTTCGATTTATTCGTGGGCGCGCACGAGGTGCGCGACGCGCGGGCGAGCGGGATGCCGCACTGGGCGGTACTGCCCTGCCTGGCGCTCACGTTTCTCTTCGGCCCCGCGGGATTTCTGGCCTACAATCTCGTGAAACTGGCCCTGCGACGCGCCCCGTACGCGATAAAGGAAGGATAACCCGGCCGCGCGCGGCGAACCATGCTCAACAAAGCCGATCCTAAAACCCCAAACTCCGAGCGCAGCCGAGGAGTTTGCGCCCGACGCCCTGCCGGTGGCAGGGCGCAGTATATTCTTCGCGAAAGCAAAATCGCTCCGGGGGTTTTAGGATCGGCCTGGAAGAATGAAGAAATCCCGGTCTCCGGGTGTCCTTTGCAGGGTCGGGAAAAAGCCAGGATTTCCATGAAAATGAGGTTTTAGGATTGGCTCTCAACAGCTTCACGAATTTTCTGCACGCGTCCGCGCTCGCGGTCTATACCTGTCTGGTATACGCGGCGCTGCGCGCGGGAGAGCCGCATTACACGACTTCGATTCTCTGGTCGTTCGCCTGGATTTTAATTTTGAAGCTGCTGGGCATCGTCGTCCATCTGCCCGGGGTGGAGCGCCACAAACCGCGCCACGATTTTTTCTGGACGCTGATCTCGATCGGCCTGTGCTGCCTGAATTATTTCACGCTCGCCGCGCTCAATCTGCACACGGGGGTCCTGGTTGCCGGCATGGTCATCACCTTCGTCTTCGTCGGTTTTTTTCTGTACTCCCTGTTTTTCGGCCCGGGCTATTTCGTCTATATCGCCACGGCTTCGGTTCTGGTGTATTTGCTCGCGGCCGTGTTCACGCGCGGGACGCTGCGTCTGGCCTGGGTTCTGATCGTGCTTTCGTCACTCGCCTGGATTTTACTGGAGCGCGTCCCGTATCTTTTACGAAACAAATTCCACAACGATATTTATCATCTGGCACTGATCGGCAGCACGTACGTGCTGTATGCTACCGTCGCCACCGGCCTCTGGGATGATAACAGTTCCCTGCGCGTTGAGTTTTAATTCTACAAAGCTCCTGGCGATTCGGTCTTCGGCGAGCAGTTGAGCCAGGCGTGACGGCGGTCATAGGCGCTGTGTGCGATATATCATACCCTTTCTGCGGCAACGGGAGTATCACGATTCCATGAACTCACAGAAACCAGATCCGAAAAGCATTCGCCCATCTGTCGCGATCCTTGCACTGCTCTGCGTGGGGCTGTTCCTGTCAGCATGCCGGGGGGAAAAAATCCGGCCGGTAGTCCTGGCTGTGATCCATTTCCACGATGAAGTACGCCTGCTGCGCAACGACCGCGAAATGCCCCTGACGCTGGGCATGCGGCTCACGGCGGAAGACGTGATCGAGACCCGCAACGGTCACCTGGAATTCCAGAGCACGACGGGCGTGGTCATTCGCGTCAGTCACTACAGCCGCGTGCGCGTGGCGCCCCTCCTTGACCGCAACGGGCGACGGGTGCGGCTGGACCTGAAACAGGGCGGCCTCCTGGCGACGCTCGATACCCAGCAGCTTTCTGAGGGCCTGGACATTACCGCGCCCACGGCGGTGGCATCGGTGCGCGCCACCACCTTCTTCGTGGAACTGCAGCAGGAAGGACGCAGCCCGCGGATCAAGGTGCTGAAGGGCAGGGTCGCCGTGCGCCCTCGGGTACCGGCCCTGGAAGAATATTCCGCCGAAGAGATCCAGAGCTCCGAGGCCCTGAAAGATCTGCAGGCGAAACTCGTAGACCAGGAGCGCGTCGTGGAAACGGCCACAGCGGCCGTGCTGAACGAACTGGCCGAAGCGGAAGTGCTCCAGCTTCAGAAAGAGCTGGTCGAAGCGCGCGAAAAGCAGATCGACCCGCGCGAGATTGCGCCGCTGAAGGTCGAAGAGGTGGTCGCGGCGAAAGAGAACGTGCAGCTCGAAAAAAGCGTGATCACCCCACGCGAGGAAGCAGAAAAAGAGACGCTGCTCGCGATCAAGGACGAACTGATCGAAAAGGTGAGCGCCGAACCGGATCCGGAGCTGTCTCGACAAATCCAGGATGACCACAGGCAAAAAGAAGAAGAGGCCCTGAAAAATATCGAGGAGAAGGCCCGGCAGCGGGAACTCAAGACCGAAGAGGAACTGCGCCAGCACTACCGCCTGCTGGAAGTCGTAACCATGAACGACGGCGAAAAACTGCGCGGCGTCATCGTCGCCCATACCGGCAGCGTCATAATCATGCACACAACACGCGGCTTACGGCGACTTAACGAAAAAGAGGTCAATTACATCCAATACGTGCCCCGGTGAGCGGCACAGCAGGCACAACGCGTCGCGTTTCATCGAACCCTACGAAACCACCGGACCGGGTAGCCGGATATTTTTTGCGAAGAAACCGCGCGGAGGATTATGCGGATGGACTTCTGATCGCCAGGCTACTTCACATTACCGACGACGATGGCGTTGATTGGGTGGCTGCTCAGGATTTCTCCTTTCCAGTCGTCCGGCAGACCGGTCTGCGAAAGGGACACTGTGCCCTGGCCGCCGGAGTCCACGCCCACAGCGATATAAAAACCGGCGCCGTAGGCGGCGTCTCTGATCGTCACGCCGCTTTCGCAACCCGCGATCGAATGGAGCGTGCCGCTCCAGGCCAGGCCGGCCGGTTGATCGGTATAGTCCATCTTACAATCTGCCCCCAGCGCCACGAGTCGCGAACCGCCGGCCAAAAGTACCAGGGGAACCTGGACCGTGGACCCGCCGAAAACCGCCGTGGAATTTTCGCTCACGCTCGTCATAGCGTTCGTGGAGTACAGGCTGCGCGCGGAGTTCACCGGGGTCGGCAGGCTGCCGTCGCTTCCGGCAAGGATGACCTGCGAACTGCCGGGCATCACGTACAGCGCGGAGACGACATGCGCCGTGAAACCACCGAACGGATGCGCGACGGGAGCGGTTTCCCAGGTTTCGCCGTCCGCACTGCGATACACGGTCGGAAAAGCGTCTTCATCGACGGCGATGAAGTAGTTCCCGTCGAAAACGATCTTGTGATACGCCGAATAGCCCGCAGAGGGGAATCGATTCCAGGTGCGACCGTGGTCGCTGGAAACCAGGGCGTACGTCGCTTCCATGCCCGTATCGTAGTCTCCCACCGCGACCAGCCGCCCGTTGCCGTAGGCCACGTCCAGCAGCGGATTCGTGCAGACGGGAAAGGTGGCCCGGGTCCAGTCGTTGCCGTTGGCCGAAAAGTAGATCAAACATTCGTTCGCCAGCACCGTTCCGACCGGACGCAGGTAGCCGCCGCCGATGATTTCGCTCATCCCCTGCGGACCACCCACGGCTACGAAATGCCGGCCGCTCCAGACGATCGCGTTGAGCTGCGGGTTTTCGGTGGGACTGACGTTGCCCGTCTTCCATTCGCCGCCGGCCGCCGTGCGCCGGCCGAGATAGTACATGTTTTCGTTGCCCACCGCGACGGCGAGGGGCGTCTCGACTCCGTCCACCCTGTCTTCGTCGCCGATGAAAAGCTGAAAGAGCCAGCCGACAAGTTGCCCCTGGGAAACGTCGAGCGGGCTGGGTTTGGCCTGCATGCAGTAGTGGACGCCGTACAGTGTCAGTGCAATGGTCACGACGGCGGCAATGGTGTGGCGTTTTTTGATTCGTTTCGGTTTCATGGTTCGATTCTCTTTTTATTGAATTGGGATTCTATGCTCTGAGCCGTTTCAAAAACGCAGGCGCCACTCCGCGACGGCGGCCACCCGCGCATCCCGACCCTCGGCGATCGGCAGGGCCGCGAAGAGCAGTTCTCCGTCCCCGGCGCGCAGGACGGCGTCGGTGCCGGCACCCGAGTAGGCGTCGAAGGACGCGTGGAACAATTGCACGAGATAGACGCCGGCCAGGATCCCGAGCGAAGCATTGTAACGGTCCACGGCGTTTTCATAGGACTTAAACTCGACCGAACTGGTGTAGACTCCGAAGGCCAGACGGGATTCGAGATCTTTTTCGCCGACGACGCCCTGCATGGTATACAGGAGCACATTTTGATTGTAGCGCGCCCGCGCCGCGATGGCCGCCTCTCGCGAGTACAGCGCGTTGCCGACCGCCAGTGTGATGAGCACCATATAGGTATAGCCGGTCGCCGGTTGATTCATGGAGATGTGACCGTAGCCAGGCAGGGTTGCGCTGCGGGCCACGAAGCGCGCCGGCGGCGTATGGGCCTGCGCCTGGCGCCGGGCCGCGGCCTCATCGGCCAGACGCTGTTCCTCGGCGCGCTCCCGGCGGGCCTCCTCCTGCTGTTTTTTCTCTTCTTCCCGCCGCTTGAGGACCGCCCGGGCGCGCACTTCCTCGCCTGGCTGGAAGGTAGTGCGGGCGATCGCGGCCTTGGGAACTGTGCGTACGCCCTGGTCGGTCTGGATGCGGATGGCGGTCGCCGTCTGGCCGACGATGTCGCCGATGAGGATTTCCCCGTTGTGCAGATAGAGCACTTCGGCGGATACCCCCCCCACCTGGAAGACGAACAGCAACGCAATTGCGACGAACCACCAGCCAATGTCGGGACTTCCGCGAAATTTTCGGGGCCTTTTCGAATTCACCGTCCCAGTGGATCGTTTTTTCGCCGGAATCGGTATGAGGAAAGTCAACCGGGTTTTGTGATTAATTCGTAAGCCACCAGCTGGCGCCCGTTAACCATAAAGCCCACCGCGACCACGGACGCGTCATCCTGGTGACGCTCGGCGGATCGAAGGGTGAACAGGTTGGTGAGCAGATACTGGACCAGCTTGCGTACGCGCAGGGAGGCGGAACGCGCGCGCGAGAGCCGGCCCCGTTCAAACAACCAGGCGTCCTTTCGTTTCCGCGACCGTGATCGTCGCCTCCATGCCCGAGTTGAAGCTCAGATAGTCCTGCTCGATGCCGTCGCTGAAGATGACCCCGTTCTCCGGCATGTGCGACACGACGGTGAGCGGCGCGGGCGCGGTGACCCATCCACACACGAGAGCGGTCCCGGTGGCGCGACTGGGAAACGGTTCGCGCACGGCGAACTGAAGCTGATCCGTATCCCAGGGCAGGGCCGGAGGCGTTTTGTTTTTTTTCGCTTTGCGCGATTTTGTTATGCAAGGCTTGTAGGGGTGTG
>CAZVZS010000029.1:0-38294 GCA_964631535.1 uncultured Leptospiraceae bacterium
TGCTCCGGCCGGTGGAACGGCCGTCGCCCCCTGGCGCGTTCCTGCCCCGGGAGCGGGGGTAAAATGCGGGGAAATCGGGGGGATCGCCCAAAAAACGAAAAATTTTAAAATTTTTGGGATTCTGAGGCCGCTCAAACGTATGATTAGAGAACGCAATTTTGTGTTCGAGGCTGCGGGAAGCAGTCTCAATCGGCGGGCACCGGTGGAGCGAAGCCGAATCTCCTGGAGGCGGATGTGACCAGAATATTTGCAGAACACGAAATTGAACGAATTGAGGACAGAAGCCGCATGGACTCCTGCGGCCTGATGATTCGCCTGATCGCGCGCATGGCTCTGCGCCAGAGCGAGGCCATCGCGCTGCGGGTTGGCCATTACGATCAGGCCACCAATACCCTGCGCGTCCAGGGACCCAACCGGCGCGACCTGCCGGTGCCTGAAGCGTTGCGACTTCCGCTCTTACGGATCATTCACGGTCGCGAAGGCGACGCGTACATCGTCTCGGCCACGCAGGACGCCTGCCGGCCCCTCGGCGAACGTACGCTCCAGGCCTACCTGAATCGCCTGGGCGAACGCCTGGGACTGGCCGAATTGACGGCCAACAACCTGCGTCTGACCTGCATCGTACGACTGCTGGACGCGGGCATCGATCCGCGCCTGATCCAGCAAGCGACCGGCCTGCGTTCGGTGAAATCGGTCCTCAAATACCGCGACTTCCAGTCCCCGGCAGTACAGTTCCCTTTTTTCGAAAGCGAACGTAACGGAGGATTGCGCGTGGCGTTGTGAGCAGGCGAACGGCGGGCGGAGGAGTTCCTACATTTTGCTTGCGGACTTGAGCGCCTGTTCGAGCGTATTCCAGGCGAGCGTCGCGCACTTGACGCGTACGGGGTACTTGCGCACGCCCTGGAGCGCGCCCAGGTCTTCCAGTTCGCCGGAAAATTCGACCGGCTTTTCTTCCAGGAGCATGTCTTTAAATTCTTCGATGATCGCCTCCGCGCGTTCGACGGTCTGGCCGTGCACGGCTTCGGCCATGAGCGAACTGGACGCGGTGCAGATGGAACAACTCTGGCCCGAAAGGCCGATGTCCTGGATGACGCCGTCCTCCACCAAAAGATCAAGCTCGACCACGTCGCCGCACGATCGATTCACGCCCGATTCCGACACGTTTTTGTGAGGGAGCGGGCCCCGGTGCAGGGGGTGCTGGGTGTGTTCGATGATGATCTCTTTGTATAAATCACCGCTTAACGACACTTTTAAACACCTCCTTGACTTTCTGGATACCGGCCGCGAGCGCGTCCACGTCTTCCGGTCCGTTGTACAGATAAAAACTGGCGCGCACCGTGCCGGGGATGCCCGTGCGGCGCATGAAGGGTTCCGCGCAATGCTGGCCCGCGCGCACGGCGATGCCTTCCTCGTCGAGGATCGAACCCACGTCGTGCTGGTGGACGCCGTCAATGTTAAAGGAAACCACACCGCCGCGCTCCGACAACTCCTCCGTGCCGTAAAGCGTGACGCCGGGGATTTTTTTCAATGAGTCCAGCGCGTAACGGACCAGAGCCATTTCGTGCGCGTGAATTTTTTCGAGCCCGATCTGGTTCAGGTATTCCAGCGCGACCGCGAACGCCACGACCCCGGCGATATTGGGCGTGCCGGCCTCGAATTTTTCGGGCAGACCGGCGGGGGCGAAGCCCTCGTTCGAGACCCAGAGAATCATATCGCCGCCGCCCAGGAAGGGCGGCATGGCTTCCAGGATTTCACGGCGACCGTACAGGGCGCCCACCCCGGTCGGTCCGAGCATCTTGTGCGCGGAGAGTACGTAAAAATCGCAGTCCAGGTCCACGACGTCCACGTTCAGATGGCAGGCACCCTGGGCCCCGTCCACGAGGATCTTCGCGCCGACCGCGTGCGCCGCGCGCGCCAGGCGTTTGATGTCGTGGATGGTGCCGACCGCGTTGGACATGTGCGCCACCGCCACAAGCTTCGTGCGCGGACCGATCACGTCCGCGAGCGCCGCATACTCCAGACGGCTGTCTTCGCGGAGCGGGATGTATTTGACGTGCGCGTTTTTGCGGCGCGCGAGCATGAACCAGGGCACCAGGTTCGAGTGGTGTTCCAGTTCGGTGAGGACGATTTCGTCCCCGGCCTGGATGTTCGCGTCGCCCCAGGTATAGGCCACGAGATTGATCGACTCGGTTGTATTGCGCGTAAAAATAACCGATTCATTTTCAGGCGCATTCAGAAATTTCGCCAGTTTCGCGCGCGTGCGGTCGTACAGGTCCGTGGCTTCGTAGCTCAGGCGATACGCGCCGCGGTGGATGTTCGCGTTGCGGCAACTGTAATAGTCGCTGAAGGCGTCAATCACGCGCTGCGGTTTTTGCGAACTGGCCGCGCTGTCCAGAAACACGAGCGGCTTTCCGTTCATCGGTCGACCGAGAATCGGAAAATCCGCGCGAATGGTTTTGTAATCCAGGAGTTCCATAACAATTTTACGATCTTAATCAATATCGACTTCGACCTGGCCGCCGTTCACCCGGGCCGGAAACGTTTCGATGTCGGCCGTGGCCGGCAGTTTGACGGCCTTCCCCGTCCGCATATTAAACCGGGCCCCGTGGCGCGGGCAGATAATTTCCTCGCCCTCTATTTCGCCTTCCCCGAGCGGGCCATCGTCGTGGGTGCAGACGTCCTCGAAAGCGCAGACGACCCCGTCCAGTCGCACCAGCGCGACACGGCCGTAGCGCGTGGGGACCACCTTCACAGAGTTTTCGGTGACCTCTTCGGCTTTGCATACCTTGATCGTCGGCATTATTATTTAGACGCGCCTGTCGCCATTTCGTTACAGGCAGGTCCGTCGTCCTCAGACCAACCGGGCGTCAAGCCTGGCCTTGATTTCGTCTCGTAACGAGTCGCCGGGCAATTCGCGCAGGACCGTATCGATAAAACCCTGGAGGAGCAGGGCCCGCGCCTGGTCCTCCGGCAGCCCGCGCGCCATCAGGAAAAAGAGGGCCTCCTGGTCCAGTTCGCCGGCGGTGGCCCCGTGTTCGGCGCGCACGTCCTCCGCGCGTACGATCAGATTGGGCATCGACTCGGCCCGGGCGCGCGGGCCCAGGATCACATTATTGTTCGACTGGCGCGATGAGACGTTTTTTAGACCCGGTTCGATGTACAGATTTCCATAAAACACGTGGTGGGCCCGGTCGCGTACGACGCTGCGAAATAAAATCGAACTGTTCGTATGGCTCGCGCGGTGTTCCATCCGCAGATCCATGTCGTTGTATTCGTGTCCCTGGCCCACGGCGCAGCCGACCGCGCGGCATTCGGCGCCGGGTTCGCGGGTCTCCACCTGGTAAAAACTTTTTCCGGTCCGCCCGCCGATCGGAAACAGAAACAAATTCAGAGTCGAGTCGCGCATCAAAACGGCGCGAAAATGATGAAAGTGAAAATCATCCGGACCGAACCGCGCCACGCGCACATAGTTCAGCCGCGAGCCCGGCGAACAAAAAACATCCGTCATGGGCACGAAAAGCCGCGTGCCGGTAGCGTCGTGGGCCCCTTCCGTCTGGAACTCCTCGATCAGCGTCAACTCCGCGCCCGGCGCCACGAACAGCAGAGTGCGAGGGCAGGCCAGGGCGGCGCGCGGTGTGTGCACGAGTCGCAGCGGCTCCGCGCTCTGTCCGGCGAGAACGAGCACGGTTTCGTCGCCGGTAGCGGTGTTGAGCGCGGTGAAAAAGGTTTCGTATCCGTCGTTCGCGTAAAATCGCAAAGCTTCGGTCACGAAGGCCGCGGTGTCGGGACGCGTGGCGGCTGCGCTCAGGCTGAGGCGTTCCGTGTTCGTTCGCGGTACGATCGTGGTCGTCTTCGCGCCAGCCGTTCCGTCGGCCGCTGCGCCGGCGAGTGTGGCGAAGGCGCGCGCGTCAAGGCCCGCCAGATCGACCTTGCGCCAGGCTTCGAGTGAACGCACGGGCAGCTCCGCGCGGGCGACGCGTAATCGGGCCCCCGTGCGCAGTTCGGTCAGCAGGGCGATTTCAAGGGGGGCGGGAGCGGTCCCGGTCATGGACGCGCGGCTCCCGCTTCGGCGATGATCCGGTCGTAGCCCTCGCGCTCCAGGCGTTCGGCCAGTTCGCGTCCGCCGGTGTGGATGATGCGTCCGTCCTGGAAGACGTGCACGCGATCGATCGTCAGGTAATTCAGAATGCGTTGATAGTGCGTGATGACGAGCATGGAGCGCGCGGGATCGCGCAGTCGTTCGATGCCTTCGGCGATGACGCGCAGCGCGTCGATGTCCAGGCCGGAATCGGTTTCGTCAAGGATCGCCAGTTTCGGCCGCATGAGCGACATCTGTAAGATTTCGTGGCGTTTTTTTTCGCCGCCGGAAAAGCCGTCGTTTACGTATCGTCGCAGAAAATCAGGATCCATGCGTAAAGCTTCCATGGCCGCCTTGACTTCGGCGCGGAATTCCTTGAGCGGCACTTCCTGGCCGCGGATGTTTTTGAGCACGGTTTTGAGAAAATTGTTCACGGTCACCCCGGGGATGGACGTGGGATACTGAAACGAAAGAAAAATCCCCAAACGCGCGCGTTCATCGGGCGATTTGCCGAGAATCGACTCCCCCGCGAAACGAATGTCACCGGAAACCACGCGGTAATTCGGGTGGCCCATGATCGTATTCGAAAGCGTACTTTTGCCCGAGCCGTTGGGGCCCATGATCGCGTGGATTTCGCCCGCGGGCAGGCGCAGGTTGAGGCCCTTGATGATTTCGAGGTTGTTTACGCTGACAACGAGATCTGTGATTTCAAGCATGAAAAAAATTCCTCTACCGCGGCTTTCGGGTTAGCTTTTCGCGGCGATCGCGTTCCCGTCTTCCAGGATCATCCGGATCAGGCGCGTCATCTCGACCGAATACTCCACGTCCAGTTTACGCACGACGCCTTCGCAGAAGCCGTTGACGATCAGGAGTTTCGCCTCGTCTTCCGTCAGCCCGCGCGATTGCAGAAAAAAAAGCTGGTCTTCGTCGATCTTCGACACCGTGGCCTCGTAGTTGAGGGTGCCGTTTTCGCCGCTGATGTCGTTGTACGGATACGTGTGCGACTCGGAACGCGCGTCCATCATCAATCCGTCGCACTTGACGTGGCTGAAGGCGTGGTCGGCGCTTTTTTCGAATTTGACCAGGCCGCGGTACGAGTTGATGCCCCCGTCCAGCGAGACTCCTTTGGCCAGGATATTGCTGCGCGTATTCTTGCCGATGTGGATGATACGCGCGCCCGTGTCCTGGATCTGATCCCTGCCCGCGAAGGCCAGGGACAGGATATCGCCCGTGGAGTTATCGCCTTTTAGAATGATGCCCGGGTATTTGATGGTGATCGCGCCGATGTTCACGTCAGTCCAGGTGATGTGGGCGCTTTCATGACACAGACCGCGTTTGACGGTCCAGTTGTACATGTTTTTTTTCCAGTTCTGGATGGTGGTGTAATGAATGCGCGCGTTCTTGTGCGAAACGAGTTCCACGACCGCGGTGTGGAAATTTGTGCCCAGGTCCTGGACGGAGCTGCATCCCTCCGAATATTCCAGCTCCGCGCCTTCATCGGCGATCAAAAGCGTACGTTCGTACTGGCCGGACGCGGCCGCGGTCACCTTGAAATAGGCCTGTAACGGCATGGGTGTCTTGACACCCTTCGGCACGTACGCGAAGGAGCCGCCGGAGAAAACGGCGCTGTTGAGCGCGGCGAATTTATTGTCCTCAGGGGTGACGACGCTGCCGATGTAACGGCGCACGATATCCGGGTATTCGCGGATGGCGGTGTCGATATCGCAAAAAAGAATGCCGAGGTCTTCCAGTTCCTTTTTTACGTTCGCGTAGACCGTCTCACTATCGTTCATGGCCTCCAGGCCGGCCAGGTAACGGCGTTCGTGTTCCGGGATGCCCAGCCGTTCGAAGCTGCGCAGAACTTCCGGGTCCACCTCGTCCCAGGACTTTTTTTTCTTTTTCCCGCTGCCCACGTAGTGCGTGTAATGATCGAGATCGATGTTGAAGCGCGGAATGAAGCCCCAGGTCGGCATGGGCCTGGCCTGGAAGATTTCCAGGGCGCGCAGGCGGAATTCGGTCACCCAGCCGGGTTCGTTTTTGATATGGGAAATCGATTCCACGACGCGGCGGGTAATGCCCGGGGGGAACGCGTCCGGTTCGTAGTACCGCGGCTCTTCGGGCCGGGTGGGTGTTTCCAGAACTGCGGGCATAGGTCCTCTTTAAATCCGGCGCTTTCTGTGCAAATTAAAACTCGGATTCATTCCGACTCCGGGGGTGGTGGCCTGGAAGGCCGCGCAGGCACCGATGGAAGGCCGAATTGATTTAAATCAAGGTACTCCGGAACGGCTTCCCTGGCAATCAAATATTGACGGGAACCAGTTCTGGCGTTTTGCGCGTTCCGGTGGCAGAATTATGTCACATTGTGGGGGGTCTTATTCGCCGTCACCTTCCGTCTGCCAGGATGCGTGCAGGGCCCGCATGAAGCCCTGGATGGCGGTCGCGATCTGGTTGGGTGGCCACTGGCGCTGCGCGCGCAAACCCTGTTCCAGGTCCTGGACCACCCCGCGCACGAACGCGGCCCGTTCGGCGCGCGGGCGCACGTCCAGGGCCTCGATCGAAATATCGCGCTTCGATAGTTCTTTGCGGAGTGAGGCGCCGATGGCCTGAAGCGCTTCATCGCGCGTGAGGGCCAGCGCGCCCATGAGAATATCCGCGGCCTCGCGCACGAGCAGGAGCTGACGTTCGCTCAGGGACATGTTCGCAGGGACGCGGTGCGCTGACCGATGTCAACAATTTAGCGGGTCGCAGGACCCCGGAAGGTTAGGGGGGTCAGTCGTCATCTTCCGCGGGCAGTTCGCGGGGTTCGTCGTAGCGGGCTTTGATAAAGTCCGTCAGTTGTTCGGAGGAGGTGATTTTTTTGAGCGCGTTAAAATCTTCGGGCGTCCAGGCGCGCAGACCCAGACGCAGGGCCGATTCGGTGGCGCCGCCGATGAAAATTTCGTTGTGTACGGAATCCGGCGGGTCCTGGCGATAATCCGAAAGCGCCACATAGCGTAAATCATCGTAGTAACGCTGCGAAATTTCGATGACCTGAATGGCCCGGTCGAACGGAAAGTTTTTGCCCACCCAGATGGCCGCGCTGCCGTTCGAGGAATAGGGCAGGGGCCCCTCGGGTTGAATCTTGACGACCAGGTCCAGCTCTTTGAGCAAAATCGAACATCGAAAGGCCAGCTTCTGGTACGTCAGGATCACGCGCGGTTTCGGTTCCGGGCGGGAAGAGCGGAAGCAGGCCGGGGCGATCAATAGAACCAGGCAGAGGAGCGCCATTCCGCGCGAAAATTTCGTCACAGTTTTTATAAAGGCGAATTTGGGCATGGGTTTACCGATCGGGATGGGTGATATCCTGTAAACACTCGATCGCGCAGTTCTGGGAATTGTTCCGCGCGAGGCAGGACTCGCCCACGGCACGGGCCACGCAGGCTTTTAGTTTGTTTTCATCCGCGCCGGCCTTTTTTTCACAATCGTCCGCCGTCTGATTCAGAAATCGATTCGTCAGGCCGGTACAGCCGTTGTTCATTGCGTACGCGTCGGTTATGGCCGAACGCCGTTCGTGCGTGGCCGCGCAACCGACGCAGACCAGGACGAGCAGGGACAGAACCAGGCGACGCGGCGGCATGTCAGGACTTAACCGGGACCGACCCGGCCTCGTCCAGAACTTTCACGTACAGACCCTCACCCTCCGCCAGCAGGGGACCGTCCGCGCCGGTCCCGTCGAACGCGGGCGACCCGTTCGGTAGACCGCGGATTTCGCCTTTGAGGAAGAATTTGCGGCCCTCGTTTCGCAAAAGGGAGCCGCGCAGTTCGATGATCGCTCCAATCGCGATCGGCCGGCGAAATTGTACCTCCAGGCGCGCGGTGGGACAGACGCCGGTCTGGCCCAGGCCGGTCAGCACTTTCGCCATGACTTCGTCCAACAACAGGGCGATGAACCCGCCGTGAAGACGACCCAGTCCGCCCTGGAGCGCCGGGCCGGGGTTCATCCAGGACCGCGCGGTATTCGCCGCGGAATCGAACAGGAAGCTGAGACCCAGGCCCACCGGGTTGGCCGGCCCGCAGCCGAAACATTCGTTGGTGGGGCGCGGGTGCAACACGAGCAGATGGGCGGCCGGACGGAGCGGTTCGATCACCGTGCTCGTGCCCTCAGCGGACAGGTAGCTGTAATATGGCCCCCAGGTTTCCACCTGGCGGGTGAGTTCCAGTGTGGGTTCGGCGGCGATGCGTGCGAATTCGCCCACGGGCGCGCGGTGATAGAGTACCCCGTTTTCGGAGAAACGCAGGTCACGCGGCGCGAAGGGTACGGCCAGGTCCGGCGCGTAACTCAGTAACGCGGGTTCATCGCCACCGTGGGTGAGCCGTTTAAATACGAGCGGCGTGTCCGCCGGGCGAATGAAGTTCAGCTCGCCAGCGCAGGGCGATACGAACGGGTACTGCGGGTGTCGGCCGGATTCGTTGGCGCGCACGCGTTTGAAAAAAAAATTCAGGAACGCCGCATCGGTCAACTCCGTCCCGTCATGAAACAGGCGACCGGTACGATCGATGGTGTAGAAGTATTCGCGCCGCGCGGTCATACTGAAAACTCAACTCAAAATTTGATCCCCACCGGCCACGCTAAGCGACCCATGATTTCGCGCAAGAATCAACTTGACCCCCCGCTCTTTTAAAAAACACCATCCGCGATGATCTCAGTCGTCGAATCATTCGTCCTCGGCCTGATCCAGGGCCTCACGGAATTTATTCCCATCTCCAGTACGGCGCATGTGCGCGTGATTCCCGCCCTGCTCGGCTGGAACGATCCGGGGGCCGCGTATTCAGCGGTGATTCAGCTCGGGACGCTGCTGGCCCTGCTGGTGTACTTTCGGGCGGACATTCGTTCGTTCACGGTCGAAAGCGTGCGGGGTGTTTTTTCCGGTCGCCCGTTTGAACACCCCGACGCGCGGATCGCCTGGTACCTGGTGATCGGGACCATCCCGATTTCAATTTTCGGCCTGGTGTTCAAGGACTTCATCACCGGCGGAGCGCGTTCCCTGTACGTGATCGCCGGATCGCTCATCGCGCTCGCGGTGATTTTATTTTTCGCGGATCGTCGGGCCTCCGCCGCGCGCGAGGTCAAAGACCTGAGTCTCTGGCATGTGATTCTGATCGGGCTGTCCCAGTCGATGGCCCTGATCCCCGGGTCTTCACGGTCGGGTACCACGCTTACGGGAGGTTTGCTCCTGGGGTACTCGCGCGCCGCGTCCATGCGCATTTCTTTTTTACTGGGCATCCCGGCCATCGGTCTTTCCGGTCTGTACGAACTCTACAAAGAATGGAATCATCTCATGGAAGCGGGGCCGCTCCCCCTCGTCATTGGAATCGTCGTGTCCGCCGTGTCTGGTTACGCTTCGATCGCCTTTTTACTCAATTATCTGAAAACACACTCGACCCTGGTGTTCGTGGTGTATCGCACCCTGCTCGGCCTGATGATTCTCGCGTTGCTGTCGTCTGGCTGGTTGCAACCCGGTCCCTGAGTCAGGCCCTGAGGCGCTCGTGTCGTCCGTTTCGCTGAAAATTTTTCGCGCGATTCTGCCGGTCCTCTTCGTCCTGGCTGCCTGCAAGGCGGGGGACGAAACCGGCCGGGCGCGGATCGACGCGGCGCGCCGGGCGAAAGACGCCGGACTCGCGCGCCTGTTTCAGGAAAAACAAATTCCGTATCCGCCGGCGGCTTTGTTCCTGCGCGCCTTCAAGCGCGAACACACACTGGAGATATTCGCGCGCGGTCGCTCGGATCGCCGGTTTACGCTGATCAAAACCTATCCCGTTTGTAAACAGTCCGGCGGGCACGGGCCCAAACGCCGCGAAGGCGACCGGCAGGTTCCTGAGGGATTTTACGTCATCGATCGCCTGAACGCTCGCAGTCGGTATTTGCTTTCGCTGGGTCTGAATTATCCGAACGACGCCGACCGTGTCTTCGCCGATCCGGTGGCACCCGGCGGGGACATTTTCATCCACGGCGATTGTGTCAGCGTCGGTTGCCTGGCCATGACCGACGACCAAATTCAGGAAATTTTCTGGCTGGTCTACCAGGTGCACGAAGCAGGCCAGACCCGGATTCCCGTGTTCATTTTCCCGTTTCGATTCGCGGCGACTTCGCGAGCCGGGACCCCACCCGGCGGGGATGCGCACCTGCGCGCTTTCTGGGACAATTTGCGCGCGGGAAACGATTTTTTCGAACGGGAGGGTTTTCCGCCCGTCGTGAGCGTGGATGGGGCCGGGAACTACGTATTTACCGCGCCCGGCGAGACATAAAACTCCGCGCGGGTTCCGCCCGGTCCGGGAGGGGGCCCCGCCAGGGTCGGGTTTTTTTCCGCGCGGAAGCTCGTCCGATTTTGTTAAGGGGATGGCCGGGTTCGACCGATAGGGCATACACGGGAGAGAGAAATGGCACTGGCTAAAGCAAACAACTACGACGCATACAAAAGTACGGAAATTTCCACGGCCAATCAGGGAAAACTGATCGTCATGCTCTACGATGGGGCGATCCGGTTTCTGCGCATCGCGACGGACAATATGCAGCCGCGGTCTTATGACCTGGTGAACAACCAGATCATCAAGGCTCAGGACATAATCACCGAGCTCATGCTGGCCCTGAACATGGACCAGGGAGGCGAAATCGCCAAAAATCTGTTCAATATATACGCCTATTTGAAAAAACGTCTGCTGGAAGGGAATATCAGCAAGGATGTCGGCGTTCTGGAAGAAGTGATAACCCGCCTGGAAGAACTAAAAGGCGCCTGGGAAGAAGTCGCCAGAAAGGAAATCAGGAAACCCGCCTCCACCCGCTCCGAAGCCGTTGAACGGGGTGTTAGCTTCAGCATCGAAGGCTGAGCACCGGACCGGGCCGGGAGGAAACGATGAGCATTATGAAGGCGGGCCGCGAAATCCCCACCGGAATCGTTCTCCTGCGTTTACTCCGGTTCCAGTTATCCGCCCAATGGCGCCTGCTCTGCGCCGGGCGGCTGGACGAGGCGCTGGACGCCAATCCGCACATCGCCACGACCGTGGAAGCTCTGGATAACTTCCCCCCGCCCGATTCCGAACAGGCCGAAGATCTCCTGGGCCAATGTAACGCGGTCAATGACCGGGTGCTGACGGCCTTTAAGGAAGAAAAACAGCTGCTCTTCGGGGAATTATTCAAAATCCGCGTTGAACGTCAAATCGACCGCTTTCTGCGCGAAAAAGCCCTCGGTTGAGGTCAGGCGACCTGACCATTCCCTGACCGGACGAATCTCATTGTTCCGGCTCCCCAAAAACACTCGACAAAACGGTCGAACCCGGTAGACTCCCCCATCGTCTGAAACAGGACCGTGAACCACGGGAGACGGGCCGTTCCACAAACTGGACCCTCCCGCACCGATTCCGTGGGAGGAAACAATGAACCAGATTTTTTTCATGCTCAGAAAACAAACCGGCCGGGCCATACTTTTGGTGGCCCTCGGCCTGGCCTTTATGGCCCTGACCACCCCGGTATCCGCCCGCCGTTTTGCCGTGCTCTTCGGGACCAACTACACCGGTAACGGGTCGGGAATCCCGCCGCTGGAATTATGCGAAGAAGACGCGAAGTTGATGGAAGAGACCCTGAAACAACACGGGCAGTTCGACGAGGTTAAAGTCCTTCTCGGACCGATGGTCACCGCCAGCAATGTGCGCGGGGCCCTCGCCGCCGTGGGGGGTAAAGCCACCGCGGCCGATACAGTCGCTCTGTATTTCTCCGGCCATGGCGCGACCCAGGCTGACGCGAGCGCGCCCAATGGTTTGCGAAATACGCTCGTCATGTTCGATCGCCCGCATATCACCGATCTCGAACTCAACACCTGGTTGCGCGGCATTCGTTCCCCCAAAACGGTCTGGATCATCGACGCGTGCTATTCGGGCGGGATCGCCCGCAAGGGCAATAGCATCCGCGGCAACGGCGACGTGCCCATCGATCCGTCCGAACCGGGCAAGGTCATCGAAAACGGGGACGACGCGTTTTATTTTCAGAACAAGGCTATCATCGGTTCGAGCGATTCAAACGAAACGTCGATTGAAATCGGCGGCAGTATCAACCACGGCCTTTTTACGTATTACTTTTCGAAGGGCCTGGACCCGGAGAACGGGGACTTGAATAAGGACAAAACGGTCACCGTGCTGGAAGCGTTTGAATGGTCCGCCAGACGTGTGGCCGATCACGCGAAACGGTTCAACCACCGCCAGCATCCGCAGATCAGCGGCAACGCGAGCGGTATTTCTATCGCGGGAGATTGGCGTCCAACTCCCCCGCCAGCGGAGGAGGAAGTCGTAAACCCGGATCCCCAGCCCGAACCCAACCCCGCGCCCGGTACCGTGACGGAGAACATCTGTACCCCGGAAGAACCGCCGGTCGTCGAACACGAAGATAAAGGCCGTGTGAAAATCATCACGACGATCCTGGAAAGTACCGTGGCCGGCCCTACGGACACGAATCCCAATGAGGTTTTGCGCAAAAACAAACTGCCGAACGAAACGCGCAAGGTCAGAGTCACCTTTTCGGGTAAAGAATTCCCCACGGAAATTCGCTGGGCCGACGGGCCTGCCTTCCGCAGCGCGTCCGGCCTGGACATGCAGCTCGGAGAGTTTTCCTGGAACGCGAAAACCTACAAAAACAAAGTGGCCATCCTCGAGGTGAGCAAGGTCCCGACTGGCGTACATGAAGTCGAAATCACCGCGGACGGTTACGCGCGCATTCTCGATCGCCTTGGAGTGGAGGAAGGATCGGACAACAAACTCGTGGTCATCGCGTCCATGTCGGGCTACGGTTCGATCAAGGGCCGCGCGACGATCGCGAACTTCGACGAGCCGGCGCAGCGCCAGCCGATTTTCATGCCCCACATCTACGCGCCCAACCAGATCGCGCGGACGTCCACCGCTTCCGACGGGTCATTCTATTTTCTGAATCTCCCGCCCGGCAGCCGGTACTACGTGGTTTCGCCGCTCGGCAACCGGCCGATCGATCGCAAGTACCTGACCGTAAAAAGCGGGGAAACGACCCAGGTGGACCTCGTGCTCCGGACGAAATTCAAGTACGCCAACTGAATTCGCAAGTAACGTATTTTAATTGTGTATGGCGAAAAACCGCCGGCTCCGGTCGGCGGTTTTTTTGTACCGACCCGGCGCGGGCTTGTCCCCGGCGGCCGGTGGTCGGTATTTTTCTGGTTGCCAGCGAAACGCCACGAACTGGAATCAAGTGTGCGTTTTTTTGTCTCCTTTCTGTGGCTGTCCCCGCTGATTCTGTTCCTCGCCTGCGCGTCCGCCGGTCCGGGGGGCCGCGGTTCGCGATCGATCGACCTGACAATTCGCAACATCGACGCGCGCCGTGAGGTGCAGGTCCTGGCCTGCTACCAGGAGCCTGATATCACCTGGATTCTCGGTGAGATCAAAGAAATCGCCGGTTGCATCGACGACAATGCCACGGAAAACCTCCGGCTGGCAAGCGGCGCGATTCGCGCGAACCTGGTTGTGCGCTTTCGGGCCCGTCCGCGTCTGATCTGCGGCGTATTTTCCAGCAAATCCCCGGACGGAAAAACCGGCCTGCCAGCGTCGCGCTGTGTCGATTTTGTTGCGGGGGGAAGGGCGGCGCGGGCCCTCACCCTGGACGCGGTTGCCCATACCATCCAAGCCGAATATTAATCCGGTTAAATTATGTCGCCTTCCTGACCATTCCAGGGCCCGGACGGGATCGGAATTTTTGCTGGTGGTTTTGTTCCGGCTCGTGTAGTTATCCTGTAATGATCCGCCTGCTGTTCTTATTCCTGATATTCCTGCTGGCCTGGCTCCTGGTGCGCCGATTGATCGGGTTTTTCGTGGGCCTGGTGCGGGAACCGCCGCGCCCGGACCGATTTCCGGGCGATCAGGGTGGCCCGCCATGGCCAGGCGGGCCCGCGCCTTTCCGGGACGAAAAAGATATCACCCACCGGGTGCGAGTAATGGAAGAAAGATCGGGGGAGAAAAGCGGGGAAAGCCGATAATCTGAGTAGATTCGCCCAATCCTTTGATAGGAAGCCCTGTCCATGTTTACAACCGCATTGTTTTCCAGTCGTAAGACCTGCGCCGTGATTTCGTCCCTGTTGCTGGCGCTCCTGTTCGCGCAGTGTTCTTCTTTTTCTTCCATGGACGACTTCCGGCGTGCCCGGGAGCAGGCGAGCCGCGGGGAAGGTCGCGCGGTGGTTTCGAAGATCATGGGCGATATTGACGACATGAACCCGTCCATGCACGGGGTGGCGGTGGACACGGTGGCGGTCGTGGAAGGTCCGGAGGCGCGGGACGCTCTGCTGGCCATGCTCGATAAACCCGCTCTGCGCGCCCCGGAAACGCGCGAACGAATTATCAATCATTTGATCCGACGCGACGATCCGGGTACGGCCGACGAATTGTACGCGCGCTACCAGAAAGACCCATCCTTCCTGACGGGCGAGGTCGTGGAATACTTTGGCTCGCAGCGTTATACCCCCGCCATCGGCGATATCAAAGCCGTGATCAACCAGGGCCGGTTTGTGGACGAAGGCATTCGCGCCCTCAGCATGATGCGCGAAGGCGACGCTGAAAAATTCGTACTGGCCGTGGCCGACGCTCCCGGGACGCGCGGCCGCGCCGAGGCGATACGTTCGCTGCCACGGCTCATGCATCCTTACTACAAAAAAAACGCGCACGGTCTGATTCGCCAGTTGATCACGCAAAAAGACCCGCGCGACCGGGATGATTACCTGGCCGCCCTGCAGGCGGCGGGCGGGCTGGGCATGCAAACCGATTTTTTTGACATTCTGAAAAACGTCCATACCACCAGCAAGGACGCCGCGGTGCGAGCCCAGGCGCTCGAGTCGATGGCGCGCATGAAGGGCGTCGATTCGTATTTGATGTCGCGAGATTTGCAGTTGCCGCTGGCTGAAAAACAATCCATGCTCAGCGTGTGGAAGGGCGAACAGGAAGGCAAAACTTCGCGCACCTACCGGCGCCGCGTATCGGGCGCGCAGCCGGCCGTCGCTGAAAGGCCGACCCGCCAGACGACGCGGAATTCTCGCGCGAAAAAACCCGTCCGCCCCGCGCACACAGAAAAACCGGCGCCTGCCGCGCTGGCCGACACGACGCCCCTGGATTCCGCGCCCGAAATTCCCGGTCCGCGCCGGGCGGCCTCAGACGAACCGAAAACTGAAAAACCGGCGCAGGCTCCCGCGCCCGAAGCGGGGGACGCTGAAGGTCGCGCGTATCGCGCGAAGGTGGTGGAGACGCTCAGTTCCGTCACCCCGCCGAACGTGGCCAACGCTCTCGCGCAGCGCATTCACAACGCGTTCATGTCATACGCCGATTTTAACACTCCCTCCGCGCAGTTCATCGTGCGTTCGTACCAGAAGGCCTTCGGTGGCGACGAAGCCCACGCGCGACGCCTCCTGACGCGCGGTTTGACCCAGCCCGGTTCGCTCGGCGCGGTCATTCGAAATGTGAAAGCGGAGTACGCCAGCGAGGAAATGCGCATCTATGTGCTGTCCAATCTCTTCGCCCTGCCGCGCTGGCAGGCATCGGTTCTGCTCGAACAGAGCGAAAAAAACTTTTTCTGACCGCGTCCCATGAAAACAGCGGCCCGGCTAATTTTCGTATGCGCCTGCTGTTGCCTGGCAGGCTGTAATCTGGTTTTGTCCTATCTGCCAATTGATTTCCCCATTACGGGAGAATTCGGTTGGGCCAGTACTGACGACCGCGGCATCGTCGAGCCCGAACTCAGTCTCTTACAGGAAACCGAGTTTCGCCTTGCCCGGGAAAACCTGTACTTCTTCGACTACGAGACCATCTGGTGGGTGTACGAAATTCGCGGCGGTCCTTATGACGCCGCGAGTTTCCTCGCGGCCCTCTACGAGGACAACAACACGCCCGAGCCAGTGGAACGCGATCTACGCCGGGTCCTCGTTCGTGAGGGCAGCGGTGGTGAGTATATCCGTCAATATTACGAACCGCTTGAACCCGGGCAGTACCTCCTGAAAATCGCCCATGAATCCGTCGTGATTGACCAGGTTCGTTTTAACGTTGTGCCGCCTGGCGGACCGCGTGAAATGGGCGAGGATTCCGAAGAATTCGAAAACGATTCCGGAACCGACGAAATTTTGTTGTATTCACGGTAGAGTGCGCGTTGCTCTTCTACCCCGACCAGGATTCTCCGCCGCTTGCGTGGCGGTCTGTATCGTCAAACAACTACGGAGTGCTGTATGCTCGGAATCGGGATGCCGGGGCATTCGTTCCGCGGTCCCTTTGAACCGCTGGACCAGGGTGAACACCGGGTAGAAAAGGAAATCCGTAAACACGTCGACGTGCTGGCACGCAAGATCGGGATTCGTAACGTCCAGAATCCGCGCGCGCTGGACCGGGCCGCCAGTTATATCAAACGACAGTGGCGCTGGCAGGGTTACCGCGCTCGCGAACAGGAATTCCAGGTGGGCCCGCACACGGTCAAAAACCTGGACATCGAAATCCCGGGCACCTCGCGCGCGGATGAAATCATCGTGGTGGGCGCGCATTACGATACGGTTCAGGGTTCGCCAGGCGCCAACGACAACGCCAGCGGGATCGCCAGCGTGCTCGAATTCGCGCGCCTCTTTCGTCGTCGTTCCTTCGCGCGTACGATTCGTCTGGTCGCGTTCGTGAACGAAGAGCCGCCTTTTTTTCAGACCGGCCACATGGGGAGCTACGTGTACGCGAAAGCGTGCAAAGAAAAAAAAGAAAAAATCGCCGGAATGTTTTCAATGGAAATGCTGGGCGCGTACTTCGAAGAAAAAGGCACCCAGCGTTATCCGAGCGGCATCCAGTTTTTTTATCCCGACGTGGGCGATTTCATCAGCTTTATCGGCAACCTCGGGTCGACCGGGCTCATCCACCAGACGCTCGGGGCTTTTCGCGAAATGGTTCGTTTCCCGTCGGAGGGCGCGGCCCTGCCCGAACTCGTGGACGGAGTGGGGTTTTCGGATCACTGGTCCTTCTGGCAATTCGGGTATCCGGCTCTGATGGTGACCGACACGGCTTTTTTCCGGTACGCGCATTACCACCAGCCGGAAGACACGCCCGACAAGCTCAACTATCCGTGTATGGCGCGCGTCGTGGCGGGCATGGGACGGGTCATCGCCGCGCTCGCGGACGGGGAAAAAATCGGCTGATGATTCGCGCGGAAGAGTTAAAAAAAAACTACGGGTCCTTCGCCGCACTGCGCTCCCTCAGCTGCCACATTCCGGCCGGTCGTTTTGTCGCGATCATGGGCGATTCCGGCAGCGGGAAAACGACGTTCTTAAATCTCCTGGCCGGTATCGACCGGGCCGACGCCGGTTCGCTTACGGTCGGCTCCACGCGCCTCCACGAACTGGACGCGGCGGGTTTCGCGCGGTATCGCCGCGAGACGGTGGGGCTGGTCTTCCAGGATTTTAATCTGCTGCCGACGCTTTCGATTCTGGACAATGTACTCATTCCGGCGCTGTTGAAAGGGGGCGAGAGCGACCTGCCCGCGGCACACGCACTGCTGGATCGTATGGGCATCGCCGACCAGGCGGGTAAGTATCCGCGCGAATTATCCGGCGGTCAACAACAACGCGCCGGCATCGCCCGCGCTCTGCTGGGTCGTCCGCCCCTGCTCCTGGCCGACGAGCCGACCGGGGCCCTGGACCGTCGCGCGAAAAAAGAAGTACTGGATCTTTTACGCGAAATGAACCAGGAATTCGGGGTGACCATCGTGATGGCCACGCATTCGGATTTCGCCGCGGCCCGCGCGGACGATGTGTTCCACATGGAAGACGGGGCGTTTCTCGCCGGCCCATCCGGATCATGAGCGTCGCCATGTCCATGCGTCTGTTCTGGATTCTCACCTGGCGATTTTATCTGACGCATCCGGTCCGCTGGGCGCTCTGCGTGCTGGGTGTGGCCGCGGGCGTGGCCGTCTCCACGGCCATCAATCTGACCGGTCAGCAGGCCGTGCGCTCATTTTCGTCTTCGATTGAAACTTTGACCGGAATGGCGAATTTGCGAGTGGTCGTGCCCGGGGGACTGGAGCCGCGCGCCCTGGAAGACCTCGCGTTCCTCTGGGAAACCGGGCGATTTACTCCGTACGTCTTCCGCCCCGCGGCGGGTGGCGGCCGCGCGCTGGAGCTGTACGGCTTCGATCTTCTGGGCGACCGCCGCATTCGCTCGTTAGGGTTCGCTGAATCAGCGGAAAAAAAAGACGAAGCGAAATTCGGACAGGCCGTCGTGTCCGCTCCGGCCAGGCGCTCGGGGGGCGGGCCCGATCCGCGGACCTTCGAAGGCCTGCTGGTGCCGATCGGTTCGCCCCTGGGCAAAGTCGGCGACAACGTCGACCTTGTGTTCGACGCGCGACGGCATTCGTTTCCAATTGTCGGCCTGCTTGAAAAAGTGAACGGCCGCTTGCCCCCGCCCGGCCATGTGTACGCGGATCTTTCGCTCCTGTTGCCCCTGACCGGTCGTCTGAGCGGCGTCGACGTTTTTTGCGCGTCGGAGCACCTTGACGCGGTGCGCGCGCGACTGCGGACGATTTTTCCCGCGGCGAATATCCAGACCCTGAGCGAACGGCAGCGTATTACGTCCGATTTGCTCGGGGCGTTTCGCATGAACCTGCAGGCGCTGGGGCTGGTGGCCCTGCTGGTCAGCGCGTATCTCGTCTACAACACAGTCCATATTTCAGTCTTACAACGTCGCCGTCAGATCAGTTCGCTTCTCGCGCTGGGCGCCGAACCAACGGGCATCTACCGCGCGCTCGTCGCCGAAGGCGCGTTCCTTGGCATCTGCGGCGGCATACCGGGAATTCTGGGCGGGCTTTACACTTCCCGGCTCGCGTACGCGGAAGTCTCCGCCACGGTTTCAACCGTATATGGGATGGAGCAGGCCACGCCGACGGGGGCCGATCCGTTCGTGCTGTTTATTTCGTTGCTGATCGGCATCGTCTTCGCTCTGCTCGCGGCGCTCGTGCCGGCGCGTCGCGCGGCCGAAATCGCGCCGTCGCTCGGGATGCGCGCCGGGTTTTCGGAATACCGGCCCGGGGGCCTGCGCCGCGCCGCGCTGCTCGCTGGTTTATTCGCGGTAGTCGGCGGGTTTTTGATTTATCTCGCGTTCGCTCTGGAGGACCCGCTGCCGGGAATTCTGGCTGTTTTCGCCTGTACGGCCTGTTTAAGTTTTCTCGCCCCAGTGACCGTACGCGGGCTCGTTCTGCTCTGGAGTCGCTTGCCTGGAGCGGGCGCGCGCCTCGCGGCGGCCGCCCTGCTGGAAAATATCGGCCGGGTTTCCGTGGCTGTGGCCGCGCTCCTGATGGCCCTGGGGCTCGCGGGCGCGGTGGCGATCATGGTCTTTTCGTTTCGCGGAACCGTGAGCGAATGGCTCGCGCGGACGATCGCCGCAGATGTTTTACCGGGGCGCTCGATCCGGCTCTGCCCGCGCGCTTCGACCGGGTGCCCGGCGTCGCGGCTGTGCGCACAATGCGCATCGTTCGTTCCGTGTTTCGTTCAGGCGAAGTGGACGTGGCCGGTACCGAACTCCATGTGCTCGCGGAGCGCGATTCGTTGTCGTTCGTGGCCGGTGGACCGGACGATTTACGCGCGGCCGCGCGCGGCGAAGGCGCCCTGGTCAGCGAAGTGCTGGCCAACAGGTACGGAGTTCAGCGCGGGGACCGCGTCGAGATCGCCGGCCGCCGCCTCAGGGTGCTCGCGGTGTTTCGAAATTTCAGTTCGGAGCGCGGGTTCGTGTTTCTCGATCTGGGCCTGTTTACGGAAATTTTCGGCCGTATGCCACCGGAAGGCGCGGGTGTGTATCTCAAGGTGGGCGCGGAGGGGGAACGTGTGTTGCTCGGACTGCGCGAACAGGCCGGTCAGGCGGCGGTGGAGTTCGCGTTCAATCGCGAAATTCGCGCCGCCGCGCTCAAGGTTTTCGATCGAACGTTTCGGTTGACCGGATTTTTACAAATCATTTCTTTTCTGATTGCCGTACTCGCGGTGATGATGACCCTGATCAGCATGGTGCTGGAGCGACGCCGGGAAATGGCCACGCTCGTGGCGCTCGGCGCGCGTACCGGACGCCTGTACCTTTCCCTGGTGCAGGAGGCGTTTCTGCTGGCGCTGGCCGCGGTGGTCCTGGCGGTGCCGGGGAGTTTTATGTTCGCGCAAATATTGATCCAGGTGGTCAATCGCTTTTCGTTCGGCTGGACGATCCAGACCGATGTGCCCTGGGTCCTGCTCGCGGGCACGGCCCTCGTTGTTCTTTCGTCGGCCTTCGTGGCGGCGCTGGGGCCGGCCATTTTGATCGGCCGCCAGAACGTGGCGCGCGCCATCCGCGCGGAGGAGTACGGTTGATGCGGGCCTCCCGGCAGGCGATTCGCGGTCGGTTCGGACGCGGGGCGATTTTCGCCTCTGTATTAATTATTTTTTTTTCGGCGAACCAGGGCGATGGCCCGCTGGCGCGTGCAGCGGCGCGGTTCCTGCGCGCGCGCCCGGGCTACGCCTGGTCCTTCCCGCGCGACCATGGTCCGCACGCCGCGTATAAAATCGAATGGTGGTACTACACGGGCCATCTGCGCGCGCGGGACGGTCGCAGGTTCGCGTATCAGTTCACGATTTTTAAAGTGGAAACCGCTCCGCGCGCGCCGGAGGAATCCTTTCCACCGGTTCTGTACATCGCGCATACGGCGCTGGCTGATGAAAGCGCGGGGCGGCTGCGTTATCATGAGACGTTTCAACGTGTATTTCCAGGCATGGCCGGTGCTCGCACCCGGGGAAACCTGGTCGAACTTTTTGTGGAGAACAACCGGGCCCGGATCGAAGAGGGGCGCCACCGAATCGCGTTCGGTATGAAGGCTGCGCGTTTGAAACTCGATTTGCGCACCGACCTCGCGCCCGTGATGCACGGGCAGAACGGCTTCAGCGCGAAGGGGCCCGAGCCGGAGAACGCGTCGTTGTATTATTCCGTGACCGGTCTGGCGGGAGACGCTGAACTGGAACTGGACGGTCAGTCGATTCCGATCGCGAGCGCGACCGGCTGGATGGACCATGAGTTCAGTTCCAATTTTCTCGGCGAGTCGCAACGCGGCTGGGACTGGTTCTGGTTCGCGCTGGACGATGGGACCCGTGTGATGATCTTTCGCGTACGTTCGGCATCCGGCGCGTCGAACGATTTTTACGCGGGCACTTTGATCGCCCCGAACGGCAGCGCCCGGCCTTTGGCTCCGGGCTCGCTCAAAGTGATTACTGAAAAAACCTGGAAGTCGCCGGATACCGGCGCCGCGTATCCCGTGCGTATGCGTTTCGAAATTGGCGCGGATCGTTTGAGCGCGACCGCCTGGCTGGAAACGGCGGAGTTACGAACGCGCGTCGCGGGTGTAACCTACTGGGAAGGCCCTGTGGACCTAAGCGGGGTCATGGGCGGTCGTGCCGTGCGCGGCCTCGGGTTCGCTGAGATGACCGGGTATGCGCAGTCAGTGCGCGATCTTTAGCAAATGAATTCATCATCGATCTTCATCGCACTGGGCGCGGGCCTCGTCATGTGGCTCTGCACCGCTTTTGGGGCCGGCCTGCTGTATCTGCGGCGCGACATCAGTGCGCGCGGATTCGATTTCATGCTCGGTGCGGCCGCCGGTATCATGATCGCGGCCTCATTCTGGTCCCTGCTGAATCCGGCCATCAGCCTCCTGGAACGGAGCGGACAGCAACCGGCCCTGGTAATCGCCGGCGGTTTTCTGTCGGGCGCGTTTTTAATTCTGGCGATCAACAATCTCCTCCCGCATGTGCACATCGCCGGGCCCGCGCAGCGCCATGGCCTTGCGGCGACTTTACCCAGGTCGGTTCTGCTCGCCCTGGCCATGACCCTGCACAATTTCCCGGAGGGCCTGGCGGTCGGCGTCGGCTTCGGCGCCGCGTCACAGACGGCCATTTCGTTCGAAAAAGCGGCGGCGCTCGCCGTCGGGATCGGTCTTCAAAATATTCCGGAAGGTTTCGCGGTCGCGATCGCGCTGTATCGCGACGGGGTCAGCCGGCATCGTAGTTTTATGTACGGCCAGAGCTCCGGTCTCATTGAGGTCCTGGCCGCGGTCGTGGGCGCGATTTTCGTTCTGGCCGTCCAATCGATTCTGCCGTTCGCGTTGAGCTTCGCGGCCGGCGCCATGGTCTTTGTCGTCCTGGAAGATATTATCCCCGAATGCCAGACCAACGGCAACTCCCAGGTGGCCGCGGTCGGTGGGGTTCTGGGATTCGCCGTCATGATGGTGCTTGACATTTCGTTTCATCTGTAATTGGAAATTAATATTATGCGCGAATGGTTGACACTGGATGAACGGAGCTTTCACGAGGCGATCGTCGCGCGGATGCGCGCCACGGGATCCGTGGGCGACGTGATCCCCGCCATGATCACCTACAATGTTCCGGGTTTTATCTTAAAAGAACTCTGGCCCGCCGCTTTCGCGGAGTGGCTGGCCCGACCGGTGTTCATGGCCTTCGCGGTGGCCGAGGAAGGCTGGGCGGGACGGATCGACAACATTCATTCGAAGGTGAGGGCGGTCGGCGACGGCTTCGAACTGGAGTTCGCCAAAAGTTACGTGATTTCCTGCGAGGCCATGCTCGTGCTGGCCAGGGACGAAAACGGAGGCGAACTCGTGCTGTGTCGCCTGCCGCGATCGGATCTTCAGACCTGGGCCAGTCGCCAGGAACCCGGCGTTCTCCTTACGGCAAGCGACGGGACGGTGTACGATCATTTTCGCGTAAGTGGAAAGGAAGCCGTCAAAGGCGAAAACATCCTGCCGCTGACGCGCCGCCAGTACACACCCTTCGGGATCCGCATCCCCCGGCGCGAACTCAGTTCGCTGGCGCTGATCTCGGTCGGCGCTCTCGACTTCCTCGGCATTGCCCCCGGCGGGGCGGACGGCGCTTTGCTCCAGGAAAAATCGCGCCTGGTCCTGGAGGCGCGCGCCGCGGGCCGGCTGGGCGGCACCGAAATGGCCGCCGCGGTCCAGGTTCTCGACGTATTTTTTCGCGCGACAGAAGACGCGGGGGCGCAAATTCATCCGTTCTGGGAATTCGTCCGGAAAATGCGTGACCGCTTCGATCGTTAGCCCGGATTAAGAGCCCATTTCAAAACTGCATGGAGGCAGTTTTGAGATGGGCTCTAAGGGTGGGGAGGAAAACATGTTAGAACTGCGGCCGGTGTGCGAACATTGTAAACTCGATCTGCCCCCGGAATCGACGGAGGCGATGATCTGTTCGTTCGAATGTACGTTCTGTAAAAACTGCGCGCAGACGCTGCTGCACAACGTCTGTCCGAATTGCGGCGGCGGATTCGTACCGCGTCCCGTCCGGCCACGGACGAACTGGAAGGGCGATAATTATCTCGGGAAGTATCCCGCGTCCGCGAAGATCAAACACCGGCCGGTGGATCGCGCGGAACACGAGCGGTTTGTCGAACGACTCAAAAAAACCCCGCCGGAGTCGCGGTAGGCCCTTGCCTCACTCCAGGCCCAGCGCGCGGCCGACCACCATTATCGCGAAAGCGGCGATGTACGCGAGAGCGGTCATATACGTGAACAGAAAGATAGCCCAGCCCCAGCTGCGCAGTTCCTTTTGAACCGTGGCGATCGTGCTCATGCACTGCGCGCAGAGCGCGAAAAAAACCATCAGGGACATCGTGACAAGCGGCGTGAAAACCGGTCGCCCATCTTCACGCACGGACGCGGCCATGCGCTCTTTGAGCGTGGAGGACTCCTCGTCCACGTCCGCGCCCACGCTGTACAGAATGCCGAGCGTGGCGATGATCACCTCCCGCGCGGGAAAGGCGCCAAGAACGCCCACGGTGATCTTCCAGTCGAAACCGAGCGGCGCGAAAACCGGTTGCACAAAGTGACCGGTCCGGCCCAGGAAACTCTGTTCCAGATACGCCGCGGCGATGACACGGTCGCGTTCGTCGGCCAGGTCCTGTTCAGTCGCCGGTGAACTCGCGATTTTCGCCGCGTAATCGGTCGCGATGCGCGTACCGATTTCGGGCGCGCGGGGGAAATAACTGAGTGCCCAGATCACGATCGAGAGCGCGAAGATCACGGTCCCGGCCCTGGTCAAAAATTTCCGTGCGGCTTCGATGACGCGAAAGTAAACGTTGCGCCAGTGGGGCAGGCGATACGGCGGCAATTCGAGAACGAAAGGCGTGGACGGGGTGCGCAACAGACCGCGGTTGATGACGAAGGCGATCGGCAGTGCGGCCACAAGGCCCACCGTGTGCATCGCGAAGAGCGTGAACGCGGCCCAGCCGGCACCAAAGCGCGGCTCAATGAAGGCGCTGATGAGCAGCAGGTACACCGGCAGGCGAGCCGAACAGCTCATGAGCGGGGAAATGAGGATCGTCGTCAGGCGCACTTTCGGATCCGGAATGACACGCGCGGCCATCACCCCGGGAATCGCGCAGGCGAAACTCGAAAGCATCGGAATGAAGGAACGGCCCGAGAGCCCGGTCCAGCCCAGCAGGCGGTCCATAAAAAACGCGGCCCGGGCCAGGTAGCCACTGTCTTCCAGTATGGCCACGAAGATGAACAGGAACACGATTTGCGGCAGGAACACGACCACCGATCCGACGCCGGCGATGATCCCGTCCACGACGAGGGAACGTAACATCGGCAGATCCGAAAGACCCGCTCCGGCCAGGTCGCCGACACCGGTGATCCCGAGTTCGATCAAATCCATCAAGGGCTCGGCCCAGGCGTAGATCGATTCGAATACGAAATACATCACGGCCACGAAGAGCAGGGGGCCTGCCACGCGGTGGATGGCGAACGCGTCGATGCGTTCCGACCAGGTTTTTTTGCGCGGCGCGCGCTTTTCGCAGAGATCGATCAATTCCCCGGCCCACCGGTACCGGGCGCTGAGCACGCGCGCCGGGGAAACGGGTAAGCCCGCGACCAGCGCGCGCGCGCGGCCCAGGGCTCCAGCGGCGGTGCCTTCCGCGAAAAACCGGGCGCAGGGGTCTTTTGAAAAAAACAGCAGATTTCGTAATTCGAATGTACTGACCGGAATATGCGAAAATGTTTCCCGGAGTTCGGCGACGACCGCTTCCAGATCGGGCGGGAATTGTTCGCCCGTGCGGACGGGCCGTGGTTCGCGCAGGGCCCGGTCGAGCGCGCCGCGCAGGTCGTCCACCGTCTGTTCGCGCCGCCCGATCACCGGTACGACGGGCACGCCCAGTTCGCGTTCAAGGCGCGCGCTATCGAGTTCGATGCCGTTCTCTTCCAGGAGATCCGTCATCGTCAGGCAGATGACGGTCGGCAGGCCGAGTTCGGCCACCTGGGAGAGCAGAAACAGATTTCGTTTGAGGTTTGTCGCGTCCAGAATGAAAAGAACCAGGTCCGGTCGCCGCGGGTGATCCGGCAGGCGGCCCATGAGATAATCGGACACGACCTGTTCGTCAGGCGAAAGCGCGCGCAATGAATACGTACCGGGCAGATCGACGACCTCGGCCGTTCGTCCCGGGCCGAGGCGCGCCTGACCGGATTTTCGATCGATGGTCACCCCCGGATAGTTGCCCACGTGCTGGCGCGCTTTGCAGAGCGCGTTGAAAACGGTGGATTTCCCGGTGTTGGGATTGCCCACGACCGCGATCAGGGGCAGGGTTGGCGGGGAACCGGCGCTCATGCGGGACCGGAATGCGCAAGTTCGATCTGGATGCCCGCCGCTTCGGAGCGCCGCAAGCAGAGTTCGTAGTCCATGACCCGTACGGCCACCGGATCTCCCAGAGGGGCGCGCTTCAAGACGAGGACATGTTGCCCTTCCAGGAGGCCGAGTTCGGCCAGGCGCAGGGTGATCTCATCGCTCCGGAGCAGGCCCGTGATCCGACCGGTTTCGCCTTCTTTTAAGTTCGCGAGGGTCATTCAGTTTCCGACTTTCCGGGCCGTATGACAGGCGGCGGCAGGCCCCCCGCAGCCACACGCGGCGGACGCCGTCGATTCCCGGCTGCTACGCCGACCGAACGCCCGCTTTAATAGATAAAGCGCCGCGCCGCCCAGCAGCACTCCAACGGCCAGCAAATCGAACATGAGATCAAGCTACGGATTGCGAGCGCGGTCGTCAATTAAAATGAGAATGATACTCAAACTCGCCGAAGGCGACTTTTCGCAGGAAATGTGGGAACGCGGCTGCCGCGGCCGAAACGGACCGCGCGTCAACATTAACGTTTGGAGAACTGCGTGCCGCGACGAGCTTTGTGCAGGCCGTACTTTTTGCGTTCCACCATGCGCGAATCGCGCCGGAGGAAGCCGGCTTTTTTGAGGTGCGCGCGCAGGTCCAGATTGTCGATCTGCAGAGCGCGGGAAATGGCCAGGCGGATGGCTCCGGCCTGTCCGGCGATCCCGCCGCCGTATACGTTGATTTTAATGTCAAATTTTTCGGTCGTACCGGTCATTTTCAGCCCGGAAAGAGCCTGCTGGTGCAGCCGGGGCACGGGAAAGTATTCAGTGGACTCCCGTCCGTTCACGGTCAGTTTGCCTGAACCGGATTTCATGGCCACCCGGGCGATGGAGGTTTTTCGTCTGCCGACGGTGAAAATGCTTTTGCTCATGATTGAACCAGAAATCCAGAATTATTTAAAAACAGGGGCCCAGACTTTCGGCTTCTGGGCGTCGTGCGGATGCGTACTTTCCGCGTAAATTTTCATATTGCCCATGATTTTGCGGCCGAGTTTGCCTTTGGGGAGCATTCGTTTTACGGCCACTTTCAGGGCGTAAATCGGATCTTTTTCAAGGCGATCACGAAGCGTGAAGGTGCGCATGCCACCCGGGTAACCCGAATGGCGACGGTACAGCTTCTGTTCCAGTTTTTTGCCGCTCACCACGATTTTGCCGGCGTTGGTGATAATGACGAAATCCCCGTTGTCCTGGTGGGGGGTGAAGTCCGTCCGATGCTTGCCGAGCAGGCGATGGGCGATCCGACCCGCCAGGCGGCCCAGGTTCTGGCCCGTAGCGTCGATCAGGATCCAGTCCTTCACGATCTTTTCGTCCGGAGTGAACTTTGTTTTTTGTTCGGCGAGCAGGTTCATAAAAAAAATTGGAAAAAAGAACAGGTTTCGTACGGGCGCCGGAGCGTCAACGATTAATAGTACAGATCGAATTCGTCGTACAGGCTCTGGAGCTCCTCGGGGCGGTCCGTGCCGTACCAGGTCTGGAGGAGGCGTCGCCGGTCGGCCGGGACGGCCACATCCTCCAGCAGGGGCCGCAGATTCGCCCGGTAGTTTTGCCGTAAAAGGACCCGGCCGTGGAGTTCCACCAGCTCCAGCGACCTGGGCCGGGCGGCCGATTCCAGCACCGTCAGGGCCTGCGCCAGTTGGTCCTGCTTGAGGAGGGCCATGGCCAGACGCAAATCCAGTTCGGGCTCCCTGGCGCCGCGTTTACGGGCCTCGGCCAGATAAATCGCCGCGCGTTTATGGTCATCCGCCAGAGAGGCCGTCAGCCCCAGGCCGTAGAGGCCTCTGGCACCGGCGGGCTGGATTTCGAGGGAGCGTTCGAAGTAAAAATTCGCCTTCTGAAAGTTCTCCAGATCGAGGGCATAAAAACCCAACCAGTCCGCCGGCAGGGCCCCGTGGCGTTCCTGGACCACGAGGGCTTCCATCAGACCCAGAGATTCCTCGCGGCGGCCCTGGTCGAACAGCCCGCGGGCCAGCAGGAAGAGGCGTTCCCCGTCCAGCTGGCGATTCGCCGCCATCTGCGCGAAGACCGCGCTGGCGCGTTCGGGTTCTTCGCAGATCGTGTAAAGTCGCGCTAAATTCAGATAGGGCAGGGTCCCGGCCGGCCGGGCGGCCAGGGCGGCCTTGAAACGTTCTTCCGCCAGATCCAGCTCAAGGCGACGCGCGTGGGCCACGCCCAGATCGTTGAGGTTCTCGGGCGAACTGGGCGGCACCAGATCGATCACGCGTTCGGGCCGGTGCGCGGCGAATTCAGGCGTGATGTATTTGAGATACGGATCGTTCTGAATCTGTTCGGCGTTGCGAATCTGGCCGGTGCAAGCAGGAACACACAGGGCAGCGAGTGCGGGGACTATGAGCGGAAACAGGAATCGAAGCGTGTGCTGCATATTGGCCTGGATTTTGCGCCCTCGATTTTATTCATTATCGTCCGGGACGTTCGTTGCGGCGCGGGAGAGTTTGAGAGGGACCGCGCAAAGAGTTCAAGGTTCAGTAAATTCCCATCATTTCCTGGATGTCCTGGGTGGCCATTTCGCGCGGGTCCCAGGGCGGGCTGAAGACAATGTCCACTTCCGCGTCCCTGATGCCTTCCACGCGCAGGCAGGCCGAATGCACGCCGCTCTGTAACTGCGGCCCGGCCGGACAGGCCATGGACGTGAAGGTCATTTTTACGTGGGCGGTGCCGCCCTCGTCGATCATTAGATCGTACACCAGACCCAGATCGACAATGCTGAAGCCGATCTCGGGGTCATCCACCGTGGCGATTTCCTGCCAGACTTTTTTTTCAAGCTCCGTGCCCTCCGCGGCGCGGCGGGCGGCTTCGGCGTTTTCCGGCGGGGAGTAGGGCGAGGGGACAGGCTGGTCCATGGAGTCAGTTAAATAAAAAAAGCGATCGGCCGCAAGTATGTTTTGAGATGAACTCAGCCCGAACTCTTCCCCAGCAAAACGCGCAACGCGGGCTCCAGCTCCGGGTGCAGAAACCGGTAACCGGTCTTCCGCAAAACCGCGGGCAGGACGCGGGTGCTCGCCAGTAACATTTCGGTCGCCATTTGCCCGCCAAGGGCCAGTTTGAGCGCGAAAGCGGGCACAGGCAAAATCGCCGGGCGACCCAGGACCGCCGCCAGGGTCCGCGTGAAATCGCCGTTCGTTACCGGGTGCGGTGCGGTCAGGTTCACCGGTCCGCGAATCGTTTCGTGTTCGATCACATGGTCAATCGCCTGGATGACATCTGGAAGCGCGATCCAGCTCATCCACTGCGTGCCGGGCCCCAGCCGTCCGCCAGCGCCGAGGCGAAACGGAAGCAGGATGGCCTTCAACGCGCCGCCCGCCGGAGAGAGCACGAGCCCGATCCGCAGCTGTACGACGCGCATGCCGGCCGCGTATGCCGGTTCGGTGGCCCCTTCCCATTCATGCGCGATCCGGGGCAGGAAGCCGCGCCCCGGGTCGCTTTCTTCGGTTAACGGGAGATCGCCCTGGTCCCCGTAAAAACCGATGGCGGACGCTGAAATGAACAGGCGCGGTCCGGTCGCCGCGGCGGCCCGGGAGGCGAGCAGTTCGGTGCCTTTGACGCGTGAATCGCGAATGCGCTGTTTGCGCGCCGCGGTCCAGCGCCCGCCGGCCACGCTTTCGCCCGCGAGATGGATGACGGCGTCAAATCCGTCCAGGCTGCCCGCGATTTCGCCGCGCTCTGGCGACCAGGCGATATCGCGCGCGTCACGCGGATCGCGTGAAAGACCGATTGTGGTATGACCGCGCGCGTCCAGCGTTTTACGAAGCTCACGTCCGATCAGGCCGGACGGTCCGCTGATGAGAATTTTCATACTGAACAGGCCTCCTGGCAACCCGCGCGTTCCATAAGCAATGGGACCGCGCCGGTCTGGCGTTCTGGGCGCAAGTTGTATAGAAAAAATTCTTGCGCCGTGTCCGGCGCTGGCGCCGTATGCGGGATGCGGATCGGACTGACGCGCGGGGTCGCCCTGTTTCTGGGTGGCTTCAGCTTGCTCAATGTGGCCGGTTCGGTTCTGGATCCGAATTTCGACGCGAACATCTGGTGGATCGATTTTCGCCCGCTTCCGGGGGTGATCGCCCGTCCCGTTCTCTGTTTGCTTTCGATCCTGGTTCTGGCCGGGGCGTTCCTGCCCCGGGTGCGGGTTCTACGCGTGACCGCGCGCCTGGCGATTCTGGTGCTGATCGGGGTGGTACTCGCCAATTGCGCTGTTTATTATATACTTTTATTTAAAGGCGAAATTCATACGGACTTCCCGTTTCCGTTTTCGGTCGGGATCCTGATCGCCCTGATTTTGATTTTTCCGTCGGGACCCGGGGCGGAGCCGGAGCGACCCGCTCGCGGAACGGTATGGATCGCGTTCGCGGTCTGCGTGCTGGTGTTTCCCGTTTCGCAGATATTAAGTTTCGGTCGCACGGACTACCGTCGACGGGCGGAGGCCATCGTGGTGCTCGGCGCGCGCACGTACGCGGACGGTACGATGTCCCAGGCTCTGCGGGATCGTACGCGCACGGGGGTGGATCTGTTTCTGGCGGGGTACGCGGCGCGGCTGGTTTTTTCCGGCGGACCTGGCGACGCCGCGGTGCACGAAACCGAGGCGATGCGCCGCTACGCCACGGGGCGCGGCGTGCCGGCCACCGCCATCACCCTGGACCGGGAGGGCCTGAATACGCGCGCGACGGTGCGAAATACGCTGGTTTTTTTCAGACGCAACGGGATTCGCCGCGCGCTGGTCGTCTCGCACTATTTCCATTTGCCGCGCATCAAGATGGCCTACCAGCAGGCCGGCTTCGACGTGCGCACCGTGCCGGCGCGCGAAAGAACCATTCTGTATCAAACGCCGTATCTGCTCCTGCGCGAAACCGCCGCGCTCTGGTTTTATTATTTTCGCCCTCTGTTCGGGATGGACGCGGAGGAAACGTGACGATGCGAATCAATCAGCCGGTTCAAATTACCCCTGCCGGACCCGGGGGTGAGCTGCCCTACGATTTATTGTTGCTGGCGGATCCTGAACGATCTGCCATCGACGCGTACCTGGGTCGTTCGGAATTGTTCCTGGCGCGGGATCCGGACCGTCTCGTCGTCGGGGTGCTCGTACTGACCCCGCTCGGCGAAGGCCAGGCCGAAATCAAAAACATCGCCGTGCGACCGACCTGGCAGGGGCAGGGGATTGGCAAGCGTCTGCTGCGATTCGCGCTGGACGAAGCGCGACGGCGCGGACTCCAGGCTCTGGAAATCGGCACGAGCAACAGCAGCTTCGACCAGCTGGCGCTGTATCAGAAAATCGGTTTTCGCATGGATCGCATCCAGCGTGATTTTTTTACGCGCCACTACGCTGAGGCGATTTTCGAAAACGGCATTCAATGCCGGGACATGGTCATGCTGCGACTTGAGTTGTAAGCGCCACTCCTGAAACCCCCGTTCGTGCAAAATGTGAGGGCGCCGCCCGCCGGTCGTCTCGCGCTCGAATCAGCGTTTCGCCTGACCTGATTCTTTTTTGAGCATAAGCGAAGAGACATCCACGGCTTCGAAGTCGGCTCCGCGCAGTTTTTTTAGCTGACGCAACACGTCGTTATCCCAGGATTCGTGCGGGGCGCCGGAGATGTACCAGGGCGATCCGTTGTCGGCCAGGATGATGCCGTACTGCTGCATGGCCCGGCCGATCACGCGCGTGGCCGGCGCGAAAGCGGACAAATCGTAATTCGCGCGCAGCCGAAACCGCTGGCCCATGGGTGGTAGACGCGGGTCGCTGGCGCGTGACGCGAAGTGCGTGGCCGGCCAGACGTACGCGCGCTGCGTGCGCGGGGCGGTGAATCGCAGAGCGTGGTCGATACTGCCGGCCGCGGCTTCCTCGTAACGCACAAGGCCAGGCAGAATCGGCAGGCCCGCCGCGTCGGCGGAAGTCCAGCCCTCCTTTCGCAGGGTGTGGGCACGTAGATCGAAGCTGGCGCCGGATCCAGCGCGCAGGACGCCGCGAATTTTTTCGTAACGAAAAATTTCATACAGGCGACAGGTTTTCGTATCGAGCAAGAGGACATGCCGGTCACCCGTCGCGCGCGGGCCGCCTTCTACCGGGGCATGATCCGGAATGGGGTAGGGACCCGGATCGCTTTCGTCCGCGTATTCAAACTGCACCTTCCGCTTCGGAGTTTTCGCGTCCACCAGCGCGAACGGAATGCCGATCGGCGAACCCGACCCGGGCGGCCACTGGCCCGAACCGAAATCGGGGTGCAGCGTTCGGTCGCGGCCGATGCTGTTCACGTAATCCGCCGATCGCGGATGAACCGGCAGCCCCGCGACTGGAGTGTTCCAGATGTTATCTTCCGGAAACACAGGACAACCGCCGATCACGGGCGGTGCCGCGAAAAGTGGCACGGTACAACCGAAGGCGAAAATCAGGCAGAGACGACGCATCGGGCGAGGCTCGCACGGGGCGCGGGTTCTGTCGCGCGATTTTTTGGCGCGCGCCGGAGTGCCATTTGCGCTTAATTGGTCGCGCTCCGGGTTCGTTCGCGAATGGTTCGCTGGTCCGCGCGTTCCGCGGCTACAAAACCCACCGCTGGATGCCGGTCCAGCCAGGTTCGCATGGCACGGAAATCTTCATCGGTGTCAGCCGCGTTTCCTTTGAGAACCGAAATCGAAATAAAAGCGCGCAAATGATTCATTACCAGCGCGGAGGGTATTTCCGCCGCGGTGCCGCTGCAAAACAAATCCAGATAGCGGACGGGTTGAGCTTCCGGCCGGAGCCGCGGTTGAATGTACGCGAAGTCAAGCGGTCTGAATCCCGATCTGAGCCAGAAGGTGTATCGCCGGTACGGATTTACACCCGAGCTGCGCGTGTCCGTCGCGATCTCGTCCGCGGACATACGCAGGGGGTTATTCACTTCGATGAAAATCAGCGGTCGAACTGGCGAATTTGGTTCGAAATCGAAAGTTTCGAGCGCGCGCGCTTCGAAATAACGCAGGATCTCCCGCATATTCGATCGTCCGCGAACGCTCCGGTCGAAAAAAGTATAAATTCCCTGCACGCTCGCGAAGCAGCCGAAATCCACATGCGCCCGGGAAGTGGTGACGCCGAAAATATGTCCGCCCACGATCGGACCGCGCTCTCCGAGTCGGATAGCGGCGATCAATTCGCGCCAGGGTCCGAACCGCGCCTGGGCATCGGCGTTTTCATTGAGCGCCAGGATTTCCAGAAACGCCTCCGGCGGTTCTCGTTCGTCCGGCAGGGGGAAAAGATCAGCATACAGAGCGTACAGTTCGGCGAAAGACTCACTGTCGCCAGCGGATATTTCTTCCGTAATTAAGGGTAGTGCTGTCCGGTCACTGCTCATTTTATCAATACACGTAACGGTATTTCGGGTCCCCCGTATGTTCAATGATTTTAAATAAATTCCGATCCATCCAGGCGTTAAATTTTTCGCCGAAAATCGCCGATTCGCCCAGCCAGACCTCAAGGTACAGCGGGTTTGACATCCGCACCCGGATGAAGGTTTCCCAGTCTTTAAACTCCATCTTTTTTCGTATTGCGTCTGATTCGGATTCGGTGCTTTCAGGATTCGCCAGAGAGATCAATTCGTCAAAAAAATTCATCCGTTTATAGATGTATGATTTCGCTCTGGTTTTCAACAACTGTCCCTCACGCTCTTCAAGGTTCAAGGCGCGGGGCCAGTTGAAAAAGTCGGAAGGGAAAAAAATTTTTTTCGCGCAGCGTCGGTAGCGAGCTTTTCTTGCCGACAAATCGTCCCATTTCTCGGGTATTGGAAAATTTTTCAGAAAAGCCCTGCCCCTTTCATCATATCTGCTGTGCTCGTCGCGAAACACCTGCATAATTTCAGGATATTCGATCTGGATGGTATTGAACTCAAGCAATTGCCGGGTATACTCGGCAATTTTACGGTCGACCATATTATTTTTATCGATTTCTCGTTCATTTTCGGCGCTGGCTTTCTCTGCTGCCTTTTCTTCACTCGCCCTTTTACCAGCCCATAAAGTATAAAGACCCGCGATCCCGGCGATCAAAGCCGTAAACAGTGTGTTCAGAGCACTTGAGAGCGCGTTGAACTGGTCCAGCGAGCATCTTCCCAGGAAAGGTTCCGCATAACAGGCGACCTGACCGCATAGATGGCTCCAGAGCCAGATTGGGATGGCCAGCAGGATACTCAAACATATCCCTGCAACCCCCAATATTTTTGAATATTTCGCCCAGTATATCCTAATAGAATCTTTAGCCATGATAATCTTTCCGCAAGTGAAAAGATTTCAGACTCCGGGGCGTACCCCGTCAACAAACTTTCTCCTGACATAATTTCACTTAAACAGGTGTTCGTATTATGGCATGCGCAAAATTTAAGCGCCATCGCGGTCGCCGGGAATTCGATCAACCGTGAACGAATGTCATAACGCCTGGGGGTTGGTTTTTTGCACGTGATTTTTTCGAGCCGTTTCGATTATGGCGTTGCCGCGGATTCTTGCGTTTCCGTTTCTGGTTCGTCAGTTTTTTTCGCTGAGACATTGCGCAAGGTCGTATTGGCCGCTCGCGCAATCTTTTTTTTAGCTTCGCTGGCTTTCTCACCTTCAGTCACTTCCCGCTTGAGAACCTCATTCAGCAAAACATGTTGAATTTCATCGTTTTCGATACGAACCCCCGGCGAGACTCTTTTCAATTCCCGTCTGATGAGATCGAGCACGGTGTCTGTGAGCAGCATCTGCCCGATGAAATATTTGCTCAGAGCCTGCTTCTGGGTATGGAAATCATCAAGCAGCGATTTGCCGAGGGCTTCCTTGCATAGATAATAAACAGGCCCAGGTTCATCCTCTGACTTCGAATTCAGAGCTAAAAAATCAATTGATATCCGTAATAATCACTACCGTATCAGATTCATTGACAACGCGTGATATCGCCGAGTTTAAAACCGGCTGGAATTTTTTCACCGCGGCTGAAAGGCGGGAGAATATTTTTGAGGGAATCTGCATTTTTCCTCAGGCTTCCGTATCGGCCAGCGCGACAATAGCCTGAGCCCAGTTTACGTATTTCAAATTTGCCAGATCCCTGACGGTCTTCACGTTAAATGCTTTCTGGAGCAATTCCGCATCTCCCGCGCTCACGCCCTCTAACGCGTCTACCGGGGAGTCGGCGATTTCCTTGAGCGTAAGTTTTTCGTATTTTTTATCCACGGCTTTGTTGATATTCATCTTGTTCTCCTTGTGGCTCGTTTTTTCGCCCCTGTATGAAAGGTGGACGAAATGTCTGTCAATCGATAAATTCGCGAATTCTTAGAAAATGCGGCTTTTTGGCCGTGTTTCGTAAAAAAAATAGCGTGCGAAAAATAGTGTAATTCGTAATTACCGGGGTTCTAAAAAGTACGCGCGTTTTTTAAAATTCCCGGCCACAACTTGTGCCAGGGATCGAGGCGATGCACGCGCGTAGCGCGTCAGCCCGAGAGCCCGACGGCGCGCGAGCGCCGGGGCACCCTCGTCCCTTTTTCAACTGGAAGTTAGCCGCCACTCCCATCCCACACCATTTTTTCCAGCAATTTCCCTTTGCGCGCGAACGCGCGAAAAAGACAGCTGAATCGCAGGCCGAGCACCGGTAGCTCGCGACGCAACGTGAACAACATCGCCATGCAGGCCAGGGCCAGCAGCGATCGCCATGCCATTGTGAATGCCCGACGCAGAATGGGACGCAACCAGGCGACCCGCGTCAGTGCGATCCAGGCGCGAAAGAAGGCCGCGTGAAAGCGCAGATGGGTCCATTCGTCGCGGATGATTTCGCGCAGGAGATTGCGACAACGACCCAGGGGTAGCCGGCGCGCGAGAAGCGTATACATGACGATGCCCGCGACCTCGGCCGTCGCCAGCACGAGCAGTTTGAGTCGCACGCCCAGCAGGCGTCGCGCCAGAATGAACAGCGACTGGCTGATGTGGTCCACCAGCAGGCGTCCGCCGAGTCCGAGCAAAAGTACGGCGAGCAGACGCGCGTGGCGACCTTCCTCGGCCACGAACAATTTCAGCGCGGCGCGGTACGAATCATCGATCCAGTCGAAACGCGCGGCGTCGATCTCATGAGCGATGCGACCTTCGCCGGTTTCGCCTTTCTGAAACACCGCCAGGCAGCGCAGGAGCGCGCCCAGACACGCCCGTGGCAGCGCGCGGAGTCGCCGGGCTTCGACTTCATCGGCATTGATGCGCAGGGGGAGCGGACGGTGCGCCTGGCGTTCAAAGTGTTCCCGAAATTCGGTCCAGGCGAATGGAAGCGCGACCGGGGCGGGGCGAGCGGTAAAAAAAGAAACGAAGGGTGGTACAATCATGCCCTCTTATACCAGAACGGTCCCTGGATTGCAGCTTCCCAAAGACAGAAACGACGACACTCAAGTGCTTGACCAGGGCCCGCTGGAGTGTGTATGTTTCACTCATGATCAAAGTGATGGTTGTCGAAGACAACGAAAAACTGCGTCCCGCGCTGGTGCGGGGCCTGGAGGAAACGGGGGAGGTCAGCGTGATTTTTTCCTGCGCCGCGGGTGAAAAAGCGGTGGAAGAGTGCCATACGATCGAACCGGAGGCCGTGCTCATGGACGTACAGCTCGCCGGGAAACTCAACGGGATCGAGACCGCCGTGGCCCTGCGTCGCGAAATTCCGCGCCTGCCCGTCGTGTTCTATTCCATTCAGGACGACGACGGGTATTTTCGCGATTTTCGCAATTCCGGGATTCTCAGTCATTACGCGTACGTAAAAAAATCCAACTATTTATTGCCCGGCATGATCCTGCCCCTGCTCAAAGACGCGCTGGGCGGGCGCAGTTTCATCGACCCGGAGATCGAGGTGCGGGTCCAGGAAGTCCGGCGCAAGGACAATCGCTCGCCCATGGAAATGCTGGAGCCGAACGAACGAACCGTGGCGAATATGCTGGCGCTCGGACTCGGCAACGAACAGATCGCCGCGCGCATGGGTCTGCGCGAAAAACGAACCGTGGCGCGGATCAACGGTCAGATTTACGCGACCTGGGGTCTGAACGAATCGGCCACGGACGAAAAAGTCGCGCGCACCCGGGCCGCGCTCATCGTACGCCAGAATCGAATGATCATCTGGGACGACGACGGTACGCCACAGATAGAGGACGCGGCGGGCGACTGGATCGAGTGGACGCCGGCGTGAGCCCGCTTCAATTCGTCGATCCCGCGCAGTACGCGTTGCGCGGTGGCTGTCTGTTTTTTAACGTCTTACTTGCTACCTGGCTGGCTGTTACCATCGTGCTCAACGCGCGGCAACGCAACGGCCCGATCGTATTCGCCGGGCTTTCGCTCCTGTGCGCGGCGGTGTTTTTCACGCTGTACGCGGCCGGTCTGACGACCCCGCTGCGCCTGGCCGGGGACTGGCTGGACGGACCCGCCGGCAGTTTCACTCTGTTCGTGCTCCTGATTCTGCCATTCGCATGGTTTCTGATCGTCTTACATTACGCGGGTTTTCGTGAAGCGGTGCGGGCCGGGCGTGTCAATCCCTGGCCGGCGTACGGCCAGCTCACCCTGGTGGCCCTGCTCTGTTCGACCGCGGTATTTTTCGCCGGGGTCGCCCTGGCCGGAATAATACGCGAAATCGCGCCGCCAGCGTTTTTCCCGTACGGAATGGCGGCCGGCATCGAGATGCGGATTTTCCTGGTTGTGTTCGGACTGTACGTACTGGCCAGCACGGCCTTCGCCTTTGTCACACTGCGATTTTTTCCGGCACCGGAACTCAGCGTACGCGGGCTCGCGCGACGCCGGGCGCGGCGGGCCATGCTGCGGGCGGGCGGGATGTTGCTCTTGCTGGCCCTGTTCGTGAACGCGCTCGTCGTCCTGTTTTTTCTCAGCCTGGGCGAACGCGGGCGGCCGGCAGCCTGGTACTGGTCGGTTTTATTTCGCAGCGACGGCATCGCCGCGGCGATGATCACCTTCGTCATTTATTACGTGGGCCGCGCCATCGTTTCGTACGAAATTTTTTCGGGTACGGTGCTACCCGAACGGACTCTGCAACGCCAGTGGAAGAACGCGGTATCGTTCGCGGGCGTGTTCGCGCTCTTCGGCGGCGGGTTGTTTTTCGTTTCGCGCGCGGCCATGCTGGCGGGCCTGGCGGGCGGGGTCCTTGGCGTCGTTTTTCTCGTGCGACTGGGCTGGCGGGCCCGGCATGACCGGGCTCTGCACGCGCGGGCTCTACGGCCGTTTCTCGGCAGCCAGGACCTGTACGGCGCGGTTCTGCGCGGCACCGGAGCGGGCAACGGGACGGGGGACGAAGCCGGAGCGGAGGACGAAATCGACGCGCGGGGGGCGCGCGAAAAATTCACTCGTTTTTGTAAAAATGTAATTGAGGCGAAAAGCGCCGCGCTTGTGCCCTGGGCGTCTTCCGCCGCGCTGATTCCGCGCCCCCTCACGTACCGGGGGGCGGAGATCACGCTCGTTCCGGAGGCCGTCCTGGAATCGAACTCCGCCTGGCTCGCGGAGGGGGTTGGAGGG
>CAZVZS010000029.1:38341-61964 GCA_964631535.1 uncultured Leptospiraceae bacterium
CGCGCGCACTACGGGTATATCGCGGCTTTGCCGCTCTGGAGCGGACCGCGTCAGGTGGGGCTGTTCCTCCTCGGCGAAAAACTCGGCGGCGGGGTGTATACGCTGGAAGAAATCGAAGTCGCCCAGGCCGCGGGCGAACGCCTGCTGGACACACTGGCCGCCGCGCGCCTGGCGAGCGTGTTGCGCGATCTGGAACGCGCGCGCCGCCTTGACCTTGGGCTGCGCGACGATCGCGCGCGCCGCGTGTTGCACGACGAAATATTGCCGGAGATACACGCTCTGCTTCTGCGTTTCGCAAACCGCGACGCCGGCGCAGTTCAGACGCTCGGCGGGGTGCATCGCCGCATCGCGGCCCTGCTGCATGAAATGCCCGCAGCTCACCCCGCCCTCGACGAAGGTCTCGTTCCCGCCCTGCGGCGTCTGGCGGCCGACGCCCTCGGCGTGGACCGCCTGGTGCTGGACATCGCCGAAAACGCCGAAGCGCTCGCGCGCGATTTTTCCGCCGTGCGCTCTGAGGTTCTGTATCACGCCGTGCGCGAGGCGATTCGTAACGCCACGCGCCACGCGCGCCGTCCCGGTCGCGCGCTGGAAGTACTGGTCCGACTGGAACGGACTTCAGAATTTCGCGTAATCATTGAAGATAATGGAACAGGCGAACCAGATCCGGTCGCGAGCGAACCGGACGCGGTCCCCGCGGGCGGTCCGGAGGCCGCGGGAGCGGGGCAGGGTCTGGCCCTGCACGGGGCGATGATGGCCGTGATCGGGGGGGAACTTCTGTTCGAACGCGGGGAAAAAGGGGCGCGGGTGGTGCTGCGATTGTGAGGCGTTCGGCGTTTGTGCCCTTTTTCTATTGACGGCTTTTTTTGGCAGTGATTCTCTTGGCCTTATGACCCGCGTCATTACCCTGCCAGGCTCCCTGCGTAACAAGCTCGGCGATGAAGCTTCCGAAGCCCTGATTAACATGTTCAATGAGTACGGCCAGGGGCAAAAGGAAGACGTAATTGAAGCGGTAGAGCAACGATTTGAAAAGACCGTTGTCCAGGTAAAATCCGAACTCAAAATCGAAATCGAGCAGGTAAAATCCGAACTCAAAATCGAAATCGAGCAGGTGAAAGCCGAACTCAAAATCGAAATCGAGCAGGTGAAAGCCGAACTCAAAATCGATATTGCCCGGGTTGAGATAAAACTTGAGCAAATCAAAACTGATTTGATTCGGTGGCTGTTCCTGTTCTGGATCGGGCAGATGGGTGTGGTGATTGGCCTGATTTTCGCACTTTTCACTTTTTTTAAGAACTGATCGACTCAACGCCTTGAAACCGGGCTCCGGTTTCCGCGACTCGTGGGGCGGGACCATAATTCGGTATGAATTCTGAACCACAATTCGAAATGATCAACGGCGCGAAGATGGCCTATCGCGTGATGGGCTCGGGCCCCGCCCTGTTGCTGGTGCACGGCTGGCCGTTTTACGGCCGGAGTTACCTGGCCCTGGCCGCGCGGCTCGAACGCGATTTTCGCTGTTATCTCGTGGACCTGCCGGGCATGGGCGCGAGCGGGTATCAATACGGGACGGACTTCAGTTTCGCCGGGCTGGGCGCGGCCCTGGATGAATTTTCCCGGCGCGTCATCAAGGGTGATTTTTTTTGTATCGCGCACGATACGGGAGCCACCGCCACCCGGCTCATGGCGGCCGGCAGCGACCGGGTGAAAAAGCTCATTCTGCTGAACACGGAAATCCCCGGGCACCGTCCGCCCTGGATTGAGGCCTTTCAACTCATGTTTCGCCTCCCGGGGGCGAAGGCCTCATTTCGCCTGTTGCTGCGCAGTCGTACTTTTTTGCGAACCGGTATGGCCTACGGCGGTTGTTTTTTCGACCCGGCCAGGATCGACGACGAGTTCGTGGCGGACTTTGTTACCCCGCTGATCCAGAACCCGGAGCGACTGGGCGGGGTCGTCCGCTATTTACTGGGAATCGATTTTCGCGTGGTCGATCAACTCGAACCGGTTCATCGGAATCTGCGCATGCCGGTGGCCCTGGTCTGGGGCGCCGAAGACCCGACCTTCCCCGAACGACTCGCGCGTCCGATGCTCGGTCAATTCGCCAATCCCGCCGGATTTTTTTCGATTCCGGCGGCGAAGCTCATGGTGCATATGGAACGCCCGGAGGAAGTGGCCAGGATCGCGCGAGAAATTTTTCGTTGAGCGGGTCGGTCGAAAAAAACAAAAAAGGCCGGGCATTCACCCGGCCTTTCGCTCTGCGTGAGTTCTCTCGCTCAGTTCATCGTATTGACGTTGACTTCCATTTCCGTGCAACGCAGATCACCGGCGGCCTGTGGGGTGCAGTGTTCCGCGTGGTCGAAAAGGAAGAACGGAAAATAATATTTTTGACCGAACCGGTAAGTTCCGCCTTTTCCGTCCGCGACGTAGGTTGAAAATGTCCGCGCGCACGCGAGGCTTCCCAGGAAAATCATGGTGAAGGTTGTAGTTAGGATCAAAAATCGTTTCATCTTATTCCTCCGGTCCGAAGCCTTTATCCGTGAAAGTCCCGATTTCCTGGGGTTTTCCCGGCTGGCAGACCATGGTGTTTCCGTTTAACTGGCATTTTGCCAGGTACGCGTTGTTGGAACAGCCGCCGACCTGCTGCATTTCCACAGCGTAAGTATTGTTATTATCCATCCGGGTGACCCGGCGGTAACTCGTGGTTGTGCAGGCGGCCCAGATTTCCAGGAGGAACAGCGAGGCGGCCGTAAATGCGAATCGTTTTAATTGCGACATATTATTTTGGACCTCCATTTCAGTGAAGCGGGGACTGGACCTGAACGTCCTCACAGTCCACCGTGTTGTTGTTCTCCGAGCATAAAACGATCTGATCGTTGCTGCTGGTAAAGAGAATGTTGTGGCTGGTTCCCACCATGGTTCCCGGCCGGGGACCTTCCGCGCGGATGACGTAACCACGGCAGCCGGCCAGCAGGAATCCCAGTAATAGCGGTAGTAAAAGTTGTTTCATGGTAAAGCAGTACCTCCTGAACCCAGGCTCCTATTTGAACCGAATTTCTGGAAACATGCAAGGAAAAAAAGCACTGTGGGGAAATAAAATCCGGCCCAAAAAAAACGCCGCCCCGCGAGGTGCGGCGACGGCGTTTTGCCATGGTGCGAAAAGCTGATTCAGTTTCTCGAAATCGCCACTCAAAATCGAAATGAGTCGTTTCTCAACTTACCGCGATGAGCGGGGCAATTACGAGCGCCACCACGGACATGAGTTTAATCAGGATGTTCAGCGATGGTCCCGATGTGTCTTTCAACGGATCGCCCACGGTGTCGCCGGTGACGGCGGCCTTGTGAACTTCCGAGCCTTTGCCGTACCGGACGCCATCGATGGTAATGCCCTTTTCGACCATCTTCTTGGCGTTATCCCAGGCCCCGCCCGCGTTGGACTGGAAGATGGCCATCAGAACGCCGGAGACGGTGACCCCTGCCAGGAGCCCACCCAGTGCCTCCGGTCCGAAAATGAAGCCCACAAATACCGGTGAGATGACCGCCAGCAAACCAGGGAAAACCATTTCCTTGAGCGCGGAGGCCGTTGAGATGGCCACGCATTTCGCGTATTCGGGTTTGCCTTCGGCGGCGTCGAAAATCTTGCGGTCCGCGGTCGACATGTTATGTAGATTTCCTTCGTTTTTTTTCATGATCTTGAGCGCGGCGGTCAACTCCGGAATGGTCGTAAACTGACGACGGACTTCTTTGATCATGCTGTTGGCCGCGCGACCCACCGCGCCCATGGCCAGAGCCGAGAAGATGAAGGGCAGCATGGCGCCGACGAACAGGCCGCTCATCACCAGCGGATCGGCCACGTTGATTACGCTAATTTTCGCCTGGCTCATGAAAGCGGCGAAAAGTGCCAGGGCCGTCAAAGCGGCCGAAGCGATCGCGAACCCTTTGCCGATGGCGGCGGTGGTGTTGCCGACCGCGTCCAGCTTATCGGTGCGTTCGCGTACTTCCGGCGGCAGTTCCGCCATCTCGGCAATCCCGCCCGCGTTGTCCGAAATCGGACCGTACGCGTCGACCGCGAGCTGGATGCCGGTGTTGGCCAGCATGCCGAGCGCGGCGATAGCGATTCCGTACAGACCCGCGAAATAATGCGCGCCCACGATGCTCACTGAAATCAAAATTACCGGGATCCCGGTGGACATCATGCCCACGCCGAGGCCGGCGATGATGTTCGTGGCCTGCCCGGTGGTCGATTGATTGGTGATCGAAAGCGTCCAGCGCGTGTCGGTGCCGGTGAACCATTCGGTGACCCAGCCCACCAGGACGCCGCCAACGAGGCCGATGGCCACGGCGATAAACACGCCAGAAGAGGTGATGGTTTTATCCCCGTCCACCCAGGAGCCGGGCAGTACCATGGTCGTCGCGAAATACGTCGCGCCAATCATAATGAAAGAGGAAAACAGGTGGCCGAACTGGAGCGCTTTGCCCGGGTCCCCGCCTTCTTTGACGCGTACGAAAAAGGTGCCGAGGATCGAGCAGAAAATGCCGAGTCCGCCGATCACGAGCGGCAGGATGATCGCCGAAAGACCGCCCATGCCATCGCCCTGGAATTGATCCATGAACACGGCGCCGAGCACCATGGAACCGACGATCGAACCGACATACGATTCGAAAAGGTCCGCACCCATACCGGCCACGTCGCCCACGTTATCACCGACGTTATCGGCGATTGTGGCGGGGTTCAGCGGATGGTCTTCCGGGATGCCAGCTTCCACTTTTCCGACCAGGTCCGCGCCCACATCGGCCGCCTTCGTGTAGATCCCGCCGCCCACGCGCGCGAACAACGCGATGGAGGAGGCGCCCAGCGAGAAGCCGGAGAGCACGTTCAGGACCCGTACAATCGCCGGGGAATCTGATCCGAAAAAGGAAACGTAAAAAACGAAAAGTACTCCGAGGCCGATCACCCCGAGCCCGACGACGCCCATGCCCATGACGGAGCCGCCCGCAAAGGCGACGTTCAGGGCGCTGGCAAGCCCGGTGCGGGCCGCGTTGGCGGTGCGGTAATTGGCTTTCGTGGCCACACGCATACCGATATACCCGGCCCCGGCCGAACAGAACGCGCCGGCCACAAACGAAAGGGCGACCAGCCAGTGCGATTCCTGGGAGTTCGCGTTGGCAATGGCCAGGAGTCCGGCGACGGCGATGACAAACCAGATCAATACTCTGTACTCGGCGGTCAAAAAGGCCATGGCCCCATCGGAAATGTACTTTCCGATCGTGGCCATTTTTTCAGTGCCCCGGTCCTGGTTGCTGACCCAGGTAGCCTTGATGAAGCCAAAGATAAGTGCCAGAACGCCCATCCCGATGGCGAAAAAAACAAGCGACATTAAGCTACTCCTTACTTGATGGACTGACGAAACGTTTGTTTATTAAATCGACTGGATGACGGTTCATCCCGAGTAACGATCCTTGCGAAAAGACTGCTTTTTTTCACTCAATGATTGGCCGGAATATTCGAACTTAAAAACGATGGACCGGCGCGGAACAATCGCAGGAATGGCCGCGATCCTTTTGTTCGGAATTATGGGCGGGCCCTGCCGGTCCCTTGCCGCGGAGGCCCCCGACCCCCCCGAAAAAGTCTCCCAGGCGCGGGCGGTATTCAACCGGGCGGTGACCGAGTATACGATCGGCAAACCGGACCGCGCGCAGTTTCACTGGCAGGTGACCAGGGACCTTGCCCCGGACTGGGCGAATCGTCAGCCGGAATTCCACAAATTGCGTGGCCTGTTGCTGCTTGGCGAAGAACAGGAAGACGCGGCCATGCAGGCTTTCACTCTTTCACTGGCGCTCAGGCCCGATCCATTTTTACATTATCTCCAGGGCAATTACTACTTAAAGTTCCGCAATGTGCGTGAGGCCCGGACCGCCTACACCGGCGCGGCCGCGGCTTTTTTCGGCAAACAGAATCCACGGAAGGTCGCGCTGCCTTCGCCGGAGTTTACGCTGGCGGCGTATCTGCCGCTGGCCTGTCCAGGCGAAGATCCCAGGCAACCCCAGGGTTGGCTCACGCGCGGGCTTCGCAATCCCTTCGCCGCCACGGAATGGTTCAAGGTACACTGGGAGCGTACGCTCACGAAAGAAGAACTGGTCCTGTCGCTGTTACAGGCCATGTTGCTCACCCGTTCGCTCGACGGCGAAACGCTGGCGGTGTCGCAGTACCGGGACTGGCTGAGTTCGATCCAGATTTCCGAAGACGAAATCACCTTCGGGCCGACGCTGTCATTGATGCGCGCGCCCATGTCGGACGAAAATCATCTGCGCTGTCTGCACGGGCTCGAGGCCATGAAACTCAAACAGGAGCGGATCATCGCCGGCGGTAGCAGCGAACCGGCCGCCCGGCATCTGCGTACGATTGAGGAATATTTGCGCAGGTCGCACTGGAACCGGATCGCCGTACGCGGGGACGTGTCGGCTTATTATTCCTACGGTTCGTATTTAATACGAGAGGGGCGCGCGGTGGAGGCTCTGCACCATTTTCGCCGCGCGCTGCGACTCACCGAATACCGGATCGCCCCGGGAGTCGATCCGGCGCGGATCAACCAGGCGGCGCAGACCATGCGCCAGATTGAATTCGCCTACGCCCGGATGGGCAAAGAACACGACGCGCTCACGACCGGAGCCTTCGCGTTCGCGCTGGAAGAACTGACGGGCCGGCTCCGGGATGGTCCGGCCGTGTCCGCGGCCGGACTGGCGACCACGCGCGCGGTGTTCGCGGAAAAGGCCGGCGAAAATCTGCGCAACCGGGAAGGGCTCGTTTTCCTGCTGGATCACCCGGGCGCCGCGAAAGGTGGCGAAACCCCGGTGTCTCTGGCGGAGCGTTTACGGAAGCGCGACGAACGCGCGGACGAGGAGGAACTTTTGTCCGCGTATGGGTATCTGTACGATTAACCCGGATTATGCATGTAGAAAATATGATGCGCTCCACAGGCATACGCTGGCCGGAATATGAGATGGGCTCTAAACCATCGACCCGGCGTAAGGACCCCCGCCCGAATCATTTATCCTTCAGGCCCGTCACCGGCCAGCCAGTACCCGGGTCCGCTTTATCCGGCCCCAGACCGATTTCGGCCATTTTCAAATCGCTCAAAAAAATACGCCCGAGTAGATTGGAATCGCCGTAGTCTTCCGTCTGCAGGTGGAAGATCGAACCCGTACCTTTTTCAACGAACAGGATGGTGGCCATGGTGCCTCTGCTCTTCAGTTTGAGAACGATCCCGTGTTTGCCTTCGGTTTTCGCGTCATACACTTTCTGGATTTCAAAGGCGATGCCCCGGGCGGCGAGGGCATCCAGCATCTGCTGAACCGCGTTGCCCACCGGTTGTGGCGACGAAAAGCTCCGCCGAACGCCGGCCGCCAGCAGCGGGACTGTCAGAGTGTGCAGGGCCACGAGGAAAGTTAGTTGCCAGAGGTGTTTCTTCATATAGATATTGATCGGAACGGGAAAAATCGACTTAAATAAAAAAGCGCGGTTTTTCAAGAGCGGCCACCCGTCCAATACAGAGGTAAGAGCCGATCCTGAGCCCCCCGTTCGCGAAAGCAGAATCGCTCCAGGGGAAAGTTAGCCGCGGTTTCGAAAAAAATCTTTCCCTGGCCCGAATTCACATGCAGCAACAAACAGAACCACTGGAGACCCGGAGCGGGGGCCGGACCTTTGATTCCCTGTTTGAAGCCACCCTGGACGCCTTATTTATCATTGACGGGCGGACCCAGACCATCCTGCGCGCCAACCAGGCCGCGGGTTATGTACTCGGATACGAAACCGAAGAGTTCGTTGGAAAGAACTACAACGATTTTTTGCCCGATCGGGGTGAACGTGGCCAGGACCCGGACGAACACGAGCCGGACCCCGATCGGTTTCTGGGCGCGGCCATCGTGACGAAAGGCCTGCTGCGGGCCGACGGTTCCATCTGTCCCATGGAGATGACGGTATCTTTCATTCCCTGGGAGTCCGGCCAGGCCATGCTCGTCAATTTTCGTGACATCACCGAGCGAAAAAAAGCGGAGGAGCGTATCGCGTACCTGGCGTTTCACGATCCCCTCACGGACCTGGCCAACCGGACGATGTTGTACGATCGGCTGGTGGCCTCGCTGATCGCCGCGCGCCGGGACGGGGCGAAGGTGGCTGTGCTGTTCGTGGACCTGGACCGCTTCCGGGAGATCAACGATTCGCTCGGGATCGCCGTAGGTGACGGGATTCTGCAGACGGTTTCGGCGCGCATTCGGCGCTGCCTGCGGCAGGGCGATACCGCCGCGCGCCTGGGCGGAGATGATTTCATCGTCGTCCTGGAAGACGCCGGGGCGCCGAGAGTGGAAGGTATCGTTCGGCGACTGCTGTCGGAAATCAAATTGCCGATGGAAGTTTCATCGCACGAAATTTATTTGAGCGGGTCCATCGGCGTGGCTCTGTATCCCGCTGACGACGACACGGCGGAGGGTTTGATCAAGGCCGCGGGACTCGCGCGTCAGGAAGCACGGCGACAGCACGGGGGCGATCACTTCGCCTATTTCACCGAAGGCCAGCGCAGGCTCGCGCAGGAACGTGTGGGCATCGAAAACGATTTGCGTCGCGCGGTCGAAAATCCGGCCCAGTTCGAAGTATTTTATCAGCCGCGCGTGCACCGGGACGGTCGCATCGTCGGCATGGAAGCGCTGGTGCGGTGGAATCATCCCGCGCGCGGATTGATCCTGCCAGGAGTGTTCGTGCCTGTGGCCGAAGAGTCCGGCCTGATCCTCGAAATCGGACGCCATGTGTTCGAAACCGCGTGCCGCGATACGGCCCGCTGGCGGTCCGTCGGCCTGGACCTGGCCGTTTCGGTGAATATGAGCGCGCGGCAATTATTGCGGCGACACTTCGCCGAGGAAGTGCAGAAGGTGGTGAGTGACACTGGCCTCGATCCCCGGGGGCTCGAACTTGAAATCACCGAATCGCTCCTGATGTCGCCCGGTCCGGAGGTATTCGAACGTCTGGGCATTCTGAGAGAGCGCGGGATTCGTATCGCGCTGGACGATTTCGGCACCGGTTATTCTTCGCTCAGTTACCTGAAACAATTCCCGATCGATACCTTGAAAATGGACCGTACCTTCGTGCTGGATATTCATAAAGACGCGGGAAACCGGGCCATCGCGCGGACGATCGTCCAGCTTTCGGAAATTCTGTCGATTCGCGTCGTGGCCGAAGGCGTGGAGACGGAGGAACAACGACGGGAACTTTCGGACCTGGGCTGCGGCGAGTTTCAGGGGTTTCTGTTCGGCCGGCCGATGCCGGCCGCACAATTTGAACGCAGAGCGAGAGAGCTGGTATAAATCGCGCGGAAGCTCCGCGTGGATCCTGACACCCGTGCCGGCCGGGACTCAGCCGCAGAGTTCTTCCAGCTTCGCGTAATAATCGGCCGTCATACGATCCAGGAGCCCGCTGAAGTCCGTGGAATCAAATCCGCTGGAGATGCAGATTTCGATCATTTCGCCGTCTGACAGGGCGCCACGCGCAACCCGGTCATTTTCCAGTTGCATGGGTCTGGCCAGCCGATATTTTTTCTGGACATGGGCGAACGCCGCGGCCGAATGTTTGGCCGGGCCGTCCCCGAACTTAGCCTTGATTTCAGCTGCTTTCTTTGACCAATCCATATGCGGCCTCCCGGCCCGTTCCTGCGCACCGGGCGGTTCCGAGCCGGTTACGACGTATTCTCATATAGTTTATTTTTTTAAACTATTTTTTGGGGCCTGCGGGAAAAAGTCGCGGCGAACGCTCCGGGGGTTCGCTGTCCTGAATTTTTCGCACAGAATTGAATTTTGGCAATCCCCGGTGCAAAATTTCCCACGGGGGCTTGCGCTTGCCTGAACTTCCCGATCTCGTCTATCTGGAGCGACGCCTGGCCCCCCTGCTCGCGGGCGCGCGCGTGGAAGCGGTCCAGGTCAAACAGCCCGTGATCATTCGCAATCATACCGGCGTGCCCTTCGACTCCGCCCCCGTCGGGGCGGTTGTCGCCGCGGTCCTTCGGCACGGGCCTTTTTTGTGTTTCGCGCTCTGCGAACCCACCGGAGCAGCCCGGTGCGATCTGGTGATCCATCCCATGCTGGCGGGTCGGTTCGCCTGGGAGTCCGGGACCGCATCAATTAAAAAAATGGGGCTGTGCTTTTCCCTGCGTTTCACGGCCGGTACTCTGCACTACCTGGACACGAAAAAGATGGGCAAGGTCTACCTCCTCCCGCCCGGGCGTTTCGATCTGGTGCCACGTTACACCGAACAGGGCGTTGACATTCTGGGGCCCGGCTTTACCCGGGAGTATTTTCGCGAACGGTTCGATAAAAGCAGAACCCAGGTGCGCGTTTTTATTATGAATCAAACCATCCTCTCCGCAATCGGCAACGCGTACGCGGACGAAATTTTATTCGTAGCCGGGATTCACCCGAAAACATTCTGTTACCAGGTTCCCGAAGAGGGCCGCGACCGTTTGTTCGAGGCCATTCGTTCGGTACTGTCCTGGGGGATCGAAATGGTCGCCGCGGCGGATCCGGCGCTGGAGGACAAAGTGCGCGGGCACCTTCGCGTGCGGGGCCGCAAGGACCAACCCTGTCCCGTGTGCGGAACGAAGATTCGTCGCGTGGCCGTGCTCGGGTTTGACGCTTTTTTTTGTCCGACCTGCCAGCCGCCGGGGCGCGAATTGTTTATTGACTGGCGCAAGAAATAGCGCCGACCCGCGTTCCCCGGCCGGAGCGGAGTCGAGACAGGTTTAGCGTTGGAACAGATTATTACCGAGGGCGACCGTTTTTTCGCGACCGCGCTACGGCTCATTCGTAACGCGCGCGAGTCCGTGTATCTGGACATGTACATCTTTCAGGACGACGAGATCGGTCGCCTGTTTCGCGCGGCCCTCCTGCGTAAAGCGCGCCAGGGTCTGCGTGTGCACCTGGTGTACGATGGGGTGGGCTCTTCGCAAACCCCGGACGGATTCTGGGAGCCCCTGCGCGCGGCCGGGGTGGTGGTGGCGCCGTACGTACCCCTGCGCCGGAGCCTGCTGCCCCGCGGGCGAGTGCACACGGTCTGGTTCTGGACCTGGTTCAAACTGTTCTTTCTGCGGCGGAATCATCGTAAAATACTGATCTGCGACGACCGCGAGGCCCTGACCGGCGGCTTCAATATCAAACGCCAGAACTCGCGCAAATACGAAGGCACCGGACGCTGGCTGGACACGATGTATCGGACCGACCTGCCACCGATCGTGCGCGAATTGATCCAGATCCACATGGATTCCCTGCGCCGCGCGCACTGGCCGCGCAAAGATCTGAAAACCTGGCGACGCAAGCGTGTTCGCGAGGCCATCCTCTATCCGTATTCTTTGCGCCGGCGCGCCGTCAGTATTTCGCGAAAATTTAGCAGACGCTTGATTTTGCGAATTCTGCCATCCGGTCACAGCGTGTTTATCATGAGCATTCCGCGGGCGCTCAAGCGCCGGATCCGCAAGGCGAACAGGCGGATCTATCTGATGTTTCCGTATTTCGTGCCGTACGGGGGTTTTATTCGTCTCCTGGCGCGTAAGGCCCGGGCGGGGGTGGACGTGCGCATTTATCTTTCGACCACTTCCGACTCCAGCTGGATCCAGGCCATTTCGCTCTACCAGGCGCGAAAACTGCATGAGGACGGAGTCCAGGTTTTTCTGTTCCACGGCCAGGAGCGGCCGGGCGATCCGGCGCGCTTTAACCACAGCAAGGTCGTGTTGATCGACGACTGGGCGGGAACCGGATCGAGCAATTTCGACAGCCGCAGTTTTCAGCTCAACCTGGAGATTTTCGTGCTGCGATACCGGCCGGGCTTTCTGGAAGAGGTGCGCCGTTTTTTCGCCTGGGTGGAATCTTTCAGCGAACCAGGCGACCCGATCTCGCTGCCAGCATCATGGCGCGCGCGCGTTCTGTATCCTTTTCGGCGATTTTTATAACGAGGCAACTGTGAGGCGCACCATTTTTTCATGCTATTTCCCCGGAAGAGGATCGGCACTTACTCGAGCAACTTGATCGTGCCGAGGTCGCGCGTCTCACTGTTGGTCAGGTTGATGGCGGGCGCGGGGGCCGTCGTGGAGATCGTATCACCGCTGCCGTTGTACCAGCCGGCGGAAAAACTGCTCGGCGTCAAATAACAGTCGATGTGCGTGGCGATGCGTCCGGAAAAATCGGTCGTATTCAGCGACTCGATCGCGAGGCGGTACGTCGTTCCGGTCTGCACTCCGCCGATGGCGAAGGTTCCGTCCCGGTTGATGGAGGAGTGGGTACTGTAATGAACCGCGTTGGAGGTTGAATTGTCATCCAGCATGATCACCGCGGCGACCGCGGCCGCGCCTGATGCTGTGACGAGTTTGCCTTTGATGTTCGCGAATCCGGTCCCGATCGTGGAGGCGGGCAGAGCCGACGCCAGGGTGGGCGAGGCCACCCCGCTGCAACCGTCGCCGCTGGATTTTTTGGGTTGTAATAAGAGGTACAAAAGCACCAGACGCAGAAGGGTGGTATCTTCCTGTTCATCTTCCTGCCCCAGAAGAACTGAAAGGCAGGCGGTGTTCGCGAACAGGCACGCGAAAGCCAGCAGAAGAGCGGCGATGCTTCGTTTCCAGTACCGTTTGTTCATTGTCCGTACACCGTTTTCGCGCCCGCGAAATCGTCATTCTGTAAAACAGCGGGGCTGGTTGAAAAAGAAAAAGGATACATAACCGGGTAGCTGGATACGGCCGTGTTCACCGTTTGCGCTTTGTTTCCCGCGCTTACCGAATGCGCGAAACCGAGCGAATGGCCGAGTTCGTGCAGAACGGTCGTCTTGTAGAGGCGGACCGGATCCGCGGTCGCGTTGATATAATACGCGTTGATCAGGATCAGGCCCGAGCAGATATTCTGCGGGCTGGCGCCGTCCAGCGCGAAGGAGAGGCCGATGCCGAGCACGCCGACGGAGGGATCGATGCCGAAGCGCGAAAACACGCTGCCGTCGGAATCGTATACGACCCAGATGCGGCCCGCCTGCGGTGAATTATAATAAGAAACCACCGAATTCGCGCTCATGGAGGTGGAGGTGTCGATCGTACCGTTGAGCAGGCCGATGGACGCGCCACCGTAAGGCTGATTCCAGTTGGGGATGACGCCCACGCCGTAGGCCGTGGTGGTGGTCAGGGTGTCCTGGCGATTGGTCGGTGTATCCGAATCCACGTACAGCGTGATGTTACTGTTCCCGGAGTTGCAGGAGGAGTTGAACACCCAGCGCGTGCGTTCGCCGTTTGTGGCGATAAAATAATACCAGGGCCAGAGCGGGGATACGACAAAAAAAATGAGCAGGGCCGCCAGGGCGGTCGCGTAACGACGATCCATATTTTACTTTCCGCTCCCCTGTTTCGCGAGCAGATTTTTCAGGAGCACGCGAAACTCCTCCAGGCTCACGCGCTCCGCGCTCTGGCTCGAAAAACCGGTCACCGGCCGCGCGAGCAGGTACTCGCCCGTCTGTGGATGCTCAATCACTTCGATGCGCCCCCAGTGCATGGAACGTAAGGGATAAATTCCCTCGGCGTTTTTTTCACCGAGAATCAGGATCCAGAGATCCCCCGGAGACGGGGGACGTGAGCCACCGGGACGAGCATAGTTCTGGTTCAGGATAATCCGAACATCGAACGAGAGGGGCAATTTGCCTTTGAGGTTTTCCAGCAGGGCGACTTCAATGTTCTGAATCGGAAAGGGCCCGGGCAGGGTCCGCGCTCCTTCCACCCGGACCAGAGCCACATACGGCGCCTCACGGGCCAGTTCGGCCGTCGTGGTCCTTTCCTCCAGGGCCCGCGCCGGCCCGGCGAACACCAGCAAGAGCGCGATGACGGCCGCCTGAAGGGTGGATCGAAATGGTACGGTCATATTCAATACTCTCGAAATAGTGCCCTGGCACTGTACAATCAACAACTTTGCCGGGAAAGTATGCCGGAATTTCGGCGATTTTTGCGCTTTTTTGCCCGGTTTCGAGGCCCCCGCCGCGTCCACAGGATAAAACTTGCGCGGAGCGGGGCCGGGGATTACCCGTGTTTCCATGGGACCTTCGACCCTGATCACGGGGGCAGGCGGATTTGTCGGGCCATTTCTGGTCGATCTCCTGCTCAGGCACGGGCGCACCCCGGTCTGCCAGGTCCAGGACCCCGCGCAGTTTCCCCTTGATTTTCTGGGGCGGGTCGGGCGGCGCCTGCCGGAAGAGGTCCCGGTTCGGTCGTGCACCTGGCGGGGATGAGTTTTTTACCGGATTGCTGGAAACGGCCCGACCTGGCGCTGGAGGTGAACGCCCTGGGGACCGCCCGCTTGCTCGAAGGGGCGCGGGCCGCCGGCTGGGCCGGCAAATTTTTACTCGTCAGCTCCGGCCAGGTGTACGCGGGTCCCGCCGATGGGCGACTGCCCCTGACCGAAGACTCGCCCACTCTGGGCGACAATCCTTACAGCGCGAGCAAGCTGGCGGCGGAGACCTTCGCGCGCTTTTACGAATCGAAAACGATCGAAATCATCATCGCGCGTCCCTTCAATCACATCGGGCCGGGGCAGAGCGAGCAGTTCGTCGTGCCTGCCTTTCTCCTGCGCATCCGCGCGGCGCGCGAAAGCGGAGTCGATTATATGGCGGTGGGCGACATTGAATCGGGCCGGGACTTTTCCGACGTGCGCGACGTGGTCGAGGCCTATCGGATTCTCCTGGAACGGGGTCGTTCCGGCGTGTACAATATTTGTTCCGGCCGCGCGGTGACCATTCGCGAATTGCTCGAAACCGCGCAGGATATCGCGGGCGTGCGCCTGGAGTTTCGCGTGAACCGGGACTTGTTGCGGCCGGAGGGTCCCAGCATCCGGTTCGGGACGGCCCGCCCGCTGGCGGACCTGGGCTGGCGACCGGCGCTAACCCTGCGCGATTCGCTGCGCGACGCCTGGACGCTTTTAAAAACCGCCGGAGGGGAAGCCGCATGACGACCGCGCGCGGGTACGCGTTTTTCGACCTGGATTACACTCTGATCCCGCACGACACCCTGCTCCTTTTCTGTAACTACGTTTTACAAAAAGAACGCGGCCGCATGTTGTTCGTCCTGCTTTTCGCGCCAATGGTACCACTGGCTGTTTTACGCGTAATCGGTTCGGCCACACTCAAGCGGGTTTTCCTCAGTTTTCTCTGGCGACTGCCGGCCGATCGCCTGGACGCGTACGCCCGCGATTTCGTGGCGACCCGCGTGGCCCCCGAAATTTATCCCGAAATGCGCGCCAGGCTGGACGAACATAAACGCCGCGGCGATACGGTGATCCTGAATACCGCGAGCCCCGAGTTTTACGTCCGGTACATCGCGGCTTATCTCGGCGTGGACCACGCGGTGGCCACCAGACTTGCCCTCCACGATCGCCAGCCGCTGATCCCGGCGTACGTCGGGCGGAACAATAAACGAATGGAAAAAATCGATCGTATGCGGGCCCTGCTGCCGGATCCAACCCGGGCCTGGCTCGCCGCGCACCCGGACGCGCATCCAGATGATCCGGAGTACGGGCGCCAGGCGGTACCGGGTGCCCGGGCCTATTCCGATTCACCGGCGGATTTACCGATGTTGTTCCTGTCCGAATCCGCGGTTGTCGTTCACCCGGGCAAAAAACTGCGCCTGCTTGCCGAAAAACGCGGCTGGCAGATTGTGACGCCTGACCGGGGCTACCGGTCCGGGTTCGTACGGTACATCCACAGTCTCAAACAATTGTTCGGTCTGTACAGAACCCGGGGCCTGGCCCGTTGAAGATGCGGAAATTGAAACAGTTCCAACGCGGTGCCTGCGGGTTGCTGACCGCCTGCCTGGCCGCCTGCACCAACTATTCGGTCGATTCACAGATCGTGAACCCGCCCATCATTACGAAAATCCAGACGGACGGCAACGGCCACCTGCTCACCGTGGCGGCGCAGAATATCGAAATTGGATTCAGCGGCTATCGCCTGTTCCAGGGGACGTCGGAGGACGACGCGCGTAACGAGGAAACAGCCGAGAAAGTGGACTGCGGTCCGCTGGATACGATCCCGTCCCAGGCGGTGGATTATTTCATTGAGGTGAAACCCGGCAAGGTTCTGGTGGACGACGACGATACCAATTACCTGTGCGTGTTCAACTATTCGCTCACGAAAGGACGGTACATTGTCCTGCGTTCTTTGATCGTGGAAGACCTCGTCAACACCGGGACGAGCATCGCCTCGAACGCTTCGATCGTGCCGTAATCGCGGCGGAAATTCACAAAACCTGAACCGCTCCGCGACGCGCCAGCGATAGAGCGAGCGGGTTCGCGAGCGATAGCGCGGTCCGCCGCGCCGTTCGCGCCTGGCCCCCGCGCGGCGGAGGCGCCCGGCAATTTACGCGAAAATCAGCCGAAGCGACGGAAATAGCGAATCTGGTCCACGCCGTAATACGCCAGGAAAAACAGGGCCACCCAGAAGAGGATAACCAGAAGCAGGCCCACGACGCCGACGGCCAGGTACCCCAGGCCCATCGTCAGAAAAAATAACCAGCCGGGCGTGTGCTCCACCAGAAAGTCTTTGAAATCGTTCCCCGTGTACATCCGGTCCAGCGAAGCCGTGCGGGTCTGTCCGTCCGCCGTGCGGTAGGTGCAGGCGAGGCCGCGCAGCCAGATGCGATTGAGCTTACCCTCGGTGGCCGCGGTCTCGACCAGGATTTCGCGCGGCCGGCCAGGGGTGACCTGGTCCAGGTGAATCGTGTTCTGGAAAGCGGCGTACTCCGCGGTTCCGGCCGCGCCATTGAGCACCAGATAGCGGCCGCGAATTCCCAGGTCCAGGTTGATTTCGCTTACCTGGTTTTCGAGCGCGTCCAGGCGAATATGCAGGAGTGAAAACTGTTGCCTGTGCGCGCCGAGGTTCATCATCTCGATGTCCACGTCGAGCGGCGCGTTTTCTTCCACCGCCCAGCGGATGAGACGCGGGGCGTGCTCGCCCGTCAGGCCGATCACGCAGAGTAACACCGCGACCAGGGTGGCCCAGGCGAAAAATGTTTTCAGAATTCCCATGGTACGTCCTCGCGTTCGACTTTGTTCAAGGTCCTCAGCCCCGGGTCCTCAGCCCCGGTGTTTATTCAAAAAATCGACCAGACGCGGGAAGATGTCGCGATGATTGTTTTTGCCCATCAGAGTGTCCTGGTGACCGTATCCTTCCGGCGTGTACAGTTCGTTTTTATTGCCAGGCATCAACCGGTTCAGCGTCTCATACGTCACCTGATTGGAGCCGGGGAAAATTTTGTTTTTGGTGCCGCTCATAAACAGCGTGGGCACCGTGATTTTCGCGAAATGATCCAGGTAATTGTTGGGCAACGCGTCGTAGACGGGATCTTTCGGTCTGTTCTTCACGACGACACCGCGCGCCAGCATTTTGCGAATGTGATACCAGTACGAGAGTTCGATCGCGCCGAAAAGATCTCCCACGCGACGGTGGGTGATTTCGTTCAGGTTGACGTGTTCGTAGCAGGCGGGCCAGCCCGTGCCCCACATCATCGAAAGCATATGGCATTCGGATACGTCGCACTCCGGGTGGAACAGATCCACCGCTTTGGCGAAGTACTTGCCACGCGCGGGGCCGGGCAGGTTGGCCCAGGTGGGATTGATATTCGGGAAACGAAACAGATAATACATGAGCGGCAGAAAGGCCCACATCTTGAATTTGGTCCAGGCGCGCACCCGCGGCGTGAGTGACACGCTGTTGGAGATGACGCTGGCGATGCCGTCCTGAGCAATCACGCCCCCGTACAGGGACATAAAAAACGTGATCGATCCCACGCAATGGACAATGAAGTGAATACGTTTTTTGGGCCCGATCACTTCGCGGACGCGTGCCAGCGCCGCCGGATAATCGTACAACGCGATATCGTCCAGGGAAAAACGGTTCGGAAAGAGATTGTAACTGTGGCGTTTGCTGCCGCGCCAGTCCAGCGACCAGACGTCCTGGAAGCCATTGTTGTGCAGATAGTTCACCAGGTTTTTCTGTTCGGGCATGATGTACATGTCCGTGGAAGTAGTCAGGCCGTGCGAAAGTACGACGACGTCATCTGATTCGGCGCGCTGGAACCGTAACATGCTGATGCCAATTTTATCGTCCGTGGTCAGATAGTGCGTGGTGATCTCCGCTTTTTCGACGCCCTCCAGCGTGTAGAGCGGGATTTCGCGTTTGTCCCAGATCTGCGGATCGGACTGGAAAAATTTCGGCATGTATTCTTCATATAGAGTGCCGGCGAAAATTTTGATGAACTTCGACATGCCTTCCCGACGTGCCTTGAAATTCGGGCCGGTGGAGCGGAAGGTGGTCAGTTGTTTCGCGAAATCCTGGGGCAGAATGATGATGATGCCCGATGCCACGACCGCCGCCGTTTCATCCTGTTCCGGTTCCACGGTTCCTTCGTACACGCGTGAGTAGAGCGTGGTCGTGTCGTGCCAGATGTTCGTAACGCCGTCATCCTGGACGACTTTATGGCCGGTGAAGGTCAACTTGCGCCCGTTCGCGTCCTGGAAGAACAGGCGATAACGCATATTCTTGATGTTCTTATCCGGCTGCCCGGCGTCCACGAAAAGGTTGAATACGCCCTTCTCCACCGGGCGTTTGCCACCGAACTGTTTGTTTTTGATCCAGCCCACCGCGACCGCCTGCTGGCGCGGATCATTCACGAAAAAATCCACATCCTCAATCGTGATCGTCAGATGAAACATGAAGAAATTGTTCTCTTTTTTCCCGCGATCATGGGCCGCCTGGTAGTCCATTCGTTCCGGGGAAAGTGTGATGTACCCTTTCATTTCTTCCGTAAAACTGACTGTGACCTTTTGCGCGGTGGGGCTTGCGTTCATTCCGTTGCGACTCCGTTCCCAGCTCTGGCGCTGCGGGAAGGCTGAAGGTTCCGGGTTCCAAAAATGCTGGCAAGTAAAAATGCGCGATCGGTCCTAAAAATTCGACCGATGTGCATTCACCCCCGGGTTTCGAATTGCGAAAAGGGGAAATTTTCATTCGAATGAGCCGGCGGATTTAAAAATGTGAAATTCCGAGTTCAAGGCGTAAAAAAAATAAAGCGGGTAAAAACAAATTGCGGTTTTTTTCGGGTTTTTTTCGAATCGCCTCTGTCTTTTTCGTCTGATAACAGTTCGCGGCCCGATAGTCCATGTGTATGATCCAGAAAACATTTGCGCGCCTTCCATTTCTTGCGATTTGGATTTTTCCCGCGGCCATTTTCGTGACTGTCTGTGGCCGCGCGGATCCATTCCGGCCGCTGCCGGATAAATTAAAAACGTATCAATATGAAACCCCGCCGGATGGGGAAATGCCCTGGGAAGTCTGGAGCGATGAGGGTGAGGCCTATCTGACCGATCTGTACTACGCGGAAGCCGCGCAAAATGAGCAGGTCATCCCCACCCGGGTGAAATTGAATCGCAGTCTGGAACCGGGCGGTGTGGATTATCAGATCGACCGCTTGATTTATCCGACCATCGGGAACCCGAATCTGTTTTTCGCGGACGACACCGATACCCTGATCGTGGTCCTGCGTCTGGACCAGGAGTGGCTGCGGGCCCTCGGCCAGACGGACGAGAAGGCGGACGAAAAAACGGAGGAGAAGCGGCCGTACCTTTCGCGCGGAAAGTTTTCTCTGGCTGATGATTCAAACGAAATTCGTTTTTATCTCATCGACCGCACCGCGCGTCGGCTGACCGAGGGGGACGGGTTGGCGGCGCCGACACCCCGGGACCGCGCGTTTCGAATCATCCCCAACGAACTGTATGTGCACAGCGACGAAAGCACTCCGGAAGTTTTCCGGGACCGTCGATCGGTGCGCTTTCTGTTCGATCGCGGCGGCGTGGGCAACGTCCGGCCTGGCCTGTACGATCTGCGCTACGAATTCGTACGCGACGGCAAAATCGCCGGGTACGAGTTTCAATACAACGCGGTGCGTGTCTTTCCGGGCGGCGCTGACGCCGGAAGCTACTTCGTTTTGAACATGACCGACAACCAGATTTCGGTCAGCACCCTGCCGGACGCCAATCCCCTGAAAAAACAGACGTTTTCACAGATCACGCTGGATAAGTTAAAAAACCTCATTCAATATTTGAACACATCGGCGGACCCGCATGTACGCGGCGCGGCGTTTCTCACGTATAATGGAGACCTTCATAACGGCGGGTCCCCGGGCACATTGTTGCCTGACGGCGTAGCGCTTTCGTACCGGAATGAATCGAAGTCCATCGTGGAATCCCTGCGCGAATTGCGCCTCCCGATCTTTCTGATTCCCGGCAATCACGACGGGTACGTTTCCACCGGTCACGTGCCGGGCAGCATCGAACAGGCGCAAACGCGCGATTCCATTCTGCATTTACTGTTCGGTTGGTTGATCGATTCGCTGCCGGACCCGTACGAACTGGACGAAGTCGTGGCGGATATTCGTTCGCGCGAAATCTGGGACGCGTTCGAGGAATACGTGGACGAAACCGATGGGATCCCGGGCGGCTGGCACCTGGACCTCTACTACGGTCGATTCATTCGGCGGCCTACCGACACGGGTGGTGCTTCGGGCGTCTCCTGGAAGGAAGTCCCGGCCGAAACTCGCAACCAGATCCTGTACGACGGGTTCCATTACTGGCGCCGCAACTACGGGCCCCTGTACGCTTCCTGGAATTTCGGCGACAATCACTACGTAAACATGAACAGTTTCGATCTGCGCCAGCACCGGCGCACGGGCTGGGGCATGTACACCGTCAACTACGGCGGCGGCGTGTCGGAGTTTCAACTGCACTGGCTGCTGCGCGACCTGGACCGCAGCGTTAATAGAGATGCTATCCTCCTGGCCCACCACGATCCGCGCGGCGGGCATACCGGCGTCAACTATCCGTACTATTTCAAACAGATCGATTATACCGGCATGAGCGAAAGCGCGCTCAACTACGTGCGCGGCGAAGTCATCAACCCGATCATCTGCGATACGAGTCTCGATAATATCCAGTCGGTCGGCCTGAGTTGCCTGCACGACGGACTCCAGGAATGGATGCGGGCCGACCAGGAGTTCGATTGCCCTTCGCGTTACATTTTCGAATCCGGCCCCCTGGTCGGTACCTGTGACCGCGCGCGACTGAAAAAAGACGGCGGCAACAGCGTGTACTCCGGCTATCAATTGATCAACGAACTCAGCTCGCGGAAACAAATTCGCACGCTCCTGCTCGGACATACCCACTACAACTCGCTGGAAATCCTCGGGCCGGGCCAGGCCCTGGTGCCCGAAACGGTCGTCCTCGATAAAAAAACGAAAAAGCATCTGGCCATCCTGGAAGAATTTTCGCCCACGCGCGATTATTCCGTAACGGATGACCGGGCCGGAATCAAAAAGGAAAATAATCTTTTCGTCCTGGATCTGAAACAGGCGGGGCACGACTTTCGTCGCGTGCTGGACGGACACGAACTGGCGATTTTGCGCATGACCACGACGGCCATCCTCACCACCCAGCAGACCGTAGCGGACAAACAGCTCATGGACGGGTTTACCGTATTCGAAGTGTTCGCGAAGCAGGACCAGCGCCAGGTCCACCTGCCGCAGCTTAACGCCGTGCGTTACTACCAGGCGCGCCCGGATGGCGTCGCGAACGGCCCCCTGTATCGCCCGGTGCTGCGCGTGGACCTCAATCGTGCCCGCGCGATGGAGCGGGACGACGCGGCGAACCCGCTCGGCAAAGTATTCACGCCAGGAAAATAAATTCGCGTTGTTGTCACAAAAAAAAGAAACGAAACTTATATGGAAAAGATTTACGAAGCGATCGTCATCGGCAGCGGATTCGGCGGGGGTATCTCCGCCGCGCGCCTGAGTAAAAAATGGCCGGGCCAGGTCCTGGTTCTGGAACGCGGTAAACGTTACCCCATGGGTTCGTTCCCGCGCAAACCCCACGATTTCGCGCGCAATTTCTGGAACCTGCCGGACGAGCGGCATCGTCGCCCCTCCAGCCTGGGCCAGATCGAGTCGCACGGCATGTTCGACATCCGCAACTATTCACACATGGACGTCGTCATGTGCGCGGGCTACGGGGGCGGGTCGCTCATCTACGCCAATATTTTTCTGGAACCGCCGGACTGGGTGTTCGATGACGAGCGCTGGCCCGTGAAAAAGAGCGAACTGCAACCCTACTACGGCGTGGCGAAGGAAGTCCTCGGCGCGCGTCCCGTGCCGGCCTGGAAACACGGGGACGTGAACGATCGTCGCCGCATCGTGCGCACCGAGTACTTTCAGGAAACGGCCCAAAAAATGGGTCGCGAAAGCAAACTCATGGACGTGATCGTGTTTTTCGGAAACGATTTTCAGAAGCCGCTCGAAATCGGCGTCCAGGATAAAAATCGGTACGGGGCAGTGCAGACCTCCTGCACGTACTGCGGCGAGTGCGACGTGGGCTGTAATACCCATTCCAAGAACACGGTCGATCTCAATTATCTGCACGTAGCCGAACATCGTTACCAGGCGGACGTGCGAACCGAACACCTGGCCACGAAGATCGTGCCCTTGAACGAAAGCGGACAGGCCGACGTGAACGCCGACGGCACGCACGGATTCCAGGTGACCGTGCGCGATCTGAACGCGAAAACGGAAACGATCATGCGCACGCGGCGCGTCATCGTTTCGGCGGGCACGCTCGGCACGAACGAAATCCTCTTACAGAATCGCGACTTTCACAAAACCCTGCCGCGCATCAGTCAGCGCCTGGGCCATCATTACTCGGGAAACGGCGACTTTCTGTCTTTCGTCATGAAAACGCCGAAGCACACCCCCGCCGATCCGAACTACGGCCCCGTCATCACCCAGGCCACCGACTTCAATTTATTCAAGAACGTGGACAAAGAACGCGCCTTTATCATGGAAGACGCCAGTTACCCGGTCTTCGGCGCCTGGTTTCTGAACGGCGCTCTGAGCGTCGGCTACGTACAATCGCTCTGGAAAGCCGCGAAGGACATTTTTCGCCGCGCGCTGGGCCATCATTCCATGGGTCGCATCGGCTACGTCATGGAAGACATTTTATCATACGATCAGAACTATCACTCCAGCGTGCATCTCTGCATGGGCATCGACAAAGCCGACGGCGTCCTGACTCTGGACCCGGAACATAAGGTCGACGTCGGCTGGCCGTACAAAAACAGCATGAAACTGTACCGGGCCATCCTCGATTCGGTTAAACAGTTTAAACAGGTTGTTAAGGCGAAATCGTGGATGCCGCTCTTCAACTGGGTCTGGCCCTTTCGCAAGAACGTTACCGTCCATTCGCTCGGCGGCTGCGTCATCGCTCACGATCCCGCGCGCGGGGTCACGAGCGCCCGCCGCGAGGACTTCGGCCAGGTCTTCGGTTACAAAAATCTCTACTGCGCCGACGGATCGATCGTGCCGACCGCCGTGGGCGCGAATCCCATCGCCACGATCTCGGCCCTGAGCGAAATGGTGGCCGAGGGCATCACCGGCATCAAACCGAACGCCGATCTGTAAACGCGGCGCGCGAAACATTCGCGGACGACAATCGGGGCGCCTCCGCGCTGGCGCGCGGACCGCGCTCTCGGGCCGACGCGCTG
>CAZVZS010000029.1:61974-63306 GCA_964631535.1 uncultured Leptospiraceae bacterium
CTGCGCGCGTGCGGCTCCTCGATCGCTGGCGCGATTGACGGGGTAGGTTTTATATTCGCAAGAAAATTTCGCTTTTTTTCGCGATAGTGCCCGCAGCGCATCTGGCTGGTGATCGCCGGGCGGGTACCCAACCGAAGCATTTATTGAAAGGAAGCCTACATGAAAAGGAGCGCGATCATGGGCAGGTTCCGCCCTGTATTCGAATGCACGGTCTGATCTGAAGCCCGCGCCAGCGATAGTTTCAAAAATTTAGCTTCGGGAGCGCCGGGGGAACACGTCCACCTGAAAAGAACCATTTTGCGTGATAAGTCGTAGTGGCGATTTTAAGGCGCTAAAACCGGCGAATTTCTTTTCCGGCGCGTATTTTCTGCTGGAAATTGCTGAGAATCTGCATCCTGTCGCCCCACGGTGTTTTGTTCGCGGACACAAATCTGGATCGGGCCCTGCTTCTGCGCCCTCGTTTTCGGGGCGGCCGGCCTGCAGGCCGAGGGATTCGCATTCGCGTCCCGGCCCACAGGCAGTACCCTTTCATTTGAGGGTGATCCGGTTCCCGGTCCGGTGGGAAACCTGGCGGGCTTTGATCGTTTTGGAACCGATTCCCGGACCGGGCCCGGCGAACCCGCGCAATTCCCGACCCGGTTTGCCGCCGGCTTGATTGAGCAGCATCTACGTGCGGAACGCGACGTCCAGGCGCGTGAACTGGCTTTTCAGGAGCTGGACGCCATTCAGCTTAGCACCGAATTCGAGTTCGAACAAACCGACCGCCTGCTGACCGCCCCTCCGTTAGAAGAACGTCGCTCATCCGGTTTGCTCCTGGCAACCAGCCCGCACGCCGCGCAAATCGGAACGGGCCCGGGCGTACGGGCCATCCCCGCGCCCCGCAATACGCATTGGACGGGGGCCACGCAATCGCGGACGATTCCGGAGCGCCAGGAGTGGAACGCAGCTCCCCGGGTTCCCCGACCGGTTCCACTGCATTCGCACACAAATTATTTTTCAATTCGCAACGGCTATATACGCAAGCGGGCTGGCGCAAACGTAACACTCCCCGCCCCTCGTATCGCCCTTCGTTCTTTTCCCGTTTCTACATTCTCAATTTCGCATGATTCGATTCCGGATCATGGTTCGCGAATCCATCAATCTTCAACGCCGACGGTAAACTCTCCGCGCGATTTTAAATTCGCGCAGGGTGGCCGTGCGGCCTCAGGGCAAAAAAATGATCAAGTTCCCGCGTAAACTCAAACAATTCAACCTCCCGATGCGCGCGGTCGCGCTCCTGCTCACCGGGGTTTTCGTGTACACGGTCTTTCTGCCCGGGGCGCAGCTGTACGC
>CAZVZS010000030.1:0-1791 GCA_964631535.1 uncultured Leptospiraceae bacterium
CCACGCGTACTGGCGCGCCGGTCTCGGCGGCGGGGGCTCCAGCTTCGGGCCGTACAGCGAACTGACTCTGCGCGGAAACTTCCACGACCTCATGAACGACCACACGGGATTCGCGCCCAACAGCGAACTCGAAATCCTCGCCCTGCGCGCGCGCCTGTACGATGAAACCGATCGCGCCGAACTGGATGAGCTGGCCGTCTTTCGCGTCGTCTCCCTGCCGCGCCTCGATCCACTGACACCGTCCGTTTCGTATCTGATCGATACCGGCTTCACAGCCGAACTCGTGGAACGACCGCGACTTCCAATCATCGAACAATACCTGTACTGGAACGAGTTCGCGCGCACCGAACGCAACCTTCCCGAACTGCTGTACTTTCGCGACTGGTCCCTTCCCGCCCGGCGCTCGCGTGACGAACGATTCGCGCGCGTCTTTCCGGGCTACGGCGATTTCCAGGCCGGCCTGAGTTTCGCGGCGTCTGTCGATTCTCGGGGGAGTCCGCGGCGAACACGCGCCCGGTCCGGTCACGCTGTCGCGCGTCGGGCCGGCCCTGACGCTGCTTTCCACGCTGGAAGTCGGGGCCTGGAAATTTTCCCTGGGGGCCAGTTATTACGCTTACTCCGCCAGCGGCGATCCGGACGCGTATCGCCTCAGCGCCGGGGCCCGCCTGGCCACGTCCGAACAATCCGAGCTGCGACTCTCCGCCCGGGCACGACCCGACTGGACTGAAGCGGGCCTGGCCTTCGCGCTGTTTTTTTAATATTTTTACCACGGGGAACACGGGGAACAAGGAGGGGGGGATTAATAAAAATTTTTCACCGTGTCCTCCGTTGGAGTCGGTATACTTTGCGATAAAATCGTTTGACCTGCGGGGACGGCCGGGCCCTGCTTCCAGAACAATGAACCCGGTCCGGTACCAATGAACCTCGTTTCCGCCGATAAAATCTCGCGCTTGGTCGGCGATAAAACCCTATTTCGCGAAATTTCATTCGGAATAAACGAAGGCGAAAAAATCGGATTGATCGGGTTGAACGGATCGGGTAAGTCCACCCTGCTGCGCGCGGTGGCCGGCAAGGAGGCCCCGGAGCGCGGGGAAATCGTGTTCAAACGCGAATTGCGCGCGGCCTTTCTTTCACAGGCGCCCGACTTCGCGCCGGAGGATACGATCGCCGAACATGTCTATAAGGGCGACTCTCCGGTGGTCCGACTTCTGCGCGATTTCCAGACGGCCTGCCTGCTTCTGGAGGCGGAAGGCACGGAAGCGCGCCAGGCGGAAGTGGACCGGCTCACCGAGCTTATGAACCGCGAAGGCGCCTGGGGGTACGAATCGCAGGTGCGTTCAATTCTGCACGAACTCGGCATCCGCGATTTAAACCAGCGCATGGGAACTCTGTCTGGCGGGCGCTTGAAAAAAGTCGCCCTGGCCCAGGTGCTCATCGCCGCGGCGGATCTTTTGATTCTGGACGAACCCACCAACCACCTCGACATCGAGACGATTCTCTGGCTCCAGGAATATCTTGAAAAAAGTAAACAGGCGCTTCTGGTCGTCACTCACGACCGGTATTTTCTCGATCAGGTGGTGGACCGCATCTTCGAACTGGAAGGCGGTGAACTTTTCATCTACCCGGGCGCGTACAGTTTTTACCTGGAGCGCAAGGCCGAGCGAGAGGAAGCCGCGCAGCGCGCCGAACGCAAAACGCGCAATTTTTTACGAACCGAAATCGAATGGCTGCGCCGCCAGCCGAAGGCGCGCGGGACGAAATCGAAATCGCGCACCGACCGAACCCTGGAAG
>CAZVZS010000030.1:1801-59655 GCA_964631535.1 uncultured Leptospiraceae bacterium
CGCCTGGCACCCGGCACGGCGTTCGAATTTTCGGTCAGCGGGCGACGTCTCGGCAAAAAAATCCTGGAAGTTCGCGGGGCCGCCAAACGCTACGGCGCGACCACCGTCTTTGAGAAATTCACCTGGGCCTTCAAGCGCGGCGAACGCATCGGCGTGGTGGGCCCCAACGGATCGGGCAAGACCAGCCTGCTGGACGTGCTGACCGGCCGTCTGCTCCCGGACGCGGGCGAGGTGAGCCCCGGCCTGAACACCCGCTTCGGGTATTTTCGCCAGGATTCAGAAGACCTTGATCCCACGCGAAAAGTGCTCGAATTCATCAAGCACGAGGCCGGTGAGCGCCTGCGACTGGGCGACGGCACCGAAATGGACGCGGCCCGTCTGCTGGAGTTTTTCGGGTTCTCCGGACGTATGCAATTCAGTCCCATCGGCTCGCTTTCCGGCGGCGAACGACGCCGCCTGTATCTCGTGTACGTTCTGCTACAGAATCCCAATTTCCTGATCCTCGACGAACCGACCAACGACCTGGACGTGCGGACTCTGTCGCTGCTGGAGGATTTCCTGGCGGGCTACGACGGCTGCCTGCTGGTCGTTTCGCACGACCGATATTTCATGGACCGCGTCGTGGACCAGCTGCTCATCCTCAAAGAACCCGAAAGCGGGGACCACTCCGTCGCCAGTTTCCCCGGCAGCCACTCCGATCTGCTGGAAGTCCGCCGCATCGAACGCTCGGAGGAAAACCGCGCGAAAAAAAGTGAAAAGACCGGGAAGGCCGGTCCTGACTCCGCGCCCGTCAGCGATGCGCCGGCAAACCCGGTAAAACAAAAAAAAGCGAAATTTTCATTTAAGGAAAAACGCGAGTACACCGCCCTGCTAGCGCGCATTGCCGACCTGGAAGTTGAACTGGAAACGGTGCGCGCACGGCTTTCGGCGGGCGGTGGCTCCCACCAGGAACTTGCCGACATCGGGCGGCGCCACCACGAACTGGAAACGGAACTGGAAGCGGCCTTCGCGCGCTACGTGGAACTGGGCGATTCGGTGGAAAATCCGGACGCGGAGTGAAACCGCACATCGAACCTCAAAAAAAGGACACTTTGCTTGCACTATAACACAGATTAGATGCATTTTAATGAGGAAAAAAGCCTGGTCTGAAATTCAGGTATTCTTTTTTCATTTTTTCAATTCAATGTTTCTGTTCGAAAACCAAAATACCTTGCCAATTACTTTGTTTCTGACAGGATGAGCCCGGAAAATTTTCCGTTTTCCCAAAAATTCAATATAGAGGTTCTGTAATGAACAAAATATTATTATACATGTTGCCCCTCCCTGTCCTGTGGCTCAGTTGTTCCGCGGCGAATTTAGGCGCCTTTTACAACCGGAAAATGAATTCCAATCCTGTTCCGACCTTCAGCGGAGATTTGATAGGTTCCGCTTATGGAAATGGCTGGATTTTCGCCTCCCATAGGGTTACCGCACAAACCGCTTCAGCTTCAATGCAAACCTGGGGTTCCGCATGTTCCTATTCAATCCTGATGCTCGCTGCTTTCGGAGATTCAAGTATCGAAGCGGCCAAACAGAATGGCAACATTAAGCAGGTCGCCACGGTGGAACATGAAAATGTCGCCCTCCTTTTCGGCTTCCTGTTTCACAAGCACTGCACGATCGTAACAGGAGCGTAATCAAATGAAACGTACAATACTATTTTTTACATTTACGGCCTCAATCTTATTTCTCGGACAATGCGGAGTTGGCCCCGTTGGGGCTTTGCTTTTTACCAATAACAAATTCGCCGGGCAGGTAAACCCGAACAACGACGTCGGGACCACGCGAGTAGGCGAGGGTTGTATGCACCAAGTTCTCGGACTTGCATCCTGGGGAAACGCTGGCGCGGGCAACATAGCACAATCGAACGGAATATCGAGAATTGCCACGATAGACCATTCCGCTCTGAATGTATTAATGTTCGTGTACAGCCAATACTGTACGATCGTGACTGGAGAATGAAAATGAAAGAACTACTAAGGTTTACAACCCTGCTTTTTATTCTTGCGGGGACTTTGATTCTTACGAATTGCATCAGTTCGCCCTTGCAGGGAGTACTGTTTACCGGCACCGAATTCAATCACAAAGGATACGACACGTCCAACAAAATCGGACCGGGCCGCGTTATCAAACGGGGTGAGTCGTGTGCCTACAACACGTCCCTGCTGTTCGGGCTTTTTTTCTCCAGCGATCCATCGCTCAAAAATGCCATGGATGACGGGGGTATCACGAAAATCGCTGTCATCGACCGCAGTTCTATTGGCGTTCTGCTGAACATTTTCGCCAGGGATTGTATCGTCGTCTGGGGCGAATAACGCCGGTGCGAAATTGAAACAGTGCCCCCGCCCGACGCTCAAATCGGACGGGGTGTTTTTTCTTCGGCTTCGCCGGCGTAGCGCGCGATCGTTTCCAGCAGTCGATCACGGGCAACCGGCTTCGTCAGGTGATCGTTGCAGCCCACAAGGGACGATTTGCGTACGGCCTCCAGAGTCGCGTTCGCGGTCAGGGCGATGATCGGCACGGGCGGGTGGCCCACTTCTTCTTCCCAGGAACGAATCACGCGCGTGGCCTCGTACCCGTCCATGATCGGCATCTGGATGTCCATGAGAATTAAATCGTACTGTTTGGTCTGCGCGGCTTCCACCGCGCTTCGGCCCTCGGACGCGAAATCGAGCAACACGCCGGTTTTCGCCAGGTACGCCTGGATCAGATAACGATTGTCCTCGTTGTCCTCCACCAGGAGAACGCGCGCTCCGGGCCGCGGCAGGGCCTCGGGTATTTTTCGCTGAATCACGGGAACCCGTGTTCCTGGCGAACGAAAGGGAATCGCGAAACGAAATTCACTGCCGCGACCGGGGCGACTCGATACGCTGATCGTGCCACCCATCAACTCCACGAGTCGTTTGCAGATCGCCAGCCCCAGGCCCGAGCCTTCGTACCGGCGTGACGCGGCCTGATCAACCTGCATGAAACTTTCGAAGATCAAAGGCATTTTATCGACGGCGATCCCCACCCCGGTATCGCTGACGGAATACTCAAGGCACGGTTCTCCGAGGGTGGTGGCCTTTTTCTGTAAGGCCAGTTCGATCGAACCGCGTTCCGTGAATTTGATCGCGTTACCCAGCAGATTCAAAAGAATCTGCTCCAGGCGAATTGGATCACCCATGACCGCGCGCGGAAAGTCCGGGCTGACCTTAAAACTCAGGTCGATGCCTTTTTCACGCGCGCGTTGATCCAGAATCGCGAGCAACTCTTCGCACAGGTCAATCGGGTCATAGGGTACGTCTTCCAGTATCTGTTTCCCGGCTTCGATGCGCGATAGATCGAGGACTTCATTGACCAGATTGAGCAACTTGGCGCCCGCCCGGTTCAGGATGTCCACCTGACGGCGTTGTTCGGCCCCCAGCTCGCTTTCGCGCAGCAGGCCGGCCGTGCCGAGAATCGAATTGAGCGGAGTACGAATTTCATGGCTCATGGCCGCCAGGAATTCGGATTTGGCGCGACTGGAATCCTCCGCGCGGTCCCGCGCGTCGCTGAGTTCGTCGCGGGATCGTTTGAGCTCGGCCGTGCGTTCGCGGATCCCCGCTTCCAGAGTCTCCGTCGATCGTTCGGCCAGACCGAACGCGAGCGAAAACCGTTGCGAAAGTAGCGCGCTCTGCATGAGGGCGAACACGAACACGCCCAGATGGAGGAGCAGAACTCCCTGGATCGTTTCCCGGTTCACCAGGATATCGTTCACGACGCCGCCGAACAGGCCCGCCCAGCCGATCAAAAAGAGGAGCGCTCCACGCCGACGCCGGAGAAGAACCATGATCAAGATCACGAACATGAGCAGGCCCATTACGATCGTATACACTTCCATGATCGGCATCGTATAACTGTAGACCCGCACCGGAGTCACCAGCACGATAGCCGTGCAAACGGCGACAGGCCAGAGAGCCGCCTGAATGTAAAAATTCATTATTTCATCTGGATACAATTTTTTAACGAAAAAAGTCCAGACGACAATCGCGAGATAAAAACTCAGATATTGTATCTTGACGTACGGTTCCCAGGGGAACATGGGAAACCAGAGTGAAAGGTAATGCTCGCCGGTGGACATGATCCGGAGCACCATGAGCAAAAAAAACAAACCGAGGTACAGGGGCGAAGCGTCCCCTCTCCGGAATAAATACAACATCAGGTGATAAAATCCCATCACCAGCAGCGAACCGAACAGAAACAGATCGAATTGCACCCGCTCCAGGTGTTCCTGCCTCAGATGTTCCAGCCCGCCCAGACGGATCCCCGCCCAGGTACCGCCTTTGCGGTGGTGAAAATTTGAGATCTGCAAAATTAGTTCGATCGAATTCGTGGCGGGTGGCAGCTCAACCAGGAGCGGCCTGTACGCGGGCAGGGAAGTTTCGCGCGTCGTCCCCACCTGTCCGTTCGCGGCCACAACCCGACCGTTCGCGTACAGACTGAAGGCCGTGTGCATGGTGGGAACTTTGAGAGCCAGGCCTTCCGGGAAACGATCGGCCCGCACCACCAGACGCAGGGTGGCGAATCCTACGCCAGGAACCGGGCCGGCCGGACCGCGGTGGTCGTTCCACATGCCGGGAACTTTGATCCAGCTCCCCGCCCGGCGACCGGCGGCAAAATCCGCGGGAGTCAGCAGTTCATTCCAGAAAAAATCCCACTCCCCATCCAGGGCGACCGGGATGGTCATTACACTGGCAGCGTCGTCGAGTTCAAACACCCCCGCCCGGGCCGCCGGTTTTGACCCGACTCCAGGTGCGCAGGCCAGGCCGAAACCGAACAGAAAAACGAAACCAATCGGCCACCGCCATGGATGGGTCATGGAAGGCAGATGGATCGACGTCAGGTTGATGTCAACGTCGAATCTGGAACCCGGAAGGCGCCGCCAGAGGAAAGAAAAAAAAAGTGAATCAGCAACCGGACTGGTGGTTTGAAACTCTGCCAGCCGGTCGCTGATTCGCGGCCAGGTCTGCAGTCTTATAATTCATCTCAAAACTGCGTGCAGTTTTGAGATTGTCGCGATTTCCGGCACAGGTCCGGAAATCGCTCGCAATCGACTCCGGTCCCCCGGTGTCCTCGCCGATTGGCCATACCTCCTTGTATGGCCGAGTTCATCTCAAATAGTTGAGATGAATTCTTAATTAAAATCGTCGATCTTCAGATCGTCGGGCGCCGGTCGTCCCCGTCCGGTTTCTACGAGTTCTTTCAAACTTAAAAGAAACGTGGCCCATTTCATGCTGCAGTGCGCCGTGAATTCACTGTACGCTTTCCAGTCGCGGTGGCGCAGGAACACGAGCGTCATGTCGCCTTTTTCCGCTTTGCGCAGGTCGAATTCGATGTGCGAACCGATCCAGTCCTCCGGACCCGTCTCGCACTCCCAGGCCACGCGCTTCTCCGGGCTCAGTTCTTGAACCCGCATGTCAAAACCGCCCGGACCGAAATCGAAACGAATGGTTTCGTTCAGTACGGAATGGCCGCCGCTGAACGTCCCATCGACCTGCCGCGTCCACCAGCCGGCCAGACCGGCCTGCGTCGTCAGGGCCTGGTAGATCGCGTCCGCCGACGCGCGAATGCCCACTTTGTGGTAAATACCGTTCATAGTTTCCTCCTGAAAAATTAGGTTCTATTCGAATTTCTGACGCAATCCCTCGAGAATTCCCGTCCAGCCCCATGAGTGTGGTTCCAGTTGAGCGTCTTCGAGTTGCTCGTGAATCAGAGTAATCAGTGTGCTGCCCGCTTGCGGACTTCCCGGTTGATCGGAAATCGAATCGAAGGTAATGCTGACCAGGGTTTCGCGATCGTCAGTGGCCGGCGATCGCCAGGTAAAAACGAGTTTTTCCGGTGAGTCGATCACGCGAAATTGCCCATGGTGCGGCAGGATTTTCCCTTTGTAATGCATATCGATGCGAAAGTTTCCGCCGACGCGGGGTTCCATTTCGACCGTGCCGAGCATCGTATCCGGTGGTAAAAACCAGCTCTGAAAAAACTCGGGTTCGAGCCAGGCGCGAAACACGAGTTCACGATCGGCGTTTATTCTTTTTTCGATTCTTAGAGTTTGATTCGGCATTCGTTTGATCCTTAACAAAAATTTCGAGCTGGTTCAGCTTCTGCGTCCAGAATTCCTGGTGATAGGCGAGCCAGTCGGTGGCCTGCGCAAGCGTCCGATTTTGTAATTCCAGGCGAAAAACGCGACCGTCCTCCGGGGCGCGCACCTTCCGCACCAGGCCGGCTGCCTTGAGCACTTCGACGTGTTTTGCGACTCCAGCGAAAGACATCTCGAACGGCCCGGCCAGTTCCGAAATGGTCAGCCGGCCCGCGCGCAAGCGAACGAGCATGCGACGCCTGGTCGCATCGGCCAGGGCGGCAAACACCAGATCAATCCGGCGCTCCCGAACGGAACTTTCCTCAACCATTAGGTTGAATAAAATTCCTCAGGCCGGGCCCGTCAATTATAAAACCTGTTAGTTGAATAAAAATTTTCGGTTCGGGCGACCTGGGCCTCGGGGCCGAAAGCTTAAAGTCCCGTTGAAAGGTGAAGGAATGATCGTTGGAGGATATTACAACCTATCTCAAATTATTTTTGAAATGGGTTCTATCAGGTTGCATAGCAGGCTACTTTTTCAGCAACCTGCTAACGTCGCTCGCCGGCGGCGTTGAATTGAACATAAAAGGCCTTCTGACAGGCCCCGGCTGGAGTGCAAGTCTGGCCGTCAAGGTCGTGCGTAATGATTCCGGTGAGTTCCGGAAAACCAGATTCGGAAGTGATCAAATCAAGAAAAATATTCTCAGCGCTGGTGCGAACCGGATTCGGGGGCAAAAGGTCTTTCCTCCACACGATATTTCCGGCGGAACTTATTTTCGCGATCCACGATTGTTCTACCGGGCTCCCCGCGTACGGCTTATGAATTCCCGCGACATAAATCGATTCGTGGTCGCCCGGAGCGAGATATATTGAGCCGGAACCATCCTGGCCGACAAGTAATGGTTGCCGCCATAGAAAAGACCCATTCATGTCGTAGGCGGCAAGAAAACCATCAATATATCCCACCGATGGATTGTAGGTTTTACCGGTAAGATAGACAATCCCATTCCGAACCGCCAGTTCCCCGGACCAATCCCTGAGATCGGTGCCAAGTACCCGCGTCCATTGCGTTACTCCTGACGAGGACACCTTTCGAAGCATCATATTAATTTCGAGAGGTTCGCTTCCTCCGGAAAGGTTTTTCCCTGTATGCCCGAGGATATACAGGTTCCCGCTTGAGTCCTGGGCAAGGTCGGTCAGTGTGATCGAATTCGCTACCTGGTCCTGCCCGAATACATCCATCCAGATCAAGTCTCCCGCCGGGCTGTATCGCGCCAGCACCGCGTCGTGGTCCCCCGGAGGCGAAAATTTTTCTCGGTTACCGGCAATGGTGACTGAATCGTCGTCGGCGATGGTCATGCCAGCGGTCCAGGCGGATTTTTCGAACCCAAACGTTTTTTCCCAGGATAAATTTCCCGCTTGATCGAATTTTGCCAGGAGAAAGCTCATACCCGGCTGAGGCACAGCGTCAGAAATAATTTTCGGTCCGAAGAGAACGACCGAATTGTCCGAACCGGACGCCAGCTTCACTCTGGACCCGTTTATAATCGATAACTGATTCGGAGAAAATTCTCGCACCCAGACCAGCGGAGAATTTCGACCCGGCCGGAACCGCATAAGAAACGTATGCATTTCACTGCCGCCGGGATTGTCCTGGAAGGGTGCGAACGATCCGGTCGTCTCGCCGGCCATATACAGAAAACCGTTATCTGAACGAGCAAGGGACGTCCCCCAGCTCCGGTTCGGACCCGCGAAAAATGTCCTGGGGTCCTGGCCCGTGTGACCCGAACCACCACTATGTCCTGAAAGGAGGGCTGCCAGAATGTCTGAGTTTTCCTCGTCATTGGTCGACGAACAACCCGCGACAGCAGCAAAAACAAACCCTGCAAGGCTCATGATGAAAACCATACGTCGCCAGATGTCACGAGTGTGGACTCCCATAGACTTCAGGTAAACCACCTCCATGAGAGAGTCGATCCTTTTTTTCAGGAAGTGCGGCTCTGCGGGCGAGAACCGAACTCTTCAAACGGGATCGAGAGGAAACCGAGGCCGTAGACGTCGCGCCCGCCGCGGCCGCGTTTACAGCGGCTCGGCGTTGCGGATGGCTTCCTCGATGTCTTTGAGCTGCGTCGAGATGCGCGCGTCGATCGAGCCCACGTCCGTTTCGATCACGCAACCGCCGCGGTCGATGCGCGAGTCTTCGTAGATATTGACCTTGCGCAGCGATTCCATCATCTTGATCAGCTCGTCTTTGTGCGCCGTGGTCAGTTCCAGGTCGGCGAAGTTGACGCGAATATCCACACGGTCGCGGTCCTTGATCTTCTTGAGCGCTTCGCGGATGTTGTTGAGCACGACTTCCTTGCGTTCGACCACCTCGTCCTTGATGACCTTGCGCGCGATAACCAGGATCATCTCCACCATTTGCTGTTCGCTGGCGGCGATGATGTCCTCGCGAATGTCGATGGCCTGCCCGACGATGGTTCCGAGTCGGTCGATCAGGCGGCGCACTTCCGCCTGGCCTTTTTTAAAGCCGACCTCGCGGCCCGCGTCGTAGCCTTTCTGATACGCTTCGTGTTCGATTTCGGCCACGCGCATCTCGGCCTCTTTGACCATACGTTCGACTTCGAGTTTCGCGCGTTCGACGATCTGTTCCGCGCTCAGGCGGGCGGCTTCCTCTTCGCGTTTGGCTTTTTCCTTGGACTCCTGGATGAGATTAAAGGCCACGCCCTTGCCCTCTTCCTCAATCTGGCGGGCTTTGTCGTGGGCCTCTTCAAGGCGACGCTGGATTTCCTCTTCTGTCTCTTTGCGAAAACGATCCAGTTCGGCCTCGATCTCTTCGATCGTGGGGCCGTGGTATTGCTCAATAATATTACCTTCGGCGTCGACCTCGTATTCGTCGGTATCGTCGATGGCCTGGTACTTCCGGTACTTTTCCGGCATCTCCAGTTCCACGGTCTGTTGCATCGACGCGATCTGGGCCGGTTTGAATACGAGCTTGTTGGTTGCCATAATCCGGGATCGACTCTCTTTTACGCAGAATTCGGGGACCGCATACGGCGCTGCCTTAGAACGCAATCTGTAGGAACTCCTACAGGCGCGGACCGGGACGCCCTGTTCTAATATATCGGAAAATCACCAGTGCGTCCCGTACAGCAAAAAACCGACTTTCGGGAGCTATTTTATTTTTTAGCTGTCGAGGGTTCGCAGATCTGGATACTGATGGCCTGGAACAGGTCCGGGTTCGGCCATGAGACCCGTGGCGGTCCAGGCGACTTGCCTGACCTGCGGCGTCCCACGAACCGCGCAGGCCGGACGCGGGCAGAGCAGGCAGTGATCGGAGCGGCACGGATCAATATGCATCAAAAAATCCAGGTCCTGACCCAGGGTCGCCTGAACATCGGCCGCGAAGCCCGTTTCCAGGGCATGGGTCTGTTCAACGGTAAAATAACGCGGCACGAAACAGTGTAAATCGATGAACAGGCGCTGGCCGATCTCGCGCACGCGCAGGCGGTGCGGATAGATCAAATCGGGTCGCCGGTTTTCGCGCAGCGCGCGGACAACGCGCTCCAGGAGATCGGGGGAAATGCGATCCATCAGGTGAAAAAAACTGGTCCGGGCGATTCTAAAACCCGTCCAGAGCAACCAGAGGCCCAGGGCGCAGGCCACCAGCGGATCGAGCCAGTCCCAGCCGGTCAGGGCCACGAGCCCCAGGGCGATGAGGACCACGATGCTGGTCACGAGGTCCGTCATGACATGCACCCCATCGGCGACCAGGGCGGCGCTGTGATGCTTCCGCCCGGTACGAATCAGGTACCAGCCCAGCAGGCCGTTCAAAAGGGCGGCCAGGGTAACGAGCAGGAGTCCCTGTTCCAGCGCCATGGGAACGCTGCCGCGCAGGAGGCGCGGAACCGATTCGTTTAAGATGAGGAGTCCGGCCACGCCGATCAGAGCCCCTTCGAAGCCAGCGGAAAAGTATTCGATCCGGCCGCGGCCGTACAGAAAATCCCGGTCCGAATGTTTGAAACTCTGGCGCACGCTGAATAAAGCGAACAGGGCGGTGAAGATATTGTTAATACTTTCCAGCGCGTCGGATAATATCGCCGCCGAATCGGTGAGGTAGTAGCCGATGAATTTGACGCCACAGATGGATATGGCCATGACCAGCGATACGATCGCCGCCAGATGAATCGCTCCGCGCGGTCCGTTGATTTGCATACGCCCCGCGTACAGGGAGGAACCGCACAGCCCCGGCGGCAATGGATATTTTCCGCCTGGAAAACGGAAAATTCCCGGATCTTTGGCTTGTCGAAAAAATCCCTGTCAGCGAGGCCATGGTATGGGTGCGATGTTTCTCGGGGCCGGGGCCATTTTTACCCTGGTCTGGTCCATGGCGATTCTCGTTTCACGGCGCGCGTACCGCGCCCGGCCGACCCTCGCCCTCATGTTCTGTCTGGCCGGACTCTGGCAGGCGGGGGGCGCGGTGTACCTGGGTGGTTACGGAAACGGCCCATTCGGGTTTCTGACCACCTGGTTTCCACCGTTTCTGTTTCTGCTCGGGCCGGTGATGTACCGCTACTACCGCGACGTACTGCTGGAAGAACCACTCACCACACGGTCCATGCTACCCCACGCGCTCCCGGTCGTCCTCGCGCTGGTCGCCCTGCTCTGCCGCTATTTGTTCGCGGGGAGCGCGAGGCTGGACACGTTGCGGTACTTTATCCTCGGACCTGGACCCAAACTTTCCATATTACTGTACCTGAGTTTCCTGGCCTTCCGGCTGGTGCGCGCGGTGTTCGCCGGACCGGCCGGGATGGTGCGCCTGGTCGTCTGCGTAAAACTCCTCATCATTTACGCGAGCCTGGCCCTCGGAGCGGTCGGCTATTTCACCGGGCAGGTCTGGCTGCGCGAACTGAGCGCGCTTTCGCTGCCGGCCATCATTTTCGTTTCCTTCATCCTGGCCGAGGCTGAGCCATCGCTCCTGCCCGAACTGGGCCGTCAGGTGCGCGGGTATTCGCGAACGCGCCTGAGAGCCCTGAACACGGATCGCCTGCGCTCCGAGCTCGACCGGCTCATGCTCCAGGAAAAAGCCTTTTCGGACGAAGACCTGAGCCTCACGCGCCTCGCGCTCGAAATCGAACTGACTCCGCACCAGCTTTCGGAATACCTGAATCGATTTCTCGGTAAAAGTTTTTCCGATTTCGTGAATGACCACCGGGTGGACGAAGCGCAGCGTTTGATTCTGGCCGAACCGGATCGGACCACGCTTTCGATCGCGCACGCGGTCGGTTTCAATTCACGTTCCGCTTTTTACCGCGCGTTTCGTCGGCGCACGGGCACCGATCCCTCGCGTTTTCGCGCCGGTTCCGTGAAAGACAAAAACCGTCCTCCGTTATAATCAGACACACCTTCCGCCTGTCCTGAATCATAACCCGGGCCGACAGGGCGCGGCTCATTGAGTATACTCCACGCAAACGGAGGACAATCATGTCACAGGCAACAATCACACAGAAGAACATCGAAACCGGCGCGGCAGGCTCTTTGGACGGCAGGGCGCGCGCGAACGGCAGGCACAACGGCAGGCATAACGGCAAAGTGGACGCGGCCAACCTGGCCGAAGTGTATCGTGCCAGCGCCACACGCTTCGCGGACAGTCCGGCCTTCGCCACGCGGGGGCAGAACAAAGAGTTCACCGCCCTCAGTTTTGGCGAATTGTACGAAACCGGACTGCGCCTGGCGACCGGCCTGATCGATCTGGGTCTGCGGGCGCGCGAACACGTGGTCTTACTGGCCGACAACCGCGCGGAATGGATCATGGCCGATTACGGCATCATCCTGGCCGGAGCGGCCGACGTCCCGCGCGGCACCGACGTAACTGACGGGGATATCCGGTACATCGTCGCGCACTCGGACGCGCGTTTCGCATTCGTGGAAAATCAGGACGTTCTGGCGAAAATCGAACGCAACCGCGAATTTCTGCCGGCCGTCGAACACATCGTCCTCATGTCCGGGCCGGTGCCGTCATCCCCGAACCTGTCGTCGCGGTCCGCCGTCCATGCCATGCGGGACCTGATCATTCGCGGCGGGGAACTGCGCGCGGGCGGTGATCGCCAGGCCGAAGCCCGCATCGCCGGGATCCGTCCGGACGATTTGTTCACGATCATTTATACATCCGGCACGACCGGCTCTCCCAAAGGCGTAATGTTGACCCATGCCAATATGATTTCGCAACTCCGCTCCATCCCGATTGAAATCGGCCCGCGCGACCGGGTGCTCTCCATTCTGCCCGTCTGGCACATCTTCGAGCGCGTCTTCGAAATGGCCACGATCGCGCTCGGTGTGCCCCAGTACTACAGCAGCATTCGCGCCATCCGCGAAGATCTGCAGATCGTTCGCCCGACCTTCATGGCCTCGGCGCCACGTCTCTGGGAAAGCGTTTACCAGGGTATCCAGAACAACGTGCAAAACGCGTCGCCCGTGAAACGCGGACTGTTTCGCGCGGCGTATTTCTGCGCGCAGCGCGTGCAGCGCGCCGTGCGTTTTTTGCGCGGCAATCTGCTCGACCTGACCGGACGCGGGGCATTGCCAGGCCTGGCGCTCGCCCTCGGCCACCTGCCGCCGCTCGCGCTGTTTTACGCGCCGTATCTTTTGCTCGATCTCATCGTGTTAAAAAAAATCCGCGGCGCGACCGGCGGCGAACTGCGCGGATCGGTCTCGGGCGGCGGAGCATTGCCCGTGCATGTGGACGAATTTTTTAACACGATCGGCATCCCCGTTTACGAAGGCTACGGCCTGACCGAGACTTCGCCCGGACTCGCGTTTCGTACGCCAGCTCGCTCCGTGATCGGCAGTGTGGGCCCCCTTTTTCCCGGCACGGAACTGCGACTGGTGGACCTGAACACGGGCGAGATCCTCTACCCGCCGCGGCGCGGCATCAAAGGCGAAATCCACGTACGCGGTCCCCAGGTGATGAAGGGCTACTACAAAAACCCGGAGGCCACCGCGCGCGTCCTCAGCGTGGACGGCTGGTTTAACACGGGCGATCTGGGCATCATGACCTTCAATGACACCCTGAAAATCGTCGGCCGTTCCAAAGAAACGATCGTGCTGCTCAACGGCGAAAACGTGGAACCGGTGCCGATTGAAAATCGCCTGGCGCAGTCGGCGCTGATCGATCAGATCATGGTGGTCGGGCAGGACCAGAAATTTCTCGGCGCGCTCGTGGTGGCGGCCCTGCCGGCGTTCGCGTCTTTCGGCGCGACGCACGCGGAACTCGCGCGGAGCGAAGAGGTCAGGCGCGCGCTCCTCAAAGAAGTGAAGGCGATTCTCACAGCCGAAAACGGTTTCAAGGCCTTCGAAAAAGTCGCCGATTTGCGCGTGCTGCCCAAACCGCTCGAAGTCGGCGATGAACTTTCGGCCAAAATGTCGATGAAGCGCCACGTAATCACGGAGAAGTACGGCGATCTGATCAAGGCCATGTACGTATGAAAACGTTAGATGACTTCAAACGCGATTTTTTTTTACCGCCGGGACACGGGGTCACGGGGAGCCTCATTTTGAATATCGCCCGGCCCGCCCGCGCGCGGAAATAGGTTGCGGAAAGGGGGCGGGCCACGACCCTGCCCCAAATGCCGGACATCTTAGAAGAGCGCTTCGCGTCGGTGTTCGGCGGGTTCACGGTCCGGTGGACGCTGGATCGCCCGGAGGCCATGAACGCCTTCACGCGGGCCATGCTAACCGAACTGGACGAACGCGTCGCGGGCCTGGAGTCGGGCGCTTCGTCCGCGCGCGCGCTGGTGATCACCGGCAGCGGACGGGCCTTTTCCGCTGGCGCTGACTTAAAAGAACGCGCCACCATGCAGTCCGAAGAGGTGCGCGCTTTCCTCGCGAAAATCGGCGCCGTCTTTCGCCGCCTGGAACGCCTGCCGCTGCCGACCATCGCCGCGCTCAATGGGTTCGCGTTCGGCGGCGGACTGGAACTCGCACTCTGCTGCGATCTGCGCGTGGCGTCAGCGGACGCCCTCCTCGGCCTCACGGAAACCTCGCTCGGTATCATTCCCGGAGCGGGCGGCACCCAGCGTCTGACGCGCACGATTGGGATGGCCCGCGCCAAAGAATTAATTTTCAGCGCGCGCCGGATCGACGCGGCCACGGCCGCCGCGCTTGGACTCGTAAACCGTGTGCTGCCCGCGAACGAACTGTGGAGCGGCACGCTCGCTCTCGCCGAAGAAATGAATCGCAACGCGCCACTGGCCATCGCCGCGGCCAAGGCCGCCATCCAGGAAGGCCAGAGTCAGGATCTGGACGCGGCCCTTTTCACCGAACGTAAACATTACGAAAAAACAATCCCCACCGCCGATCGAGTCGAGGCCCTCACAGCTTTTCGCGAAAAACGCGACCCGGTCTTCCAGGGCCGGTGAGAAGAAAATAGGCCCATGAATTTTTTTCAGCCAGATCGAACCTCCCAAAAAACCGTACATGGATGGCCGCACGGCGAGCCGACGGATTAAATTTAGCGTACCATGATCTTAACCGGACCTGACATCAAAAGACTCCTCGGCACGGACATCAAAATCGATCCTTTCGAGGATCGTTTCGTGAATCCGAATTCGTACAATCTGCGCCTGCACAACGAGTTGCTGGTGTACACGACCAAACAACTGGACATGAAGTCGCCGAACGCGACCGAATCGATTACAATCCCGCCCGAGGGGATGGTGTTGAGCCCCGGTCGCCTGTACCTCGGCCGGACGCTTGAATACACCGAGACCTACAACCTCGTGCCCATGCTGGAAGGCCGCTCGTCCATCGGACGGCTGGGATTGTTCGTGCATGTGACCGCCGGATTCGGCGACGTGGGCTTTCGCGGTTTCTGGACGCTCGAAATTTCGACGATCCATCCGGTGCGGGTTTATCCAGGCGTCGAAATTTGCCAGATTTTTTACCATACGATCCAGGGCGACATCATGGAGTATAAATCGAAAAAGTATCAGAACAACAAAGGCATCCAGCCGAGTTTGATCCATCTCGATTTTGAGTAACCTCTGCGCGCCCGGAGCGTCCAATCTCACAACAAACAGAAAATGAACGCTTTTCGCGCATTGAAAGCAGACTGGCTGGCGATTCGCCGCAACGACCCCGCGGCCCGGGGGCTGGAACCGCTCCTGTATCCTTCCTGGCACGCGATCTGCGCCCACCGCCTGCTTTCCCATCCGCTCTATCGCTGCGGTCTGCGTTTTTTCGGCCGGTTTTTTTCCCAGATCGCCCGATTTCTGACCGGCATGGAAATCCACCCCGGCGCGCGCATCGCCGAAGGTTTTTTCTGCGACCACGGCATGGCCGTCGTGATCGGCGAAACCGCGGTCATCGGTCGCAATTGCGTGATGTTCCACGGCGTCACTCTGGGGGGAACGGGCAAGCACGAAGCCAAACGTCATCCCACCGTCGGGCATGACGTTTTTCTGGGAACGCACGCGACTCTGCTGGGTCCCATCACCGTGGGCGACCGCGCCCGGATCGGCGCGGAAACCGTCATCATCAACCGCGATGTTCCCGCCGACTGCACGGTAGTGGGCACCCCGGGCCGGATCGTACGCCAGAACGGGCGGCGGGTCGATCCCCCGGCCGGCCTGCCCGTCAGCCAGTATCGCCTGGATGAACGCAACCGCGAAAACCGGGCGGAAAACGGACAGGACGACGAAAACTGACCGGGTTCTAACTTGACGGACTTCCACCCGCCCGCTAATTTAGCTCCGGACATGCTGGAATTTCTCAAAGGGAACGCGGAAGAGCCCACCGGCAACCTGATCGTCTACTGCTACGTCAACGGCCGCAATCCGTTTCACCCTGGCGGGAAAATCATCCTCTCCAACGTCGTGGTGAGTTTCCTATCGGCGCGCACCAATATGTTCCCGGTGGTCGTGTTTCCGCCCGTTTCCCTCATGACGGACGAGGACCTGGACCAGGTGCTTGAGATCAATGAGTTCAGCGACGTAATCCAGCTGTATGATTTTGAAATGCCGGACGGGGAAGACCCCGGGCAGAATTATGTCAACGAACGCATGACCCATTTCAACCAGATCGTGATGGAATACGTCGAGTTCTGCCGCGGCTACATCAGCTCGCGCGTCCGCGACGATTTTATGGCCGAGTCCCGGGAGCTGGACGCTGAGTTCGCCCTGGAGGCCCCGCGCGAGGAACCGGCCACCGCCACGGCCCTGAGCACCCTGCCGGATGAGGAAAAAAACGCCCTGGAAAACCTGGAACGCCTGATGGGCTCATCCGGTCCCCGGGGCGAGGAAGAGCTGAAGGCGGACCATCACTTCCGCAGCGTGGTGCGTCTGATCGAAGCGCGCTATCCCAAGTACGACATTCGCAATTTTCTGCGCGGTTTAAAAGTGCCGCAGTCGGCGGACGCCGGGTTACATTCCCTGTACATGAAAAAGTTCTGGGCCATCTACGAAGAAAATTACGAACAGGCCGCGCGGATCCAGAGCAAAATCAATCGCCTGGAGAAATCGCTTTCGCTTTCACCCGAGTGATTCCGCCCGCCCGCGCCGCCCTTCCGTAGACGCGACCGGGACGGCCGGCTCGCTATTTTCGTTTTGTTCTATTAAACGTGAAACCTGGCGAACTTTTCCAGAAAGAAACCCTGCCCGGTCGCGCCACCGCGGCCGGTACCGCGTACTATTTCGAAGACGCGACCCGTTCCTTCCCCGAATACAAAGCCGAACTCTGGCACGCGCGCGCGGGTTCCCTCCCCTATACCGTTTCGCGTCTGGGCTTCGGGGGCTACCGCGTCACCCGGGGCGTGCGCCCGCAGTTTGACGCGCTGCGCGAGGCCCTGCTCACCGGCACGAACGTCATCGACACTTCCTCCAATTACGGCGACGGCGCTTCCGAATCATTGATCGGCGACGTGCTGCGCGAACTGACGGCGGCCGGCCGCCTCAGGCGCGACCAGGTCGTCGTCGTCAGCAAGATCGGTTACATCCAGGGTACGCGCCTCAAGGAATACCGCGCCGAACCGCGTCAGTATCCGGAGGTCGTCCGGTACAGCCGTTCGCTCTGCCACTGTATCGCGCCCGCGTTTCTGCGCGACCAGTTGCGCATGAGCCTGCGACGACTGGGCCTGGAAACGCTCGACGTGTTGCTGCTGCACAACCCCGAATTTTTTTTAATCGACGCGGAGCGTACCCGCCAGGAGGCCGGGCGCGCGCGCGCCGAGTACGAACGACGCCTCGCGGCGGCTTTCGCCTGCATGGAGGAACTGGTCGCGGAGGGACTGATCACCGCCTACGGGGTTTCATCAAATACGATGGCCGCCCCCGCCGAAACGTACACGGCCACGCACCTCCAGGCGCTCGTCGAGCTGGCCGGGGAACATTTTCGCGTAATCCAGTTTCCGGGTAATTTAATCGAAAATGATTTTATGTTCAGTCGCCGGGCGGGGGGCGGGGCGCTCGGCCAGCAGATCCAGGCCGCGAAACTCTGGGCCCTGCTCAATCGCCCGCTCAACGCGACCGGACCCGACCAGGCACTGTTTCGCCTGGCGCGTATGGTGGAATACCCGCCCGACGAAGGCGCGGGCATCGTGGCCGAAATGAATCGTTTGCTGGGCACGATTCGCGATACGGAAGATCGCCTGCGGACCCTGCACGCCGAACGCCGCTTCCAGTTCGACGAACGTACCCCCGCGCTCTCGGGTTTGTTCCAGACATACCGCGGCCGCATCGGCACCCAGGACCATCTGTTTCATTCGCTGCCGGCCCTGAGCGAAATGTTTCAGCGCACCATCAACTACCTGAAAAGTGTCGCCGACACGGATCCACGGCGCTACGCCCTGGAAAATTACACCCGTCAGGGCAATCGCCTGCTCGCGCTCTGGGACCGTTACATCGCCGCGCGCCATCACAATCGCGCGCGGAGACTGGAAGAAGCTCTGGCCGCGAGTTCGCCCGCGCTGGCCGAACGCCCGCTCGCCGTGCAGGCCCTGCTCTTTCTCCTGGCCGTACGCTTCCCGCAGACCGTGCTGGTCGGGATGCGCCGGCGCGAATACGTCGAACAACTCCGCCAGGTGTACAGCGTCCCGCCGCCCGCCGAAACCGAGTTGCTCGGCATCGTCGGCCAGGTTCTCGACATGGTCCTGCCCGCGGCCGAAGAATAAAAGCACCCCGGACGGCACCGTACAGCACGCGCCCGGGTTGCGGAAGCGGCCGGCTGGAACCGCGGACGTCTCAGACTTTCGTCAAATTCGGTTGCGGGGTCAGTCGCAGGTACGGTTTGATCCTGCGAAAACCGGCCGGGAACTTCGCGGGGATGTCCTCGTCCTTGATCGCGGTGACGACGACGACATCATCGCCGTGTTTCCAGTCCGCGGGAGTGGCCACGCTGTAATTCGCCGTCAGTTGCAGCGAATCGATGACCCGCAGAATTTCCTGGAAGTTGCGACCGGTCGACGCCGGGTAGGTCAGGGTCAGCTTGATTTTTTTATCCGCCCCGATGACGAACACGGAGCGGACCGTCAAATTTTCGAGCGCGGCCGGATGAATCATCCCGTACAGCTCCGCGACTTTGCGGTCGCGGTCGGCGATGATCGGAAAATTCACCGTGGTGTTCTGCGTTTCATTAATATCCTTCACCCAGTTGTGATGCGATTCGACCGGATCGACGGACAGTGCCAGCACCTTCACCCCGCGCCGATCGAACTCGCTCTTCAGCTTCGCGACCGCTCCCAGTTCGGTCGTGCAGACCGGGGTAAAATCGGCCGGGTGCGAAAACAGAACGCCCCAGCTGCTCCCCAGCCAGTCATGAAATTGAATTCGGCCCTCGGTCGTTTCGGCCTCGAAATCCGGGGCCACTTCTCCCAATCGTAATGCCATATTCAGTCCTCCATTTCATATAAATCCCATGGATTTAGTATGAAATAAATGATGGCGGCCTCTGGTGGCAATTCATTTTTTTGGGCCGCACGCTCCCGGAATGCAAGTGTAGGAGTTCCTACAAATCTGGCCTGAATCTGCGGGTTCCCGGCGTTAATACGCAATCGCCCCCGAACTTTTCTCCTGCTGAGTTAATTGATTATTTACAAATACTACCCATTTGGTAGGATTATCCATGGTAGGACTTCCGGCGGATCAATTAAGAATCGGCATTTTCTTCCTTACTATACTTTCCCCCCTGGCAGGACTTCTGGCTGATACCCTGACCTTAAAGGACGGGACAGTTCTGGAAGGAAAAATCCTGTCTCAATCCCAGGTGCAGATCCAGATTCAGACTAAAGAGGGCATCAAAACAATTCCGAAGCCAGCAGTCCGGCGCATCGTATTCGGTCCCTCCGACGTGGAAAAAAAACCTGAAAAGACCCCGGAACAGGAAGAAGAGGAACGTCAAAAGGCTGAGGCCCTGCGCAAGGAGCAGGAGGCCGCCGAGCGGGCGCGCAAAGAACGAGAGGCCGAACTTGAGCGGCAGCGCCAGATCCAAATCGCGGAAGAACGCAGTCGGGGCGCGCTCTGGCGCAGCGCGGTTCTTCCAGGCTGGGGACAGTATTATAAGGGTGAAGAACGGCGGGGTGCGTATTTTTTTGCGGGAAATCTGGCCGCCCTCTTTGTTCTATATGATGGCCGGACTAAATTTCAGGCAAACCTGGCAAAGGCCAGAACCGCCGAAACAATCGGGTTTATCGGTCTGACGATGCGGGGAAGCGCAACCCCGGCAAACCTGATTGCAAGGTCTATGTTTCAAGAAGCGCGCACGGGTATGGAAACCGGCGGCAGGCAGGCCTTTGTGGGGCTGCTGGCCTTTGTGGGCCTCTATGTGTATAATCTCATGGACGCTTCGGCCACCTCGATTCCGGAACCAGCCGGCCCGCCCGTGAAACCGACCGCATGGGGTGCTTCGTTATTGTTCGCCGATGCGGGTCCGGGGATAGGGCCGGACCGTGGAATTACTTTTGAATATACTTTGAGGATTGATTTATGAAAACGATTGTGCCGGTAGTATTTTTGACACTGTTTATGATCGCGTGCGATCAAATTCTTCTGCAACCGCCGGAGGATACTTCGCTCGATCTGACGACCGCCTTGGCTCCAGCCGCGGACGCGCCAGTCGCGTCGAGCCAGGCTGCCGGCGAGACCGTGTCCGGTTTTACGATCGGCGGAACGGCTATCGGTGGCTTTGGCCCGTCCCTCGTCTTACAAAACAATGGCGGAGACGATCTTTCGGTGAACGCAGCCGGTTCCTTTACTTTTGCGACACGGCTGCAGGATGGCGCCGCGTACACCGTGACCGTTTTCAATGAGCCGAGCGGTTACGACTGCTCTGGTGGTGTTGTAAATGGTACGGGAGCCGTCGCGGGTGCGAATGTTACCAACCTCAGCGTAACCTGTAATCCCTCATAACGTTGAAAAACGTTGAACGCAGTCTCCCGAATTCAGCCCGGGAGACGAACCAGGTTCCCCCTCCCGGGGCCTGACCCCGGGCGAAAATTTTGCCGCGAAAACACTTGTCCCCCATGCCGTTCAGTACGAGCATGGGTCCATGTCGCACACTTCCGTTGCTCCGTACCCGCATCTCCTGGCTCCGCTTGATCTGGGGTTCATCACGTTGCGCAACCGCGCGTTGATGGGCTCGATGCACACCGGCCTGGAGGACGTGGAGGGCGGCTACGAACGCATGGCTCGCTTCTACGCCGAACGGGCAGCGGGCGGTGCCGGCCTGATCGTCACCGGCGGCATCGCGCCCAACCGGGCCGGGCGGGTTTCGGCCACGGGCAGTATCCTTGAGACGAGCGCCGAGGCCCGCCACCATCTGCCGGTTACCCGCGCGGTGCATGACGAAGGCGGGGCCATCGTCATGCAAATTCTGCATACGGGCCGCTACGGTTATCATAAAGAAAATGTGGGCCCGTCGGACGAGCGGGCCCCGATCAACGCCATTCGCCCCACGCGCCTGACCCATGAGGGCATTCTCCAGACGATCGCGGATTTCGCGCGCTGCGCCTCTCTGGCGCGCGAAGCCGGGTACGACGGCGTCGAGATCATGGGCTCGGAGGGGTATCTCATCAATCAGTTCATCGCGAAACACACGAACAACCGCGACGACGACTGGGGCGGCAGCTTCGAAAATCGCACGCGCCTCGCGCTTGAGATCATTCGTGCCACGCGCAAGGCTTGCGGCCCGGACTTTATCATCGTGTATCGCCTTTCCATGCTGGACCTCGTGGACGACGGCGGCAATATCGACGAAGCGATCGCGCTTGCGAAGGAAGTCGAAAAAGCGGGGGCGACGATCATCAACACGGGAATCGGCTGGCACGAAGCGCGCATCCCCACCATCGCCATGATGGTGCCGCGCGCGGCCTTCACCTGGGTCACGGCGAAAGTAAAGGGATCGGTTTCGATTCCGCTCTGCACATCGAACCGGATCAATACGCCCGAAGTGGCGGAGCAGGTCCTTGCCCGGGGCGACGCCGACATGATTTCGATGGCGCGACCGTTTCTCGCGGACGCCGAATTCGTGAATAAAGCCGCGGAGGGTCGCGCGCACGAAATTAACACCTGCATCGCCTGCAACCAGGCCTGCCTGGACCACGTGTTCGAAGGTAAAACATCGAGCTGCCTGGTCAACCCGCGCGCCTGCAACGAAACCGAACTCAACTACGAACCCACCGCCACGCCGCGTAAAATCGCCGTGGTGGGCGCGGGACACGGCGCTGGCGCTGGCGCGCGACGGTACGCTCGAAAAATACGGCGTCGAGCAACGGCTCGGGCGCACGGTCGACGCGCGGGAGTTGATCCAGGGCGGTTTTGACGAAATTATCCTGGCCACGGGCGTCAACCCGCGCATCCCGGAAATCCCCGGCGTCGACCGTCCGAACGTGCTCACGTACGTGGATGTCGTCCTGCGCGGCAAACCGGTCGGGAAACGCGTGGCGGTGGTGGGCGCGGGCGGTATCGGCTTCGACGTGACCGAATTCATCACCGAAGGGCATAAACCCACCAGTTCGGATCCGGCCGCATTCATGGACGAATGGGGTGTCGACATGAAAATTCAAACCTCCGGCGGACTCAAACCGCGCCAGATCGAAACGAACGGACGGACGGTGTATCTACTGAAACGTTCCAGAAATAAATTCGGCAGCACCCTCGGCAAAACCACCGGCTGGGTGCACAAACAGGCCATGGACGATCGCAACGTCACCAAAATCAACGGTGTCGTGTACGAATCGATCGACGACCGCGGCCTGACGATTTCGGTCAAAGACGAAAAACAGACCCTCGCGGTCGATACGATCATCCTCTGCGCCGGCCAGGAACCGCGTCGCGACCTCCTGAACGATCTCAAGGCCGCCGGAGAGTCCGTGCACCTGATCGGCGGGGCGGATCTGGCCGCCGAACTGGACGCGAAACGCGCCATCGACCAGGGCGCGCGCCTGGCCGCGCGGCTTTAACAGGTTGCAAAACCGGTGTTTCACGCTGTTTTACGAAACACCGGTTTTGGCGCATCTCCTGCAGCGTCTCATTCGTAGCTTTTCAGCATTCCGCTAAATTGACACGGGGCCGCAGGAGCCCCATCCAGTTCAAAACGGCGTGTTCACCCTGCCTTCCCCGTGCCCCCCGTGGCACGTATTCCCTGAATTAAGCGTTACAGTATTTTCCGAATTCGCCAACCCTAAAACGACCGGGGGCGACCCGCCCGGATTTTTTCGCCAGAAGCCCGACCGCGACCCGCGCGCGCGAATCCCGCCTGTACGCCCCCGTCGCGAACGCGCGCCATTCGTATGAACCCCTGAAAAATACGTTTTTTCACTTTCGCCCTTTTTCCCCTGGACTTTTTTTTATCAATTTCAATCGAAAGGTACAAATATTCCTTTTCATAATTGATAAGGTAATTATTTTAATGCAAAATTTCGGCCTTGCTTTCACGGAAGCGGGCAGGCGAAATGGGAAGAAATAACAACCAGAGGCGCGCGGTGATTACCGGAATCGGGGTGGTTTCGCCGATCGGGATCGGAATTCAGGAATACTGGAAAAATTTGATGGCCGGCGCGTGCGGAATCAAAAAAATTTCCCAGTTCAACCCTGACCCCTTCCCGTGTCAGATCGCGGGCGAAGTCACCTGGGACCCGGAACGGTACCTCAACAAACGCGGCGTGAAACATTATTCGCGCGCCACGCAATTCGCCGTGACCGCGGCGCGGCTGGCCGTTGAGGACTCCGCGCTGGAACACCTTGATCCGACCGACACGGCGGTGATTACCGGAACGGGCGCGCCCGCAGTGGAACAGATCGAAACACAAATTCTGGAGCGCAACGTCAACCTGGCCGCCTTTCAGCCGGACCAGGATCCGACGACCCTGATCAAAGGTATGATTTCGGCCCCCTCCTCCGCCATCGCCCTGCACCTGGGTACGCACGGGCACGTGGAAACCGTGAGCGCTACCTGCGCGAGCGCCTTCAGCGCTCTGGGCCGGGCTCTGGAACGAATTCGTTCCGGCCAGGAGGACGTGGTGATTGCCGGCGGAGTGGACGCTCCCATCACACGCATCTACATGCAGGCTCTGTGCGCCTCGCGGGCGATCGCGTTCGATTACAACGACCGGCCGACAGAGGCCCTCCGGCCGTTCGAAAAAAACCGCTCGCGTTCGGTGCTGGCCGAAGGCGCGGCCATTTTCGTCTGCGAAAGCGCCGAGCACGCGGCCGCGCGCGGAGCGCGGAGATACTGTGAAATTTTTTCTTTTTCCATGGGTCCGGAGAACACCAACGAACTGTTTCTGATCGAAAAAGAGGGCATGCGCTGGTCGGAAGTGATTCGCCGCGCGGTCGGCAGCGAGTCGATCGATCTGGTGTGCGCCCACGCCCCGGGCGATAAAACCATCGACCGCGTGGAAGATCGCGCACTGCACGCTTCCCTGGGACGACGCTCCCGCCGCGTTCCCGTCACTTCCACGAAAGGCGCCACCGGCAGCAGTTTTTCCGCCGCGGGCGCCCTGCAACTGGCCGCCGCGGCCATGGCCATTTCCACGGGGATGGTCCCGCCGACGCGCAATTACCTGGAGCCCGATCCGGACTGCAATTTGAACATTATCGCGAAACCCAGGCGAAGTCGCCCCCGGTCGGTCCTTGTCAATGTACACGGACTCGGTGGAATCAACGCGGCGGTCGTCTTAAAGAGGACGAATTGATGTTTGGTCTGTTGTTTTACATTCTGCTCATCATCGACGTGGCGGGGATGTTCATTCTGTTTTACTCCCTGGCGCGAGTGAGCCCCGGTCCGACGCGGCGGTTTTTCCTTTTTTTCATGATCGTTTCGCTCTTCTGGATCAACTCCATGTATCTGGTGCAATTACCGACCCTGGATGAAGCCGGGGCGGAGCTGGTGTCCCGTATGATCTTCGCGTTCGGCATCCTCGCCATGCACGCGTACGGATATTTCGTCATTTATTTTTGCGATCGCAAAGAGGAATTCCGTTCCGCGCGGTTTTTCGCCTTCATGATCAACCAGGTCGTTTTACTGGGGCTGCTCGCGGCCGGTAAAATTTCCGCCGGGATCATCGTGGACAGCCGCGGCCTGCGCGGCCCGGTGTACGGGCCGGCCCATCCCTGGTTCGTGGTTTCCTGGATCCTCTGGGGCCTGTACGTGTTCGCGGTGGGCTACCAGGGCTACCGCCACGCGCGCGACCCGGTTTTTCGCTTTCAGATTAAATATTTATTTTTTACGGGAATTGTCACCTTCGTCTTTATGGTCGCGTCGATCGGTCTGTTACCGCATCTGACCCGCGTGCCGTTCATGTCGTACGCGGGTGGATTTTCCTGTCTGATTTTATTCTGGGGTATCATCAATTTGCTCGTGAACGAACGTTCTCTGTTCATTCGCGGCGCGCTGCGCGAATTACTCAAACGCCCCGCGTTCCGGCTGCGCGAAAATGTGCGCGCGCTCTACCGGGTACTGTACACCATCGGGCGTTCGTTCGACACGGGGGATCTGGACCAGCAGGTTTCGTTCGCGCTGGCCGGCAACGAACCCGGTTTCTCGCTGCGCATTACCAGAGGCGGCACGTCGGACCGTGGCGAACCGTTTCGCAAGCGCGTCCTGAATCTGTTTCAGTCGGAAAAATACATCTCCGGGTTGATCGAAAGCCAGAAAAACGCGCAGAAGGAAAATTTACGACTGGCCCTGAAAGTCGAAGAGCTGACGCGCATTCTGCGCGAACAGGCGCTCCCGGGTGAACCGGACCCGGGGCGGCTCACCGACAATATTTTGCGCGTGCTCGCCGCCGAAATCGATCCGACCGAATCGGATCTGAAACGGATCTTCGACCGGGAAACCGCGCTCGGCGCGCTCTCCGGCCAGGAATTCAACGAACTGATCCTGGCCGGTTTTGTCGAAGAATTACCGAACGCCACGTTTCGCCTGGCGGAGGCCGCCCTGCGCGAACTCGAACGCACCGACGACCGCCCCCTGCTCGAACGTATTTTACAACACTACGGCAACACGACCCGCACGCACGCTCCACGCTGGCATCTGGCCGATCATTTCGCCGCGAGCGGCGGGGGTTGCGCCCGCGTGCTGGAAATCGTGGGTGAAGACGCCCTGGGAGAACCGGAGGAATTCAAAGAATTTCGGGAATTCCGCAACGTCGCTCTACAATACGGCTACCAGGGCAGCGAAATCTCCCTGTGCGAAACACGCGAGCCGCACGAGGAACTGCTCAAAGCGGTCGTATACGATATTTTTATTGGGGACGGAACCTACCAGTTCGACTGCTTTTTCAAGGGTGCCGCGGCATGGACAAAAATCCGCATCGAATTCGTTCCCGGCCTGATGGACGCCGCGCTCGCGGAAGCCGGGCCCGTTCGTCCGCCGGACGGGATCTTTTTACTGGAAAAAATCCAGTCCTCCTTTCTGGACCACACCGAACCCGACGATCGCCTGCTGACCGTGGCCGTGCGCGAGCAATACCGCAAACTGGGTAGCCTGGGCGGCAGGCAGCGCGTCCAGCTTTCCTTCCATCTTGATCAGGTCCCCGAGGATTTTGTCCTGTATATTGGAACAGGTCGCACCCTGAAAAAAATCGATCTGGAACAGACCGGCATCAACCTCTGGGAGGGAGCGGCCAGCGTCGGCGGCCTGTTCGTGCGCGCGGTGCTCTCCACGGAAAATATGGCGGACTTCGGCCTGGTCGTCACCAGGGACCCGCCGGCCACCAGCGCGAATTAGCGGCCGGGGGGCGGGCTTTTTCAGGGCGGGCGGTTTTTTTTGATTGAATTTCCGGCTCCGGTCTTTTTCTATCGAACCGTTCAGAATGTCCGGATTCGATGATTCGCAAATTCCTCCGATTCCCTCCGTGATGCACAAGGTCCTGCTGTTTGACCCCAATCACGAAGAGGCGTCCGCGTACGAACTGGAAAGTATGGTTTCGCCGGACAAGGGCATCTGTTCGCATCTTTTAAAAACCGCCAACTCGGCCTTTTACGGCCGCTCCGGCAAAGTGAAAACCATCCGGGACGCGGTCACCCTGATCGGCCTTAAAAACTCGAAGAACCTGATCCTGATGATGTCCCTGCGCGATTTGACGCTCGCGCTCAAAGGGAAAATCTTCGTGAAGTATATGCAGGAACTGCCGGTTTTGACAGCTCTGGTGGCCTTCGACCTCTGTAAACCGGCGCGTTTGATCGCGCTCCGGGAGGAAGTCTTCCTGTCGGGGTTGCTGCTGAAAATCGGGATGGCTGTATTCGCCTACAACCGGATCCGCAATTACGACATGTTGTTAAAAGAATCCGAGGCGAAAGACATCGACATTCTGGAACTGGAACGTTCGTTTTATAAAATCGACCACATCGAGACCGGGAAACGCCTGTTTCAACTCTGGTCCATGCCCGGGTATTTACGCGAAGTGGTCTCCCGCCAGGATTTCCCGCCCGAAGAAGTCAGCAGCACTTCCGATCTTCTGCGCATCACGGTTCTGGCCAGCGTGATTGCCCGGAACTTTTTACGCATCCCCACCCCCGTGGCCGAAAAGGAAAAGGCCTTCCTGATTTTCGAACACTACGAGATGGGCGAAAAAAAGATGGCGTTTTACGACCGGGAATACTACGACATTCTCCGGGACCATCCGTTTTACCAGGTCGCCATTACCGGTTGATCGGGGTGGCGGTCGGTTCCCGTCGTTTGCATGAACCCCGATGTGTCGCAACTTATCGTGCTTGAGCGGGGTGAAAACCTCCAGGGCCTGATCGCCTCCGTGGACAGTCCGGGTCAGTTCCGCTGTCTGCCGGCCCGTAACCGCGAGGAATTATTCGATCGGCTGCAGAACGTTTCTCCGGACGCCGTTATCGCCCAGGCCAGCTTTCCCGAACTCAGCGGCCTCGAAACGCTGGAGCTCGTTAAATCGCTCTTTCCCCTGGTCCCCGTCGTCATCGCTTTCGAGACCGACGATCCGCCGGCCTGTATCGAAGCCCTGAAACGCGGCGCCGTCGATTTTCTGGTGGAGGACCGACCGGCCACCTGCCTGCCCGCCATCGAACGGGCGCTGAGCGACCGACGGGGTCGTCGGCTCCAGCAACTCGCCACCGAACTTCTGAATAACCAGCAACGCGCGCTTTCGCTGGTCGCCTCGGGCATGCCCGTGACCGACGTGCTGGATCTTTTACTGTTCATTCTCCACAAACACCTGCCGAACGTATCGCTGCTCTTTCATCGCGTCGATCGGGAGTCACGGCGCCTGGTGCGACTGGCGGACTCCGCGCTCTCAGACGGGCTGCGCAGTCGTTTTGAATCGTTACATCTGGACGGGCAGATCGGGACGCTTACCCACGCCTTCCAGAGCGAACGCATCAGCTTCGGCCATGAAAAAGACCGACTCGACTGGTCCGGTTTGCCCGGCGGGTATCCCGCGCCCTTCCCCGCCATCTGTTCGGTACCGATCCAGGCCGCGAGCGAAAAGATCATCGGACTCCTGACACTTTTATTTCCAACGGCCGGCGAACCCGAGCCGACGGCCATGGCCATCATCGACAATCTGCTGCAGATCGCCTCCATCGCGCTCGAAAATGAAATCCGCGAGGACCGCCTGCGCGAAGCGATCGCGGAGGCGGAACGGGCCAATCGCGAAAAAAGCCGCTTCATCGTCAACCTCAGCCATGAAATTCGCACGCCGATGAACGGGATCATCGGCATGGGCGATCTGCTGGCGCGCACGCCGCTCACGAACGACCAGCGCGAAATCCTGGACGTAATCCGCAGCAGCGGCGACGTGTTGCTCAACCTGATCGACGATATTATCGATCTATCGCGGATCGAATCCGGCCGCCTGCAACTGGAAAAAGAACCCTTCCGTGTGCGCGAAACCGTCGTGAATGTCATCCGCCTGCTCACAGCGCGCGCCGCCGCGAACGAGACCGGTCTGTTCATGGAAGTGGCTCCGGAAATCCCGGACGTGCTCATCGGGGACGAATTGCGGCTCCAGCAAATTCTCACGAACCTGATCAATAATTCCATCAAATTCACGGACCACGGCGAAATCCGCACACGGGTCAGCGTCATTCGCACCCACGAAGAGGAAGAGGAAACGGTTCGACTCAATTTTTCCGTCAGCGACACGGGCGCCGGCATTCCGGCCGACAAACTCAAGTCGATTTTCGCTCCGTTTGTTCAAATTGAACCAAGAGGCGAAAATCGATACCGGGGAGCCGGACTGGGTCTGGCCATCAGTTCCTCGCTGGCCCAGCTCATGGAAGGTTCCCTGCGCGTGGAAAGCGAGGTGGGCCGGGGCAGCACGTTTCAGTTTGATCTGCCCCTGCGCCTGGCCCGCGCGGGCCAGGCGCCGGTCGCCGCGAACGTAACGAGCGAGGATGGACCGGCGGAATTTTATCCGCTTTCGATTCTGGTGGTGGAGGACGATGTTTCCAATCGCCTGGTGATTGAGCGCCTGCTGCAGAAAATCGGCTACGCGCCGGACATGGCCACGCACGGCCAGGAAGCCCTGGACCAGGTGGCCCGGAGGCCGTATGACGTGGTCCTCATGGACGTGCAGATGGCGGAAATGGACGGACTCGAAGCCACGCGGCGCATCCTCAAACAATTCCCGGAACGGGCCCGGGTGATCATCGCGCTCACCGCGAACGCCATGAAAGAAGATATGGCGCGCTGTCTCGAAGCCGGCATGTCCGACTATTTAAGTAAACCGGTCAGCTTCGAACAAATTCGCCAGATGCTCTGGAAATGGGGTCGCAAAATGTCCCGCTTACCGTGAACACCGTTCGGCGCCGCTGCCCATCGTTTTTATTCCGCGCGACAGACGACGAAGGTCATGTCATCCTTCAAATGAGCGGGATCGGCGGCGAACGCGCGGAAATCCTCAAGGATGCGGTCACGGACTTCTCTGGCGTTTTTCGAGCCCGCCGCGTTCCGTACGACCGCACCGAGACGCCGGGTTCCGTATTCAACGCCGGCCGCATCCCTGGCCTCCGTCAGCCCATCCGTATACAGGAGCATGGTATCGCCGGATTCAATTCGTATTTCGCGGACTTTCATTTCACGTTCGCGAAATTCATTGATCCCGAGCAAAACTGGACTGTTGGGCAACCGATACGTCCGACCCGTGCGACGGCGATACAACAAAATATACGGATGACCGGCGTTGATGTACGCGATTCGATCCGTGTACAGCCGAACCGAAACACCCGAAAGATAATTGGAGATATGGCCGATCTGATCGCATAACATCCGATTCGCGCTCTGGACGGCCGTGCGCAAATCCTGATTCATATACTCCCGGTGCGCCCGAAAGAAGATCGGCCGGGCGATGGCGGTAATCAGCGCCGACGAGACGCCATGCCCCGACGCGTCGAGCAATACGACGCCGATGCAGCCTGACCCGGGGAAATCGAAGTAATCGAGAATATCGCCCGAGACTCCCGCCATTGGCTGCAAATACGCCCCGATGGTCCAGCCTGGCGGCGAGGGTTCGGCCGGCATGAGATCTTTTTGTAATATCTCCGCCAGCTCGAGGTCTTTGCGCATGATCGCGTTCGTCTGCCGGAGTTCATGATTGATGGCCTCAATCTCACCTTTCTGAACCGCGATCGTTTTCAGGGCCTGTTCGAGGTCGATGGTCGCCTCCATAAACTGATCGAACGATTGCTCAAAATATGCCACCGATTCCTGGAAATTCGTAAAATCCTGAATTATAACATAATAAATTACATCGCGAGCCCCGGGTTTTCCGCCTGCCGGCCTGCGAACCTTGCGGACTTCCGCTCTCCGCGACAGGATGCGAAATTGTTGCGCGTGATGATCAGGCCCGGTGTATTCAAGATACAATCCAGCGGCGTTCGAAAGCACAAGGTATTTTCTGACACTTTCCCGCCGTTCTCCGAACAGGTCGGGGAAAGCGCCCGCGGGCTTTTTTTTTATCCGCAACAATGCGCAAAATTCATCATTTACTTCTTTAATGCGAAATCTGGAATCGAGAACCGCCTGCGCCACCGGGAACGCTTCTGACACGAGTCGCCGGGACCTGGTTTTTTTCTTGCCCGGGCCTTTCGTTTTTTTTCCGGCTTTCATCTGTCTTTTTTCATGCCGCTGCCCGCCGAATCCGGGCAATGTTCAAATGCGGGGGTTTCATTGATTTGGGGCACTTCAACAACCTATCGAAGGAGTTCCCACAAAATATTTATATCTATACTATATTTTTTTGCGGCACGATTCTGATTTTATTGTCCCTTCTCCACTATGAGCGTGGGGGGAAGACTGGACCTGAAGCGATTTCAGGCCGAACGGCTACTTCAGTTCGACACGGGACCGTTTCATCGGGGCCGTGTTTGCACGCTCCTGATCCCTTTTGATCTCCGGGCGAAACTCCAGTTTCACCTGCTTACAACCAAAAAATCCCTCGGCTCATATCTGGGGGAGTTGCTGAAGAAAAACCGGGTTCGAATGTTGAAGGACAACTGGCAGGCTCGCTGCGCGTGTTTCCGCCAGTACCAGGCTCCCGGGCTCCAGTTGTGTCGGCAAAACTTTCGCGCTGCGCCTGTTGTCTGGTACGAGCTGGGGGTTTTCGCGAACTTCCTCGGTGTTTCCCGTTGTTTCCTTTTTGTCCGGTTGATTGAGCTGGATTTAGATGGATACCCGGATAATCTCGAAGGAGTTCCTACAGTTGGACTTGAGGAGTATGACCAATTCTTTCCTCAACACATCGAAACCAGAGTAAGGATTATTAGAGGCAGAAGCGTACAACGCGAAATTTCGCAGATACCGAAGGACACCCTGGATCTGCCATTGCGATTTTTTCCATTTCCATATCCGGAGGAACTGCTGCGGGCCTGGCTCAGAAGAAAGTTTGCCATTGAGAGTGGTTAGCCTTTGAAAAAAATGGTCGCAAAAATCCCAATACTGAAAACGAAAGGGAATAATATTGAATCAAAAAGTGCAACCGCAAGCAAATTCAAGAATGCGACGACGACAAGGCCAAAAAAAAGCCTGTCACCCCGGGTTGTAACCAGGGGCAAAAAACCTTTGCGCTCGACAGACGGCCAATGAATCTCCAGAATTGCCATACCGGCCAGGATAACAACAATGGCAAAAAAGAACACCGCGGTCGGTCCTGTCCACGCCATCCAGTTCATCATACCCTGCCCATCGAAAATCCTGTTACAATATGATTTCGAACGAACCAGATCACCATAATGCCTGGTATGAGGGTTAAAACCCCCGCGGCGGCAAGAACACCCCAATCCATTCCCTGCGCGCTTACGGTGCGAGTCATGGTGGCGACAATCGGTTTGGCGTCAACTGAGGTCAGGGTTCGCGCCAGGAGTAGTTCCACCCAGGAGTACATAAAACAGAAAAACGCGGCGACTCCCGCGCCAGAACGAATTTGAGGCAGGAGAATCTTAAAAAAGAATCCCGGAAAGCTAAATCCATCGATAAGAGCCGCCTCGTCGATTTCGCGTGGAATCCCTGAAATAAACCCTTCGAGAATCCACACGCAAAGTGGAACATTGAAGAGCGTATGGGCCAGCGCAACGCCCAGGTGGGTGTCGAAGAGACCGACTGAAGAATACAACAAAAAAAACGGAAGCAGGAAGACCGCCGGGGGCGACATCCGGTTCGTAAGCAGCCAGAAAAACAGGTGTTTGTCCCCGATAAACTGAAACCGCGAAAAAGCGTACGCCGCCGGCAATGCCACCGAAACGGAAAATAAAGTATTTATGGAAACAAATACCAGGGAATTCAGGTAACTTCCATACCAGGCGGAATCCGTAAAAATTGCCCGGTAATTTTCAATTGTAAAGGCGGCCGGGAAAAGCGTAAATCCGGAAAGGATTTCCCCGGTCGTTTTGAAGCTCATCGTGATCAGCCAGTACACCGGAAGGATGAGCAAGAAAAAATAAACAATAAGGAAAAGGGTCCTTTTGCGCATTTCGACAAAATTCCGTGAACTGGAAGGAACGGGCAATCCCTTTCCTGTTTGTAGGAACTCCCGCATTGGACTGCTTACCAGCGGATATTCGAAATGCCATCCGCAATGCGTTATAAATGGGGTTGCAAAAGGTATATTGTCAGGCGGGGAGCTTCAACTCTTTTCCGTCTTCGTCCCGAACCACGAACCGGTCGCCCGAGGCAGGCTCGCTCGTTTGGAGCCGTTCGTTAAACACTCGCGCTTTTTCGAAAGCACGCTCCTTAATCGTGGTAGCGCCGGCGGTGGTGATTTGAAACGCGTTGCCGTCCTGGGCCGTACGCCAGATGGTATATCTCATACTGCGACCAGTTTTTTTGAGGGCCCTGCGTGGTAAAGTAAAAAACCCACGGCCGCCGGTCGTCGCGGGAGTTGCCCGGGAGTTGCCCGTCGTCCAGCATACCGCACAATAGACCGGCGGGCCGGAAAAAAGAGTTGCCTGGCGTCTTTGTGGCGACAGACTTCTGAAACCTGCCTGACCCGCGCTTTAGGATGTCATTAAGCTTACAAAAAATTACCGGATTCGTCGGCGAGGGCGCTGTCCTTTTGCGCGACTTATCGCTCGAATTTTCACCCGGTTCATTTAATATTTTGCTGGGCCGAACTGGCGCGGGAAAAACAGAATTACTGAGAATTCTGGCCGGCCTTGCGAAAATCAGCAGTGGAACGTACGTCCTGGATGGACGCGATGTGACGAATTTGAGGGTAAGAAGCCGCAATGTCGCTTTCGTTTACCAGGAGTTCGTGAACTACCCCACATTTACGCTGTACGAGAATATCGCCGCCCCCCTCCGCGTGCGCGGCCTCAGCAAAGACGAGATCGACCGACGTGTGCGTTCCGTAGCTGAACGACTGGGAATCGAGGAATTCCTGCGACGTCGCCCGGGCGAAGTGAGCGGCGGTCAGCAGCAACGACTCGCCCTGGCGCGGGCTCTTGTGCGCGACGCGGATTTAATTCTACTGGACGAGCCGCTCGCCAACCTCGACTACAAATTGCGCGAACGACTGCGCCGCGAGATCCGGGACATCTTCACTGACAAACGCGGAATCGTCGTCTTCGCAACGGCGGATCCGGTTGAGGCCCTCGCGCTGGGCGGACAACTATTCGTCATGGAAGCCGGCCGTATATTAGAAAGCGGCCCGGCCATACGCCTGTACCGGCGGCCGTCGACCCGGCGCGTAGCCGAAATCTTGAGCGATTTACCCGCCAATTTTTTCGATGGCCGGTCGGGTGAGGAGCGGATTCAAATCGCCATTCAACCTGGCCTGGTCGTCCCCCGACCGGCCGCGGTGCCACCAGGCCCGTGCGTCGTCGCCATTCGCCCGCACCATTTTCGACCGGAAGGTCGGCCGGGTGACCTGGAAATCACGGGCAGCCTCGTCCTGACGGAATTATCCGGCTCGGAAACGTTTTTGCACTTGCGAAACGGCGCAACGAACTTCAACGCACGCCTGCCGGGGACGTTTAATTTTCCGATGGATTCGACAGTACGACTTTTCGTATCCCCGGTCGATCTGTTTTATTTCGACACGGACGGGCAGTTGATAGTCGCTCCAGTTGACAGTCGCCCCTCCGGGGAGTGAAGGAGTTCCTACAAACGGACATGAAGATAGAATTGAAACAGGTATCGCACCGGTACGCTTCAGGGAAAAAAGCGCAAAACGAAATCGCGCTGCATCCGCTTAACTTTATCTGGGAAGACGGGGGCGCCTATGCGCTGCTGGGGCCGTCCGGTTGCGGGAAAACGACCTTGCTCAATATTATCTCCGGCCTGGTCCGACCGACAGCGGGTCAGGTTTTGTTCGATGATCGCGATGTAACTACTCTGGGGACCGTCGCGCGCAATATCGCGCAAATGTTTCAATTTCCCGTCGTGTATGATACCATGACGGTTTATGAAAATCTGGCGTTCCCATTGCGCAATCGCCGCCTGAAAAACGACGCGGTCGACCGGCGCGTCCGCGAAATCGCGGCCGAGCTTGAAATCGAAGATCTACTGACCGAAAAAGCACGCGGCCTTGGGTCGGCGCAAAAACAAATCGTATCCCTCGGCCGTGGCCTTGTCCGCAGCGATGTCGCCGCCATTCTCCTCGATGAACCCCTGACCGTCGTCGACCCGACGCAGAAGTGGCAACTGCGACGCAAATTGAAGCAGATTCAGAAAGCCCATCGCATCACGACCATTTACGTCACCCACGACCAACTCGAGGCATTGACATTCGGAGAACGGATCCTGGTCATGCGCGACGGTCGAGTCCTCCAGGCGGGTACGCCCGCCGACCTGTTCGAAACCCCCGCGGACCCGTTCGTGGGTTTTTTTATCGGCAGCCCCGGCATGAACTTCCTGACCGCCCGGCTCGATAGCGGATCTGTGCGACCCGGGGGCCAGGGGGTCGGTGTAGGAGTTCCTACATTTGCCGCTGATGGGGACCCTGCGCTCATCGGCATTCGCCCACAGTATGTGATTATCGCGCAAGGCGAAGACCGGCCTGGGATGACCTTACCCCCGGCGACCGCGGATTTTATTGACCTGCCAGGTGAAATCCACCGCATCGAAGAACGCGGGCCGGACCGGGTTATCGCGGTGCGGGTGCAAACGATGGCGGGGGAACCGCATCAGGAATTGCTGGTTGTCGCGGCCGCCGGGAATGAACCGAAAACGGGCGACCGGGTTCGGGTGCGACTGCCGCGTGATAAAATTCGCGTTTATCCAGGCGGGTCACAGGCCACGGGCGCCGGGATGCTTGCGGGGGCGGACTATGCGTAAACAATTGAACCAGCGCGCCTGGTTCCTGATTCTGCCGGTCCTGATCGTCGTCGCCTTCAGCGCGATCGTCCCTTTGATGACGGTGGTCAACTATTCGGTCCAGGATATCCTCGGCCCCGATCAGCGGCGATTCGTGGGCCTGCAGTGGTTTCGCCAGATCATGCGCGACAGCGAAATTCACGCGGCTTTCGCGCGGCAGTTTTTCTTTTCCGGGACCGTGCTCCTCATTGAAATACCGCTCGGCATCGGCCTCGCTCTGCTGGTCCCCCGCCGCGGGCCAGGAGCGACCCTGGCGCTTATCCTGCTGGCTCTGCCATTGCTCATCCCGTACAATGTGGTCGGCACGATGTTCCAGATATTTTTTCGCGGCGATATTGGCCTCGGCGGCGTCGCCCTGCGAACCATCGGTCTGGAGTACAACTATACCGCGAACGCGACCGACGCCTGGTTGACCGTACTGGTCATGGACGTCTGGCACTGGACTCCACTCGTGGTCCTGCTCTGCTACGCGGGCCTCAGGTCCATCCCGGAGGCCTTTTACCAGGCCGCCGCGATCGACGGCGCTTCGCCGACGGCGATTTTCCGGGCCATCCAGTTGCCGCGCCTGCGCAAGGTGCTGACGATCGCCATTCTGTTGCGGTTTATGGACAGTTTCATGATCTACACCGAGCCCTTCGTGCTCACCGGCGGGGGACCGGGCAACTCGACCACCTTCCTCAGCCAGTTGCTCACCCGGATGGCCATCGGCCAGTTCGACCTGGGCCGGGCGGCGGCGTTTTCGTTGATTTATTTCCTCTTTATCCTCCTCTTCTGCTACGTGTTTTACACGGCGGTGACGCGAGATGGTGCTTCGTCGCCCGGAGCTTCCTCTCGGGCGACCCCGGGCCAGCCCGAACGTCCTCCCGGGCCCGGGTAAATTTCAGAAACCATGCCGAAACGTTCACGTGGGAGTTCCTACAAAATGGGTGCAGGAGTCCCTGCAACTTGAGCGAAAACCATCGGGGACCGGTGGAAGACGCGAAATTCGCTGTGGATAAGAAAAACGCGGTTTTTGTGCATGATAAATCGCGAAAATTCGTCCAATACGTACCCGTCGCGCACCACATGGAACGAATCATTCAAATACTCGAGGAACGAAACCCTTTTGTCCTGTATCTGCTGGCTGTGAGCGGAGCGGTGGGGGCCACCTGTCTTTTCGCGGTGGCTTTCAGTTATTTATTTTTCGGGCACTTCATGGCCGAGTTTCTGGCGGCGGGGTTTTGCATTTCGCTGGTGGTTTCGGCTTTTTTATCGTACGTTTTTGTCGCCCTGATCCGGCACCTGCACGCCCTGAAGTGCCATGTGGAAAACCTCGCGGCGACGGACGATCTGACCGGCGTGCTCAATCGCCGGATGTACGAAATAACAGTACGCCAGGAGCTGGCCCGCTGCCAGCGGTACACCCAGCCGCTCGTGTTGATCATGATCGACATCGATCATTTTAAGAATATCAACGATAGCCTGGGGCATACGCGCGGGGATATGGTGCTCCAGTGCGTGTCGGCCACGATCGCCGCGAACCTGCGCGCGTCTGATTATCTGTTCCGCTACGGGGGCGAAGAATTTGTGGTACTATCGCCGCAGACGGACCTCGCGGGTGCGCACATCCTTGCCGATCGAATCAAGGCCAACGTTGAGTGTCTGCGCATCCCGGGCGTGCCCCGTTTAACGATCTCGCTGGGCCTGGTCAGCTCCCAGGATGACATGGACTCGCGGGCCATGCTCGAAAAAGCGGACGAGGCCCTGTACATGGCCAAAACCCGCGGTCGCAACCGGATCGAACTGGCGCTTTAACCTGGATTTTGCGTGAAATTCTTTTCGTTTCGTGCAAAATCCGGGTTTGACCGGTGCTGCTTGACATCCCGCGGGGCCTCCCGGACATTCCCCGCATGTCTCTTCGTACTGCCCTTTTCGCCCCGGCGACTCACCACGCCGCCGTAATCCTCCTGGCCTGCTTCGCTCTCGGCTCTGCCGCCTGTAAGAAAGACCGGGACCCGAACGTCGATTATATCGCGAAGTGGCTGCCCGAACTTTCCCCGTCCACCCTGAGCGCGGACGAACAGCGGCGCGAGCTGGAATGGTTTCGCGACGCCGCGCGCCCCTTCCAGGGTATGACCGTGCACGTGGTCTCGGAAACGATCGACACGCATACCTACGAGTCGCGCGTGCTGGCGCAGGCCTTCTACGAAATCACCGGCATTCGCGTGGTTCACGATCTCATTCAAGAAGGCGACGTGATCGAAAAACTCCAGACGCAGATGCAGTCGGGTCGCAGCATCTACGATCTGTATGTCAACGACACCGATCTGATCGGGACGCATTACCGCTACGGCCACGTGGTGCCGCTCTCCGATTTCATGGCCGGCGAAGGCAAAGACGTCACCCTGCCCACGCTCGACCTGGGCGATTTCATCGGCCGTGAGTTCGGCACGGGCCCGGACGGAAAACTCTACCAGCTGCCCGACCAGCAATTCGCGAATTTATACTGGTTCCGCCACGACTGGTTCAGTCGCCCCGAATTGCGTCAGCGCTTTCGCGCGAAATACGGCTACGAGCTCGGCGTTCCGCTCAACTGGTCGGCGTATGAGGACATCGCCGATTTTTTCACTAATGACGTGCGCGAAATCGACGGCAAACGCGTGTACGGCCACATGGACTACGGCAAAAAAGATCCCTCGCTCGGCTGGCGTTTCACCGACGCCTGGTTTTCGATGGCCGGTGTTGGTTCGCCCGGCCTGCCCAACGGGCGACCGGTGGATGAATGGGGCATTCGCATCGCGGAAGACGGGTGCACCCCGCTCGGATCGTCCGTCTCACGCGGCGGCGAAGCGAACGGCCCGGCGGCCGTGTACGCGCTGACAAAATACATCGACTGGCTCAAAAAATTCGCCCCGCCCGAAGCCCCGGGCATGACCTTCTCGGAAGCGGGCCCCGTACCCGGCCAGGGACAGATCGCCCAGCAGATTTTCTGGTACACCGCGTTCACGGCCGCACTCACGAAGCCGGGCCTGCCGGTCGTCAACGAAGACGGCACGCCGAAGTGGCGCATGGCGCCTTCGCCGTACGGACCGTACTGGGAGGAGGGCATGAAACTCGGCTACCAGGACGCGGGCGCCTGGACGATGTTGAAAAGCACCCCGCTCGATCGACGCCGGGCCGCCTGGCTCTACGCGCAGTTTACGGTGTCGAAATCGGTTTCGCTTAAAAAATTTCTGACGGGGCTTACGCCCGTGCGCGCTTCCGACCTGGAACACCCGGAAGTGACGAAAAACGCCGCGCGCTACGGCGGCCTGATCGAATTTTATCGTTCACCCGCGCGCGTGCGCTGGACGCCCACCGGCATCAACGTGCCCGACTATCCCAAACTGGCCCAGCTCTGGTGGCAGAATATTTCCGAGGCGGTCACCGGGGGCAAACCGCCCCAGACCGCGCTCGATAACCTGGCCACACAGATGGACGACGTCATGGGGCGACTCGAAACAATCGGCATGGAACGCTGCGCGCCGAAAATCGCCCCGCCCGGGGACGCGGCGGCCTGGCTCGCGAAACCCGGGTCGCCGAAGGCGAAGCTCGCCGACGAAAAACCGCGCGGGCAGACGATCGCGTACGAAACCCTGCTGGGCGCGTGGAAGGCGGGCCGGGCGCGGTAGTGGGCGTGCGGGGTGCGATAAGCCCGGCAGCAGAGAATCGCACCGGACTCATCGATAGGTAACGTCGCCCGCGCTGGCCGGGGTCTCGTCATCGCCGATGTCATTCGTATTCCCGTAGCCCAGGCGACCGTTCGCGCCGGAGCCCCAGCAACGTACCGCGTCAGAAGAGAGCAACGCGCAGGTATGAGCCAGGCCGCCGGCGGTTCCCTTTACCGTACCGCCCACGTTTACGTCCCCCGCGCTGGCCGGCGTCTCGTCATCGCCGATGTCATTCGTATTCCCGTAGCCCAGGCGTCCGTTCGCGCCGGAGCCCCAGCAACGCACCGCGCCCGTATCGAGCAGGGCACAGGTATGCGCCGTTTCAGTCGCGATCTGTTTTACGGTTCCGCCGGCGTTCACGTCGCCCGCGCTGGCCGGGGTCTCGTTATCGCCGATGGTACTGCTGTTTCCGTAACCGAGCCGGCCGTTATTGCCGGAACCCCAGCAGCGTACCGCGCCCGTATCGAGCAGTGCGCAGCTATGGGCGCCCCCCGCCGCGATCTGTTTGACCGTGCCGCCGACGTTCACGTCGCCCGCGCTGGCCGGGGTTTCGCCATCGCCGATGTCATTTAGATTCCCGTACCCCAGACGACCGGCAGTCCCGGTGCCCCAGCAGCGGACGGCGCCAGTCTCGAGCAGAGCGCAGGTATGGTTGAAGGCGGCGGCGATCTGTTTGACCGTGCCGCCGACGTTGACGTCGCCCGCGCTGGCGGGGGTTTCGTTATCGCCGATGTTATTGGTATTCCCGTACCCAAGGCGACCAAGTGTGCCAGAGCCCCAGCAGCGTACCGTGCCGGTTTCGAGCAGGGCGCAGGTATGGGCGGTCCCGAGGGCGATTTGTTTGACCGTGCCGCCGACGTTTACGTCGCCCGCGCTGGCCGGGGTTTCGTTGTCGCCGATGGTATTCAGGCTCCCGTAGCCCAGTCGACCGCTGGTGCCATCGCCCCAGCAGCGGACGGCGCCGGAATCGAGCAGGGCACAGGTGTGTGTGCCCCCCGCTGATATCTGCTTGACGGTAACGCCGACGTTTACGTCGCCCGCGCTGGCCGGAGTTTCGTTATCCCCGATATTGTTCACGTTGCCGTAGCCGAGCCGACCGGAACCACCGATTCCCCAGCAGCGGACCGTGCCCGATGCGAGCAGGGCACAGGAATGTTCATCGCCCGCGGCGATCTGGCCTTCGAGGCTTGCGGAGGAGGACGTTCCGTCGCCGGACGCTCCGCCGCCGGACGAGACGCCCAGAAGCAGGAAGACGAGTGAATCCAGCGCCTGGTTCTCCTCCGGCTCCTTATTAAAGGTGCCAAGGCCCCAATGCACGAAACCGCAGGCGGGCAGAAAACAGGCGCAAACAGTCGTCAACAGAACCGCAAGAAACTTTTTCACGATCGATTTTCCTCGGGCACGGCGATGATTTCCACGCGGCGGTCGGTTTTACCGTCGCCGCCGGTGGATTCGCTCGCGCGCCAGTTAGCCCCGGCCGCCACCGGATAGAATCGCCGCGAGAACCTGGTACCGAATTTAAATACGGAAAAGAAACGGGTTTTGATATCCGTAGTATCCCGCAAGGAATGCTCATTTTCCCGTAAATGTACGGAGAGAAATCGGTAATTTTTCCGGCCGGAAAGGGAATCAAACCGGATCGGCGAGCAGGCGGGCCGGGTGCGGGTTTTACCCGGAAGGCCGGCGCCATCCGGAGCGCGAGTCTGCTTACCCGGATGCGCGCGCGGTCACTTTCGAAAATTTCACCAGAATGCTTAAAAACATCATCCAGGCGAAAGTGATCCAGAGCCCGCCGATTTCGCGCACGATTTCGACGCGTTCGTTGATCATGTGCGTGGTGGCGAAAACCGCGTCTGCGGTCAGGGTTTCGGTCCCGTTGATCACGGACGGCAAAAGCCAGGCCGACCACACAAGAGCGACCGCCCCCGTAAGCAAGGAAACCAGGGCCCGCAGCCGACCCATCGCATACAGGAGACAATTCCCCGCACCGAAGCCGTACAGCAGCATCCAGGGTACGGGATCGGGATCGTTGTACTGGACCAGGACCGAGAGGATGAAGAGGCCCAGAAAAACATAGTTCAAAGTATGCGTGAAGATTTTCCCGGCCACGCCGGGAGGTTTTCCGCGGCGCCGCGCCGCGCCAATTAAAAAAACGACGCGGAGCGCGCCGATTCGACCGGGCTTTTTTACAAACTCTTGACACTTCCTCACGGGTAATCGCATCTGTCCCATGCGATTATTTCACCCCGCCGACCCCACCCGCCCCGGTTTCGATCCGGAAACGAATGATCTGCTGCGTAAGACGGTTGCCTTTTTCGAAAAAAAAGGCAAGGCCGCCATGAAGGATGAAGACCACCGCGCGGTCTGGGTGGCGGACTTCCTGGATTTTTTCAAGGAATCGCAGATCCTGTACAAATTTCTGACACCCTCGCCGTACGGAACGGATGGCTGCCGCTTCGACATCGCGCGCAATACGGCGTTGAGCGAAATTCTCGGATTTTATTCGCTTTCGCACTGGTATCCCTGGCAGGTTTCGATTCTCGGTCTCGGGCCGTTCTGGATGAGCCCGAACGAAGAACTGAAAAAAAAAGCCGCGCGCGAACTGGCCGCGGGCGGAGTGTTCGGCTTCGCCTTATCGGAAAAAGAACACGGGGCGGATCTCATCGGCACCGACATGCAGCTCCTCCCCGACAGCAAAGGCGGGTGGATCGCGCGCGGGGACAAGTATTACATCGGCAACGGCAACTGCGCGGCGCTGCTGTCGTGTTTCGCGAAAATGGAAGGCGGACGCGAATTCGCGTTTTTTTCCGTTTCACCCGCCCACCCCGCGTACAAGTGTTTGCAGAACGTCGTCTATTCGCAAAAGTACGTGGCCGAATTCATTTTGCGCGATTACCCGGTTCCGGAAGGGGACATTTTGCTGCGCGGCCGGGAGGCCTGGGACGCTTCGCTGGCCACGGTGGCGTACGCGAAGTTTAACCTGGGCCTGGCCGCGGTGGGCATCGCCACGCACGCGCTGTACGAAGCCGTGCACCACGCGGGGCACCGGCGCCTGTACGGCACCTGCGTCACCGACTTTCCGCACATCCAGCAATTGTTCAGCGAAGCGTACGCCCGGCTCTGCGCCATGCGACTCTTCAGCTACCGCGCGAAAGACTACATGCGCGCGGCCTCGGCCGAAGATCGCCGGTATCTGCTTTTTAATCCCATGGAAAAAATGAAAGTGACCATGCAGGGCGAGGAAGTCGTCAACCTGATCTGGGACGTGATCGCCGCGCGCGGCTTTGAAAAAGACGTCTATTTTGAGTCAGCCACGCGCGACATCCGCATGCTGCCCAAGCTGGAGGGCACGGCCCACGTCAACATGGTGCTGGTCATCAAATTCATGCGTTCCTTTCTGTTCGACGAAACCCCCGTGCCGACGGTCCCGTCTGGCGAAAACCCGTCCGAGCAATTGTTTTTGTTCAAGCAGGGCGCGACGACCAAACACCTCGACCGGGTGCGCTTCGGGCCCTGGAATAAAAACTACGCCGTTCGCAAGGAAGCGAATGTCGCCATTTTTTGCGAACAGGTGGGCGTGTTCCGCGCCTTCCTCTCGGACTGCCCGCCGGACGCCGAGCAGTCGAAAGACCTGGACTTCATGCTGACCGTGGGCGAACTTTTTACCCTGATCGCGTACGGGTCGCTCGTGCTGGAGCAGGCGGACATCGAAGGCGTCGCCTCCGAACTGGTGGACGAAATTTTCGATTTTCAGGTGCGGGACTTCAGCCGCCACGCGCTGGCCGCGTATCAAAAACCCGGGGCCACGAGCGCCCAGCAGGGGCTTTTCCTCAAAATGATTCGCCGCACCCGCCCGGACGAAAACCGCGCGCGGGCCATGCACGTGGCCGTCATGGCGCTGAAGGACGCGTACGTGATGGCGGAGTGAGCACGCGGTGGAACCAATTTTACTCTTTCGCACACGTTCCGGAACGCCTTGAACTAAGGTATAATTCCAGACACCCCGTGTCCCCCGTGCCCCTGTGGTAAAAGTGCCGTTCGCTTAAATCGCGTGGATGCGTGGTTCGCGCTGGCGTTGCGGCGCCACCTTCCAGATATCGCGCGCGTAATCGCGGATGGTCCGGTCCGACGAAAAGGCTCCGGAACGGGCGGTGTTCAGGATCGAACGGCGTGCCCAGGCGTCCACGTCCTGAAAATCGCGATCGATCCGCTGCTGGACTTCCTCGTAGGACCGGTAATCCGCGAGGAGATAGTACTGGTCCCCGCCGTACGTCAGGGAGTGAAAAATTTCCTGGAACAGGCCCGGTTCTTTTTTATTAAAAAAATCGCCGCGAATCGCGTTGAGAATGTGCGCGATTTCCGTATCCGTTTCGTACACACCCACCGGGTTGTAACGATGCTCGCGCTGCAGCGCGCGAATTTGTTCCACGGTCATGCCGAAGATGTACACATTTTCTCTGCCCGCTTCTTCCAGGATTTCCACGTTGGCCCCGTCGAGCGTGCCGACGGTCAGCGCCCCGTTGAGCATGAATTTCATGTTGCCCGTACCGGAGGCTTCCGTCCCGGCCGTGCTGATCTGTTCGGAGAGATCGGCCGCGGGATAGATCCGTTCTCCCAGACTCACGCGGAAGTTCGGCAGGAACACCACTTTGAGGCGATCGGCCACGTCGCTATCGTGGTTGACGACGTCGGCGACGCAGTTGATAAGTTTGATGATCAATTTCGCGCGCCAGTAACCGGGCGCGGCCTTGCCGGCGAAAATCGCCGTGCGAGGCGTGAACTGCGCCGCCGGGTTGGCTTTGATCTTCTGGTACTGCGCGATCAGACGCAGGACGTTCAGGAGCTGGCGTTTGTATTCGTGGATGCGTTTTACCTGCACGTCGAAGAGCGATCCCGGGTCCACATTGACGCCGCACTCGAAGCGAATGATCTCCCCCAGAAGTTCCTTGTTGCGGCGTTTGACGGCCATCCAGTCGCGGCGAAATCCCGCGTCGTTCGTGAGTTTTTCGAGTTCGCGCAGCCGGTCCAGATCCAGGATCCAGTCACGGCCGATGTGCGCGGAAATCAAAGCCGTCAGATCCGGGTTGGAGGCCACGATCCAGCGACGCGGCGTGATCCCGTTCGTTTTGTTCTGAAACTTGTGCGGCCAGAGTTCGGCGAAATCGCGGAACAATTCCGTCTTGATCAACTCGCTGTGCAGAGCCGATACCCCGTTGACGGCCGTGGCGCCCACAACGGCGAGGTTGGCCATGCGCACCCTGCGCACGGGGCCTTCCTCGATGATGGACATATTTCGTATTTTATCTTCCTGTATTCCTTTCTTGCGAAGTTCCTCCAGGAATTCGTGGTTAATTTCGTAGATGATTTCCAGATGGCGCGGCAACAACCGTTCGAAGAGGTCCAGGTCCCAGCGTTCCAGGGCCTCCGGCATCACCGTGTGGTTGGTGTAGGCCATACATTGTTTTGTCAACTGCCAGGCCAGGTCCCGGCCGATATCGTAATCGTCCACCAGCAAGCGGATGAGTTCCGCCACCGCCAGGGCCGGATGGGTATCGTTCAACTGAAAGAAGACGCGTTCGGGGAGGCGGTGAATGTCGCTTTCCTCCGAAAAAAAAGTTTTGAGCGCGTCCTGGAGCGTGGAGGAAACCAGAAAGTACTCCTGCTTGAGGCGCAACTCCCGACCCTGGATCACGTTTTCGTTGGGGTACAGGACCCGGGTGATGTTCTTCGAATTCACCTTATCCATGATCGCGCGCACGTAATCGCCGTGGTTGAAGTAATCGATGTTGAACTCCGCGTTCGCGCCCGCGCTCCACAAACGCAGATTGTTCACCGTGCGCGTATTGAATCCGGGAATGAGAATGTCATGCGCCATGGCCATGACCGTTTCGCCAGGTTGCCAGCGCGAACGCGTTTCGCCGGTGGAGTCCACGAACTTTTCACAGTAGCCGTAAAACTGGACGGGGAAGACGATGTCATCGCGCTGGATTTCCCAGGGATTGCCGCGCGTCAGCCACATATCGGGCGCTTCTTTTTGATACCCGCCGACGATCTGCTGATTGAAGATGCCGAATTCGTAGCGCAAGCACGCCCCGTAGCAGGGCAGGTCCAGCGTCATCATACTGTCCAGAAAACACGCGGCCAGGCGGCCGAGGCCGCCGTTGCCCAGGCCGGCTTCGGGTTCGTACTGGACGACTTCATTTAAGTCGTACCCGAACGCGGACAGGGCTTCGGCCACGGTATCGCGCATGCCGAGATTGACCAGGTTGTTTTCCAGCAACCGGCCGATGAGAAACTCCATCGACAGATAGTACACGCGGCGCGATTTTACCTTCGCGAATTCTTCCTGGGTTTCATTGAAACGATCCACCAGAAAGTCGCGCACGGTCAGAGCCAGAGCGCGGTAAATGTCGGGTCCGCTTACGTTCGCTTTGTATTTGCCGACCGAGTACTCGAGGTGATGCACGAAATGCCGGGTCAGGGAATCCAGGTCGACTTTTTCGACCTGGCCCATCAGGGCGAAAAGTTTCTGGCGCCGCGCTACGAGTTCCGAATTCATATCTATGTTTCTCCGGGGCGCGCACGCTCATCGGGCGCCCGTCTATGAGGTTGCCGGGACCGTTTTAACGCCCCGTTCAGAACCGATCGAAACCGGCTCCGGGTGTAAGTTGATCCTGACGGTGCTTCGATGTCAACCCGTTCGCCGGCATAGCGGCGCCTGCCGGTGATTTCCCGCGCGTGGCGGAGCGCGCCGAACCGGGCGGGCGACACACCCGGGGAGCGCTCAGACCGCCTGGGCGGTCTCGCGGGGAATGCGAGCCAGAGCGGAACGGACCCGTTCGCGAAAATCCTGGAGGACGTTCATGTAATAAACGTACGCGTCGTACGGGCTGTTGTAGGGGCTGAAATACTTGTGCACGTCCCCGTCGTTGAAGTACTTCGTGCACATATAATAGAAGTGATCGCTCGTCTGTAATTTCCGGTAGGTATCCAGCAGAATTTCGCTGCCGGTGGCCCGCACGTCGTCTTCCATTTCATACAACGCTTTCAGAGCCTCGTGCTGAATCGAATTGCCGCGCCAGGCGGAAAGATCCCGTTCCGTATCCGCCCAGGAAACCGGTTCGTCCACGTCGATCTCGCCCACGGGTTCGTTTCGAACCGCCGCGTCGGTAACCGTGCGAAATTTGAAATCCGGATGACGACGAACGTATTCAGGCAGGGCGGACAGGAATTCGAAAATGCCGGTTTCCTTCCACTGGTGTTCGCCAAAGGTTTCGTAATCCATGAACAGATTGACCACTTTGCCGTTCCCGGCGTGGGCGTGCACCCAGCGCGCGAACTTCTCCGCGGAAAGCGGATGTTCACTCCATGATTTTTCCGAAAACCGAAAGGCGATATCGTCGCTCAGGCGGTAATTTTTCAACATGGCGCGCAGGCCGGGGCTGTGTTTCGGTCGGTATACGAAGTTGGGACTGCGCCAGCCGAGGATCTGCCGGGCTCCTTCCGCGAGAATCGTACGAAAACCCATCTGCTGGGCCAGGTAGGCGATGTGGTTATTATAAATTAATTCGGTGTTCCGAAAGGAAACGGGCGTTACGCCCAGTTCGTCCCGGACGGTCTGAATCTGACGGCCGACCTGTTCACGAAATTCGCGCTCCGAATACAGACCCGAGAGCGAATGGTAATAGGTCTCCGCCAGAAACTCGACGCAGCCGGTGTCCGCCAGTTTCCGAAAGCTGTCCAGCACCTCCGGATACCAGAGGCGAAATTGTTCAAGGGCCACGCCGCTGATCGAAAAGGTACACTTAAAGTCCTCGCCGTATTTGCGGATCAGGCGAAAGAGTACCTCATTGGCGGGGAGGTAACATTTATCGCCGACCTTACGCACGACCTGGCGATTGAGGGTGTCGTCGAAATAATCCGACTGGCCGATATTAAAAAAACTGTAGGGCCGCAGACGAAAGGGCTGGTGGACTTCAAAATAAAAACATACCGATATCATTCGATTTTCCTCCGATTGGCCGGGTTCAGACCCCGCCTCGCAAATCGTCGTACAGGCGCGTTATCTTTTCGGCCGCGGCCCGCCAGGTAACGCGCTGGACCTCTCCGGCCCCACCATTGGCCAGTTGCCCGGCAAGGGTTTTATTTTCGAGCACGGAGATAATGGCTGCCGCGATGTCCTCGACGTTCCAGAAATCGACCTTGATACAATTGGAGATCACCTCGCTCACGCCCGATTGTTTCGATACGATCGTGGGCACCCCGTGCAGCATGGCCTCCAGCGGTGAAAGTCCGAACGGTTCGGATACCGAAGGCATGATATACAGGTCGCTCATAGCGAAGAGTCTGGTAACCTCCTCTTTATTCAAGAACCCTGTGTAGTGAAAATACTTCCCGATCCCCAGATCGGCGGCCATTTCTATCATACGATGATACATATCGCCGCTTCCCGCCATGACGAAGCGCACGCCCGGAAGGCGACTTACGACAATCCTGGCGGCCCGCACAAAATAATCCGGGCCCTTCTGAAAGGTGATCCGACCCATGAACAGAACCAGACGGTCCCGCTTCAGGCGTTCCGATTCGGGCAGGCCCGCTTCCTCCGGCCGGAAGGCCTGTTCATGGACGTACCCGCCCGGCAGTTCGAATTCCACGCCGTTATGAATGGCCTGGACCCGGTGTCCGGGAACCCCGTAGTGCCGCAGGAGCAGGTCGCGGGTAAAATTGCTCACGGTGACCACCGCGTTACAGCGGTGAAACATCTCGCGCTCCAGATCGTATACGAACTGGTTCACGTTTTCCCCGCTCCGATCGATCTCCGTGGCGTGTACATGGGCCACCAGGGGTTTCCCCGTGGCGACGGCCGCGCCCATCCCCGCCGGATAGGTGATCCAGTCGTGGCAGTGGATCACGTCGATGTCAAGATGTGGAGCCAGCAGAGCGACGTAATCCGCGTACCAGCGAATTTCACGGTAGACCCCGGGACCGTACCCGCCCTGGAGGCGAATCTGATCCAGCGATTGCCGGGTGACGATCTTCGCCTCGGCCCCGGGAATCAGTTGCGTATCCACATCCCGGGTGGCGTACACTCCGGGCAGCACGGTTTCGCGGGTGATCTGCAACGCGGGCAGGCGTGCCAGTTCTTCCTCCGTGAGCAGGGCCAGCCCTTCGGGGACATCCATCAGGTGAACCCCGGGCGGGGCCGTCTCATCGCCAAAGAGGCGCGGGACCAGGAAGATCAATTCATGACCCTCTTCGGCCAGCGCGCGCGCGAGGCCCTTGCAGGCCATGCCGAGACCGCCCGTTATATGCGGGGGATACTCCCAGCCGATCATCAGGATTTTATGGTTCATGAAAATTCTGTGTGAAAAAGTTAAAACATTATTAATTCGGAATCTTTTGACCCTATCTATGACGGCAGTCATATTTCGTCTTTTTTTTTTCGCATCGCTCTTAAAAAACGTTCGGCCGCGCGACATGACCCCGAAAAGGTAAGCACAATCACGTAGAACATGCCAGGTCTATTTCCCGCACCGATGTGATTCTTAGAATTATTCCATAGAACGAATGCCGCACGCGAACCGCATGACAGAACCGGCGAAACTCACCACAGGAAGACCGGACCCCCAGGGCGCGGTCCTGGACGGAAACGGAGCGAACTTCACGCTCTTTTCCGAGCACGCGCAGCAAGTCGAGCTCTGCCTCTTCAATTCCCCTGGCGATCGGATCGAATCCGCACGGCTCACCCTGCCCGGTCGTACGGGGAATATCCACCACGGACACGTCGCGGGCCTCGCTCCAGGCCAGCTTTATGGTTTTCGAGTCAGTGGGCCGTTCGAACCCGCGGCCGGCCAGCTCTTCAACCCCCGTAAACTCCTGCTTGATCCACGCGCTCGCGGGGTCGTGCGTTGTGATCGGTGGGATGACGCTCTGTCAGGAGTACACCCGGACCGCCCTGGAGCGGCCGACGATCGTGACAGCGGCCACTGCGCTCCGCTGGGTGTGATCATGCGCGACCGCGAACCCATGCCGGAAGGTCCAGGAATCGCCTGGGAGGACACGGTGCTCTACGAAACGCACGTCCGGGGGACCAGTGCCCTGCATCCGGCCGTCCCGGAATCGCTGCGGGGTACCTATCTGGGCCTGGCGGCACAACCCGTCATCGACCATCTGCTGAGCCTCGGCGTGACGAGCCTGGAATTGTTACCCATCCAGCAACACTTTCCCGAGCCGGGTCTGATCCGCCGCGGCCTCACCAATTTCTGGGGTTACAATACCCTCGCCTTTTTCGCTCCGGACGCCCGTTTCGCCACGGCGGGCGCGGGCCCGGAACAGGTGATCGATGAATTTCGCGAGATGGTGACCCGGCTGCATGCGGCCGGGCTGGAAGTCATTCTCGATGTCGTCTACAATCACTCGGCCGAAGGCGATGAGACCGGGCCGACGCTTTCCCAGCGCGGCATCGACAACGCCGCCTGGTACCGGCTGGACCCCCACGACCGGGGGCTGTATCGCAACGATGCCGGCTGCGGTAATACCCTGAATGCCTCCCACCCGCACGTCTTGCGATTGATCATCGACTCACTGCGCTACTGGGCGCTGCAATGCGGAGTGGACGGCTTTCGCTTCGACCTGGCATCGACGCTCGCGCGCGGCACGGACGGCAATTTCCGGCCGGACGGGGCGTTCTTCGGAGCCCTCTGGTCGGACCCGGTGCTCGCGCGGCGCAAGTTGATCGCGGAACCCTGGGACCTCGGGCCCGGGGGGTATCGCCTGGGCGGGTATCCGGAATTTTTCCGCGAGTGGAACGACCGTTTTCGCGACGATGCCCGGCGCTTCTGGATCGGCGAACCGATCGCCGCCGGACTGGCCACCCGTCTGGCCGGGTCGAGCGATATTTTCGCCGGTCCGGGCCGGGACCTTTTTAAAAGTGTCAATTTCATCACCGCCCACGACGGGTTCACGCTCGCGGATCTGGTCAGCTACAATCGCAAACACAACGAAGTGAACGGCGAAGGCAATCGCGACGGGAACGACCAGAACCACAGCTGGAATTGCGGGGTGGAAGGGCCGACCGAAGACCCGGCCATCCTGGTCCTGCGCCGCCGCCAGAAACGTAACCTCATGGTCACGCTCCTGCTCGCGCGCGGCGTGCCCATGTTGCTGGGCGGGGATGAACTGGGCCGCTCAATGCGCGGCAACAATAACGCCTACTGCCAGGACAACGAATTAAACTTCCACGACTGGTCGGGCGACCAGACCGACCCGGGCTTTCTGGACTTCGTCCGGCGCCTGCTGGCCTTACGCCGAAGCGTGGGCCTGTTCCGTCGCCGCGAATTTCTCACGGGCCGTCTTGACCCCGCGACCGGCCGGCGCGATGTTACCTGGCTCCATCCCCGGGGGCGGCCCCTGGAGGACCAGGAATGGCAGGGCGCGCATACCCTCGGGATGCTCGTGGCGGGCACCCGCAAAAAAGAACGGGCTACGGGCGACGAACACCCCGACGACGCATTGCTGGTCCTGTTTCACGCGGGGCCATCCCCGCTGGTTTTCGTTCTGCCCGAACTGCGCGAAAACAGCAGGGACGAACGCACGCGCTGGCTGCCCGTGCTCGATACCGGCCGCGATCCAGAGTTCGCCAGCCCCGAAACCAGCGGTGGCTTCGCGCCGGGGACCGCCTATCAAATGGAAGGGCGCTCTGTCGCCGTCATGCGGGCGCACGAAGAGGCCGCTAAATGAAAGCGCGTCACGAACACGATCTGGAGCGACTCAGTCGAACGTGCGGAATCCTCTCTTCCTACCGTTCCGTTACCGGCGAAACCGTGCCCATCGACAGCGCCGCGCGGATCGCCCTGCTCGCGGCCATGGGCATCGACGCGGGTACCGAAGAGTCCACCGCCGCCGCGATCCTTGAACTGGAACGGGAATTCTGGACCACGGCCATCGAACCGGTGCGCGTCGTGCGAGTGGACGAGCAGCCCCTCCGATTTTCCGGCTGCCTGCCCGAGGCGTTTCTACAAACGCGCTGGGCGGTGACCGTCCACGAGGAATCGGGCCGCTTGCAGCACGGCTTCGTGGAGCCGGCGCCCCTGCGTCATCGTCGCATAGACGGAGTTTCACGCGTTTTTTGCGAAATGCGCCTGGCCTTCACGCTGCCGGAGGGCGTCCACGAACTGGAATTACACGGCCAGATCGGCGCGCCCGAAAGCGCGCGCATGAGCCTGATCGTCTGCCCGCGCCAGGCTTACACAACGGAGAACCGGCGCCTGGCGCTCACGCTCCAGACCTACGCCCTGCGCAGTGAGCGACCCGGCTACCACGGCATCGGCACCCTGAGCGAGGTGAAATCACTGGCGCGGACCCTGCCTGGCTGGTTTCCCGGGCTTTCGCCGGTTCACGCCCTGTTTTACAACGAACCGGATCGGCGCAGTCCATATTCACCTTCCAGCCGCATGCATCTGAATCCGTTCCTGATCGATCTTGAGGCAATCCCCGAATTCGCGCGCAGTCGCGCGGCGCGCGCCCTGCTGGCGGAGCCCGCCTTCCAGCGCGAACTCGATAGGCTCCGCGCCGCGCCCACCATCCCGTACGCGGCCGTGGCCGCCTGGCGCGGGCGCGTGCTGGCCCTGCTCTTCGACACATTTCGCGCCGCGGTGTACGGGACCGGCTCCGCCCGTGATTTCGCATTTAGTCGATTTATACGCGAAGGAGGCGAACCTCTGCGAAACTTCGCGCTCTTCGAAGCCCTGCGCGAACGTTTCGGGACCCCGCCCCCGGGGTTCGAAAGCCCCGACCATCCGGCGGCGCGCGCCTTCGCGACCCGACACGAAGATCGCCTGCTGTATTTTTTGTATTTACAATGGAACGCGCGCGCGCAGTTGCGTTCGCTGGAACGCTCGCTCCGCAGGGACGGCGGCGGCCTGTACCTGGACCTGGCGGTCGGGGCGGCCCCGGACGGGGCGGAGGTCTGGTGTAATCCCGGCGCGTACGCGCGCGCCTTCATCGGCGCCCCGCCCGACGCCTTCGCCCCCCAGGGCCAGAACTGGAACCTGGCGCCGTTTCATCCGCTCGAACTGCGCCGCCAGGCCTACCGGCCCTTTCGCGAACTTTTGCGCGCGAATCTGCCGCCAGGCGGGATCCTGCGCATCGACCACGTCATGGGCCTTTCGCGCCTGTACTGGACCGGTCCGACCGGCGGCGGCTACGTGCGTTATCCCTTCGCTGATCTGAGCGGGATTCTGGCGCTCGAAAGCCAGCGCCGGCGCTGCACGATCATCGGCGAAGACCTGGGCACCCTGCCCGACGATATGCGCGCGCGTCTTCAGGAGAGTCGCCTGTATTCTTTTCGCGTATTATACTTCGAAAAAAATGGCGACGAATTCATTCCCCCGGCCGCGTACCCCCGTGACGCGGCCGCGGCCGTCAATACCCACGATCTGCCGACCATCCGCGGCTTTTTTCACGGCCACGACATCGATCTGCGCGCGAAACTCGGCCACCTGGCCCCCGAAGCGACCGCCGACGAACACGCCCGGCGAAAGATCGAAGTGGCCGCCCTGACGCGCCTCGCGGGATTCGCCCCGGGAGACCAGGTCCCGGACGCGGCTCTGATCGACGCGCTGCACCGACTCTTGCTCCAGACCCCCGCGCGAATTTTGCTCGTGTCCCTCCACGATCTTCTGGAAGAAACCGAACAACCCAACCTGCCCGGTACCGTGGACGAATACCCGAGCTGGGCCCTGCGTTATTCCCGGAGCGTGGCGGACCTTGCCGCGGCACCCCGGCTGCGCGCCTTCCTGGACCAGGCGGCCGGTCGCTCCTGAGGCTAATAGGACAGCTGTCGCGGCGCCCGGGCGGCGTCCGCGAAAAAAACCCCGCGCGCGCGAAATATAACTTGATCGCGCGTCCCCCGCTGCTACAATCTCATGCGGCGCGCGTATGATCAGGGGACATAAACTGCAAACTTTTTTAACGCACGCGCTCGCCGGCGCGCTGGTTTTTTGCGGGGTGTCGGCATTGCGCGCGGGACCCGCGCGCGACGTATTTCAAAACAACCACAAAAAAATTCTCATCATCAAGACGAAGTTCAAGGACCAGGTCATCGGCAACGGGTCCTCGTTCATCGCCACCCTGAACGATCGTAAATTTTTAATAACGAATTATCACGTAATTTCCGCGGGCAATTTTATCCTGGAGATCGACGGCAAAACGATCGAAGGCCTGGAAGTGCTGCGCGCGAACGACGCCGAGGACATCGCCATCCTGACCTTCCCGGATATCCAGAAATACGAAGCCGTACCCCTGAAACAGTACGAGCCGATCGAAGGGGAAACCGTGTTCGCCATGGGTTACCCGGCCATCACCCAGGCGGCGGATTCGCGGCTCACGATCACGGACGGGCTGGTGAGCAACTCCCGCCTGCTCATCAAACGCAACTCCCTGCCGGGCAATAAACGGTTCATTCAGATATCCGCCTCCATCAACCCGGGCAACTCCGGCGGGCCGGTCTTCGGGGACCAGGGCCAGTTGATCGGCATGGCCACGCTGAAATGGCTGGACCTCTCCTCCGTGGGCGCGGCCATTCCCACCGAAGACATCATTCGCGAAATCGATCAAATTCATTTCGGCCCGCGCACCGCGGCCGTGGCCCGCCTGGAACTGGACCGGCGTCTGGAGCTGATCGCCGGTTCCGTGCGCGAAAAAAACCTGCTCGAATTCGGGTCACACTACGCGCCTTCGTATCAATTTACCGTGTACCCGGATGTGTTGCGCACGGCGGAAAAAATTCAGCTGGCGGCGCGCGTGGCCAAACAGAAATACCCGGACGACGCGGAAAAAGCGCGCGAGGCGATCGCCAGTTACCTGGAAGACGAGGAACTCATGTTTTTCGTCATCATGGGCGTGTACCTCAAACACCATCCCGAGACCGGGCTGGACCGCTTGCTCGGCAATCCGTTTCAGGCCTCCCGGTTGTACCTCTCCTCGCGTTTTTTTATGATCTTCACGCGTCTGTCCGGGGTGCCGATCAAAGACCTGGAATTCGAGCGCTACGAGGTGCGTTCGGTGGAGTTCGCGAACGAATTCCGGCAGGCCCTGGTCCGCGCGGACGTGTTCATCAAAGGCAAACAATTCCCGGTGGCACTCAAGTTTCAGTACGAATGGAACAACTGGTACCTGATGCCATCGTACTGATCCGGAACAGGCGGTTCGGGTCCGCCCCGACCTGACAAAAATCAAGTCCCACGCCTGCCCCTCCTCAGCGCACGCAAGCGTTAGATCCGGCATATTCTGTACGATCGAAGTGAGAGGATCGTGCCATGCAAACCAGCACCGCCAGCGCCAGGCTCCAGAACATCCTTGAAGAACGTTTCGCGGATCGTGTTTCGTTTCATCCCACTGAACGGAAGCTGTACAGCCGCGACATCGCCGCCATTCCATCGCTCTTCCGCCTGTTTTTGCGCAACCCCCTGCCCGACGCGGTCGTGCAACCTGAATCAGAAGCGGAACTCGTCTTGCTCATGCGCACGGCGGCGGAGTTCGGCGTTCCGGTCACCCCGCGCGGGAAGGCCACATCCGGGTACGGCGGGGTCGTGCCCGTACGCGGCGGCCTGGTCGTCGATTTTTATCGGTTCAAAAAGATCCTGCACGTGGACCGCGCTGGACTGACCGTACGCGTACAGGCGGGCGTGGTCTGGGAAAAACTGGACGAGGAACTCGCGCGCCACGGACTCACCCTGCGACTTTATCCTTCGAGTTATCCCTCGTCCACGGTGGGCGGCTGGCTCGCCCAGGGTGGAGCGGGCATCGGCTCGTTCGAATCGGGCTGGTTTCGCGACAATGTCCTGGCCGCGCGCGTCGTTCTACCGACAGGCACGGTGCGCGAATACACGGGCGAAGAACTGGACCTGGTGGCCGACGCGGAAGGGATCACCGGTTTCATCGCAGAAATTACGCTTAAAATCATGCGCCGCGAGCCCATGCGCATTCTCGCGGCGCGCTGTCCGGACGCGGGCGTCCTCCAGAAGGTCGTGGATGAAATCCTGGCGCGCGGACTGCCGCTCTGGTCGCTCGTGGTACTCAATCCGCGGATGGTCCGGTTGAAAAACCGCGTGCCCCTGCGACAGCACAACGGGCACCCGTCTGAAACGCGCATCCTCCTGCCCGAAGAGTACGTGCTCGTGGCCGCCACGCGGGACCGGGACAGCGAAAAAGTCCTGGGCCCCCTTTCGCAAATCCTGGCCCGTCACGGCGGCGAGTATCTGGATCAGCACGTGGCCAACCACGAGTGGGAAAACCGGTTCCGGATCATGATGATCAAACGCCTGGGACCTTCGCTGGTGCCGGCCGAGGTGGTCGTGCCGCTGGACCGGCTCGCGGCCACGCTCGACGAACTGGACGCGAAGATCAAAGCCCCGCTGGCCCAGGAGATCGTGGTCCTGCCGGGCCGGGCCGGAGCTCCCGCCGAAGCGGTGCTCCTCGGATTCATCCCGGCCGACCAGCGAACCTTCGCGTTCAATTTTCTGTACGGACTTTCGCTGACGATCCTGAAAATCGCCGAACGGAACGGCGGACGTTCGTACGCCACCGGCCTGTACTTTTCGCGAAAGGCTCCCGCGGTCCTGGGCGCGGACCGCCTGGGGCGATTTCGCGCGTTCAAAGAAAAAATAGATCCTCGCGAAATCGTCAATCCGGGCAAGGTCCTGGGTGGTTTCGCGGGCGGCCTGGTGAGCCTGGCCGGGCGTTTCGAACCCCTGCTGCGCCTGGTCGGCAACCGCATGCCGGCGCGCGTGGGGGAGCGCCCGCCCGCCGCGCCCGTGCGCGAGATTCCCGCCGACGTGGCCTGGTACGCGTACGCCTGCTCGGGTTGCGGCTTCTGCATAGACGAGTGCGATCAATTTTACGGGCGCGGCTGGGAAAGCCAGAACCCGCGCGGGAAATGGAGCTGGCTGCGGGATTATATGGAAGGCCGCGCGGACTGGGACCAGCGCATGACCGATACCTTCCTGGTCTGCACCACCTGCGAACTGTGCAATCTGCGTTGCTCGGCGGCTCTGCCGATCGAACCGTCCTGGATGAAACTGCGCGGCCTGCTGGTGGAAGACAAAAAACGGATGACCTTCCCACCCTTCGAAATCATGGCCGCCGCGCTACGGTCGGAGGGCGATATCTGGGCCGGGTACCGCAAAAATCGCGCGGACTGGTTTCCGGACGATTTACGCGAAAAACATATGAACAACAGGGCCTCCGCGGTCTACTTCGCGGGCTGCACCGCCAGCTACGTGGAAAAAGACATCGGCGCGGCTTCGGTGCGCCTGCTCGATAAGGCCGGCGTCGATTTCACCTACCTGGGCGAGGAGGAAAGTTGCTGCGCCACGCCCATGCTCGTGGCCGGAAAATGGGAACTCTTCGCGGAAACATTGAAAAAAAACGTGGCCGCCGTGAAGGCCCGCGGGGCCGACACCGTCGTCAGTTCCTGCCCCGCCTGCGATATGATGTGGCGCAACGTGTACCCCGTCTGGGCCGCGAAACTCGGCGTCGAGTTCGACATCAAAGCGAAACACTACAGCGAACTCGTCAGCGAAAAAATCAAAAACGGCGAGTTTCAAATCCCCGCCGCGCCGGCCGGCACCGCCCCCGAAAAAGTCACCTGGCACGATAGCTGCCACATCGGGCGCGCTTCGGGCGTCTACGAACCGCCGCGCGATCTGATCAAATCGATGCCCGGCGTCGAACTTGTGGAAATGGAACACAACCGCGAGCGCGCGCACTGCTGCGGATCGGTACTCACGCTCATCAAAGAACCGGGCGTGGCGGCCGGCATCGGGGGATCGCGCCTTGAAGAAGCGCTGGCCACCGGAGCCAGCAAAGTCCTTGCGCTCTGTCCCTGCTGCGAATTTCAGCTGCGCGTAAGCGCCGAAAAAAAACAATTGCCCGTGGAAGTCGTGGACCTCGCCCGGTTCGCCGCGTCGCGCTTCGGCTACGAATTCCCGGATCCGAATCCCGCCGTCCGCGAACAATGGGCGGTGTTCGAAAAAATGATCGAACTCATGACCCCGGCCGGGTTCGCCAGCATCATGGGCACGATGTGGCCCGAGCTCATCGCCGCGATGCCGCTCGGGATGGGCGGGATGATGCGCGTGATGGGTAAAATTCCCGGCGCGCTGAATCTCATGCGCCCGCTCTTCCCCTGGCTCTTTCCGTTGCTGCTGCCATTGATGCTGCCGAAAGTACTGCCGGTGATGATTGATCGAATCAAAGAACGCGTGCCGATGCCCGACTATATGGCCGAGCAGATGCCACAACTCATGCCGGAGGTGATGGACAATCTTCTGCCGAATATGGTGGACGACGTCGTCCCGCTGGTGACGGGCCCCATGATCGCCTATCTGCGCGCCAGTTGATCGGGCGCCCGGGATGAACCGGGCCTGGCCGGTTTTTCGACCGGTTTCCGGTTTCAGAGTGGACATCCATGAGCGGCGGAAACATTCCGTTTTCAGGCGGATGACCCGAACCACCATCATGGACCAGGACGGCAGCGAAGCGCTTTCGGAATTGATTTTGCAAGTTCGCTCTCCTGACGCGGCCAGGCGGGTCCAGGCCGCTCTGCGCCTGAGCGATTACGACAGCCCCAAATCCATCGCCGCCCTGCGCGTGGCCCTGCATGATTCCGAGGCGGCCGTGCGCCACGCGGCGGCCGAGTCACTGGCGGAGGTCAGTCCGGCCGAGGCGGGGCGGGCGATCGCCGAAGCCATGGTTAAATT
>CAZVZS010000030.1:59665-60861 GCA_964631535.1 uncultured Leptospiraceae bacterium
CGTCCAGGCTGACCTGGCCGGCACCCTGCTGCGCCTGACGCTTGACTACTCTGTCGTACCGCCCCTGCGCCTGGCTTTAAAACGCGCCGATCAAGAATGGAAACGTTTGATGGAAGGCAGCGGTCGCAACGAGCAGGAACCCGGCCCGAACCCGGTCACGCCCATCCTCCAGGCCCTGGGCCGGATCACCGATCCCCTGGCAGCGCGCGATTTGCTGGGCATCCTGGAAGAATTCGGGCCGTATCGCCGGAACCTGATCGAAATTTTGACCGGCATGGGCGACGGAATCAGACCCCTGCTGGACGAAAAAATCACGCAGGCTACCGGCCCCTTCCGCCAGGCCCTGCTGGAAGTGCAAACCCGTCTCGGCATCCCCCTGCGGCCGGACCTCGCTGTTGACGCGCTCGAAAACGAAGACGAGGCCGTTCGCAAGGCGGCGACGGTCTGTTTGATTCAGGCCGGCGACGAACCGGCACGAACGGCGCTATTGCGGGCCTTTGAGCTCCAGTTTAACCGTCTGCAATCAGCCAAGGCCCATAATGACTTCAGTTTTTACGCCCTGGAACTCCGGGTCGTGGAACGGGCGGACGCGCTGGGCCGCCTGGGGGACCCGCGGGCCCGGCCTTTGCTGGAAAAAGCCCTGGCGTACCCCTCCCCCCGCCTGCGCGGGTTCCTCGAAATCGTGATTGAGTCGCTCAAACCGCCCCCGGCGGCCGAATGACGGGCCGCCAGATCAGAATCTGGATTATCGGTTTGTCTTGCCAAAATAAAGACCGCAAATTCTGTGCCGATAGATAAGAATGTGACCTCCGTCGTGGAGCCTTTGAGTGTATGTTCGGGCGCTCCCGTCCGTGGTCCTGGCCAAGGAAAGTAGTAAGATGTCAAAGAAAGTGTTTGTAGGCGGTTTGAGCTGGAATACGACCGATGAGACCCTGCGTCAGGTTTTCGAGCGGTTCGGCCCCATCGATGACCTGATAATTATTACCGATCGTGAAACCGGTCGGTCACGCGGCTTCGGATTCGTAACCTTTGCCGACGATGAAGCGGCGGACAATTGTATCGCTGAAATGGACGGCTCCCAGCTGGACGGCAGAACCCTCAAGGTCGATTCGGCCCAGGAACGGCGCCCCCGGTCCGACAGTCGCGGCCCGCGTGAAGGCGGCGGTGGTGGCGGCGGCGGTGGCTACGAAGGCGGC
>CAZVZS010000031.1:0-60393 GCA_964631535.1 uncultured Leptospiraceae bacterium
TGTGCCGAAAACCGCGACAATCTCAAAACTGCATGGAGGCAGTTTTGAGATGAACCTTTAGTAAAGGGCGATCCGACCGCGAGCGAACCCCTTCCGAACCGGAATATTGCCGAGAAACGCCGATCCAGGCCACTTCGGCCCGCCTCCGGTTTCCTGGTTGAAAATCTGCTCTGTCCTCTGAGGCTGGTCCGTAATGTGCGGCATCGTTGGATATATCGGACCGAAATCGGTGGATTCGGTTCTAATGGTCGGGTTGACCCGTCTGGAATACCGCGGGTACGACTCCGCGGGGATCGCCGTCCTGAATAAAGGCGAAATCGCCATTCGAAAAGAAAAAGGTAAGATCAAAGACCTGGAAAAAATCTTACTCTCGCAGCCCGTGGAAGGCAGCATCGGGATCGGCCATACGCGCTGGGCCACGCACGGGGAACCGAACCGGGTGAACGCGCATCCGCAAACCGACACCACGCGCAAGGTCGCCGTCGTCCATAACGGCATCATCGAAAACGCCGGGGTGTTGCGCCAGGAACTGATTCAAAAAGGACACGTCTTTCATTCCGAGACCGATACCGAAGTCATTCCGCACCTGATCTCACGCGCTCTCCAGGAAGGCCATTCCATGCCGGACGCGCTGAACCGGACGGTGGAACGTTTGAAGGGCCGCTACGCCTTCGTGGCGCTGTACGAAAAAGAACCGGACCGGATTTATTTCGCGCGGGACGGTTCTCCCCTTGTTTTCGGACGCGATCTGAAAAAATCCGAAAGTTTCCTGGCCAGCGACGTTTCGGCTATGATTCCCGCCGCCAGAGAACAAATCCTCATCGATAACGAGCAGTGGGGCTGGATCACCCGCGGCGAAATTCATCTGCACAACGGTGACGGCAGCCGCATCGAAACGAAGCCGATGAAAATCGACATGGAACTCGGGGCCTTTGACAAAAGCGGCTTCGAACACTTCATGCTCAAGGAAATTTACGAACAGCCGGAAATGTTTCGCCGCATCATCCAGGCGCGCATCTCCGAAAATGGCAAGGTCCACTTCCCCGAAATGCGTCTGCCCAAGGACTACGAAGGCCGGCTCTCACGCATCCTGATCACCTCGGCCGGCACATCCTGGCACGCGGGGCTCGTGGGTAAACATTACCTGGAGTCAATGCCGCGCCTGGCCACGGAAGTGGATTTATCGTCGGAATTTCGTTATCGCAACCCCATCGCCGAAGGCGATACCATGGTCGTGGCCATTTCGCAATCGGGCGAAACCGCGGACACCATCGCGGGCATCCACGAAGCCAAGGCCAAATTCTGTCGCGTGCTCTCGTTCGTGAACAATACCAATTCCACGATCGCGCGCGAATCGGACGGGTATATCGATCTCATGGCCGGGCCTGAGATCGGCGTCGCTTCCACGAAAGCTTACACGGCCCAGTTGCTGCACCTTTTGTTTTATTCGATTTATCTTTCCGGCATCAAATGGATGAGCGAAAAGGAAGATCGCCAGAAATTTTTTCAGGAAATTCGCATGCTGCCCACCTATATGGAGAGCATCCTGGACCGGGCCGACATCATCAAGGGCTGGGCGAAGGACTTCCGCGAAACGAAAGATTTCGTGTTCCTGGGCCGCAGTTTCAACTACCCCACCGCGCTCGAAGGGGCGCTCAAGCTCAAGGAAATTTCGTACATCCACGCATCCGGATACGCGGGCGGCGAGTTTAAACACGGACCGATCGCCCTGATCACGAATGAAGTGCCGGTCGTCTGTATCGTGCCGCGCACGGAAAATTACGAAAAAATGATTTCGAACGTGGAAGAAGTCCGGGCGCGCAAGGGTAAGATCATCGCCATTCACACCGAAGGCGACGAAGCCGTGCAGGCGATTTCCGATTACAGCTTCGGCATTCCCCAGTGCCCCGATTACCTCACACCCATCCTCGCTGTTATTCCCCTGCAATTGCTGGCGTACTACGTTGCGATTGAACGCGGATGCGAACCCGATCAGCCGCGCAACCTTGCGAAATCCGTAACCGTGGAGTAACCGGCCGGCGCTCGCGTCTCTCCCGGGCCCGCCGACGTCCGCATGAAAATTTTATTTTTCGACAGGGATTTGCTGGAGGCCCGGCCGCTCACGCGTTTCCGGTCGATATTTTCCGTGCGTGACGGGATCTTTTCGCCTCTGGAGCGAGCGCGACGCGCGCACCCGGGGGCGGAATTGTTTTATTACCACAGTGACGCGGCGTATGAGGCGGCCATGGCCACGTCCGCGGCGCTCACCTCGTACCGGGTCGCCTTTCCTGACTCGCGTCCGGATCAGGCCGAACTCGCGCGCGTCTTCGATCTTGTGATCGATTCCAAAGATTATTCGCCCTTCGCGCTGCTGGATCGCATCGGCGCCCGAATTGGTTCAGATCTTGTTTTATGCGAAATTCCATCGCCGGCCACCCCGCCGGCGACCGTGGCCCTGGTCGGTTCGCGCGAGAATCTTTTTATGCACCCGAGCGTGCAGCTCCTGCCGGGATCGGTCATCGACTGTTCGGGAGGACCGGTCGTTCTGGACGAAGGCGTACGCGTCAGCCCCTTTTCGTATCTGGCCGGTCCGCTGTACGTCGGTCCGCGCGCGCGGCTGGACGACGCGCGAATCGGCGGCGGCAGTATCCTGGGCCGTGAGGTGCGCGCCGGGGGCGAAATCGAAAACTCGATCTTCGGCGATTTTACGAACAAACACCACGAGGGGTTCGTTGGCCACAGCATCCTGGGCCAGTGGGTCAATCTCGGCGCGCTCACGACCACGTCCGATTTGAAAAACAACTACGGCCATGTGCGGCTCGAAATTCCCGCCGATTTTTATCCGTCGTCGGTTTCCCCGCGCCAGATCGTGGAAAGCGGCCGCATTAAATTCGGCGCCCTGATCGGCGATTGCGTCAAAACCGCCATCGGGACCCTGCTCAATACGGGCACGGTCCTGGACGCGGGCGGCAATGTATTCGGCGGCTCGCCCCCGAAATACCTGCCACCCCTGGCCTGGGGCAACCAGGGCGAGCTTTACCAGCCAGAACGTTTCCTGGCCGATTGCGAAAAAATTTTCGCCCGCCGGGGCGAAAAACCGCCCGCGCTCCTGGCCGATCAGGCCCGCCGGCTGGGCCGCCGCATCCGCCGCCTGCGGGACCGCGGGATTCGCATTCGCCCGGAATGACCGTGCGCGTCCATGGCGGGCCGTTCGGGGCAACCGGCCACACCGGTCACCTGTGATTCCTCCGGTTTCATGAACAATCCGGGCTAAATCGTGATTGTCCCACAACGACAGGGTGATACTTCTGGGATCTGCTAAAGGGTTTCACCCCGGGCGACCGCGTATATGGCCAGCGTAAAAAAAACAAAGCAGGACTCAGTTTCGTTTGAGGAAGCCCTCGAAGCGCTTGAGGAAATCACCCGCCAACTGGAAGGCGGGGCCCTGAGCCTGGATGCTTCGATTCAAGCGTACGAACGCGGTATGGAGTTGAAAAAAATCTGTCAGGCCATGCTGGAAAAGGCCGAACAAAAGCTGGAGTTCCTTGAAAAACAAGAAAACGGCGCCATTGAAAAAAAACCGATCGAAGTGGAAGAAGGCGAAAACCGTTCGCTCTGGTGACGGGCGCCCGCGACCGGCCCCCCCGCCGCCGGTTTTACCCGAACTGGAACTCCGGGTGGAAAAATGGGTCCAGAACGGCTATTGCATCGCTCATCCGCCTGACGGCGGACCGGTCTTTCTGCACGGCGCCCTGCCCGGTGAACAGGTGCGCGCTCGCATCGTGAAAAAAAGAACGACGCACGCGTTCGCCATCGCGACGGAAATTTTAAAGCCGTCCAGTGAACGGATTCCCGACGATTGCGTCGCCTTTCCCGCCTGCGGTGGTTGTTCCTTTCGTCACCTGTCGTACCCCGACGAACTCAAGCTCAAACGCGAACTCCTCGGTGAATTAAAAATGATCGCCCCGCTGCGCGACCTGCCCGGGTTCGAGATCGTAGCCGCGGAACCGGACGGGTACCGCCGCAATGTACATTTACAAAGGGATGGCGCGGATATCGGCTTTTACGGTTTACATTCGAATCGCCTGGTGCCCCTGCCCGCGAACGGGTGTCGCCAGGCCAGCCCGCGCATCAACGCGTCGATTGAGGAATACCGCGCGAACGGAGCGGAAGGCTCGCCGTTTTTTCGCGACGAAGAAGGCGCGCCTGACCGGGATATGCCGCGCGACAGCTTCGCGCAGAGCAACCGGTTTTTGCTGACGCCCTGGCTGGATCGTTTGCGCGCCTGGCTGGACGAACCGATTGATACGGTCGAGCTGTTCTGCGGCACGGGTCTGATCGGCGGTTTCGCGCGCGACCGGATCGGACGCTACCAGGGCTTCGACGCGGACGAAAAGGCCCTGGAAGCCGCGCGGGTGAATTTCGCACGGCGTGAATTTTCAGGAGATTTCGCGCGAGCCGATCTGTACAACCGGCCGCCGCACTGGAAGGCAGGGCGCGTCATCGCCAACCCGCCCCGCGCCGGACTGGGCCGTGACCTCGTCCACCGGATTTCAGGCGCCGGGGCGCGCGAAGTGCTCTATTCGTCCTGTAACCCGCACACGTTGAATCGCGATCTGGCGGAACTGGAGCGGCTGGGATACGCAGCGCGTCGCGCCGTGGCCTTCGATTTTTTTCCGCGCACACCCCATCTTGAAATTGTCGTACAGTGTACCCGGGATTCGAATAAGAGCCCATCTCAAAACCTGTTTTGAGATGAACTCTAAATCGTAAAATTTTTTTTCACGAGGACAGGGAGGCACCGGGAGATGACCGAAACACACAGGCTGAAATTTTTCGCGCCCCTGCTCCTCCTTGCCGCTCTCGCCCTTACCTGCGAGCCTTCGCCGTATATTTATCACGAGCACGTAGTGTACAATTTTTCGTCGGAAGGATTCCTCGCCCCGGATCTTCTACAAACCGTGGGCGTGGCCCCGCTCGACCGCGAGCGAGAACAGGCCCCCGGCTCGGCCCGGAGCGCCTGTGTTAAAAACGCCACCCGCGCGGCGCGCCGTCGGGCCCTGCGCGTGCTCCTGCACACACATTTCAATCTGCCGGGATCCCGCGAAGAGCAGGCGGCGAGCCAGGCGGGCGATCTGGAACGCGATTATCCCTTTCCGCTCACCGAGCGGGATCTGATCCGGGGTGAAATCGAATTCGCCGGCCTTCTGGAGCGGGGTTACATTGCTTTACAGGATTTGCGGGCTGCCAGGGAGTGTACAATCGTATTTCGGATCAAGGGCCGTGACCTTCCGGGGGAAATCCGGTCCACCCCGGTGGACTTTGAGCCGGAAGGGATGCGCGGCGGTTATCGTTTGAAATAGAGGTTTTAGGATTGGCTCTAAATCGCTACAGCGCAGTGTTTTTTCTTTTGCTCGCGTTCGGTTGCGGCACGGGCCAGGTGTTCAGCCGCTACGAAGAATTACCCGAACCGTTTCGCCGCAATGGGCTCATCTCCAGTTCCACGTACCAGGTGTACGTGACCGTGTTCGGGGACAACGAGGAAGAGGCCCGGATCAAGGGTGACACGGAAGGCCGCGCGAAAGCCATCGAATTATTATTAAAAGAGCCGTTCATGTCACGCTTCAACTATGAAAAGCGCAAAAACGACATGATCGCCATCGTCCGCTCCCACGGTCGCGTCGTGCGCGTGGCCCAGCAATCCGAAAACACCTGGGGCGTGGTGTACCACATCACACAACAGGGCTCGCTCGTACGCAATTTAACGGGATTGTAAGATACCAGTATGGTTCGACTTCGATTTGCTCCCTCACCCAGCGGATTTCTGCACGTGGGCGGCGCCCGCACCGCGCTCTTTAACTTTCTGTACGCGAAGGCCCGCGGCGGCGTGTTCATCATCCGCGTGGAGGACACCGACCGCGAACGGTCCACCGCGGCCTCCGAACGCGCCATCCTCGATTCCCTGCGCTGGCTGGGCATCCAGGCTGACGAAGGCCCCGAAGAGGGCGGCCCCTTCGGCCCGTACCGCCAGTCCGAACGACTCGAAATTTACCGCGCCTACGTCGACCGTCTGATCACGAAAAAGCGCGCTTTCCCCTGTTTCTGTAAATCCGAAGATCTGGCGAAAAAGCAGGAGATCGCGAAAGCCACCGGCGAACGTTACGCCTACGACGGAACCTGCCGCTCCCTGACCGCGAAAGAGGCCGCGGCCCGTCAGGCGGCGGGCGAGCCGCACACCATACGGTTCGTGGCCGAAGGCGGCACGGTCCGCGTGCGCGACCTGATCCTGGGGGACGTCAGCTTCGACGCCGGGATGATCGACGACTTTATTATCGTCAAGTCGGACGGGTACCCGGCGTACAACTTCGCGGTCGTGGTGGACGACAACGAAATGCGAATCACCCACGTCGTGCGCGGGGTCGGCCATCTTTCCAACACGCCCCGCCAGATTTTAATCGGCCAGGCTCTGGACCTGCCGATCCCGCAGTACGCCCATATCTCCGAAATCGTGGGCACCGACAAAAAAAAATTATCCAAACGCCGCGGGGCCACCTCCGTGCTTTTTTTCCGCGACCTGGGTTATCTTTCGGAAGCGTTCACCAACTACATGTCTCTGCTCGGCTGGTATCCAGAAGACAGCGTCGAATTCATGCCGGACGGGGAACTGGCGCGCAAATTCGATCTCGCGCGCTGTTCGAAATCGCCCTCCATGTTCGACTTTTTCCTGGTGGAGCAGGCCGCGAAAAATCGCCAGCAACAGACCCGGGCGCAGGTCGAGGAAGCCGACGGCGACGCCGAAGTCAGCGCCTCGGATGCGGAAGAAAGCGCCGGTGAAGCGCGCGTGGAAGGCCTGAGCCTGGAAGAACTGCGCGCGGTGATCAATAAAAAATCGAAGCTCAACTGGCTCAACAATCGTTACATTCGCCATCTGCCACTGGAGCAGGTCTGGGCGGCCGCGCGACCTTTCGTCCTGAAAGAAAAAACCCTGGCGGACCTCGTGACCCGGGACGAAGCGCGGGTCATGCGCGCCTTCGACGCCGTGCGCGTGTACCTGGACACCCTGGAGGAAGCGAGCGCGTACCTCCTTGAAATTTTACAGGAACAGGTCGCCCTGGCAAACGACGCGCGCGAATTCCTGGCCGCCGAAGAACCGGCTCCGCTCTGGGACGCGTTCGCCGCCGTCCTCACGGAACGCCAGCCCAGGGACCCGGACGCCTTCGCGGCCGCCATCAAGGAAGCCGGGGAACGCACCGGCGCGAAAGGCAAACAACTCTTCATGCCGATCCGCATCGGCACAACCGGCCGCCTCCACGGCCTCGAACTGCCCCGCCTCTTCACCCTGCTCGGCCCCGACGAGGTCCTGCGTCGCCTCGCAGCCGTCCGCGAACAGATCTGACTTTTACCACGGGGCAGTTGAACCTTACACTGCCTTTCCCAAATTAACAAGAAAACCGTTCCGGAACGTTAATCCCTTTTCAATGAACCGGAACAAGCTTCATACCCATACAGTTATATTTCTTGACAGATATATAACTGTATAGAAATATATCGCCATATGGCCAGGGTGAATCTTGCCGTGAGTTTTGAGGTGCTGGTGGAGCCCAGGCGTCGCCAGGTCCTGGAACTCCTGCGCCGGGGCGAACGGCCCGTCGGCGATCTGGTGGCGGCGCTGGACCTCAGCCAGCCCGCCGTTTCCAAACACCTGCGCATTTTGCGCGAAGCCGGCATGGTCGCCGTGCGCGTGGACGGGCAACGGCGACTGTACCGCATCCGCCCGGAGGGTCTGCGTCCGCTGGACAGCTGGTTGCGCCCGTACCGCGCCCTGTGGGAACGCAAACTCGATCTGCTCGGCAAACACCTGGACCTGATGCCGGAGGACTGATGGACGAACTCTACGCCGATCTCGCGCGGGACGGGAGTCAGCAGAGCTGGCGCCTGCGTTTCACGCGAACGTATCCGCACAAAATCGAAAAAGTCTGGCGTGCGATCACGGAACCGGAACATCTCGCCGCCTGGTTTCCCTGCACGATCGAGGGTGAGCGCAGGGCCGGCGCGAAGCTAAAGTTTTCCTTCCCCGGCGAAGTTAATGTTCCGCCGATCACAGGGCGAATGATCGCCTTCGAACCGCCGCGCCTCATGGAATTCGACTGGGGCGGCGATGTAATTCGGATCGAACTCGAACCCGACGACCAGGACACCAGGTTTACTCTGTACGATTTTATCGGCGAATACGGCAAGGCCGCGCGCGACGCCGCCGGGTGGCACGTTTGCCTGTTCCTGCTGGAAGCGCACGTCGCGGGTGAAACAAAACCTGCCCCGCCCTGGAAACCGCTCTTCGAGGAATACGCCCGCCGTTTCGGACCAGGGGCCGCGACAATCGGACCTCCGGATGGCCATCCGGAGGCGGGTTAGCCCGGGTTATGCATGAAATGCGGCCTCTTCGCGGCGCGCGGCTTCCCAGCCGAGCAGGGCCTTCTTGCGGGCGCTGCCCCAGCGATATTCGTTGAGCACGCCCAGTTTTCGAATCACGCGGTGGCACGGGATCACGTAGGCGATGGGATTGCGCGCGACCGCGGACGCCACCGCGCGCACGGCACGCGGGCGGCCGACGGCGCGGGCGATGTCCTCGTACGCGACCATTTCACCGCCGGGGATCCGCAGCAGGGCTTCCCAGACCTTGATCTGGAAGTTCGTGCCGGAAAGCATCAGATGCAGGGGTTCGCTTCCAATCGCCGTATCTTGTGTTTGCGCGAAAATGCGCGCGACGGTCTTCGCCGTGGCCGCCTGGTCCTGAAAGAGCCCCGCGCCGTGCCACTGGCGACCGAGTTCGTCGAGCAAAAACGCGCGCGGGCCGGGCGGGGTCCGCGCCTCGTCGCCGGGCGTCGGTTCGAAGAACAGGGAACAAACGCCGCGATCGGTCTGGGCCAGCAAACATTCGCCAAAGGGCGTGGGATGAAAACCGTACGCGACCCTCAGCCCCTGACCGCCGCTGCGGTACTCCGCGGGCGTGACCGCGTCGCAATTGACGAAGAGATCGTGCAATCGGCCCGGTCCCGAAAGTCCGCTCGCGTACGCGGTGTCCAGCAGGCTCCGCGACTGGCGCAGAGCGCCCGCCGCGTATTCGCGCGACAGAAATTGCATAAATCGTTTGGGGCTGATACCCACCCAGCGGCCGAACATTTTCTGAAAGTGAAATTCGCTCAGTCCCACGGAGCGCGATAATTCGCTCAGGTCCGGCTGACGCGGGAACTCGGACTCCAGGAACAGCAGGGCCTGTTCAACTCTGCGATAATCATCCGCGGCGCGCGCGAAATTCAGTGTGTTTTCCATACTTTGCAGTTTACGACGCTTTCCGGACCCTCGCAACCCGATTCTTGCGACCCTGGCGATTTTGTCCGGGTTTTTTTAAATTTTTGCATTTTTTCTGACTTGAGCCAATTTTACAATTGTTTACCATTTGGAAAGGTTTCTTGCGTCGGAATTTGGGAACCTTATCGTGGACCGCGGCGGTCCAATCGAACGAATACCGGCTGCGGGAATTTCGATTTCCCGCGTCGTGGGAGTTTATCCCGAGGAGCATTCAATGAAAAAACGCAACGGCGCTCTAATCGCGCTTTTTACAATCGCCGCACTCATCCTGATCACCGCCCTGCTGGCGGAAGGCCCCGGCAAGGACGGCGGCCCGCGTCATGGTCCCGGCGGCGCCTGCCATGAAGACGTAAAACGCCTCTGCGGGGACGTGGAAAAAGGCGAGGGTCGCATCCGGGAGTGTATCAAAGAGAACAAAGATAAACTTTCTGAAGAATGTCGCACACGTATGGAAAAAGGAATGGAGATGCACGAGCGGATCCGTAAAGCCTGCGCGGAAGACCACAAAAAACTCTGCGGCGATAAAAAAGGCCCGGAAGGTCGCAAATGTATGCAGAGCAACCGCGATAAACTTTCCGCAAGCTGTAAATCCGCCATGGCGCAGGGCAAAGCCATGATGGAAGAGCACCGCAAGGGTAAATAAACCCCGGAGCGCGCCCCAATAGAAACCCCGGGTTCTCGCGTCGAATCCGGGGTTTTTTTCGCCCCCGCGGAATCGGTCCGCCTGAAATCGCCAGGCTGTGATTGACAGCCTGGTCGGGAGGGTTGAACTGTGAACGCGCGGGACGTTTCCCCCCGGTTTGTTTTATGCAGTCACTTTTTTTCGTAAAAAAAAACACCCTCGAATGGCGCGACGTCCCCGATCCAGTGATCGAAAATGTCCAGGAGGCCATTGTGCGCCCGCTGGCGGTGGCGCGCTGTGACCTGGACCCCTTCATCCTGCGCGGCCAGACTCTGTTTCGGGGGCCGTTCCCGTTCGGTCACGAATTCGTGGGCGAAGTCGTCACGGTCGGTTCGGCGGTGCGATCCTTTCAACCGGGCGATCAGGTCGTAATTCCCTTCCAGGTTTCGTGCGGCAGTTGCGTGAACTGCGGCGATGGTCTGAGCAACAGTTGTCTGCGCGCCGGGGATTTCGCGCATTTCGGACTGGGCCCGGAGGCCAAAAAATTCGGCGGGGCGTTTTCGGATCTGGTGAAAGTTCCCTTTGCCGAACACATGCTGATGAAAATTCCCGACGGGATCAATCCCGTGGACATCGCCAGTATCAGCGATAATATGACCGACGCGTACCGTACAGTGGCCCCGTACCACACCGCGCGCGACCAGGCATCCGTTCTGGTTCTGAATGGCGGCGCGCCCTCCATCGGTCTGTACACAGTCGCGCTGGCGCGGGCTCTGGGCGTGCGCACGGTGAAATACCTGGACGCGGACCACGGCCGGCTCGCGCTGGCGGAACGACTTGGCGCGGACCCGGAGGAAATGCGGGAGATTCCCAAACGTTTCGGGCAGTACGACATCACCGTGGACGCCACCAGCACGGAAGCGGGGCTCGGCTGCGCCCTGCGCTCTACGCGACCGGGCGGACACGCGACCAGCGTGGGCATCTTTTTTTCGAATAAATTACCAATCCCGTATATGGACATGTACAATACCGGCGTTCACCTGCACGTCGGTCGTTGTCATTCACGCGAAAACGTGCCGCCCCTGCTCGATTTAATCCGCGCCGGCCGGTTCGATCCGAAACCCATCACCAGTCGCGTCATCGGCCGCGCGGACGCGATCCAGGCCATGGGCGATCCCGACACGAAATTGATCGTGCGGATGTAAAAAACGATCGTCGCCGCCACCGAACGAAAAATGATTTGTTATTCAGCGGGGGCGGTCTAAAACAGGACCGTGAACATCGTAATTTTTTCGGATACGTTTCTGCCCAAAATCGACGGCGTGGGCATCTCGGTGGACCACTTCTCGCGCATCCTGGCCGGGCGCGGTCACAATTTTGTAATATGTTGCCCGCGCTACGGAGAAGGCGATTTCGATCGCATCGGCGATAAAATTCACATCATTCGTTTCAAGAACGCCCCTCTGCCCTCGTATCCGGAAATCAAAGTCGTTCTGCCCTCGCGCAAACGCATCGCGAAGGCCATGAGCATGTTCCCGCCGGATGTCGTGCACATTCAATCACCCGGCCCGCTCGGTCAGTACGGCGTGCTGGCCGCGAAGATGTACGGCGTCCCGCTCATGGGCACGTACCACACCCTCATTTCGGAGCAGGATACCTACGTTTCGATGTACCGCCTGCTCAAAGTGGACAGCCTCCTGAACTTTTTCCAGGCCGGCAAAAAAATCAAAAAACGCCTGGAGAAATTCGAACGTTCGCCAGGCAAAACGATGAAAAAAAAGATCATCATGAAACTCTGCAACAGCGTATACGAAACCGGAAGCCTGATCGTCAGTCCCAGCGAGATGATCAAAAAAGAGTTGATCGACCACGGCGTGAAAACGCGCATCGAAGTCATCTCCAACGGCATGGACCTCTCGCGCTTCAAGGGTGAGATCAAACAGGCGCCGGCTTCCCCGCCCAGGCTCCTGCACGTGGGCCGCATTTCGTACGAAAAAAATTGTGAGATCGTGCTGCGCGCTTTCCAGCACATCCGCGCGAAAAAACCGGGCGCCACGCTCGACATCTACGGCGACGGGCCCGCGCTCGAGTCACTCAAAATCGAAGCGCGTCATCTCGGCATCGCCGACGCGGTCGACTTCAAGGGTTTCGTGGACCGGGCCACCCTGCCCGATATTTATCCAAAATACGATTTATTCCTGACCGCCAGTACGATGGAAACCCAGGGCCTGGTGGTCCTGGAAGCCGTGAGTTGCGGCCTGCCCTGTGTGGGCGTGGACGCGTACGCTCTGCCCGAGCTGATCCAGCACGAACGCAACGGGTTTATCGTCAAACCCTTCGATCACGAAGCCATGGCCGCGCGATCCCTGGAACTCCTGGACGACACCGAACGATACCGCGCGTTCTCCGCCGCGGGACTCGAAATTTCGCGCGACCACGATATCGAAAAATGCGCCGACCGTCTGGAAGCGGCGTACCGCAGTATCGCGAAACCCAAAAACTGAAATGATCCTTACGATTCTCGGAACCGTATTTCGTCGCGCCGCGAACTGGCTCGGCCTGCACCCCGATGTCGCCCCCCTGATTTCAGGCGGGATTAAACTGACCAACCCCGGCCAGGCCGTCATGCCGCGCGAAAATTTGCATTTCGCGTCCAAGATCATCGCGTCGGGGATGTGGAATTATTCCTTCTTTCAGTTTTATCGCAACTTCGTCGGGCCGTACTGGGTGGAACGCCAGTACGATCCGAACGATCTCTCGTTCATCCCGCGCGCCGTAACCTTACTCAGTGTCAACATCACGCACCGCAACTGGATGGGGTTTCGCGGTTCGTCATCCGACTCGTTCGCGCTGATCGATCCGGCCGGGGCGATTTCGCCGGTGGTGGGTTATTACAGCCTGGAAGTCGCCCTGCGCGAAAACGATAAACTGCGCCTGCCGACCAGGGGCGAAATTCCGCTCAAGCACAAACTCCTGCGCGATCTGCCCGTGCCCGAAACGCGCATGCGCACCCAGAACGGCCAGGTGCGCGTGCGGGCGGCCGGCGGACTGGGCGAAGTCGTGTTGATCGAAATCGAACATCGTCTGCCCGCGAAGGACACGATCGAAATCTGTCTGGGCGTCCGGCCGTTTCATCCGGAAGGCGCCACGTTGATTCATTCGATGCGTCTGATCCCGCATGGCAGGGGCGCTCTGCTCATGCTGAACAATCGTCCGGAAATTTTTTTGCCGCGTCCGCCCGACCGGGTGTATCTTTCCAATCTGGCCTCCGGCGACGCGTACTTCGCCACCGAGGAAAACGACGACGTGAGCTGCCCCACCGGTCTGGTCACCGGCAATCTCGTGTTTCGCGTGAAAGGCCGCGGACGAATCACGCTGGTGGCCCGCAGTTACGAACGCGAAGAAAGCCGCCGACGCCGCGACCTGCCACCACCGGAAACGCGGCCCCGGCCCGCGCCACCCGCGCGAAAAAAGCGCAAGAAAAAACATCGCCTGCGTCCGGACATCTTTATCCCCGCGGGCGAAAAAGAATTTTTGCGGGGGACCGCCAGCCTGGATCAGGCGGGCGTACGCGCGGCGATCACGGACGCGGTTTCGCTCTGGCGTAAACGCCTGCGCGGCGGGGCGCGGTTTTATTCCGGGCGCGAATCCTGGAACCGGGCAGCGCGCATTTTCAGCGGGTACCTGCTAACGCTCACCCGGAACGACGAAATCACCCCGGGCGTATTCACCTATCGCAGTTTTTTTTATCGCGACGCGGCCTTCATGCTGCACGCGCTCGTCAACTGGAACTTCACGAAAGAAGCGGAGCGGGTCCTCGATACCTACCGCCAGCGGCAATTGCGTGGCGGGTTTTTTCGTTCCCAGGACGGTGAATGGGATTCGAACGGACAGGCCATCTGGTCGCTCACGGATTATTACCGGCGCACCGGGGACCTGGAATTTTTGCGGCGTAATTACAACGCGATTCGACGCGGCGCCGAATGGATCATACGCAAACGCGCGGACGGCCCGGAAAAAAAGATCATGCCGCCCGGTTTCAGCGCCGAACACCTGGGCCCCGCTGACCATTATTACTGGGATAATCTCTGGTCGATCGCGGGCCTGCGCGAGGCCGCTTTCGCCGCAAATCTGCTTGATCGTGGATTTCGCGAAAATCGCTGGCGGACGGAAGCCGAACGATACGCGGAAGCTCTGCGCGAAGTCTCGGCCGTCGATCGCGAGCGCCTGGGCCTTCTGACCGCAGCCCCGGGGCGACCCATCGACACCGGCATGATCGGTTCGTTGTGCATGCTCTATCCCCTGGAACTGGAAATCCTGCCCCTGGCCGAATTGCGCAAAACCGTGCGCACGGTGTACCGCGAATTTTTTTCTAAGGGACTTTTTTTCCATCCGATCATTCACTCCGGATACAATCTTTATCTGTCTTTGCACGTCGCGCAATGCCTCTTTCGTCTGGACGAAGTGCGACTGGCGCGGCGCATCTTCAACCGTGTGCTGGCGCGGCGTTCGTTTCTCTGGACGTACCCCGAGGCCATCCATCCGCTCACCGGCGGCGGCGTCATGGGCGACGGCTTTCACGGCTGGGCCTTCGCCGAGGTGCTGAACCTCCTGCGACAATTCACGCTCTTTCGCGAGGGTGATACCCTGGTCCTGTTCAAGGGCCTGCGACGCAAAGAACTGTACGGCGCGCCGCTGACCTTCGGCCCGTTTCCCTTCGATGGTACGCAGGTGACGGTGACCGGCGGACTTTCGGAGAAAGGCGGATTTCTGCGCGTCAACATTCCCAACATCGCCAGCACGGAGCTGCGCGAAATTCGAATGCACCTGCCCGGACTGAAAAAGAAAAAGCCACGCATCCAGGTCACGGGCGGAGCGGGCGAACTCAAGGACGGCACGCTGACGATTCAGGGTCCGGGCAGCGTGGTGGAAGTGGATCTGCGGGTGAAGTGAGGGGCAGGCGTGGGGAATGAGAAATCAATCGTCGGCTAAATTCGACCCAATTGAGTCTCTAACAAAAATTGGGACGGGCTCCGGGTCAATATTCAGGTACATGGCCATATCCCTCCAGGCCGCCGGGTACAAAAAAACATGCGTGAAAAATTTCCGGATGGCGGCGCCTCGGACCTGCCCAGGTCCTGTAGCATATTCCTCAATAGCGCCTGGGAAATTTAAAAAGATAAATAAATAAATTCCAGCCTGCCAATCCAACTGGCAAAAATAGTCTATTTCCTTTTCCTTTGGCACAAACAGTCCAAATAAGTCTCCCTTGGTTGTGATATTCCTATCCAACAGGAAATAGTAAAGGTCAATATCCATTTCAATTGTCTTAAAATATGGACGGGACGACTTGTGCGGAACTAAATTGTCACCAATAAACCATCGAATGTAGTACCGATCAAACTTTTCTGCGAAGTTTTCCCTGGCAACTGGAGGATTGTATTTTATTGAAAGCTCGAATTTATATTTTTCCGAAAGTTCTTGTATTGGAATTTTTAACTCCAGGTAGGACCGAATAGTGTTGAATCCTACGATTTCCCAATGCCTGTTCCAGCATTTTTGAAAATATTTATCGGGATCCTTGTAAATCATTGCTAGTCGAAGAATTCCAGCCAAATGGAAAGAAAACCACCGCGACGCATCAATTATCTGATCAGAAACCAGGTAGTCCAAATCTGATTGTTTGGAAATTCCAAAATCCTTTAATTCTGCCAATAATTTAAATGACGTCCCCCCGGAATAGTTATGAGAATTCAGTGTTAAATTAATATCAATATTTCGAATTCGAAAACGCTTTTCAAAATAATCTTCAATCAATTCATTATTTAAAAATAATACTGCCGCTGGAGGTTCCGCTTGAGAATTTTTGTACAATTCGATCTCATTTGCGACTATTTCAAATTCTCGGTCAGCGACTTCAAGTAATCCACTTAGGACAAACAATTTTCTTCTTATATGACCAGGAATTGGACTCCCTTTAATTTTATAGTTTCTATCGTGCTCGATTTCGGCCCATGTGTGCTGCAAAATTGTTCGAATCTGAATTTCAAAAACCATCTCTCTAAAAATATTGTTTTCAGGAATGGTGGCGTGAGCGGGCCCTAATTCGCCTACCAAATGGAATGATTTGTAGCCTAACTGATCAGGCTTTAACTGACTGGCCTTGTCAATGCTATGTTGAGGGAATATTTCAAAGGAATTAGAAATTTTTTCGACGCATTGAAAAACATCCCTTTCAAAATAGGTAAGAATTCTAATCCCTACAATGTCAAAAATTTCTTTTTTAGGGTTAATATACTTTCCACTTCGGGCCTTTTCATTGTAGCTTTCGAATTCCTTAATTCTGCCCGAAATGCTATGGTAATCAACTCCAAGAAGAATTCTTCCGAGAGATTCCTGGAGATATTGAAGAAAAAGTTTAAAAATCGGATATTGGCTTTTATACCAATTCAAAGATTCAAGAATTAAATTATTCACACAGGCAACAAAATTTTCTTGCTTTCCATACCGCAGACCATTTCCCCTTCACCCCCCGTTCGCCAGCACGAGCCGCTGAATATCGGCCTGCGACAGCACGCCCCAGACGGGACCGGCGGGGTTGATGGCGATTTTCGCCAGGTCGTGTTGCAAGATGAGCGCGAAGACTTCCTTCGCGGGCAGGGCGATGAACGGGCTGCCCTGGGGATACCAGGCCAGGAAACTTTTATCGTCGGTGAACACGGGCAGCACCGTTTCGCCTTTTTCGTCTTTGACAATCTTCAGGCTGGTACCCTCCCCCGCGTCAGTTTCCGGGGCGGCGTTTTTCGCTTTCGATTTTTTTTTAGACTTTTTGGCGATTTTCTTCTTCGCCTTCTTTTTAGCGGGCGGGCGACCGAATTCCTCGGTCGTGGCCACGATCAGGGTGCTCTGGACCAGGCTGGCGTGCAGGGCGCGTCGATTTTTATCGGTGTCTTTTTTGCCGAGTTTGACCATGGCCGCGACGAGCGCGGAGTTGTCCGGGAGCGCGCCGGAGCCCGTACCGGCCGGCGCTGAAGGCCGGGAAAAAAATCGATCCAGAATGCCCATGCGAATCCTCGCCGCCATTCACGCCCGGCGGCCCTCCCCGGGCAACGCCTTTCCCATTCTGTTTCCCGCGATTCCGACGTGGCCAGATCGCCACCAATAACGGTGCGGCAAACTCTATTGACAGAACGCGCCCCGTACGCCCTACCTGACCATTGCGACTCAATCTTTTTTTAGCCTGGCGCCTGCTCGCGGCCCGCAAGGCGTCGCTTGTATTTATGCTGGCGGCCGTGGCTTTCGGCCTGGGGTTTCAGTGGCCCAATACGGCCAATATCTCGGGTTATACGCGCGAACTCCTGGTCCGTTTCGTCGAACGGGGGCTCGGTCATTATCGCATCCAGAAAGAGGATGAATTGTTTTTCGTTGAAGCGGAGGCCGCGCAACGCATCGAATCCCCGGCCGCCATTCTGCGACTGGACCCGCGCATCCGCCAGAACGGGTTGGTCACCCGGGTGGGCCGGCGGCGTCTGGCCGCCGGAGTCGTGGTGCTGGGCATCGCGCCCGCCGAATGGAACGCGATGCGCGCCGGATCGCCCGGAATCGGCGAAGAGACAGCCGCGCTCATCGGCGCCGGCGTCGCGGAGCGGCTTAAATTCACCGCGGGCGATTCGGTTCAGGTTCTGATCATTCTCAACGACCGGCCCCTGGTGCGCACAATACAACCGGCGATCGTCAGCGGATACGGGTACGCGACCGAACAACAAATTCTCCTGCCCCTCGGCGATTTTCAAAACCTGCTCGGGAAAAAAAACCAGGTAACCGAACTGGCCGTCCTGTTGCGCGGTGATCTCCTGCCCGGCGATCCACTGACCCAGCCTGGCCCGCCCTACGTCCTGCGGCCCTGGTGGGAGACGGTCGATTTCGCGCGCCAGGCCATCGAAGGCAATCGTGTGCTGGCGTTTATCTCCTCCCTCATGACCCTGACCGGCATTTCGATTCCGCTCGTGGCACTCCTGTTCATGGCGGTGTTCCAGGACCGCGAACACATCGCTCTGCTTTCGTCGCTCGGCTTCTCGCGCGGACGCGTGTTTTTCGTGTACTTTTTGCGCGCGGCGTTCATCGCCATCATCGGCTGCGCGACCGGCGCGCTTCTGGGCTACGGATTGATTCGATATTTTGCGTACGAACCGATCTACGAAACCGCGGGCTTCGTGATTCGCCCCAGCCTTTCGCCGGGCGACTTATACACCTCGCTGGCCGTCGTTTTTTCCGTAACAATTCTCAGCGGAGTATTCCCCGCGATCCGCGCCGCGCGCCTGGATCCGGTCGTGATTTTTCGGGGACTGCGAGACTGAATCGGTTCAGAAGACAGATGATTGGTTAGCGATGATTCGCCTCGAAGACATGACGCGCGCTTACAACCCGCACGAACGCCCTGTGCTGGACCGGATCCACCTGGAGGTGGCCGGGGGCGCCTGGTGTATGATCACCGGTCCCAGCGGTTCGGGAAAAACCACGCTCGCGTTTATCCTGGGCCTGCTGGACCCGGGCACCTCGGGGCGTTATACTCTCGGCGAACGAATCGTGGCCGAAGGCGGTCGCTTTCGCGAACCCGCGGGCCGCCTCGCGCGACTGCGACTGGAAACGATCGGACTCCTGTACCAGGACGCGCGGCTTCTGCCGCATCTGAACGTCGAGGATAACATCGCACTGCCGCGCTGGAACCTCACCGGCCGGGCCAGATACGCGCGCCGCGACGCGCGTTCGTTCGCGGAACGCCTCGGAGTCGCGCATCTGCTCGCGCGACCACCAATCGGCCTGTCCGGCGGCGAAAAACAACGCGTGGCCCTCGCGCGAGCGCTCATCAATCATCCGTCCGTCTTGCTCGCGGATGAACCCACGGGCAATCTGGACCGCGAAAACAAACTGGCCCTGATGGAATTACTGAAAGAAGAAAATCGCGGCGGCATGACGGTCGTGATGGTGACCCACGACCGCTCCCTGCTCGCCTACGGCGATTTTGAGTTTACCCTGAGCTAAACCGAATTGTACCCGGCCGTGGCGGATGCGCGATTCGCGGCGCGGCCCGCCGGCCTTCCGCGTTCACTTCGCCGGGGCGGCCGGCTGATCCGCCGCCCGACCCGCCAGTCGTCGAAAGGTTTCGCGTTCGTCCTCGTTTAAATCACGCGGTAGCCGCGCGACCAGTTTTACGAACAGGTCGCCGAAGCGGTCTTCCGTTCCAAAAACTGGCATGCCCAGGCCCTTGAGTCGCAGCACGGCCCCGTTCTGGGATTCGGCCGGTACGCGCAGGCGCACGGGGCCACGCGGGGCCTGGATCTGTTCGTTGCCGCCGAGAATCATCGTATACAGATCCACGGGATAGTCGCAGTATAGATCGTTTTCGCGCCGCTCGAATAGCGCGTGCCTGGCCATTTCGATCTTCAGCAAAAGATCGCCGCGCGGGCCGCCGCCCATCCCCGGCTGACCCCGCCCGGCGAGTTTCAACGTGGTGCCGGAACTAAAGCCACGCGGAATTTTCACCTGGATCGTCTCACCTTCCAGTTCGAACGTACGTTGCGTACCGTTGTATAAATCTTCCAGGCTCACGTTCAGAGTGGCCCGCAGATCGGCGCCGCGAAACATACCCTGCCCGCCGGAGCCGGCGCCCGGTCGCCCGCGCGAGCCGAAGAGGCTCTCAAAAAATTCGGAAAAATCGCCGAAATTTTCGCCCTCCGCGAAACCGTCGCCGCCGGAGTAAAAACGCCAGGCCCCGCCATCGCCGGCACCCGCGCCGACGCCCGGCCCGGGTCCCCCGTCGCCGTACAGTTCGTGGTAGCGTCTGGCCTCGTCATACTGGCGGCGTTTTTCAGGATCGCTCAGGACTTCGTGCGCCTCGTTCACTTCTTTAAAAAGAGCCTCCGCCCCGGGTTTGCCCTGGTTCAAATCGGGGTGGTTCGCGCGCGCCTGCTTGCGATATTCGCGTTTGATGTCCGCGACGCTCGCGTCGGGCGCGACCCCGAGAATTTTATAATAATCTTTAAATTCCACGTAATCTGCATTGCATTTCCTGTGCCTGACTGGAGCCCTGGGTCGCCGTTTCTACGCCATTTTGAAAGGTAGCGGGTGTCATTCTGGCAGGCGGTGTGCCAGGTGTTTTTTCGCTTCGATTCATCTTTTTCATTGTCGAATCCGGTCCCTTCCGTCCTCGTTTCCCCGTGGAACAGGAAATGCGCGCGCTCGAACTGAACGGATACGAAGGCATCGATGGCCTGCGCGTCGTTCGGCGCGCAATTCCCCGGCCCGGGCCAGGCCAGGTTCTGGTGCGCGTGGCGGCGGCCGCGGTGAATCCCTCCGATCTTTCGTTTCTGAAAGGGAACTACGGCGTCGTCAAAGAATTACCGATCGTGCCGGGGTTCGTCGGCAGCGGCACGGTCGTGGCCGCGGGCGGCGGCCTCTTCGCCGCGCTGCTAAAAGGCAAACGTGTGGCCTGCGCGGCGCCGAACGACGGCGATGGTACCTGGGCCGAATACATGGTGACCGACGCGAACGCCTGCATTCCATTAAAAAAAAACGTCGACTTTGAAGCCGGCGCGAACATGATCGTGAACCCGCTGACGGCCGTGGCCCTGCTGGACATCGCGCGACGCGGCGGTCACAGAGCCATCGTCCAGAACGCGGCGGCGAGCGCGCTGGGCCGGATGATCCTGCGCCTGGCGCATTCGTACGGCCTGCCCTCGATCAACCTCGTGCGCCGTCCTGACCAGGTCGCGCAATTGAAAACGATTGGCGCGGAATACATCATCGACACCGGATCGCAAGGCTGGGAAAACGAACTGCGAAATTTAGGCGCGCGCCTCGGAGCGACCATCGCCTTCGACGCCATCGCCGGCGAAATGACCGAACAAATGGCTGCGGCCATCCCCCCCGGCAGCACGATCACGGTGTACGGCGGACTCTCCGGGCAGGCGAGCGTACTCTCCACGGCCAGTTCCATCTTTCGCGGCCAGACCCTGAACGGGTTCTGGCTTTCAGGCTGGCTGAAACGCAAAAAAATCTGGGAGCTGCTCGCGCTCACGCGCCGCGTCCAGAACAAATTGTCGGGCGAGTTGAGCACCCCCATCCGGCAGCGTTACGGCCTGGACGCCGCACCCGCCGGGATTCGCGCGTACGCGGACGCCATGAGCGCCGGGAAAATCCTGATCCTGCCCGCGAAAGCCTGAACGCCCGGCTTTCCAGTTCCGGTTAACTATTTTCAGGCCGGGTACGCCCGGTGCGTGCTTTTTTCGTGTTCGCGCGAAAAAAAGGTCTTGCCATACATAAACATATATTTAGTATACGGACATGAAGCTCATGCGCCAGAGTGGCCCCGCGCGGTTCGGGATGGGGCCCACTCTTTTTGAAGTTCGCCTCTGGGCGCGTCTGCGGCGGGAGCAGCGCGAATCGTTCTGGTCCCTCTGGACGTTTTACGAAAAAGACTTATTACGTTTGTGCCGTCGCCGCCTGCGGCATTGTAACGCGGACGCGGAAGACGTTCTAAGGGAGGCCATGATCAAGGCGTACGGGAAACTCCCGGCGCATATTCACAACATTCGCAATCCGCGCGGCTGGTTGTTCACACTCACGAAAAATACCTGTATCGACTATCTGCGTAAGCGCGTGCGGGAAGAAATTTTCCTGGAGCAGGCGGTGCGCGCGGCCAACGACCGGCCCGTTTCGGTGTTGCGTGACGAAGCCGATCGGCGCCTGCTGGACCTGGAACTCAACCAGGAAATACGCCGGGCTCTGCGGTCTCTACCGGGAGCTTTACGCGAAACCGCGCGGTATCGTTTTCTGCGCGAACTGGAATACATTGACATCGCCCGGCGGCTGGGCATAACCCAGGCCTGCGCGCGCAAACGGATTCAGAAAGCCCGCGAGATTCTGCGCGCGGAACTACGGTCGTACCAGGCGGAGGCGACGGCTCAAAAACACTCCTGAATCGGGTAGCACACTTCCTGAATCAGGTTGCGTTTGATACCGATCGGCCGGTCTGAAAACATGGCGAAGTGGCCGCTGGTGAGGGCCATGCAGTAACGGTTTTCGTTCTGGTTCTGGTAGTACATACTGCCGTACAGAGGCGGGCTGATGCCGTCGTTGAACCGGACGACGAAGGTCAGGCCGTAGTGTGCGCGCAATTCCTGTTCGTTCGTGACCCGTCGCACGGTCTGCTGTTTGATGCCCCGCGTCCGGTTGCAGAGAGCCGGCACCTCGCCAAAAAAATCCACCGCGCCGATGGTTTTGACCGGACTGCGCAAATAATCAACGGCGGGTTTTTTCACGCCCCCCCCGCCACAGGCGCCAATGGTTAGAATCAGACAGAGGGCGGGGACGGCTCGTTGCATTTGCTTAAATATTCGACGGGAAACCCTGACCGGTGAATTCTTTTTTATGAATCAATTAAAACTGGCGATTTCCTCGCTCGCGGCCCAGCGTTGCTGGATGATCCGCCCCATCTCCGGCGAAATCTCCGGAAACTCGCGCGCGTCGTCGTGGGCGGCCTCGGCCAGCTTGCGGTCGTGGTACAGGTCGGCCAGACGAAAACCGGGCAGGCCGTGCTGGCGCAGTCCGAGTAGTTCGCCCGGCCCGCGGATTTTCATGTCCACTTCCGAAAGATAAAACCCGTCTTCGCTTGCGGTCAGGGCCGTGAGTCGTTCGACGGCCTCCTCCGTGATTTCGTCGTCGGTCATCAGCACACAAAAACTTTCCGCCGTTCCGCGACCCACCCGGCCGCGTAGCTGGTGCAGTTGCGATATACCGAACCGGTCCGCGTGTTCGATCACCATGATCGTCGCGTTCGGCACGTCCACACCGACTTCGATCACCGACGTGGTGCACAGGATCTGGACGCGGCCGGCGCGAAACTCGTCCATGATCCGTTCGCGGTCGGCGGACTTCAGGCGTCCGTGCATGAGTTCCACTTTAAAATCGGGAAAGACGGCGGTCTTCAGTTCCTCGTACGCGGCGGTGGCGTTTTTGAGATCGAGCTTTTCGCTTTCGTCGATGACCGGGTAGACGATGAAACACTGGCGACCGGCGCCGACGTGTTTGCGCACGGATTTATAAACTCCGGGGCGCCGGTCCTCGCGCAACCACATCGTCTTGATCGGCTGGCGACCGGCCGGTTTTTCGAACAGGGTAACCAGGTCGAGATCGGCGAACGCCGTCAGCGAAAGCGTTCGCGGAATCGGCGTGGCCGTCATGGCGATCACGTCGGGGTTTTCGCCGCGGGCGCGCATTTTTTCGCGTTGCTCCACGCCGAAGCGGTGTTGTTCGTCAATGATCACCAGGCCGAGCTTCTTGAACCGAACGCCTTCTTCTATTAACGAATGAGTGCCGACGACAAAATCGGCCTCCCCGCGCGCGATCCGGTCGAGCGCCTCGCGCCTTGCTTTCGCGCGGTCCGATCCGGTCACCAGTTCGGTCGTGAATTCGCCCATACCGAGCAAATCAGTAACTGTGCGAAAATGCTGACGGGCCAGGACCTCGGTGGGCGCCAGAATCGCCGTCTGAATGCCGGCTTCCAGGTAGTGCAGGGCCACCGCCACGGCCACGACGGTCTTACCCGAACCGACGTCGCCCTGTAAAAGCAGCGCGGCCGCGTGGTCCGCCGCCGTGGCGCGGAGGATGTGGGCGATCACGCGCTCCTGGTCCGCGGTCAGACGAAAGGGCAGGCGCGCGCGCAACGCGTCGAAACTTTTACACGAGCCCGCCGCCAGCGGCCGCAGGACGCGCGGTTTTTCGCGGCGCTTCAACATCTTGCGATACATCAAAAGGTGAAATAGATACAACTCTTCGTACTTGAGGTAACGGCGCGCTTCGTCCAGCGCGGCCTGGTGCTCGGGATAATGAATCTGGCGCAGGGCCTCCCCGCGCGGCGGCAGGCCGTGGCGTTCGCGCAGACGCGCGGGCAGGAGTTCGGGGACGGCCGGCGCGTCCTGGCCAACCAGCGCCCCGAGGATTCGACGAAACCCGCGGCTGTCGAAGCCCTTTTTTTTCAGGGCCTCCCCCGAGTGATACATCGGCACGATCCGGCCCACGTGAATCAGCGCGTTTTCGTCCTCTTTGTCCAGGAATTCGAAATCGGGATGCGCCATCTGCAGGCCCTGGTAGTACTCCAGTTTGCCCGAGACGATAATGGTCTGCCCTGTCGCGAAGACGCTCCGCATGTATTGATAACCGCGAAACCAGACGAGCGTGATTTTTTCGCCCTGCGCGGTGGTACAGTGGACGAGCAGCCGCGAACGACGACCGTGCGCCAGGTAGGAGCCGGTCACGTGCAGAAACAGCGTCGCCGTTTCGCCCGCGCGAATCGGTCCGGATTGCGTGAGGGAACGATCCAGGTACCGGCGCGGAAGGTAGTACAGGAGATCTTCGATCGTCTCAATCCCGTTTTCGCGCAGGGTTTCCGCCTTCGCCGGGCCGATGCCTTTCAGGCGGGAAACAGATTCGTTAATTTCTACAGCGGACATTTTCTTGCGAAATCATTCCGGCCCGGACGCCGCGTCCATTGTCAACACGACCTTGCCCACGGTTTTCCCACTCTTAAACAAATCGAGTGCCGCGCGCGCGTCGGCGAAAGCGAACCGGTGCCCCACGTACGGCGGCGGCAAACGCAAAGCGTGCATTTCGCGAAACATCGCATGAAACTCGTCCACGCGTTCCCAGAGCCAGATCAAATTGAACGCGAGCAGCGATTTATTGTCTGAAATCATTTTGAGCGGGTCGAGCCGGGGCCGCCGCAGATACTGAAGGGCGAGGCGCAACCAGTTGGGCCGGCTGCCGCGCGGCATAAAACCCGCCGAACCGAAGAGCACATGGCGACCGGCCGGGTTCAGACGATCGTACGCGGGCGCGAAATATTCGCCGGCCACGGAGTCGAGGATCAGATCGAGGCCCCGCGCGCCGAGGACGCCCAGCGCGCGATCGAGCCCTTCGCCGAACCGGCGCGCGTCGCGCACGATGATCTGTTCCGAACGCAGGCCCGCGCGGTTGTTCAGAAAATCAATTTTGGAATCGTCACCCACCGTGGCGATGACCTGGCCGCCGAATCGTTTGACCAGTTCGATGGCAATCAAACCCACGCCGCCCGCGGCAGAATGCACGAGCACCGTATCGCCCTCGTTACAATCACCGAGCGGCCGCAGCGCGTAATAGGCCGTCAACCCCTGCGCGAGATACGCGGCGCCTTCCGTGAAACTCCAGGCCTCGGGCAGGGGCTGGAGATAGCGCGCGTCGATATTTAAAAACGAAGCGTACGCACCGAAACGGGTCACGCCCATCACCCGCGTGCCGGGCCCTGGTCCCGCCGTTCCCGGACCGACCGCTTCCACCACTCCGGCGAATTCGAGGCCAGGAATAAACGCGCCCCGCGGCGTTGCTGAATACAGGCCGAGGATCGCGAAAATGTCCGCGAAGTTCAGACCGACAGCGTTCACTCGGACGCGCACCTGGCCGATCCCGGGTTCGGGGTATTCTTCTTCCAGCAGCTTCAGGCGATCCAGCGACCCCGCCCGGTCCATTTTCCAGATTGTTCGACGCGCCATATCCCAGATTATATCGCTATGGACCGGGCAGCCAGTGGATTTTTTTCATGGAAAAGCGGACGGGGCAAAGCGGGGCTACAAAATACCACGGAGAGTCCATGAGGGGGACCGGCGTGGTCCCCCTCAAACTCCCCCTCGCCGGGGGGTTGCGGTCCCCCCGGAGCCCCCAACGCTTGTTCTCTTTTTTGAAAGGGAGCGACGTTTCGGTGAGGTTTTTCCTGTGAAAATAATTTGCAGAGTGCGGTCCCTGAAAGTACTTCCAGTGTCGAGTTGCCTTATTACGGTTTTCGTATTAAGATTCCGCACGCGGTTTCTTTTTTTTCTGTTTCTGGGCCGACTTGATCTGACGATCCATGACGAGGTCTGGCAACCAGGGACAGAGCCCGGACGCGAAATAAATCAGGCGACTTTCCAGATTGGGCAGGATCATGAATCGCCCGGCGCGGAGCTTGCGTGCGGTATACAGGGCCACGGCATCGGGCGTCATCAGCGCGGCCGACTGGCTGATCAATTTCGTTTCGATCGGCTTCGTCTCGTTTTCTTTTTTCAGGCCGGGCGTATCGACGTCCGGAGGACAGAGAACGGAGACTCGCACGCCGGCCGGTTTGAGTTCGGCGCGCAGGGCGCGCGAAAAGCCGATGACCGCGAACTTCGTCGGGCTGTACGCCGAAAACCCGAACACTCCCAGGAATCCGGCCACGGACGAGACGTTGACGATATGGCCCCGACCGCGTTTCACCATGTACTTTCCCGCGGCCTTCGCGGTGTGGACCGTACCGAGATAATTCAACTCCATCTGCTGCTGGAACGCGCGCACGGGCGTGTCAAAAAAATAATCGGTATATGCGGCCCCCGCGCTGTTGAGTACGACGTCGATCGGGCCGAGGTTCTCTTCCACCTGGCCCACGGCTTTTTTCACCTGGGAGTAATTGGTCACGCTGAGCGAATACGAGGCGAAACGCCCGCCCGGCCAGGCGGCCGCGAGTTCCTTGCGCACACGTTTGAGGCGATCGCCCCGGCGCGCGAAGATGGCCACGTTCGCGCCATACGAAGCGAACAGTCGGGCCGCGGCGAGGCCGATCCCGCTGGTGCCGCCGGTGACCAGGACCGTTTTTCCCTTATAATATGAGGCTATGTCAGACACGCGAAACCCCCCTCAGATTTTTTTGAGGTGCAGGGCCATCATATCGCCCTGCCGGGTCAATTTTACGGCCGGGTCCGCCAGACGCTTGGCCAGCCGGTACCCGATGCCGGCGTTTTTTTTCGCGGTCAGGCCCGATCCGTACGTAACGTAAGTCACGACTTCGAATCCCGCGTCGCGCGCGAGGTCCATCAGGCCGCGCAGGGTGAAAAAATACAGATGCTCCGGCACGTTCATAAAACGCCAGGCGGGACCGCGCAGCTTCGCGAGCACGCCGTAGCGGCAGGTGGACAGTAACATTCGCCCGCCGGGTCGCAAGAGTTCATGCGCCCGCTCCAGCACCGCGCGCGGGCTGTGCATATGTTCGATACTGGCCCAGAGCGTCACCAGATCAAAGGAGCCGGGCGCCAGGGCATCGCACGTTAAAAAATCGCCCTGGAGTACGTCCAGACCCAGGTGTTCGCGCGCGTACTCCGCCGGCCCGGTCGCCAGTTCGATCCCTGTCGAGTGCCAGCAGCGACCCGCCAGGTACTCTACGAAATAACCGGCCGCGCAACCGACATCAAGCGCCGCCGCGTTTTCCCCGCCGCGAAACAAAGCATTCTCTTCAAATGACTCGAAATCCAGATCGCGCAGATTCATCGCGTACACCCGGTTGATAGTCGCCTTTTGCGCGTCGGAATAATAGTTATCGTAACCCCGGTCGGTACGTTTTTCGAAATACGAAGCTCCATAATAGGGAGCGACCGCCGCCGCGTCCGGTTGCGGATTCACCTGCACCAGATCGCAGTGCCGACAGCGAACAAGGGCGAAGGTTTCCCCGCGCCCGGACCCTTTTTTGAAAAGCGGGAGAAATTCCTCACCACCGCACACATCGCAGGGCACTAAACGAATTTCTCCGGGAGCGGGGTTTTCTTCCGGATCGGGGTATGCCGCCGCGACGACTTCGAATTTCATAAAGGGGTTGGCCATGGTACAGGATCGCAGAAAAGCGTCTGGAGGTTAAGCAAATTTGGATGACCGCCAGGTTCCCGGGGAGGGATTCTGGCATTCGGAACATGGATCGCAAAAAGTTTTTCCGGAACGGACTCAGCGGACTGGCGAAGGATTTTCTGAAGTCGCCCGCGGCCAGCCAGATCAACCAGCGCCTGGACGGCCTGGCCAATGTCCTGGACCCGCGTGGACTCGATTTTTTTAAGGCGGAGGCCGCGAAACGGGAACGGGCCAACCGGCCTGAATTCCGCCGGCCGCCCGGCGCCCTCCCGGACGACCGGGCCTTTCTAAACGCCTGCACACGCTGCGGCGACTGTATCCAGGCCTGTCCGTATGGCACGCTCTTCGTGACCTCCGCCACCTCCGGCCCCCTGCTGGACCCGAACGCGACGCCCTGTCATCTCTGCGAGGATACACCCTGCATCGCCGCGTGCGCCACAACGGCACTCAACCCGCTGCCGCCGGGTGGTCTGCCTAAATTCGGCGCGGCCGTGCTGACCCCGGAAGCCTGCCTGAACACCACCCGTAAACCCGGAGGCCGCATCTGCCGCTCGTGCCAGACGGCCTGCCCGGTTCCCGAAGTCATTCGCTACAACCAGGCGAAGCTCCCGGAAATCGGATCGTACTGCACCGGTTGCGGCCTTTGCGTGGCGGCCTGCCCTTCCCGGCCCGTCGCGTTGCGTGTTATTTAACAGGTTGCGGAAAAAGTCCCTCCATTTTCGTTTCATGCACAATCCGGGCTAAGAGCCCATCCTAATAAATCATTTTCAGGGAAATCCTAAGATTTTCCGAATCATCAAAAAAGCCCCCGAAGGCCGGGATTTCTTCATTAACAGGCCAATCCTACGAACCCCTGGAGCGATTTTGCTCTCGCGAACGGGGGTTCGTAGGATTGGCTCTAAAGCTGGTTGACGTCCGCTCGCGGCCTGGCCAGCATCCCGCATGGCCCCTGAACTGAGATCTACGCCCCTGGTCGTACTCCGGACAGCTTTCGTCATAGTGTTCTTCGTTCTGATCACGGCGGCCTTTCTGGTACCGATGCTGCTCCTTGGCCTGATGCGATTCCAGAACATGGTCCATGTCCTGGGAAGGGCCTGGGCGCGTATCATGGTGTTCATCGCCGGCGCCAGAGTCGAATTCGAAAATCTGGACCTGCTGTACCGGGACGGGCCGGTGATCATCTTCTGCAATCACCAGAGCAATTTCGACGTTCTGGCGCTGGTTTCGCAAATTGACCTACAAATTCGATTTATGGCGAAAGCATCCCTTTTCCGTATCCCGTTTTTCGGCTGGGCGATGAGCGGGGGCGGCCATATCGCCGTTGAACGCGAAAATCGCAAAAAAGCCCAGGCATCGCTCTTCAAAGCGGCCGACCGCATCCGCGCGGGGACGTCAGTCTTCGTGTTTCCCGAAGGCACGCGCGGCCACCTGGACGGGACAATGCTGCCGTTCAAAAAAGGCGGCTTTCTCCTGGCGAAAAAAGCCGGGGTCGTCCTGCAGCCTATCACGATCTGGGGTTCGAACCGAATCCTGCCGCCTGATCCGCGTTATAAATTTCCGCGCATCTTTCCCGGGACCGTGCGCGGTGTCATTCACGACCCCCTGTTCCCGGCGGATTACGAGGACCTCGGGCCGGAAGAAATCGCCGAACGGATGTTTTCCGTGATCAATCGCCCTCTGGATCGCCTGCGCAAGACGGCCGAAGTGATGGATTGACCGGGACGGGACGTGCGATTCCTCTGTCTGGGCGCCAGTTACACCGGGAAAACGCTCGCGCGCGAATTTCACGAACACGATGTATATTTTGTTTCACGCGAAAAAGATTCCCTGGGCCCCGCCGGCCTGCGTCCATTCGACGCCGCCTGGCCCCTGCGATTCGATTGCGTTCTGGATACGCTTCCCGCTCTGAGCGACGCGCGGGGCCTGCGTCCCGCGCCGCACCCGTACCGCGCGCTGGTGGACGACCTTCTGATGGCCGGGCAGCCACCCCCCCGCATCATCCACATCAGTTCGACCTCCGTGTATCCTGGAGGCGGGGGAGATTCGGGCCGCGGGAAGGATCCGGGCCAGGGCCTGGAGGTTGTGGACGAAACGACTCCGGCCGCTCCGGACGCTGAACGCGGACGGGCCCGCCTCAAACTGGAGGAACAATTGCGCTCCTTCTGGCCCGGGCTGATCGTCGTCCGCGCGGGCGGAATTTACGGCCGGGGCCGCTGCCTCGCGCTCAGCGTTCGCGACGGCGATTTTTCGCGCGCTGACCCGGGCAACCGGATGGTTTCGCGCATTCACGTGATCGATCTGTGTCGCATCGTAATCGCGCTTGCGAGCGCTCCGAATCCGCCGGCGCTCGTCAACGCGGTGGACCGGGCGCCCGTGCCGAACGCGGAAGTATTCGCCTGGCTGGAAGATCGCCTGAACATGCGCATCCCGGGCGACTGGCGTGGCCGTCCGCCGGTCGGTCGGGCGGTGCGTACGCTGTACACGGAAGCTTTACTCGCCGGGAACTACAGGTTCGCGACCTACCGGGAGGGATTCGAGGACGCACTGCGGGGGGAGTGAATGAGTTCCGCGACCCTCGCGGACCGCGGCGGCGCGGAGGACCGTACCGCTCAGCGCGACCGGTCCGGGGTATCACTGCCCGTTTTCGCGAAATCGCCGGTGGTTACGAATTTCAGGAAATCGTCCGCGGACAGGGCGCGGCAGAATAAATTGCCCTGCATGATCTCGATGCCCATTTCGGCCAGGCGCGTCTCGGTGGTTTTTTCTTCCACGCCTTCGGCCACGAGCTCCAGGCCGAGCGCCCGGCCCATGTTCACGATCGCTTTGATGATGTGCGATCCGTCGAGCGTATGGATACGCCGCACGAACGACATGTCGATCTTCAATTCGTTCACCGGCATCTCATGCAATTGCGATAACGAAGAGTAGCCCGTACCGAAGTCGTCGATGGACAATAAAAAACCCTCGCGGCTGAGTTCGCGCAATCTGGCGTGCGAGTTGTGCACGTCCAGCATCGCGATACTTTCCGTGATTTCGAGCGTGAGTTCGCCCGGCGCTACGCCCGAGCGCGCGCATAATTCTTTCATACGTTCGATAAACTGCGGCAGGTAAAGCTGCCGACGGGACACGTTGACCGAGAGGCGCAGGTCCAGGCCCATCTCACGCGTTTTTTTCAAGAGGCTGAGCGATTGTTCCAGAATCGATTCGCCCAGCTGCGAAATCAGGCCCATGTTCTCGGCCAGGGGCACGAAGGTTCCGGGACCGGCCACCTGCTCCAGCAGCGGATCTTCCCAGCGCGCCAGGGCTTCCATACCGACGATGCGATACGTGCGCGTTTCGACCTTGGGTTGAAAGTACGCTTTGATCAGGCCGTCCTCGATCGCGCGCGAGAGTTTGTTGCGGAGCGAAAGTTGCTGAACCTGGACGTTTTTCTCCGGTAAATTTCCCGCCAGTTGAAAATTGTAACGCCCCTGCGCTTTCGCGTACACGACGGCCCGGTCCGCCTGGCCGAGCAAATCGTCCACCGTCAACCCGTCCTCCGGATACATGGCGAAACCGATGCTGAACGTGATATGCAGTTTCTGGTCTTCCACCTCAACGGGCTGGCGGGCCGCGTCCAGGAGAATCTGTCCGATCTCGCGGATCTGGGTCCGATCGCCGATGTCCGTCAGCATCACGACAAACTTATCGCCTCCCCAGCGAAAGAGGCGATCGGTTCCGCCCAGGACCTCGGTGAGTCGCTCCGAAATGAGCAGGAGCGCCTGGTCGCCCACTTTGTGGCCCAGGAGGTTGTTGATTTCGTTAAAGTTATCCAGGTCGATGAACCCGAGCACCAGCGTGCTGATTTCCTGTTCCGCCTGGTTCAGCGCGCGATACAGTTTTTCCTCCAGGCGCGTACGATTGGGCAGACCGGTGAGGACGTCATGGTACGAGTAAAAATTGATCTGCTTTTCCGTCAGATGATCGATGGTGACGTCGCGCAGCACGCCGCGGATGCCGGTGATTTTTCCTTCCGCGGAAACCGGGATGAACTTGCCCTCCAGCCAGCAGTTGAAACCGCCCGGCACCGGCACGGGAAACTGCACGACCAGCCGGTCGCGTTCGCGTGTCATCAGGCCGTTGAGGCTCTGGAGAATGTACTCGCGGTAGTCCTCGTGTACGTATTCGGAGAACACGGGAAACCGCCCGTCCGGTTCGCGTCGATTTTGTTTGACGATCTTTTCCCAGGACCGCGTAACGCGTTTGATCTCGAAGAACTCGTTCAACTCCAGAACGACTTCTTCCAGAAGCTCCATTGTTTCCACGTAGAATTTCATCTCGGCTTCGGCGCGTTTACGTTCGGTCACGTCACGGATAATCGCCTGGATGCGCCGGTCCTCAAGCGAACGAGCGCGCACCTCAAACGGGACGGCCACTCCGCTTTTGTTTTTCAGATTCAACTCCAGCGCGAGCACTGTACCTTTCAGGAGCTGGCCGAAGCGGTGCGATGTGACGACGGCGTCTTCCGGCGGAATCGTATCGCCCAGCGTTTTCGCGAGCATTTCCTCGCGGCGATACCCGAGCAGGCGGCAGGCCATGTCGTTCACGTCGAGGAAACGGCCACGCGAGTCGAACACCAGGATCCCGTCCGCGGCCTGGTCCATCAGGACGCGGTAATTACGTTCGCTTTCGCGCAGGAGTTTTTCGCCGCGTAACCGTTCGATTTCAGCGCTGGCCCTTGACGCGAAAATAAATAACACGGACAGCGCGATCCCGTAATCTTTGATCAACTCGCGCCACATCATCGCCAGCACGCCGCACACCTGGCCGGTGTGATCCACCAGGGGAACGCCGATAAAACTCTGGATGTTCTGTTCGCGGAAAAACTCGTCCCCGGGGTATTCTTCCCGCACGGTGCCGATGCTTCTTTGCATCCGGCCCTGGAGAATGTCGCGCACCGCGGCTTCAACGTGACGCCCATCTTCATCCAGCCGCGATCCGTCCACAAGGAGGGCTTTCTGGACGTATTCTCGCGCGTCGGGCCCGCTCACTTCACCGATCAGAATCGCGTCGGCGCGTACGGTCCTTGCCAGGTGCTCCGCCAGAAATCGAAATAAATCCGCGTCCGGAGTCGGCTCGAGTCCGGCGGCGATGCTGCTCAGAGTCGCGATCTGCTCGGAAATGTCACGGGCGATCAACAACAATGCCTGTTCGCCGCGCCAGACGGTCGTGGCCAGGGACAGAGTGACGTCGAGGATTTCGCCGTTCAGGGACGCGAGTTTTTGCTGGCTGAAGGGCGTCAGCACGAGGGCCTCACGCGCGCCAGCGGGTATCCGTAAAAACTCACGCACGTTGCGACCCAGAATTTCCTCCGGCGCGCCGGCGCGCAGTTTCTGCGCCGCGGCCTCATTGGCGAAGAGGACCCTGCCCGAAATATCGTAGATGAGAACAATATCCGGGGTGAGCGTCACCACCTGGTGGAAAAGCTCAATGCCCTCCCGCTGCGCGGGAAGTTCTGTTCCGGAAGCTTCCGACATAAAAATTCGCATGAACGCGGTTTCAGTTTAAAAAGTTCGGTTTCCTTTTTTCCAGAAACGCGCTCAGTCCTTCCCGCGATTCATCCTGTCCGAATAAATTCGCGAAACTTTCGATTTCAAGAGCCAGCGCCTGGTCCAGCGGCAGATCAAGGCCGCGGTACACCAGCGACCGGGCCATCCGTTGCGCGTCCGGACCCCGAAAATGGAGAATTTTTTCCGCGAACGTACGGGTTACCGCAAGCAGTTCATCCCCTTCGCAGACCCGATTCACGAGGCCGATCGCCAGCGCGCGTTCCGCGCCGATCATTTCCCCGGACAGGATGATTTCAAGTGCGACACCGCTGCCCGTCAACCGGGACAGCCGCTGCGTCCCGCCAAAACCAGGAATCAGGCCCAGAGAAACTTCGGGCAACCCGAGCAACGCGTCTTTTGTGGCGATGCGCATATCGCAGGCCAGAGCCAGCTCCAGCCCGCCACCCAGCGCGAGTCCGTTAATGGCGGCGATCGTGATCAGGCGCGAACCGGCGATCGCGTTCATCGTCGCGTGGCCCTGGCGAGCGAAGGCGCGGGCCTGGTCGGGAGTAAAACTTCGCATAACAGCGATATCGGCGCCGGCCACGAACGCCTTCGGCCCGGCCCCGGTCAGAATGACCAGGCGGATGGCGGGATTGGTTTCAAGCTCGCGGTACGCATTTTCGATTTCCAGCAGAACCTGTTCATTCATAGCGTTCAACTGCTTCGGGCGATTGATGGTCAGCACGGCCAGGTTGTTTTCTTTTTCCAGCAGAATGGTTTCCAAACGATTCTCCCTCGCTTGCCCGAAAGGGCGATCTCTATGGTGTGATGGCTGGCGGGGAAATCGCCGCAAACCATTTTTTATTTGAGCGGCAGGAAAGCGAATCATCAATCCACATCAGGTGTTACGACCAACCTGCGGTGAATCCCGGGAAGTAATACAAAATCGAAATTTTGCACTAAAAATGTTCAATGATTAAAAAAAATCATCAATGGAGATTTCGAATAAGCCCATAAAAAGCACCGTATTCGTTCAAAATGTTGACCCTTTAAGTCAAGCGGGGATAAATGGCTTAGCCTCTCTAAAAAAATTGCCGGTTTTTACGGCTCCAGGGGGGTAAATAATATTTTTTTTCGGCTTTTCCCTCTCCTGGAATACAATATGCACTATAGACCTCACAAAGATACAGAAAACACAGAAAAAAACAGAGTTCATGCGAAAACGATGGGGGAAATCGTAATTTCAGAGTTCTACTGATCCATAACCGGGGCCTGAAAAAAAAACGAAACAGGCCCACAAAGAGGAAGAGTGTTCAATTTTCTTCGAAACCGGAACCCGGCCTGAAAAGGCCGGGTTTTTTATTGCTCCCTCCAGGTTCCCGAATATTCAGGTTGGTGCGTGAACCATCTGCGGGAACTCATTGGCCAGCCGATCGCCCTGCGGCTCCTGGAACAGTATGCCAGGGGCACGCCCCCGCCGCTTTTGATTTTCGCCGGCCCGCAGGGCACGGGCAAGTGGTCCGCCGCGGAGGCGTTCGTTCAATTAAAACTGTGCGAAGTGGGCACCGCCTGCGGGACCTGCTCCGCCTGTCGCAAATTCCGCGCCGGGGACCACGCCGATTATATCCGATTCCCGGCCGGGCGGGTGGGCATCGGAGACCCGGAGCGCCCCGAAGAGTTTACGGTGCGCTGGCTGATCAAAACCCGGATCATTTACGCTCCCTTCGACGGAGCGGTCAGGTTCGTCCTGTTCCCGGCGGCCCAGCTCTTACAACATGAGGCCGAAACCGCGCTCTTGAAGACCCTGGAGGAACCGCCGGCCCATACGCGCTTCATTTTCGTCACCCCGTCGCTTGCGGCCCTCAAACCCACGGTGATCAGTCGGGGAGTGGTCATTCCGTTTCAGCATTTACCCCTTGAAGCCCTGCGCAAATTTCAACTCAACATCCCGCCCGAAAACCTGGAGTTGCTGGGCGGTTCCCTGCAGCCGGTGCCGCTGTTTTACTCCGAATTGTACCGGGTGATGGACGGGAAAATCGCCGACGGGTTGTCGCACCCGCTCTCTCTGCTCGATCTCGAACACTGGCTCCAGGGCGGGGAGCGGACATCGTTCAAAAGCCTGAGTGGAGAGGAAGAATTCACCTTTCCCGAGATTCTTGATTTTTTTTCGCTGCTGCTTCTGCGACACTGCGGTCGTCGGCCGCGGCGACAGGTCCTTTCCCGGCTCATTTTTGAATTTAAAAAGGAACTGGCGCGCGACCGACCCGGCATGACGCCGTACTTGCTGGCACGATTGTTTTACGGACTCGACCGGGTGCTGTTTCCGGGTTAAGGGACGTTGACCATGACGGTTTTCAGAATTTCCGCGCCCTCTTCAGCGGGTGCCACGCGCCAGCTTACCCCGGTGGGCGTCACGACCAGCGAACGGCCCTGCAATTTACGTCCGAGAAACGTCCCGATTGAGGCGCACTTGACAATGCTCATCTGGTTTTGAGCGGCCGGCTCGACGAACAATACGCGGTCCCGCTCCAGTTTCTGCTCCGGAGACTCCTGCCGCAGGAGCGAGCACATCGGCGCGAAAACGAGATGGATTCCCATCCCCGCCAGTTCGGAGTAAAACCCGGATTGCGCGACTTCGCCGCCCAGCAGAATTCCAAAACGAAAACCTTTCAGAATGAACACCCCGGCCTCAAGGCCGGGCTGGACGGTTTTTTTTTCGTTCTCTTCCAGGAAACGTTTGCGATACCAGTCAATCACTTCGCCGCGATACACGACCGGGCAGGCGCTGTACAGGGTCCCGTTTTCCTCCCGCGGGAGTGTTCCACCAATCAGAATACCGCTGTAGGCGTCCGAAAGTTTTAATAACCATTCCAGGGCGTTCACGGTCTGCGCGGTCAGGTCCGCAAACTTTTTTACGGAGCTTCCGGCCGCGAAAAATTCGGGAAAAACGAGAAAATCGGATTTTAAGGCCGAAAGTTTTTTTAATTGCTGCGAATCGAGGGGATTTTCCAGCGATTTCTGAAAAACGCTGACTTTCAGAATTCCCACAGTTTTCTAATTCCCCGGCCCGCTCCCCCGGTCAACCATAACTGCGGCGCAAACCGATCGCCCCGGCCTGAATTTCCAGAAAGCTCGAAATTTTCCACTTTACACCAGGCTACCCCTTTCTTACCTGAAAACAGCGATGGACCCCCGCCTGTTAGAAGCCATCAAACTATTATGCGCTTCCGGGTGCCAGGGCAACAGCAGCGATTTTGCCTGCTGGATCGCGTTTGATAATAAGCTGCGGTTCACCCCGGCGGATGTGGAGTCCGTGCTGAACCAGATGGCCCGGGAGGGCCAGATTGAGGAAGCGGAAGTGGCGGGCGAATTCCGGGCCGCGCGGGAACCGGATCTGCCAGCGCGGGTGGAATACGCTGTTTCGGGAGATATCCACAATTCGCCCATCCAGCTTGTTCGTTCGAGGCTGGACGCGTTTTTGCGTAAACACGGGATTGGCGAACCGATTATCATCGATCTTTCGATCGGGACGACGGAGGCCATGGAAAACGCCGTCAAATACAGCGACCACGAAAAAATCGCCGTTTCCTACGAAATTACACCGGATCGTGTTTTTAATATAAAAATAGTGAATAGCCTTGGTGAGATCGCCCCCGAAAAGGACATCGCGTCCGGAAAATACTCCGGAACGGCCACTTTGATGCGCGGAATGATGATCATGGTGAAATTGTTCGACCAGATGGATATCGACATCAACGAGGACTCGTCAGTGGCCGTCTTCACCGGTACCCGAAAGCTCTGATCGTACGCGCGGATACGCGCGCCCTGCCCGCCGGGGGTTTTAAAAAGGCGCAAGCGGCTCTAAGAGCCCATCTCAAATGTCGAGCGGTTTTCGGACATGCGCCGAAAACCGCGACAATCTCAAAACTGCATGGAGGCAGTTTTGAGATGAACTCAAAGATATGTACCACCTCGTCTCCGATTACCAGCCCGCGGGCGACCAGCCCGAGGCCATCCAGAAACTCGTAACCGAATACAAAAACGGCCGTAAGAAGCTGTGCCTGCTGGGGGTCACCGGATCGGGCAAAACTTTCACCATGGCCTCGTTTTTAAAGGGAGTGGCGAAACCGGCCCTGGTGCTGACCCACAACAAAACCCTGGCGGCTCAGCTCTACCGGGAGTTTCGCGAGTTTTTCCCCGACAACGCCGTGGAGTATTTCGTTTCTTATTACGATTATTACCAGCCGGAGGCCTACGTCCCTTCCAGCGATCTTTACATCGAAAAAGACGCGTCCATCAACGACGAGATCGAACGCCTGCGGTTGCGCGCCACAACGGCCCTGATCGAACGCAAAGACGTAATCATCGTTTCGTCGGTTTCCTGTATCTACGGACTCGGATCGCCGGAGGAATACCGCGAGAGCCTGCTCCTGCTGGACGCCGGCGTGGAACTGGAACGGCGCACGGTGCTCGAGCAATTGTTACACATGCAGTACGCGCGTAACGATTTGAATTTCGTGCCGGGCACCTTTCGCGTACGCGGCGATACGCTCGAAATTTTTCCCGCGTACCGCAAAGAAGGCATTCGCGTCGAATGGTTCGGCGATGAGATCGAAAAACTCTCTCTGTTCGATCCGCTGACCGGTCGGGTGGTCGAACGCCAGGACCGCGTGGCGATTTATCCCGCCAAACATTTTATCACCTCCCCGCCCAGACTCATAGAAGCCGTCGCGAAGATCGAAGCCGAGCTGGAAGAACGCGTGGCTTATTTCAAAAAAAACGACAAACCCCTTGAAGCCGAACGCATCGAGACGCGCACGCGGTACGATATTGAAATGCTGCGCCAGATGGGTTATTGCAACGGCATCGAAAATTATTCGCGTCATCTTTCTGGCCGCGGCCAGGGCGAGGCGCCCGCCTGCCTCCTGGATTATTTCCCGGACGAATACATAATGATCGTGGACGAGAGTCACGTAACCCTCCCGCAGATCCGCGGCATGTTCCACGGCGATATGGCGCGCAAACAGAACCTTGTGGACTTCGGTTTTCGCCTGCCGAGCGCGCTCGACAATCGCCCGCTCAACTTCGAGGAATTCGAAAAAATCGCCCCGAATCTACTTTTCGTATCGGCCACTCCCTCCGACTATGAACGCGCGACGGCCCAGGCCACGGTCGAACAGATTATCCGCCCCACCGGTTTGCTGGATCCGGAGGTGGAAGTACGCCCGGTCCAGAACCAGATCGAGGATCTGCTGATCGAAATTCGCAAACGAATCGCCGCCGACGAACGCGTGCTGGTCACCACGCTGACGAAAAAAATGTCCGAAGACCTGGCCGACTATCTAAGCGAAATGGATCTGAAAGTAGCGTACCTCCATAGCGAAATCGAAACCTTCGAACGGGTGGAAATCCTGCGCGATCTGCGCAAGGGCATCTATGACGTCCTGGTGGGCATCAACCTCTTGCGCGAAGGGCTCGATATTCCGGAGGTTTCGCTCGTGGCGATTCTGGACGCGGACAAGGAAGGGTTTTTGCGCAACCATCGCAGCCTGATCCAGACCATCGGCCGCGCGGCGCGCAACGTAAATGGCAAGGCGATTCTGTACGCGGAACGGGTGACCGATTCCATGCGTCTCGCGATCGAGGAAACCGCGCGGCGCCGCGAAATGCAGGCCGCGTACAATACCGAACACGGCATCACCCCGCAAACGATCGTGAAAAACATCCACGACATCCTCAAGCGCGAAATCGACCCGAACGCCGAAGAGGAAAAGCTCATCGAAGTGGTGGAACACGAAATCGCCCATCTACAGAAGACGGGCGATAAAATCGCCGCCCTCAAAAAGGCCATGCTGGAGGCGGCGGCGGCCATGGAATTCGAAAAGGCCGCGCTTTTCCGCGATAAAATCCAGGTGCTCGAAGGTGGAGCGCCCGCCGACCAGGCCCGTGTCCAGGATCACAAAAAGGGCCGGGTCAGCAAAATGCGCGGACGCCGCCGCTAACCCGGTTTACAAAACGTCGGCGAGCCGAAACCGGAACCCATGATCGAACAGTGTCTGAATGGTTTCTTCCCTGGCGAGTATTTGTCGATTGCGGTATTCCCTGCCCCGCGGCATGGAATACACTTCGATGTTCAGTTCCGTCAGGTTGACGGTCCAGTATTCGGGAATTCCCGCGCCCGCGTAGACAGCCGCCTTCTCTCGGTCCAGATGCAGGGTCCGATTGCTCACTTCGATCACAAGGTAGGCGGTGGCGGGGTGAGCGGTAAAATAACCGTCCGGGGTCAAGGGTACAACCGCCAGATCAGGCTCCGGTTCGGAATCCTGCAGGGTGAGCGGGTCCTCTTTACGAATTCGATAACGATCGCCGATCCTGCGTAAAAAAAATTCGAAAATTCTCTGCAGAATTTCTGAATGCCGGGGGTCTTTCGTCATTTTTTCAACCACGACACCGGCCAATAATTCCGTCTTTTCGGGGATAATTCCCGACTCGCCGAGTTTATGGTACGCGTCGACGGAAATGGGAAGAGCCACGTCCCGAACTGACTGTTTTTCAAGGAGGTATGACGCCACATTTGCAATTTAGGCCATCCGCGAGCCGGGGTCAATGCAATTAAGAGAGCTCATCTCAAAACTCATGGAGGCAGTTTTGAGATGAACTCTAACAGGTTGCTGAAAAAGTCCCTCCCTGGACTTTTTCAGGTGTCGCATCGGCGAACTAAATTCGCCGATGCTCGCAAAACCGGTGTTTCACGCGGTTTCACGAAACACCGGTTTTGGCGATACATCCTGTATCGTCTCATTCGCAGCTTTTTCAGCACCCTGCTAAGAGTACCGAAAAATCGGTTCCCCCTGGCGCTCCACAACCCGCGAAATTGCTTGACAGCTCCCGGAGCCGGGATTTTCTGACTTTCTCAACAGTCATTCGGGGGCGTAGCTCAGTTGGGAGAGCGTTTGAATGGCATTCAAAAGGTCAGGAGTTCGATTCTCCTCGTCTCCACAATCGGAACTCATCTCAAAGCCGCTTCCGGCCGTTTTGAGCTGGGGAAAAACCCTCCGGCATCGTTGGAATGCGGAGGGTTTTTTTACGCTTTCGAAGGCTTCCCCGCCGCGTAAAATCGGAAAATAGCTTGCGGTCATTGGTCCGCGTTTTGTTATATTCGAAGCAAACCCGAAAAAACAAGGGCGACTGGATCGCCCGTTTCCAGAGAGAAAACCATGGCCGTACGGAATATTTTAAAAATGGGCAATCCACTCCTGCGCGAAAAATCGCTGCCGGTACCCGTCTCCGAAATTCGTTCTTCCGAGATGAAAAAACTGATCCGCGATATGTTCGATACGATGGAAGACGCCGGCGGCCTCGGCCTGGCGGCGCCCCAGATCGGCGTTCTAAAACAGGTGGTCGTGGTCGGTTTCGAACAGAGTGATCGGTATCCGGATTTAAAAGAGGGCATTCTCAAACAGGTCCTGATCAATCCGCAGATCGAGGTCCTGGAAGAACCCCGGGAAGGGTTCTGGGAAGGTTGCCTTTCCGTACCGGAGATGCGCGGTTTCGTGGAACGTTCGCGTAAAATCCGCATGAAGTGGTACGATGAAAAAGAAGAGTTCCACGACGAAGTCATCCAGGGATTCGACGCGGTGGTCTACCAGCACGAATGCGATCACCTGCTGGGCGTCCTGTATGTGGATCGTCTGAAAAGCCCTCTGCTTTTCGGCTTTAACGAGGAGCTGGACGAAGCCGACCCGCAGCGTCGCCAGCGCCTGGCCGTTTAGTCCGAAGTTCCCCCCAGGGCTGCCAGAACCCCGGGGTCGGCGAATACCGGACCCCGGGCCCGGATTCGCCATAAAAAAATAAAATATAGTTCGCGCGAAATCGTAATCAGCGGGGAATCAGGTGGTCCGTGGTCCCGTACATACGATTTTGCACCTGGCCGGGGATGGTGAACCTTGCCAGCGGTCCCCAGAACAAAAAGCCATTGCAGCCCCCTTCCAGCGAACCGAGAATCTGGTTTTGCATGTACGGCGCGCCGGCCCCCCAGGTGCCGCTCATCATTTCGAAGGCCTGGAGCCAGGGCCGCACCTGAAACACGCCGCGCCCGCGGCGCATCGGACGTTCGCATCCCAGTTTGAGCAGAGCGAAGGCGCGCTGATCGCGCGGCACGTCGCGCATGTATTGCGGACCGAAATGCGACGAATAATGCATGGGCGAAAGCACGTCGATGTAATCGCCCAAATCGTGCACGTCCTGGCCGATCACTCCGCCCGCGCGGTAGATGGCGTTGTAGCCGTATACGTCCACGCTGATGGGCGCCTGGAGTTTCGCGCGCGCTTTGCGGAGAAACGATTCGAGCGCCTCCGACATGTACGCGTCGCCTTCGCGGTGCGACCAGCGACAGCGCCCGATCGGACCGTCGGACGGAAATCGAATGTAATCGAACTGAATTTCGTCGAAGCCCAGGGCCAGCACTTCCCGCGCGACGCGAATATTGTAATTGTGCACCCAGACCGAATACGAATCCGTCCAGCGTTCTTCCAGTTCGGGTCCCCACGGCCCGCCCCCGGCGTCACGTATCGCGTAACGATTGCCGCGGTAGGCGTAGACATGGTTGTCCTTGAAGACCACCTGGCGGGCGATCGTATAAATGTTCCGTTTTTTGAGTTCGGCCACGATCTCACGCAGGGGCGCGCGGGCCAGGGTATTGCTCATCGCGCGCGCATCGGGCAGGTCGCTGCCGTAGATCAGGCGACCAAAATCGTCTTTGACGTCGATCACGGCCGCGTTGTAGCCGTAGCGATTGACCATGTCATAAATTCGCTCGCGCTTGCTGCTGGCGGTTGTTGGCGAAATATAAAATCCACGCAGGTTGGTTGGAACCGCGCGCCGCGGATTGTTCCGAAAAGGCGCGAGCCCCGTGCGACCGATTCCGTCCGCGAAGCGTCCCAGGAAAACGGTGGATTCGTCCCCGGTCGTGCCGTAGAATTCGCCGGTGGACATGGTCGCCCAGGCCTGTTTCGTCCCCGGGACCTGGCCCTCCGGGGCGAACGCGTAGACGCCGCGATTCGTCCCCGCGTAGGCCACGGCCGTGTCGGGGTCGTACAACAAAAAGTCGACGCTGTCCTCTCCGCTGAGTCCCGGGACGGCTTCACACTGGAACCGCCCGCCGCTCAGAGGAGCCACACAAACGGAACCTGAAAACAGTGTGGTGGCGATCAATCGCCCGCGGCCCTCGTCCACGGCGAGACCGCTGATTTCTTCGTAAAAAATGATCCGGCCGTCGTGCGGGCGAAATGGCAATCCCTGGGTAATTCGTTCCTGACGACGGGCCTGGCCCGCCGGCCCGGGTCGCAGACGAAGGACGCCGTTTGAAGTGGTGCCGAGAAAAATTTCTTCGATCGCTCCGCTTTCACCGGCGCGCGCCCCCAGAGTGGCGAATGTTTCGTCCGCTTTCACGCCGGAGAGCCGCAGCTTCGTAAACGATTCGCCCCCGTCATCGCTCTGTAAAAGATCGTGTTTGTTGAGGACGAGCAACTGCCGGTGCAGACGCGGATTTTGCCAGACGTCGAGCACATCACGGTACAGCACGGGGCCTTCGTAATCTTCCGGCACGAAACGCCGTGGCAGGTTTTTCCAGGCGGTGAAAGAACCGCCACCTTCCGCGGTGGCCAGGACGCCGAGGGACCTGAGTGATATCAGATAACGTTTACCTTTTTCGCCGTTCAGGGTTTGCGTAAACAGGGGGCGGACGGGAATCAGGTCGTCTTCGCCCCCATGCGGCAGGCGTTCGGCTTCTTCCAGGTCGGAACGAGCGGAACCGGAACGCCTTAGATTTTCACGCAGGGAAGAATACGAGATTCGCCGGGAGCCCCAGCCGCCGGTACCGAACACCATTCGTTCCGCATCCGCCTCCAGGCGCGGTCCGGCCACGATGGACGCCGGACCGTTCACCGTCACCAGGCCAGCGGCCGCCTCGCGATAGTCGCGGAACGCGTACGGCGGAGCGTCGACCTCCGACTCTCCCGCGAGCGCGAAGGGAACGATCCCGATGAAAAGGGTTATTTTGAAACGAGAGAACATAGAGGTCCGGCCTCTCGCCGCTGCGTATGGGTCAGGAGGACAGAATACTTTCCGGAACGCGGCCTTTGAGTTCCAGCAATTGTTCGTACGTATAAATCTGGTATTCGTAACCCTGTTCCGTGAGAAACAACTGACGGTTCTGGCCAAAACGTTCTTCGGTGGTGTCACGGCTGACCAGCGAATAGAAAAAGGCCGTGTTTTCGCCCTCTTTCGGCCGGAGCACGCGCCCCAGGCGCTGGGCTTCTTCCTGGCGACTTCCGAACGTGCCGCTGACCTGGATCGCGATCGTCGCGTCCGGCAGGTCGATCGAAAAGTTGGCCACCTTGGAAACGATCAGGCACGAAATCGCGCCCGTTCGAAAACCGGAATACAGACGCTCGCGTTCCGGCAGCGGGGTCTTGCCTGTAATCAAGGGAAATCCAAAATGCGCCGCGATCTGTTCGAGCTGGTTGATGTACTGGCCGATGATGAGCACGTTCCGGCGACCGTGTTCGTCGAGAATCGTGCTGATGGCGTCGATCTTGCGCGGGTTTTCCGATGCCAGGCGATATTTTTCGCGATCGTCCGCCACGCTGTATTTCAGGCGTAATTCCTCGTCCATGTCCACGCGCACTTCGATACAACGCGCGTCCGCGATCCAGGCGCGTTTTTCGAGGTCCTTCCAGGGTACGTCGAATTTTTTAGGGCCGATCAAAGAGAACACGTCCTCTTCCAGTCCGTCCTCGCGAACGAGCGTGGCGGTCAGTCCCAGGCGCCGTTTGGCCTGGAGTTCCGAAGTCATCCGGAACACAGGAGCGGGCAGGAGGTGCACCTCATCATACACGATCAGGCCCCAGTTATTGGCGCCGAAGATGTTAAAATGCGTGAAATCACCGCCCTTCTTTTTGCGGTGGGTGATGATATTGTAGGTGGCGATGGTAATGGGTTTGATTTCTTTTTTTTCGCCGCTGTATTCCCCGATGTCTCCCGGCGGAATGTCGGTCTTCTGCAACAATTCGTTCACCCACTGGCGAATGGAAAGAGTATTGGTAACCAGGATCAGCGTCTGCGCGCCCACGAGTTGCATCACGCCGATGCCGACGATGGTCTTCCCGGCCCCGCACGGCAGGACGATCACCCCCGAACCGCCTTCCTGGCTGCCATTGGCGTGGAACACGTCCACGGACTGGCGCTGGTAATCGCGCAGCCCGAATTCTTTCCCGTCTTCCATTTTGTGCTTGAAGTTAAATCCGTAGCGAGCCCCCTCATCGTACCCCGCCAGGTCCTCCACCGGATAGCCGATGCGGATCAGGGCCTGTTTGATGTGACCGCGAAAATCTTTTTTGACTTTGATGCGTTCCCCTTCCCGGCTCTCGATGAATTGTTGCACGTTGCGATGATTCGCGATTTCGTTTAGAAAAGGACGTTCATCCGAATAGATAAAAAGCGATCCCTCGTCATCCTTGACAAGTTTGACTTTGCCGTACCGCGAAATCTGCTCGCGAATTTCGCTGACCACGTTTCTGGGTACGGGATACTTGGAATATTTTTCCAGGCCCTCCACGATATCGTCGGCGGAGAGTTTACTGGACGCGGCGTTCCAGAGCGAAAGCGGCGTGATGCGGTACGTGTGCAGATACTCCGGACTTTTTTCCAGCTCGGCGAAACGGCTCACCAGGCCGCGGCATTCGTCGAAACTTTCGTTATCGACCTCCAGCAACATGGTACGATCCGATTGAACAATGAGTGGTTTATTAATATCCGGCATTTGAGGAGTTAATTAAAGTATATTTAAGAGAATCAGCGATTCAAAATTTCCGCCGATTTTTCGCGGTTCACGCGCCCGGTCGGGCGCGGAACCCCCGTCCAACCCCATCCGCTCGCCCCGCCCGGGCGTCAAGCTGGAAATTTTAAGCAGATTTTTGTTATGCTCCCCGCCGCCGTCGCGAGAAGGTTTTTCTGGACCGGGAAACCCCTCTCGGCCCCAGAGGATATACTGGAACAATCGTTTCGGGAAGGACTGGTTATTCATGCAAGCAGCGGTCATTCTGGATGGAATTCGTACGGCTTTTGGCTCGTTCGGCGGGGCGCTTAAAGATCGCACCCCGGAGGAGCTGGGAGCGGCCGTCACGGCGCATATTATTGGGAAGACCGGGGTTTCTGCGGCGGAAGTGGACGAGATCATATTTGGAAACGTGCTCCCCACCGGTTCAGAATCGATCTACCTGGCGCGTCATATCGGCCTCAAAGCCGGCCTGCCCGTCGCCGTGCCGGCCCTGACCGTCAATCGCCTCTGCGGTTCAGGAATGGAAGCGGTGGCGCAGGCCGCCATGCAAATCGGACTGGGCCGCGCGCGGCTCGCGGTGGCGGGCGGAGTGGAGAACATGTCGCAGGTGCCGTACCTGGCGACCGGGGCGCGCTGGGGCAATCGTTTTGGCTCCGTAGCGATGATCGATCTTTTACTGGAAGGACTCACGGATAGCTACGTCCAGATGCCGATGGGCATGACCGCGGAAAATCTCGCGCGCGAGTATTCGATCTCGCGCGAAGAACAGGACGAATGGGCCGCCATTTCGCAGCGACGGGCCGAAACCGCGACCGCCTCAGGTCGCCTGGCGGAAGAGATCATGCCCCTGACCGTCCGTGAAAAAAAACAGGAAACTATTTTCGAGCGCGACGAATTTATTCGCGGCGCGGCGAGCGCGGCCGGTCTCGGCGCGTTACGCCCGGCGTTTGATAAAGAGGGCACCGTCACCGCGGGCAACGCCTCCGGGATCAATGACGGGGCGTCGTGTGTGCTTGTTGCCTCGGAAGATTTCGCCGCGCGACAGGGACACAAACCGCTCGCGCGGATTCTGGGTTGGGCCGCGGCGGGTTGCGCTCCGGATCAAATGGGCATCGGTCCGGTCCACGCCATCCCGGCCGCGCTGAAATTCGCGGGACTCGAACTCAAACAGATGGATTTGATCGAAGTGAATGAGGCTTTCGCGGCTCAGTTTCTGGCCGTCCAAAAAAAATTGAATCTTGATAAAGAACGCACGAACGTAAACGGCGGCGCGATCGCCATCGGTCATCCCCTGGGGGCATCCGGAAACCGCGTCCTGCTCACTTTGTGCAAAGAATTGCGCCGTCGCCAGCTGCGCTACGGTGTGGCCTCGCTCTGCATCGGCGGCGGCCAGGGAATCGCGATGGTGGTCGAAGCGATCCATTGAAAATTGAAGAAATCGGTTTTTTTTGTGGAAAAACCGAAAAAAGTAGGCTACAATTCGGCTGGATTTCACCTTTTTTAGGGTGATTGCTTATGCGTTTAGCCACTCTACGAAAAACCCCGGCGCCGCGAACGCCCGAAGCGGAATTAATGGAAATGCGCGCGCGTTTTCCGGATTTTCGCCTGGAACTCGTGAAAGGAGAGGTTCAGGTAATGCCGCCCACCGGGGGTGAATCCGGCCGGCTGGAAGGCGCGTACACTGGAGAGTTATATCTCTGGACCAGAACCAACGAGGGCACGGTATACGGCCCTTCCACCGGGTTTCGCCTGCCGGGCGGGGATATTCGTTCAGCGGACGCGGCCCTTGTTTTGCCAGGCAATCCAGTTTACGGGCTGACCTGGCAGGGCTTCGTGGAAGGCATTCCCGATTTTCTGATCGAGGTGCGTTCGCCCTCGGACTCCATGCCGCGTCTGCGCGAAAAAATGAAGGCCTGGATGGCAGCGGGTTGTCGGCTTGGGTGGCTGATCGACCCGGTGCAGCGGCGCGTGTTCGTATACACGCAGACGGGAGCAGCGCGCCGGGTTCGGTATGAACAGACCCTGACCGGTCTGGATATCGCGCCAGGGTTTTCGGTTTGCTCGGCCGAACTGGACCCGCGCTCGTAATCCGGGTTAACGCCGCTTAGAGCCAGTCCCAAAACATCATTTTCAGGGAAATCCTGAGATTTTCCGTATCATCCAAATCCCGGCTCTTACGATTTTTCGATCCGGTCGAGCACTTCTTTCGTCAGATTGATGAAGTCGTTGCGAATTTCCGCGGTTTTTTCGCCGTTGGTGTAAATGTTTTCGCGCGTGCCCAGAAGTTCGGCCACGCCGATCCGGTCCATCACCATCGAGTTCAACAAATACTCTTCGTATTCGCGTTTGAGTTTGTTCGATTGTTCATCGTGTTCCCGGACCAGATGTCCCCCCGCTTTGCGCACCCGGTTGCGCGCGATGCCGAGAAACCGCGCCGTGGTGCGTACGCCACGCTCCTGGACTTCTTCCAGCATCGTTTCAATGTGCGATAAAATAAACGGAATACCGTAGCAGGAAATGAAATCAGGAATGGTCGGCACCAGATAATAATCGCTGGCGATGATCGCGTTGCGCGCGCCCAGGTACACGTTGGGCGGACAATCAAAGAGCACAAAATCGTAGCTCTTGCGAATCGTCGAAATCGCCTCGCGTAAAATGAGATAACGCTTCAGATAAAAATCTTCCATCGTGGCGATGTGCCGCGGCTTCTTGCTGACCAGGCGCATATCGTATTCGGGCAATTCCAGATGAGAAGGTAACAGGTCCAGAGTCGGCGTTTTGCCGGGCAGGCTATCCCAGGCCCGGCCGAGAGCGTTTTCAATGACCCAATCGTGGGAGAGCGAAGGTTTTTCCTGGTCCCAGAAGGTCTGGAGCACGTTTTTCACGGACCCTCTGCGCTCGACCCAGTCGGCCCAGTAGTGTTCGTCCACGGTGGACAGGGAAAGACTGCACTGGGGGTCCAGATCGATTAAAAGCACCTTTTTTTCGAATTTCGTGGCCAGGCACACGCCGAGTTGGAGGGTAATCGTGGTCTTCCCGACCCCTCCCTTGTAGTTGATAACCGAAACTACTCTGGCCATACTTTCATCACAGGGACGCCCCGCCCGTGGCGGCCGTACCGTACCATTATCGACCGGAGGTGGGGCCGGGGCCACAAAAAGGCCGGCTGGAAACGGTACTGCTGGACTCCCCGGCGCGGGGGCGGATTTTTGAACATCCGGGGGGAACGCCCATGACCCTGATTGAAAAATACCTGACTCTGAAAAGTAATTATCGTAATTACGATACTAAATTCACGCTGAAGCTGATGCAGGCGTTTCGGAGGATCGTACCGCAACTGGCCGAAAAAGGGTACACCGTGGCCTTTGATATGCTGGGCAGCATCAATTTTGGGATCGCGGACGAAACCTCCGACGCCGACTGTATCCTGTACCATTATTGCGATATCCACGCGGACCGGCCGGACTGTCCCGACGTTTGCCCCAATCTCATTTTCGAGCAGCAGGAAATCCGCAAAACGGTTCGAAAGCGCTTGAACGATAAAACCTTCAAGGTCGAGTTCCTGGAAGTGATGAATTTGAAGTTTCTGGAGGGCCTGATGAGCTCGCCGGACCTGACTCTGAACGAGGCGGTATTCCGCTTTCTCTTTTATCGAAGTATCGCGCGCCCGGTGAACCGGCCGTTGCTGGAACAATTTCAGAAACGTTTCGAAACGATTCCGGATCTCAAAGACAATTTCAGCGAACACGCCTCGCGGATTCTGGAAAGTTATTTGAATACTTCGTCCCATCGTTACAGCTTTAACAAATACAACGAACGGATCATCAACCGCGGAATTAACATCCCGCCCGAGTTCTTCGATGAGTTGAAACAGTACCTGGGCAACGCGCCGAAGTAAACGCGCGCTGAGAGACTTCGTATTTTGACGCGCCCCTCCGCTACGCGGCGGCGCCGAACGGATCTCCCAGGCCGGGTCTGGTTCAGGGTTCGCCGGAACTGGTAATATTGCGACTTTCCACCAGGATCGACTCACGGGCGCGAAAATCCATGTGGCGAATGTCGTGGCCGGTGGCCAGGCGTACCAGCTCCTCGGTGATGTTCACGGAAAGGTCCCCCATCCGCTCGAGGCCGAGCAGGATTCGATAGAGATCCAGTCCCTGCTTGCGGTCGATGTCCTGGCGGCTGCCGATTTCAAGAAAAATTTCCGCGCTCAAGAGATCGATTTCGCGTTCGACCGTGTGAATCGAACCGAAAAATTTCACCTTGCGCTCAATGAGCGACTCCACCGCCATCCCCACGCTGGTCACCACACGTGAGAGCAGCAGGTTCATTTTTTCTTCCCGGTTCAATTCCAGTTTGCCCCGCGCGTACGCCCGGGCGCAGTTGACGACCTCATCGCCGATGCGTTCAAAGTGATTCGAAAGACGAATGGCGGACAGGGCGAAATGCAGCGGATCGTCCATGGGCCGGGGAGCGGCGTTTTTGCCTTCGAGTTGCTGGTGGGTCGCGACCGCCTCCAGCAACGCGGTCTGGGAAAGGTTGTCGATGTCTTTTTCGAGCGAGTCAAGATAATCGTCGCGCTGAACGATTTCGAGCGCCAGGTCCAGGTCCCCGGTATCGATACAATCGCTGAGAGCGATGACCTGTTCCAGCGAAGTTTCCGCCAGATCGTACAGGTCTTTTTTCATGTACTCAAATTTGCTCTGCATGAGATTCGGTCCAGATTCAGATCAGGGATTTCAGGGCGCGTCCCAATAGGCGCGCTCTCGCGAACCAGAAGGTATCGCCAATCGGCGAGCACACCGAATTTGCTGTGCGCGGAGTAGAGGCGATTTTGGGAAACGCTCTAATACGGAAAATGGGGACTTAGGCGCAAGCCGTGTTCGTACCGGCCCGCTTCGCGCCGGAGCGAAAAAAATTCCGGAACGCGGTCAGTCGCTGAACGTGCAGTTATCGAAATTGGACTGATCGTACCGGCAGGGACCACCCGCCCCGCTGCTGGAGGACGATCCACCGCCGCTACTCAGATTCAGACCAATGATCAATCCGAGGGGGAACTGCGGATCAAAGGCGTTGTCCAGATTGGACTTTACGCACGATGTTCCCAGAAGGCCCAGCATGATTGACGAAAGGAGCAGCCTTCGCACGTTGTTTTTTTTACCTGGTGTTTTCATCAGAAATGAACTCCGAATCCGATGATAAAATTTTTTCCGTCGGAAAACGCAAGCAAAGTAGTGGGGGCGCCGAAATCGTTTGTAAAGCTAATTTTGGGGGCGAACTTAAAAAATGGGTCCGTACCACCATCCGCGGTATGCACATAATACGCATCGAGTGCCTGCAGGGCCCAGAGCCCCAATAACGCGTAAACGGCGGCGTTCGTTTCGTTTTCTTTGCCTAATAATGTGCTGCGGCGGAAATTAAATACAGAATAGTAGGCCACGACCCCCCAGGGCGAATTCTCCGGCTGGGCCAGTAAATACGGGGTCAGGGTTTCGGAATACAGGGACTGTGCCTCTGTGTGCTCGCTGCGGTGAACCCAGTACGCCTGGACGATCGGGACGCCCATGGCCACGATAATCGCCGCGCGCGTTCGGTAGCCCATCCACCACTGGCCCCAGCCGGGCACGAGCAGGGACCGCGTCACCGGGCCCATCTGCCATTCTTGCTCGACAATCGCCTCGGCCTTTTGATCGGGCTGCGTCGGCAGAATCTGACGTTCCAGGGGCACGAACGGGGGCACGACCCGCGCGGGTGCCTGCTCGCGCGGCTGGCGTTTATGAGCCACCAGAGCCACGGCCTGTTGTACGGGCGGGCGAATGGTCCAGCTCACACCCTGGATGCGAACGATTTTGATGGTAGCGTTGGGTACGGACATCGACTGGCCGTTTTGAAAGCGGACGATATGGACTCCGCCCTGGGGGAAGGTTTTTACATTGGTAAAGACCTTCCCGTTTTTGAGAATGACAGTATCCGCGAGTTCGCCGCGATTCTGGTGAAATTCGTAACGAACCGAATGCGCGTCTTCCGGACCGGCCCAGACATCCCCCGCGCAGGCCAGCCAGCCGAAGGCCAACCCGAAAACACCAACCGTGAGAAAACCTAAATCAGGCGATTTCCCGGGGGGGAACGATTTTTTCATATAACACCCACCCGGAATTAACGCGCGTCCGTAATCGTCTGGATTTCCGCTTCAGGTATCTCAATGACGCCGTATGACGTGTGGACTTTCACCAGATCGCCGTGCTGGGCGACGAATCCAGTGTACACGCGGCCGTCTTTCATGGTGACCAGATGGAGTTCCCCGTAATGCGCGCGAATCGCTTCCGGCGTACCCAGCTCCGCGTTCTCGTCGATTTTTTTACGCGCCGGATCGCCGAGAGCGGCCAGGAATCGTTTTACGCGGTCCCGTTCCGCCGGGGTTTGCACGGTGAGCTGGACCTGGAGGTCCGCGGCCACCACGGCCTTCTGGCCGGCGGCCACAACCTGGGTGGGCTCGATGTCAGGCGGCCCGACAGCGACGGCGCCCTCCTGGACGAGAACCGTCGTCACTCCGTCTTTGAACTCGACCAGATACTCCGTCCCGCGGACGGAGGCGACCGCGGTAGGCGTGCGCAGGGCAATGATGGCTTTTGCGGGGAGTTTGGTGGCTTTCAATCCGACCGCTCCACGGTTCAGATCCAGCACGAGGTTATCCGGCGAATCGCCGCCGAAAATTTTCGTCCCGCTGAACTGAATTTTCGAACTGGAAAGAATCCGAATAAAAACCCCCGTTCGAAATCCGAGGTCCGCGTTCGAATTCTCGGCGGTTTCCAGCATTTCACCAGGCTGGTAGCGGGCCTGGTCAGAGTTGAGTAAATCGTACGCAAGTGTTCGCCTGGCCCCCGTGGTAGCGCCGGAAATTTCGACAATCCCGGTCATGGCCAGGACTTTGCCGGCGAGATCCTGTTTTTCCTTACAGAGAGGCAAAAAACAGGCGACGATCACGATCGCCAGCAGGTAAAACCCTATAAAAAGTTTAGGTTCCTGGGACTTCTTTTTCACTTTTTCCTCAAAAATAGGCCTTGTTGTGCAAAACCTGTCGATTTGGATTGATTCACGGCAAGCCATATTTTAAAGAATTAATATTATTTTCGTTCTGTATGGTCTGGCGATTCTATTGAGTATACGGACCGAGCTTCCCAAAATCCCAAAAAAATTGTGCGATAAGGATTTTTTTTGCCTTTATTGGACAAATACGGCAGAAAACAGCCAAGGAATGGCGGGTTTTTTATTTTCGCGGACAATGGCAGGCCCGGGCTAGCCTGCGTACGGGCCGGCGGAAAAGAAGGCCTTCAGAAGCTGACGGGCGGCCACCGCGGGCGGAATCGTACCGTCCAGAACCTGGCGTTCGAGTTCGGGCAGACTGGACCTGACGGCCGGATGCCGCTCAAAGGCATCCTGAAGCTCGTTCAGGACCGCCGAACGCATCCATTGCCGGCGTTGTTCGCGCCGCCTGCGTTCCAGCGCCTCGGATCCGGTTACTTGCGTGAATCGCTCGATGGTTTCGAACACCGCCTCAATACCCTCCCCGGTCAGGGCACTGCAGAGCAACACCGGGATCGTCCAGTCCGGTATGCGAACACGACCCATGCGCAGAGCGGCCGTTAAATCCGCCTGCGAACGCAGGGCTTCCGGGCGGCCGGCATCGACTTTATTGAGGACGACACAATCCACGAGTTCCAGAACGCCTTTTTTTACGCCCTGCAGTTCGTCCCCCGCACCCGGCAGAGCCAGGAGCAGAAAAAAATCGGTCATTTCCGCGACCGCGGTTTCCGACTGACCCACGCCGACCGTTTCCACGATAATCCCGTCGTAACCCGCGGCTTCGCACAGGATCATGGCTTCGCGCGTTCGCCGGGCCACCCCGCCCAGGACGCCGCCCGTCGGCGAGGGCCTGATAAAGGCCGCTTCGTCCGCCGCGAGTTTTTGCATCCGCGTTTTATCGCCGAGAATTGAGCCGCCCGAAAGACTGGAACTGGGATCGACGGCCAGCACCGCGACCCGTTTGCCCCGCCGGATCCAGGCGAGGCCGAAACTTTCGATGAACGTCGATTTCCCCGCGCCCGGTACGCCGGACAGGCCCAGGCGAAAGGAGTGCCCGGCGCGCGGGTACAGTACATTCAACAATTCCTCGGCCCGCGCGCGTTCGCCGGGCAGGGAACTTTCCACCAGCGTGATGGCCCGCGCGAGCGCGCGACGGTTGCCGGAAACGATGCCGTCAGCAAGTTCGCTCGTGGTTTCGCTCATTTTGTTGTTCTTAACCGATACGCGAATTCGGCGAACCCGTCCAGGAGGGTGATGAATAATCCCCGAATAAATTCGTCGGTAATCCGATTATCGTCGCTCAGAATCGTTTCCACGCCGGGGAACAGGCACCGTTTGCCGTAAATATGCGCCTCGCGATATTGAAAGACCATCTCAAGCTGTTCGACGGCGCGCAAACCGCCGAAGCGGCCGGTGGCAAGGCCGATGAACGCCGATGGTTTATCGTACAATGATTCGGGGAATTTCAGGAGATCGATGAAGTATTTCAGAACGCCGGGAAACGATCCGTTGTACTCGGGGGTAACGGTCAGAATCCCATCACAATGGAGGATTTTTTCCTGGAAAGGCCGCATCGCCTCCGGTTTCGTTTTTCCGTAATGTTCGGGGACGAACAGATCTCGCGGCAACTCGGCCAGATCGATCAGTTGAACTTCCACGCCGCGTTCGCGGTAATGCTCCAGGACCAGTCCGACAATTCGCCGGGTGCGCGAATTGTTCCGGTTTGTGCCCGACAGTACAGTGATCATACGTTCCGCGAGGGGGGTCGGCCGGGTTGTCAAATTCTCCCCGCTTTGCGCCGAAGTGTTTCCCGGGGCGGTACGGACCGTCAACCCCTATTCCGCTGAAATTCCCCCGACAGCGCGGAATTCCATTGACAGCGGGCCTCGCCTCCGCCTTTTTTCCGGGCATGATCCTGATAACCGGCGCGGCCGGCCTCATTGGAAGCGCGGTCGTGCGCGAACTCAACCGACGCGGGTGTGACGATCTCGTCCTGGCCGATCACCTGAGCACGTCGGATAAATGGATGAACCTGCGCACTTTACGCTACGAAGAATATCTGGAAAAAGACCAGCTCTTCGGTTTTTTGAAACAGATCGAGGCGAATCGCGTGGACTGTATCATTCATCTGGGCGCGTGCAGCGCCACCACCGAACGCGACGCGGGTTATCTGGTACGCAATAATTATCAGTATTCGGCGGAACTGGCCGAATTCGCGGCCCGCAACGATATCCGGATGGTGTACGCGTCCAGCGCGGCCACCTACGGCGACGGATCAAACGGATACGAAGACGACGAGGCGCGCCTCTACGAATTGTCACCGCTCAATATGTACGGGTACAGTAAACACATGTTCGATCTCAAGCTCGCGCGCGACCAGTTCGCCCCGCATTTCGTGGGCGTGAAATATTTCAACGTGTTCGGCCCGAACGAGTACCACAAGGGCGATATGATGTCCGTTGTGCTCAAGGCCTTTCGCCAGATCCGCGCGGAAGGCAAAATGCGCCTGTTCAAAAGTTACCGGCCCGACTACGCGGACGGGGAACAGAAACGCGATTTTTTTTACGTGAAAGACGCCGCGCGCCTGACCGTTTACCTGGCACTGGACAACCCGGGCGCGAACGGACTGTTCAACGCCGGCTCGGGCCATGCGCGTACCTGGGTTGAACTGGGGCGGGCGATTTTCAAGGCCCTGGAACTGGAGCCGCGCATCGAATTTATGGAAATGCCCGCGGACTTGCGCGATCGGTATCAGTACTTTACCTGCGCGCCCATGGACAAATTGCGCCTCATCGGCTACGACGAACCCGCCACGGACATCGACGATGCCGTGGGCGATTACGTGCGCGAATATTTGAACCGGGACGAACGCCGCGCCTGAGCGCCGAAGCGTCCGGTCGCGGAGATCAGCCCCGGCCGGTGAGCGCTTCCCTTCGAAATGTTTCAAAAAATTCGCCGGGTTTTTCAAGGTGCAGTCCGTGCGCCGCCTCCTCCAGCACATGCAACTTCGCCCCGGGGATGGCGCGTTTGATTTGCTGCCCCCAGGCCAGGGGTGTGATACCGTCCGCGCGGCCCCAGTATAGAACGGGCTTCCAGCGCAGCGAGCGCAGCCGGGCCGGAGTGTAGAACACCTGTTCTTCCTGCTCCACCGTATTTTCCGCCAGATAATAGTGCTCCACGCCGGACCAGAGTCGCAGGAACCCGTTTAAAACGATGTCCGGGATCGCGGGAATTTCCTTAAAATATATTTTTATCAATAATTCGCGAATTTCGTCCACCGTCCGGGGGTACAGCATCCGGCGGGTGGCGTCGCGCCGGTCGGGTGGGAGTTTGAGGAGTCCCGGGGCGATCAAATGAAACGAATCGAAGAGGGGAGCGCGTTTCTGTTTACGGACGTATTCCTGCATATGCGCCGCGAAGAGTCCGCCCATGCTGTGGGTCAGGAGCGTGGCCCCGCGTAACTCCAGTTGATCGGACAAAAAACGCGCGGTGGCCCGGGCCATGTTGGGGATGTTCCAGAGTTCCCGCACGGGGGGCATTCGCGTGGAACCGCTGCCAGGCAGATCCAGCGCGTACAGATCGAAGTGCGGCGTCAAATAGGGAAATAACTTGCGCCAGGTGGCGGCCGTATCCAGAAAACCGTGCAATAGGACGAGCGGCGGTTTGCCTGAGCGGAACTCGTAGTAATGGAATCGCAAACCTTCATGTTCGCGGTTTCGACTTGACAGGCCGGCCTCCTGGATCCCGCGCTGGATGTTCCAGCGTCTGATGCTCAGGAGCCACCTGCCTGCCAGCGAGCCCCTGCGCGTCGGTTCCCATTCAGTCATGCGGACTTATTTTTCCCGCACTCCTGCCTGGGAAGAAGTTTCGCTCGCTTTTCGGTGGACATTTTTTTAAAACCGGTTTGCCTGAATCTGCGTTTAATTAGCAGGGTGCTGAAAAAGTGCCCTGCTATGCGATACAGGATATATCGCCAAAACCGGTGTTTCGTGAAACCGCGTGAAACACCGGTTTTGTGAGCATCGGCGAATTTATTATGGACTTTTTCAGCAACCTGTAATGAAGAGTCTGTCCCGCGAAAAGAAGCTGCCAGGGTTGATTTTGATGCTTAGCTCACGATGGTTTCGGACAATATTCGCCCTGGGCCTGCTGGGCCCTGTGACGCCCGGGGTTATACTCGCCAGATCCACTTCCCGCCCCCTGCAACGTCTGAGTCTGGCACCGATTGATTCCCTGGATTCGACCACCTCCGGCGCGACCTGGTGGGTGCGCCGGGATGCGGTGGATCCGGTGGTCCAGGGCCTGGCGGACGAAACGAGCGAGCGTGACCAACCCCAGGGCTGGAAAGTTGTTGCCGTCCCCGACAATCTGGTATCGGCCGGGGTGGTGCCCGCTGGCAGGACGACGATCTGGTACAGGCGCGCGTTTGTTCTACCGGAAACGGTGGAGCAGGGCCTCTCCGTGCGTCTGGGGGAAATCAGCGACCGCGACCGGGTGTATTTGAACGGTGAACTCATCGGCCAGACGGGCGACTGGGAATCCGCGCGTCCACAGGCGTACGATCGTGTGCGCCTCTACACTCTGCCCCACCGTTTGCTGCGTCCGGGGCAAACCAATGTGCTGCTGGTTGAAGTAAAGGGGATCGTCGCTTTCGAGCTTGGTATCTACCGCGACCGAACCGCCATCGGCGATACGGTGGCCCTGTACCGGGAGTTCGCCGAAGAAAACATGTTGCAGGTGAACATTCTGATGGTGTACCTTGCCGTCGGGGGATACTTCTTTTTTTTATTCGTACGCCAGCAGCGCGACCGTGAAAACCTGTACTTCGCCCTGTTTGCCCTTGCGCTGGTCGGTTATCATTTCCTGCGCACTCAGTACAAGTATCAATTCGGGATTCCCTTCGATATTCTGAAAAAAATCCAGTACCTGAACCTCATTTCCATGGTGCCGCTTTTTTATTTCCACGTACGTCACTATTTCGACGACCCCTGGCCGGAATCGTTCCTCCGGATCTGGGACCGCTTTCTGCTGGCCGTTAATTTCGCGACGATCGCGGCCGCCGGGGCCATTGTGTTCACGAACGACGTGGAATTCTGGGAAGCTACGGTGAATCAGAAAATTGTTCAACCACTCTGGCTGGTGTACATCGCCGCCGGTTTCGCGATTTTGATTCGTATGGGCCTCAGACGCAGCAGCGACGCGCTCCTCATGCTGGCCGGAATTTCGGGCGTGATCGTCACCGGTGTGCTGGATATTTTTACGTCCCGGGGCGTCCTCAATCTGCCGACTCTGACGACCTATTCGTTCATCGTCTTCGTGCTTTCGCTCGCGCTCATTCTGGCCAATCGTTTCGTTCGCGTGCACATCCAGGTCGGCAAACTCAACACGGAACTCACGCATACGAACACGGCCTACAGCCGGTTCGTGCCCCGCGAATTCCTCGGCTTTCTCGGTCGCACGAGCATCATCGACGTGCAGATCGGCGATCAGGTGCGCCGTGAAATGACTCTGTTATTCTCCGACATCCGTTCCTTCACCTCCCTGAGCGAAACGATGTCGCCGGAGGAAAATTTCGACTTTTTGAATTCGTACTTGAAACACATGACGCCCCTCGTGCAAAAAAACAACGGGTTCATCGACAAGTACATCGGGGATTCGATCATGGCCCTCTTTCCGGATTCTCCGGAAGACGCGCTCCGAGCGGCCATCGACATGCAGCGGGACGTGAACGCCTACAACGACCTTCGCGTGAGTAAGGGCTTCAAGGCGATTGAAGTGGGCATCGGGATCCACACGGGCATGCTCATGCTCGGCACGATCGGCGCCGCGGAACGAATGGAAGGAACGGTCATCTCGGATACGGTCAACCTGGCCAGCCGCCTGGAAGGGATCACAAAAATGTTCGGGGCGTCCATCGCCATCAGCGGCGCCTCTTTACGACGAATTCCGAATTTCGAAACTCGTTACAACCTGCGCCTGCTCGGCAATCTCCAGGTGAAAGGCAAACTACAATCGGTCGAAGTGTTTGAGGTCTTCGACGGAGCGATCGATTCCATATTCCAGGTAAAACTCGCCACCAGCGCCGCATTCGGCGCGGGCTACGAACGTTATCGCCACCGTGATTTTACCGGTGCCGTCACGATGTTTACCGATGTTCTTAAAAAATTCCCCGGCGATAAGGCCGCGAAATTGTATCTGGAACGTTCGCGCGACCTGTTGCGAACCGGCATCCCCGACAACTGGGAGGCGATCGAAAAACTGGAATCGAAATAAGGGCCAATCCTACGAACCCCCGTTCGCGAAAGCAAAATCTCTCCAGGGGTTCGTAGGATTGGCCTCCCGGGAAGGAGTATTTTAAAGATGCGCAAACGTATGTTGTATTTGTTGTGTTTCGTCCTTTCGATCGCGCTCTTGTTCGCGGCGTTTTATGTTTATATTTCGCGTCGCACGGGAGCTCCGCCCGAAAATTCCCCGGCCGCCTGCGCGAACCAGGCCGGCGAGCGACCGGTGCTGGTCTTCCTGGGCGACTCGTTGACCCACGGTCGCGTGAGCGCGAACTTCGTGGACCTGGTGGCCGCGCACCGGCCGGATCTCAGCGTCATCAACGCCGGCATCAACACCGAACTTGCCTACAATATGCACCGACGCCTGCCGGCAGTCCTGGCCTGTCGGCCGAAATTCGTCGTGGTGCTCGGCGGAACCAACGATGTGAACGCGACTCTCAACGCGCGGAAGGAACAGGAATACCTGCGCGAAATGGATCTACCGGCGAAACCGGACGCGGCGTTTTTTCACAGGTACATGGAGAATATTCTCGCGGACCTGAGGCGGGCCGGCGTACGGACGGCCGTGTTGTCGATTCCGCCCATCGGCGAAGAACTGGAATCGCCGGCCAACCAGCGTGTGCTCGCGTACAATCTGGATCTGAAAGACCTGGCGGCGCGCCACGGAGCGGTGTACCTGCCCTTTTCCGAAACCATGCGTGCCTTCCTGGCCGACAAACCAACCGTTTCCTTGTGCCGCGATGGCGAGTACCACATCGTCCGCGCGGTCCTGCAACGTTACGTACTGGGGCGCGAGTGGGACGAGATCGGCCGCGGCCTGGGTTTTTTTCTGACGACCGATTGTCTGCATCTCAACGACCGGGCGGGCGCGATGGCCGCCGGGCTCGTGGAAAACTGGCTCGTTTCGCTAAAACCTTAGAACGAGCAATTTCAAGAGAATTTCGCGCTCGTGCGGGGCGAGCGCGTACACGGCCTGCGCGTGGTAGCTGACCAGAAAATTCGGCCCGATGGCCAGCTGTTCCACCGGCCCGGCGCAGGCGAAAAACAATAAATTATAACGGCCGGACGGCAGAGTGTAGCCGTAGGCGTGCGCGGAAAGGCGGTCGCGCGGCGCGCTCAGCACACGCGTGATTTCGTCGATGAGGGCCCGGTCGCGAATTCGCTTGATCTCGGTCGATTTTTGAATATCGCGAACCGCGATTTCGCATACGGGAGAGAATGCGATTCTCTGCGGCGAACAGGCGGCGCTCAGGCTCAGCGCCAGCAGGCCCGCCCGAACAGACGTGCGAATCAGGTGATTCATTTATAACAGGACCGCCGCGTGCGCTTCCACCGAATCGGCCAGGGCGTTCAGATTGTACCCGCCTTCCAGAAACGAAATCATTCGTCCCTGACAGTTACCGGTGGCGAATTCGAGGAGGCTCCGGGTCATCCATTCGTACGAACCGGTTTCGAGCTGGATCATGGCCAGGGGATCGTCGCGGTGCGCGTCGAATCCGGCCGAAACCAGAAGCACGTCCGGTTGAAACGATTCGAGCGCGGGCAGGATCTGTTCGCTGAACGCCAGGCGATACGCGGCTTCCACCGACCCGGCCGGCATGGGTACATTGAGCGTGAAGCCGAGCCCGGCGCCCCGGCCCCGATCGGTGGCCGCTCCGGTGCCCGGATAAAACGGATACTGGTGCAGGCTGATGAACAGCACGGTGGGATCATCGTAGAAGGATGCCTCGGTCCCGTTGCCGTGGTGCACGTCCCAGTCCACGATGGCGATTTTCGCGTAGCCGATTTTTTGCAAATAACGCGCGCAAATGGCGATATTGTTAAAGAGGCAGAAACCCATGGCCCGCTCATACAACGAATGATGCCCCGGCGGGCGCACGAGCAGGAGGGCCCGGTCGATCCGGCCGGCCCGGATTCCGTCCGCGGCTGCCAGGCCCGCGCCCGCCG
>CAZVZS010000032.1:0-60224 GCA_964631535.1 uncultured Leptospiraceae bacterium
GGCTTCGATCAACTCCGCTTCAGTGACCTTCCCGTCTTCATGGCGCGCGGTGGCGGCCCAGCCGGCCATGCGCGCGGCGGACCGGATCTGGCCCGGGGTAAACCCGTACATGGCGGCGACCTGTTCCAATTCGAGTTGGTTGTCCCCGCTGCCGTTGACACTCGCGCGCCAGAGGGCCTGGCGTTGGGCGGTGTCGGGTCGGGGGACGTGTAGCGTAAGTACTTCGCCGTGCGCGTCGTCATGGGGCGCGGCGCCGGCGATCACGACCGGCAGGTCGTGTTCGCGCAGGACGTGTAACAAATAACGCCGCAGTAAGTTCGACTTCGCCCCGGCCAGCGCGTCAAAGCCGCTCACATACAGGCACCGAACCAGCAGGCGCGCTTCACGCACGGCGACGGCGATAATCCCCCGTGCGTCCTCGCGAGGGTCGGCCGTAAGTACCTCCAGGTCCAGACGCAGCAGGCCCAGCCCGGTCTCGTGCGCCAGGGCGGCCGCGATGCGACTCCGGCCGCTCCCGGGTGGCCCGGCCAGAAATAGGATGCGTGGCCCTTTTCCCCCGCCCCAGGCCCGGGCGATCCGGAGCGCGTCCGGAGTCAGTGCCGCGTCCGTCGCCTTTGCGTCTGTTTCGATTTCGGTTAAAAAAGGAGCGAAACGCGGATCGGGCTGACGATCGCCCGCCAGAAACGCGGCGATGCGGTCGTTGATGCCATATATTCGGTCCAGAAAAACGGTACCGGGCGCGGCCGGCGCGATGTCGATGATTCCCTGCCGAATCAGGATGCTACCCGGGCCCAGGGCAACAAACAGGGCGTGGTGCGTGCGCGCGTCGGCCGGCAGCATGGCCTGTAACAGACGCGGGGTGAGAACCGGGACCATGGTTCGTTCGTTTTGCACTGCGCCGAATACTGTATTAAGATTGCGCGCGAAAGCCGGTTCCAGCGCGACCGCATATGCGAGGGCGACGATGCGGGTTTCCGTGTCCGAAAAATTGAAATTTTGCTGGAGGTCCACAAGGTCTTGCGGTGCCCGGGGCGCATTGTCGCCCTCGCGCAGCAAAGCCGTGCAGTATGTCCTGAATTCTGCGGATAATATCATACACCCCACCTGACGGCTTGAAATGCGGGCAGGCCACGTGAACATAGGGTGGGCTCGGAATAGTCGTATATAATTAATCGGGAGGGGACCGGATATCAGAGTCGCGGGCGGGTACTATCGCGTAAAAATCGCAAGATTTTCCGATAGGCCGCATGGTCCGGTTGTTTACCGCCGGCGAAAGTCCTCCTGCATCCAGCAGGACAACCCCGCGTTTTCCAATTGATCCAGCGGGACGACAGCGCGCCCTGATTCTGATACAGTTCCGCCATACACCGGGCACAAACCGGAAACACAGTTCTTTGCGAAACAAACGCAGAGGGGGAAAACTATGAAAAAACAAATTCAGATCGTAATCGCGGCATCGGTCCTGTTCGCGGCCACGGCCATCATGGCTGGCGGCAGCGGCGCCAGTACCGGACCGCTCGTTAATTCGTATCCGATCGTGCTTTCGCACGGCATCCTCGGCTGGGACGACGCCCAGACTTCACCGTTTATCAAATACTGGGGCGGGATGGACGAGTACCTGCGTTCGCAGGGCGCGGACGTGCTGACGCCGGGTTCTACAGCAATGCAATCGGTGCCGACCCGCGCCTCGCAGCAGAAAAACCTGATCAACCAGTGGATGGCCGCTTACGGATATACGAAAGTTCATATCCTCGGGCATTCGCAGGGCGGGCTGGTTTCCCGTTACATGATTTCGAATCTCGCCATGAGCGGCAAGGTGCGCTCCCTGACGACGATCAACACCCCGCACAAAGGCGCGCCCCTGGCTGACATCGCCCTGGCCGTGATCCCCAACTGGTTGAAACCGTATGTGGGCGCTGTGGTCAACTGGTTTGGCGGTCTGCTGTACACCAACAACAATCAGGACATCATCGCCATGGCGAAATCGCTCACGGTTTCCGCGGCGACGGCTTTCAACAACAGCACGCCCAATAAGAGCACGGTAAAATACTTTTCCTACGGCTCGTACGCGTATGAAGATTTCATTCAGCACCCGATCATGAGTGTCGTGCTGCCGATCACGTTTCTCGGCGGACCCTTCTACGGTCTCGGTACATACAATGACGGCGTCGTCCCGTACGAATCGCAAAAATGGGGCACGTTCAAAGGCAAGCCGAGCAACTACATCTACGCCACCGGTCTCGACCACTTACAGGTCACGAACTGGGAATACACCGGCCAGAACTACTTCGATGTGCAGGGGTTTTACCTGAACATGGCCAAAAACGCGCTGGCGAATCAATAGGCGCTTCGCGCACTTCCGGGTCAGCCGACTCGCAACACCCTGTTGCGGATCGCCTGACCGCTCGCTTCCTGCTCGCTCCGAAAGGCGCTCCGCGCTAAAAAAGTTGCAAACCGCCCGGGCCTTGTGGACCCGGGCGGTTTTGTTTTATGCGGTTCGCGTGGGGTGCCTTTTCGTTTTTTTGGCGTCTCGGTCCCGGGGGACTTCTTTCAATGGCGGGACCGCCGCGCTTTCGCTCGCGGGCTCGCTCAATCGCTGACGCGGGGTTGCTTCGCGTGTTGTTGCTTTCAGGCGGGAAAGGGCAAGTCAGACTTGACCGATTCGCGCGGGTATGATCATGTATCCGACAAACGCGGAAAAAATATGAAACACACCATCCTCACCCTGCTGCTCCTCCCGATGCTCGCCTGCGCCGGGTCGACCATGACCAAAAAAACGACGCCGACCGCGCCGCCGGAGCCGACGGTCGTACAACCGGAAGTCGGCCTGTTCACCGACATCGTGCCGGAAAACGCGCTGAAAGGGCAGCGCCTCGTAATTAAATATTTTAAATTAGTCTGGGTGCCGATCGGCGAAGGTGAGTTGCTCGATATCAGCGGCACGAAAGAAGAAATCAAGGGCAGCGGGAGCATGGCCGGGAAATCAGCGAGCGTTTACTGGCTCGTCGAAGACCGGGGCGAAAACCGAGCGCGCTTCAAATTCGAGATCACGGGCGAGGCCAACGAGAGCGTGGACGAGGAAGCCGGTTATACGAAAGACCCCGGGGCATTAATCGTCAAAACCGAGCAGACGAAGGTCACGCAGACGCGCTACGAAAAAAGCTGCGACTTTCTGGGTTGCGGTGGTCCTGGCATCGAAATTTTCATCCAGTCGGTGGACGGGAAAGAGGATCGTCTGCGATTCGAATTCGTAGAGTGAGCAGCGGCATTCACGAAGGCGCTTCGTCCGCCTCAAAAAACGCGACCGATGTGGTGAGTCGCCCCGCCTGGCCGGCCAGGTCCGCGGCCAGATCCGTGGTCTGTCGGGACTCGGTGGACAGGAAGTCGGTCGTTTCGCTCAGTTTATGAATCGCTCCGGCGATTTCGGCCATGGTCTGATCCTGTTCGAAAGTGATCCGCTGGATTTCGCCCGCCAGTTCGTGGATACTTTTGAAATCGGATTCGACGGCCGCGCGAACCTCGAGCTGCGCGTCAGACATCTTGGCGATGCGATCGATAATCGCGAGCGTACCCTGCACCGATTCTTCAATGCGCGCGAAAGAATGGGCCGAGGAGCCGATGGCCCGGACGCCGCTCTGCATACCTTCCAATGTGCTCTGGACCGTTTCCTGAATCATACGCGCGCTGGACTGGGAACGGTCGGCCAGCCGCGAAACTTCCGTCGCCACCACGGCGAACCCCCGGCCCGCGTCCCCGGCGCGCGCGGCTTCAATGGACGCGTTGAGCGCCAGCAAATTCACCTGATCCGCGATCTCTTCCATCACTTTTACGAGTTCCACGATCTGCGAACTGTTGGCCTCCATGGTTTTCATGGCCTGGAGCCCGGCCGTAATGATCCGGGAACCTTCCGAGGCCTCCCGGCCCAGCCCGTGCGCGAGATCGCGTGAGGTGTGCAGAGCGGAGTTCGTTTCGCTGATCGAATCGCGCAGAGTTCGCAGCGATTGATTGGCGCGTTCGGCGGCCAGGCTCTGCAGGCCCGCCTGCACCGCGGACGCTGAAACTGAGGCGCTGAGTTCCTCCGTGGACGCGCTCATTTGCTGACCCATGGCCGCCAGGTTTTGTAAACCGAGGGCCTCGTGGCGGGTGGTCGAGCGTAAACGTTCGGAGCTTTCGCCGAGTCGCCGCGCCTCCTGGTTGATGATTTGAACGACGTCGCCGAGCCGCTGGATAAATTGATTCATCGGACGACTGGACCTGCCCAGTTCATCGCCGGAAATCATGGGCAATTGCTGGCGCAGATCGCCCGCCGTGAGGTGCGCGATGATCGAAACCAGGTTGCGTACATTGCGGCGACTGGCCGTGGTGAATAAGATTCCCGTCACGATGATGATGGCGATCAAAAAGAAGCCGCCGAGGCCGAGTTGTAGACCGAGCCAGTCCGTGCCGAGACCCATCTTCACGATTCCAAACAGCAACATGCCGAGGAATACGAGCGGCATCCACACGACCGCGAAGATGGTGCTGATGGCCCGGCCCTGGAGGCCGAACAGAATCGCCTGGGCATCGTCCGGGACGGGCGTGAGCGCCATGGCCTTCGTTTCGAGCAATTCCGCGTTCAGGATTTCCGTGGAAAGAAAGTGTGAGACGGCGAGGATCGGATAGATCAGGACCGAGACGAAAAACAGGGCCGTCAACTCCCAGGCGGTCGGCACGAAAAAAAGAAAAAGGAACCCGCTGGCGCAGGCGATCCCCACCGACCACTGGCTCAGCACGACCAGGATGTTCCAGGCCGGAATTCGCATGAGCCGGCTCTTTACGGCGATTTGTTCGGCCACACCGAGACCGGAAAAAGTTTCCGGCTCAGCGCGCCTGTAGACCGGTAAAACGAACACAAAACGCAGCAGCGGGAAAAGCAGGCTGACCAGGACCGCCAGAAATACGGCCACCAGAAAGAAGAGCAATCGTTCGCCGCGGTAACCGCCTACCAGAATTACGAAGATCGTCCCCAGCGGCACTCCGAGGACATAGGTGACCAGTTCCAGGCGTACGGTCAGTCGCCAGACGATTTTGCGCGCGGAATTCATCAAGGCCAGGGATAAAGAATGAGAACGATTCAATGTGGGAATAAATCATACCGGGGCCATACTGTAAATAAAATTTATGATCAGGAAGGGGCTGGAATCCGGCTGGGAGGCGGGGCGGTGGGACAAAAAAAAAGACAGGAGGCGATTGCCGGGCTGGCTCGGGAATCCAGGGGCCGACAACGCCCCCTGCCTCCCGCATTTCTGGAAAGGACTCTAACGAAAGAGAATATTTGGATGCGGGCATGTGGCCCTTTCCAGTTTCTCTCCGTCTCAGGAGGTACTGTTTCCGGAGCGATGTTTCACGCTCCGTGGTTTCGAACCCGGGAGGGCGGTAACGAAACCTGCTCCAGAGAGCATACGGAATATGATTGTCAAAAAAAATTTGGAACGCCGAAAGTAAGCGAAGAATATTTTGCGATTTTTTTCGCGATAAAGTGTAAGTCGGCGATTATTGTCTGGAATCGCCGGGGGCGGCGCCGCGTGAAAAACCAACCACCTGATTGATTCGTAGCCGTTTCGCGGCGTCCCTTAAATCGTGAGGTCGTGCAATTGATCCAGGCGCTGGGCCAGCAGGCGGGCGAGGAACACACCGTAGTGCGGTTGTTCCTTGATGGAATTTATAAAATCTTCTTTGGAAATCTGAATCAGAACGCCCTTGCCGCGCGCGACGACGGTGGCCGAACGTTTATTGCTCAATAAAAATGACATTTCGCCCAGGAAGATATCCGCCGAAGTCAGGGTGGATACTTTTTTGCCGTTGGCGATGACCTCGAACCGCCCCGAGATGATGTAGTACAGATGGCTGCTGGCCTCGCCCTGGCGAAAAATCATTTCGCCATCCTTAAACGTGACTTCCTCGTACTGTTTGAAAACGGGGGGGATGATATTACTTTCGTGTTCGTCGTGTTCGAGTTCGAACCATACTTCTGTGCCTTCCTCGTTGTAACGCAGATTCAGCAAATAATGGCGGGCCATCAGGATGCCGCGGCCGAGCGATTCCTCGATCTTTTCGGGGGAGGGCCCGTCGTTCAGGCGGCCGCGCCAGTCGAACCCTTCGCCTTCGTCGCGAATGATAAAGGCCGAACGCGTCGGGCTGATTTTGTAGTTCAGGTGCACTTTTTTCTGCGCGATTTCGGGGTCCGCGTTTTTGTCGCGGATCAATTCGAGGATGTCGCGACCCTGCATCAGGTGATCGCGTTTTTCCTCGTAGCTGATCTTGCAGTTGCCGTGTTCGATGGCGTTGATCAACAGCTCCATCATCGCCGAATTGAACCCGTCCTTCTGGTCCAGGTTGATCAGGTTGGAGTTGTACAGAAAGTTCGCCAGAAGATTGGAATAGGTGGCCGCGTCGAACGGATCGTTGTCGATCACGAACTGGCCCGAAATATTACTCTGCAACAGGGCGTGGATATCCCGCTGAAAAATGATGCCGCGGTTCTGGCTGAGCACGCGTAGAATGCGCGGGAGATAGGTGGCCAGCCACTGGATATGGATCAGGGCGATAATATTCACCCCGGTCAGTTGCGAGAGGACTTCCTTTTCGGTTTCCTTCTGATACAGGACGATGCTGCCGCCGAAATGTAACCAGGGATCGTTTTTGATGAGTTCCAGGGTTTCTTTTGTGTTAATTTCCGGATCCGTAAAATTGATTATGTCGATTTCGGGAAATTCGTAGTTCAGCACCTGGACGAAGGAGGCCTCATCTTTTAAAAAAACCGGAGTGAATTCATCGGCGAAGTCTTTGCAGATGGTTTCGATTTCCCGATTGATCTCCTCCTGGCGGCAAAGTATGGCGATGGTACGCATGAGGTTCCTTTTTGGTGGTGAAGCGGGGACCATGAGAGAGCCTGGGCCGGATGCCCGGCCTGCCTGATCCACTGCTTACAATTAACGGTTTCCCCTGTCAAAAATTTAACGGGCAGGGACCGTTTCAGAGGCCGGAAAGCGCTGAAAAACTTCTTGTCAAAAGAAATTTTGCCAGGACTGCTACGCCCATGCCGGATTCTCCCCTCGTTTCGGTCGTCACCGTCACGTACAACGCCGAACCCTTCCTCGAAAAAACTCTGCGCAGCGTCCAGGAACAGACCTGCGACAGCCTGGAACATATCGTGATTGACGGGGGCTCGAAGGACGGGACGGTCGGGATCATTCGCGCGCACGCGGACCGGATCGCGTACTGGACCAGCGAACCGGACCGGGGGATTTTTGACGCGATGAATAAGGGCATCGCGGCCGCCCGGGGCACCTGGGTGAATTTTATGAACGCCGGCGACGCGTTTTACGGGCCGGATGCCATCGAGAACGCCCGGCTGACCGACAGGGCGGAAGCGGCCCTGGTCTACGGCGATACTTTCGAATACGGGCGCATCACGCGGGCCTACCCCGTCGAAACTCTACGGTACGGGATCATCCTCGCCGTGCACCAGTCGATGTTTTTTAATCGCAAAGTCCTGGGCGCCGAGTTTTATTATCCAGCGAAGCATGTCCATTTCGAGGACTACGAACTCGTGAATCGAATTTATTTAAAATACCCGGACGGTTTGCGGTATTCGAACAGCGTCATCGCCGAGTACCAGGGCGGAGGCGTGTCGGCGAGCGCAAGCTGGGACGGGCGGTTTTTTAAATACCGGACGCTGCTCAGACACTACGGCCCGGTCGGGGTTCTGCGGGGTATTCTGCACCGGGTCCGCGCGGGAACCGGGTCCCCCGGGCGGGCCTGAAAGGATTCATGTTTCAGCGCCGGTCCGCGTACAGAGAAATTTCGGTCGATACCGGGGAAGTGAAAATCGCCCTGGGTCACTGGCCGGGGCGCGGGGCGACGGTGCTCTGCCTGCACGGACTCACGGCCAATCACAAATGCTGGGTGCGTTCGGCGCGCGACTTACATGGCGCCGGATTCAATGTGTACGCGATGGACCTGCGCGGCCGTGGTCGTTCGGACAAACCGCGCGCTCCGTACGGCGTCGCTGTGCACGCGCGCGATGTGATCGGCGTGCTGCGCGCTCTGGGGCGATTTCGCGCGTTTTTGCTCTGCCATTCGTTTGGGTGTAATATCGGGATTCATCTGGCGGCCGCGTCGCCTAAAACCGTGCGGGCGATGGTACTGATGGACGGGGGCGGCGTATTTTCGATTCGTCATAAATTGCGAATCATGGGCGTGCTGAAGCCCAGTTTCAAACGCCTGCTGGGAACGTACGCGGACGAACGGGCGTACCTGGACGCGCTCAAAGAGTCGCCGTTTATTTCGTCCTGGGACGCGCTGGTGGAAGATCATTTCGTGTATGAAATGGAAAAAACTCCCGCCGGCGTGCGCTGTAATATTCCGGCCTCCGTGATCGAATCGGAAATGGCAGCGCTGGGTGGATCGATGCTGCCCGAACGAATCGTGCGCAACATACTCCTGCGGCCGGGTCGATTTATCACGCGGGTAAGGCGTAACAACAATCCACCGTACGCGGAGGTGGTCCAGCCGGTCTTGATCCTGCGCGCGGGCCGTTACAATCTGGCGCCGGGCGACGATCTGTTGCCCTCCGCCGCTCTGAAGCGGATGGTGGCGACGATGCCGAGCGCGCGGGGAGTCGACTTTCCCGTGGCCAATCACTACGGAATCATCGTGGACGATCTGCCCGAACGGGACCGGCTCATCCGCGAATTTTTTTCGGAACAGGAACGAAGCGGAGTCTGAGTTGTTTCGCGCGGATGGTATAAATTTAATGAAATGGCGAAATATGACCCGACGGGCTCCGGCCGCCCTGCTGCCCCTGCTTTTTTTCCTGGCCTGCGCCGCGACCCCCGAACGGCAGATGCCGCCCGGACGTTACCCGGAGCCCGGGCGCAATTTACTCTGGGAAATTCGTTCTCCCACGGGTACCCTGTATCTGCTTGGTTCGGTGCACGTGGGCGATCCCACGCTCTATCCGCTTTCGCCGCCGATCGAACGCGCCTTCGCTCTCGCGAATAAACTGGCGGTGGAAGTCGACGTCGAAAAAAATCCCGGCGAAACCAGTCTGGAAGCCCTGAAATTCGGGGTATACCAGGACGGGCGTTCCCTGCCGCAGATTTTACCGAATGATGTCTGGCTGGCGCTGGACGAGGAGATGCGCAAGTACGGCCTGTCGGCGGCCAGCTTCATGCACGTCAAACCCTGGTTCGTGGCGCTCATGATCATCAATCTGCGGTACGAAAAGACGAATTATTCGGCGGAGTACGGGGTCGATCGCCATTTCCTGCGACGCGCGCGCGGGAGAGTGCCCATCGTGGAACTGGAATCCGCGGCGCTCCAGATGGACATGTTCAATTTACTGTCCGACGAATTACAGGTGCAGTTTCTGCGCGATACCCTGGATGCCAGGGCCAGATCCGTACCGCGTCTGGAAGAAATCGTCGGCGCCTGGCGCGTGGGTGACGATCAAAAACTGGAGACCTATCTGTTCGCGGACGACCCGCACGACAAACTGTCGCAAGCTCTGCGTAAGATCGTTTTTGACGATCGTAATTTCGCCATGGCCGCGAAAATCGAGGAATATCTTAAAAGCGGCGATTCGTTTTTCGTCGTGGTGGGCGCGGGACACCTGCTGGGCCCCACGGGCATCGTCACCCTGCTGGGCCAGCGCGGTTACAGTGTGCGGCGATTGTGAAAAAAAAGTGGTGGAGGTAAGGGGAATCGAACCCCTGACCTTCTCATTGCGAACGAGACGCTCTCCCAGCTGAGCTATACCCCCCACGGGTCCGGTCCCGGAACAGATTCCGGGACCCTGAATCAATGCTATTTTTTCAGGGCCCGTTTTCGGCGAGAAAAAAACCAGGCGCCAGGTTTGATTTTTGCGTTGTATCGCCAGGCAAGCTCCGGCTCAGCCTTCCCAGCTCGCTTCCGGATCCTGCGTGCAATGTTTGCGCGCGGAGGCCGCGTTGTAGGCGCTCGCGCCTGTGCTGTAATAAAACGTACTGTTTCCCGTCAGGCGGCACTGGCCGACCACCCTGTCCCGCGGACAGGCACCGCGCGAGTAGGTACGATCGCCCATCCCGCACAGGTCGCGGACATAACCGGGCGTGAAATCATAATATTCGGTGCAGATACTTTTTCGGGCGATCGCCTCGCAACTGCCGCGTAACGCCTGGGATGCCTGCCGTGTTTCGACAGGCAGGGTAACCAGAACGAGCGGCAAGGCCGCCGGGAGAATTACACGGAATGCGGTTCGGATCATTGCCTGGGGAAATAAGATTGCTGGGGGTTCTCGGGCAATCATTTTTTCTGTGCGCGTTCGAATCAGGAGCGGGCGAATTAAGAGGCCAAAACCGCATGGTGGCTGAGATGAACTGTTAAGTTGTTTGCTCACTTTTCCGAAAAAATAAAGGGGCGATTATGCTGCGTAATTTAATCAACAAAACGCGAGCCCAGGTGGTCGGAATCGATCTATGGTTCGTCATCCTGAGTTTTTACGCGTTGTTCGCGTTGTTCCTCTTCAACCTGAGTCCGTTCTGAGCCCGAAGTCACCTGCGCCTGGCGGAGGGTCGGCGTTGGGCGACCGGCACCCTGCCCGGTGCCACTAAAAAAACCGTTTACATCGGAACGCGTGAGCGGGGACTTACCGGACGAACCACGAAGTTCTCTGGAGGAGTTCTGTATTAATTATCATGACCGCTATTTCCGCCGATTCACCTCGTTCTGATTCCAGCTCGAAGCAACAAGTGCTCCGGAAAATTTTGCGACTTTCGTTGCCGGCCATCGCGCTGACGATCTTCGCGCTCGGTTCCCTGCTGATTCGTTTTCCCGCCCGGTATCAGGCTGAATTGATCGCTACGCGCGTTGAACTCGTGCCGGCCGAAACGATCGTAATAAAATTCCAGGGCTTCCTGTCGTTCAAGCTGGAAGAATTTCGCAAACTTTCCCTGCGTCCGGAATCGCTGGGCGTGCGCGCGCTTGAGGACCAGAACTGGAAATCGTTCGAATTTCCCGAACATTCAGACGTGATCTTCGCGCCCCGCCCGGGTGTTTCGTCTTTTCTAAAGTTACACGGCGCGGCCCGGGGCGACGAAGTCGGCGACCTGCGGCTTGAAATCGCGGCGGGTCGGCGTGTTTTGCTCGAGACGGTCGAGCAGGGCCGCGAACTTTCGATTACGGTCAGAGGGGATGGTGAAGCCGCCGGTCCTTTGCGCGCGCAGGTGGATCTGTATTCCTCAAAGTTATTTCAGTTGACCACGCGAAATCTCGTTCCGGAAGCGATTAAGCTGCCGATCGAAGGCGATCTTTTGAACTACCTGGTGGCGGTGCAACAACGCGACGCCACGATTCAGCTTGAACCGGCGGCGGATGCGTTGGTCGCCACCGTTCGCCCCGAGGAAGACGTGGATGAACCAATTTTTCCGCCGGCGGGGATCGCCGTGCGAGAAATCAATTTTGAACCATCGAATACGAACCCGGTTTCCGTGAAATCGGGGACGCTCACCGTTCCCGGTATCCAGGTGCCCCAACCCATTGAACCTGGCGGCGAGGTCAGTATTGACGATCCCGAACAATTACGCATTCATCTGCCGGAGTTCGCGGTGGACGCGGGTGGCATGCAACTGCGAATCGAGGGCATCGGCGATTTTTACGCGGGCGCGGGCCGGGAAGTCGGGATGAATCTGTACAAGAAAATCTGGCGCGAGTTTCCGATCGTCGCGCTGGCGGGGCTTCTGGTCTGGGCCATTTCAGCCGGCCTCGGCCTGTTCACCGCGTACAAACATCGCGGCGCGTTTTGATTTTATTTTTTTACCAGGCGAAATTGCCCGATTTATCAAAGTGAAAGTCGAGCCCGCCCTCGTTCGGCAGAGCGGGTATCTGGACGCCGGCCGTGCCCGCCAGTTGAAAATTCGAACTGCGGCGATTGATCGCGTCCGCGATGCCGCGCGTCACCGATTTCAGCGGGAAGGCCGTGTTCACGGTGACGATTGATTCGGGTCCGTTGTTGACGATGCTCGCGCTTTTGCCATTCAGAAAATTTTCACCGCCGAGTTTGAGATCGTAGTTTAAATTCTGAAACAGCAGTTCGGCCGCGGCCTGGTTCGTGAGCACCAGTTCAAACGCGGTGTTCACTTTCAGATCGAGCGCGTCCAGGCCCGCCTGTGCCGCCGAACCGGGCGAGGCTCCCCCCGGCGAAAGCAGTTGATCCAGGAAACCGGAAGCCTTGCGCGCCAGGTCATCGGGGGCGGACTGGCGCAGACCCGCCAGGTCGGGTTTGACGATCCGAAACGCGCGAATGCTGATGTCGGGGCGGAGCGCGGGGATATCTTTGCGCGCCTGGAACGGCCAGCGAATCTGATCAGGAACGCCGGGAACTTTTTTCATGCCGGCCAGTGAGACCGCCAGCCTGCCGTCCACGCCCAGACTCAGGGCGGCCTTTCCCGGAAAATTGCGATAAATCTTCAGGAGATCCGCGTACTTGAGGCGCAGATTCAGCGGCACAGCCTGGGAACCGCTGGCGGGTACTTTCACCGGGTCGCTCGAAAGTTTCGTAAGCGGAGTGCCTTCGATCGTCAGGTCCATGTCCATGCCGGTCGCCGGCAGGCCGATCGGATACGGATTGTTCACCAGGGTATCCAGGCGCAGATCGATATGTGTGAGCGTCAGCGCCGTAATCGCCACGTTGCGCAGATTCACCCCCGGTTCGGGCAGGCCCAGTTTCTGTAATACCGCGCAGCCCGACTGGAAACCGAGCAGACCCATCCCCAGGGCGAGCGGGAGCAGTCTGCGTGTGGCGCCATGGCCAGATCGTTTTGAGAAAGGAAAACCGGAGGGAGCGAGCATGCGCCTGAATTCACCTTGCCAGGGGGGACGGTCAAACCAATTAGACACGCAGGCCGCGATTTGGCACGGCCCGCCAGCATGAGCAAACCACGCAAGTACCGTCGACCCGGTCGTCCCGGAATCTGGACCGCGCTGGCCCTGCTGTTCCTCTGCCTGCTTTACGTTCATATGAAATCGCGGCCGTTTCCGGAACAAACGCCGGTCGTGCCTTTCCTCGATTCGAAACGGCCCCTGATTTTCGCGCACCGGGGTGCTTCCGCGTACGGGGCCGAGAACATGTTGCCGGCCTTTGAACGCGCGGTGGAACAGGCAGCGGACGTGCTGGAACTGGACGTGCGCCTGACATCCGACGGCGTCGTCGTCGTTATCCATGACGAAACCCTGCTGCGAACCGCGGGTCTGGACCGTTCGGTGGCCAGCCTCAGCCTGGCCGAGCTGAACTCCATTGATAACGGGGCGAATTTTATTCAGGAAGACGACGGGGACATTCGCGCCCCGCGTGAACGGGCAGCGGACGCACGCTTTCCTCTGCGCGGAAAGGGTCTGCGCGTGCCCACGCTTGAATCCGTGTTCGTCGCCTTTCCCAACCGGCGGATCAATATTGAACTGAAGGCCGATGATGAAGATCTCGCGCGGGCCGTGTACGAATTGGTTGAACGGAATGATCGCCAGAGCACCGTCCTGGTCGGAAGCCTGCACGGCGGCCCGGTACAAAAATTTCGAGAACTGAGCGCGGGGCGCGTGGCTACGGGCGCCACGGGCCTGGAAGTGTTCGCGTTCTGGGTCTGCTTTCGACTGGACGTTCCCTGTCAGCCGGAGTATGTTGCGTTACAGATCCCGGTGGCTTCCGGGGCAAGTTCGTGGTGGCCCAACCCGCTCGGCGATTTTCGCCGCCCGGAGTTTATGGCCTTCGCGCACCGTCACGGCGTCAAAGTCCATTTCTGGACGGTGAATGATTCGGACGAAATGCGCGTCCTCCTGGAAGCCGGCGCGGACGGGATCATGTCGGATTATCCGGACCTGGCGGTGGGCGTTTTACGATCCCTGTACCCGGGTCCAGAACCTGAACGAAAACAAAAACCGCCACGAAAACGAATATGAACCGAATTTATTCACTGCGACTCACCCGAACCGCGCTGGCCATCGCCGGCCTCTGGCTCGTGCTGGCCTGTAAGCCGGGCGCGGGCGAAGGGGTTCCTGCCCCCACGCGCACGGATACCATCACCGCTTCTGATAAACCCACCATTCTATTTCTGGGCGATTCGCTGACCGCCGGCCGCGGCCTCGCTCCCGAGGACGCGGCGCCCGCCCTGATCCAGCGAAAAATCGACGCGGCGCGGCTGGACTACGCCGTCATCAACGGCGGGCGCTCGGGGGACACGACGGCCGGGGGCCTGGCGCGCCTGGGCTGGTACCTCCGGCCCGAACTGAAACTGCGCGTGGTCGTGATCGGACTGGGCTCCAATGACGCTATGCGCGGACTTCCCGTAAAAGAGATGGAACAAAATTTAAGCGAAATTATCGGGCGGATCCGGGCTTTCGATCCGACGATCAAGATGTTTCTCTATCAGATGCACATCTTCCCCAATATGGGCCGGGACTACGCGGGGGAGTACGAAAAGCTGTTCGGGCGGGTGGCGCGCAAAGAAAAGATCAAACTTCTGCCCTTTCCGCTCACCGGTGTCGGCGGCAACCCGGACCTGAACCAGGAAGACGGCATTCATCCCAACGTGGCGGGATCGCGCATTTACGCCAACAATATCTGGGCCGGATTGAAAGGGCATCTCTGATGCGACCCGGCCCGGGTCCCGGCGGCGTATTTCCTATTCCCGGACGCGGGCTTTCCCTTCTTCCGGCCCGAAAAAATCTTCTTTAAATATTCCCGCCGCCGCTGTAAACCTGGCTGTCTCCCGGGAACGGGAGCGTCCAACGGAGCCAACCATGTCTGCCACAGCCATTTTACCCGGAGAATCCACCAGTACCCGCGAAGCCCTTTCCAGCGTACAGGAACGCCTGGACCGCGTGTTCGCGGCCCAGATGGCCAATCGTTTCGTAATCGCGAACACCACGCGCCGCCAGCGCATTCGCAAACTCAAGGCCATGCTGAACTGGATTTACTCGAACCGGGAGCGAATCCACGCGGCTCACTACCGGGATTTCAAAAAACCGGCCTCGGAAGTGGACCTGTCCGAAATCTTCGCGGTAACCACCGAAATCAAACACGCCATCAAACATCTACGGCATTGGATGAAGTCGGAAAAGGTGCCGACGGTACTCGCGTACATGACCACGAAGGCCTGGGTCCGTTACGAGGCGAAAGGCGTCGTGCTGATCATCGCTCCCTGGAATTTCCCGTTCAACCTGGCCCTGGGCCCCGTGGTCTCAGCGGTCGCCGCCGGGAACTGCATCGTGCTCAAGCCGTCCGAGCTGGCCCCGGCCACCGCCTGCCTCATGCGCGAAATGCTGGAGGAACTGTTTCCCGAAAACGAACTGGCCGTCTTCGAGGGCGATAAAGACGTCTCGACGGCTTTACTCAAGAAACCGTTTCATCATATTTTTTTCACGGGATCGCCCGCGGTCGGCAAGGTCGTGGCCCGCGCCGCGGCCGAACACCTGGCCACGATTACCCTGGAGCTGGGCGGGAAATCGCCGGTGATCGTGGACGAGACGGCCAACCTGAACGACGCCGTGGCCAAAATCGCCTGGGGAAAATTTTTGAACTCCGGTCAGGCCTGCATCGCCCCCGACTATCTGTTTGTGCATGAATCGAAATATGACGATTTTATGCGAAAAATGAACGAGCGTGTGCGACGATTTTACGGCGCCTCGGAAGACGAGCGGCGGGATTCGGCGGATTTCGCGCGGATCATTTCGCCGCGCCACCAGGTCCGACTCAAAGAAATGATCGATGACGCCGTGGCCCGCGGGGCGAAAGTGGAAATCGGCGGACAGAGCGCAGCGGATGATAAATATATCGCGCCGACGGTGCTTTCGGGTGTCTCCGACGAAAGTCGCGTCATGCAGGAAGAAATCTTCGGCCCGATTCTGCCCGTGCGCAAGTATTCGGCGGTGGACGATGTGATCGCGCATATCAACCACGGGGAAAAACCCCTGGCCCTGTATATCTTCAGCGGCAGCCGTAAGCGGCAAAACTATATCCTCAATCACACTTCGGCCGGCACGAGTTGCATCAACGAGACGATGCTCCAGTTTCTGCATCCCAATCTGCCCTTTGGCGGGGTGAACAACAGCGGGTTCGGTAACTCGCACGGCTGGTACGGCTTCCGCGCGTTTTCGCACGAACGGCCCGTCCTCAAACACAACAGCCTTTCGGCTTTGAAGATGTTGTATCCGCCTTACACGCCGTTCGTGAAGAAACTGATCGAATTGATCGTACGGTTTCTGTAGTTTTCAATGAGGGGGACCTGCGCGGTCCCCCTAAACTCTGAGCGTGAGCGAAGAGTTTTTTCTCGCATTTGCGACCCGTAGGGAGCAAATGCCTTAATTCATACTCCCCCGCGCCAGGGGGTTGCGGTCCCCCCTGCCCCCCAACGCTCGTTCACTTTCGTCGAAAGGGTGCAAACTTTCGGAGAGAAACAACCTTGTGGGGTGAAACAAACAGAACGGCGAATTCGCAATCAGGGAATGCAAGTCTTTCTAATGTGCGTGTCCTGTTCACAATCCCCGGTCATTCTCGGCGCGCGCCGCCCAACTCCTTGACGAAAAACCACCCCCGGGTGAGTTGTCACGCTCACATGGCCGAAAACTTTTTCATCCCGCCCGATTTTAAATTACCCGTGGCCTGGTTCGCGGACGCGACCGTGCCAGCGGTGCTCAAGCTGGGCGCCAATATCGACGGCCTGGAGATCGCGCCGGAGGATCGCCAGATGTTGCGGTCTCTGAAAAACGAACGCGTGCTCTTTTTCAGCAACCACCCCACCCAGGCCGAACCGGTGCTGGCCTGGCTCGTGGCTGGCGCCATGGGCTCGCGTTTCAATTTCATGGCCACGCGGCGCGCTTTCGATTATTTCAACGGCCTGCTGGGCAAACTGTTCGCCAGCACGGGGGCTTTTTCGGTGATCCCGGGGATCGCCGATCGCGATTCCATGCGCTTCGCGCGTCAGTCCCTCGCGCGGCCGGGCGGCAAACTCGTGCTCTATCCCGAGGGCGAACCGATGTGCGGCGAAAACGACAACCTCATGCCGTTTCAGGCGGGTATCGTCAAACTCAGTTTCGGCGCGTTTGAGGACGCGCGCAAGGTCGACCCCGCCGCGGACATTGTCATTCTCCCGGGTTTTATCAAGTACGTGATCCAGGCCACGCCGGCTCGCGCGGCGGCGAATCTGGACGAACATATCGGACGCATCGAACGTAAACTCGGCCTTGAAAAAGGACGGCGCAATCTCCTGCGGCGTTTTCTGCATGTCGGTCGCGTGCTGCTCGAACAGGTGGAAGCGGAATACGGCATTGAAGCGGCGGCGGATCCGGAGGATTTCGATTTTCGCATCGGTCGGCTTCGCCACGTGATTCTGGACCGGGTGGCGGACGAGATCGGGCTGGAAGGCTACCATCGCGATGTCGACGCGATCCACAAACTGCGCCACCTGACCGCCGTGCTGGAGTTGATGGAATTAAATTACCCCGCGCCGAAGCTGCCGAAGATCACCGTGGCCGAGCGTGAACGCGCGTTTCGCGCCTGCGTCCAGGCCTACGACTTCATCGTCATCAAGCGCGATTATTTGATCAGCTACCCCTCCGCCGAACGGTTTTACGAATGGCTGGCCCGGTTCGAGTCGCTCGTGCTCGGCGCCACGCCGCGCGCGCTGGGTGGCGAGCCCACGCCGCTGCCGCGCATGGCCTATATCTCTTTCGCGAAACCCTTCCGGCTTTCCGGGTACTTCGCGGATTATAAAAAAGATAAACAAACCACTCTCGCGAAACTGCTGGAAAGACTGCACGGCGATATCGAATCGCTTTTAAAGAACGCCGTCACTCGTTCGCGGCCCCTGGTCGCGCCGGGCGATCTGGGCGAGGCCTGAGAGCGGGTCATCCGCGCCCAGGGTGGGGGAAGCCATGGCCGCGCTTTTTTGCGGGGTGGCCCTTTTTTTTAAAACCGGAGCGGCCCGGGGTGGGACTTTTACAGGAATTCGAACATGAAACACAGCCAGCAGTCTCAGAAAGACCGATTTTTCGCGGTGAACCTCCTCGTATCCCGTGCCCGAGCGGGCGACCGGACCGCTATGGAAGAACTATTTCGCCGGTTTCGGGCCGCGTCCTTCGCATTTTGTCGCAAGATCCTGAGGGATAGTGAACGGGCCGAAGACGCGCTCCAGGAAAGTTTTCTGGAAGCCATGCGCAAACTGCCCGGTCTGCGCAGCGAAGCCGCCTTCGCCGTCTGGTTCCGGCGCATTCTGATCAAACAGTGCGACCGGCAGATGCGCAAAACGCGGGAATGGACCGGAATCGAGATCGCGCGGACCGGCCAGGCACCGGACGAATCCGTGCAAGCCGGGGAAATCGCCCGGCGCGTGCGGGAAGCGATCGCGGCGCTGCCGGAACCCGAACGGCAACTATGCGTCGAATACTACCTGGAAGATCGTAAACAGGCGGAAATTAGCCGCCGCACCGGGTTGCCCTTGCACGCTATCAAAAATCACCTGTTTCGCGCCCGTCGAATTTTACGCGTGGAACTGGATTCGTTTCGCGGCCTGCGCCCCCTGGCCCTGGCCGCCTGAGTTCAATAGAAGGAGTGATCGATCGTGATCGTACACAAAGCTGATGTCGAACAACCGCCGGCCGACCAGGCCGCACCTTCCGTACTCGCGCGGCGGATGGAGGAGTTTTTCACCGAACGGCGGCAGATCACGCTCTGGGGCGTGGTGGACGACGAGTCGTCACGCTATCTGGTTGAGCGGCTCCTGTACCTTGACGGACAGGATTCCACCCGGCCCATCACGCTTTTAATTCACAGTCCCGGCGGATCGACCTCGGCCGGCATGGCGATTCTGGACGCGATCGATTTGATCAAAGCACCCGTCGCGACGACCTGCATCGGCCTGGCCTGTAGCTTCGGCGCGGTGCTGCTCGCCTCGGGCGCACCGGGACAACGACGGACGACGCCGCGCAGTCGCATCATGATCCACCAGCCCTGGGTGGGCGGCCGGATCGAAGGGCGGCCGGCGGAGATCGTGCGCCACGCGCGTGAAATCCAGAACACTCGTGACGCGCTCAACCGCATCCTGGCCGAACGCACCGGTCAGACTCTGGCGCAAATCGAACAGGACACCGATCGCGATTACTGGATGAGCGCGGAGGAAGCGCGCGCGTACGGTCTCGTGGACGAGATCATCGCCGGGCGATAATTCCCCTTTCCGCCCAAAAAAAACTTGTCCCGACATCGGATCGCGGAAGAATCACCGGGGGGCCCACCGGCCCCGGAGGTTCCCATGCCGCGCGTACTTGTGCCCCTTGCCGAAGGTTTTGAGGAAATGGAAGGCATTATCATTCTCGACGTGCTGCGGCGTGCCGGGATCGAAGCCGTTTCGGCCGGCTTGCAATCGGGCCCCATCAAAGCGGCGCGGGGAACGAACCACCTGGCGGACATGACCATTGAAGGCGCCGCGGACCAGGACTGGGACATGATCGTGCTCCCGGGCGGTTTGCCCGGGGCCACCAATCTCGAAAAACACTCGGTCGTCCAGGCTATCTTAAAAAAAATGGACGCGGCTAATAAACCCATCGGGGCGATTTGCGCCGCGCCGAATGTACTGCGCAATCTCGGCATTTTGCGCGCGGACGAAGAATTTACCGTATTTCCTGGCAGCGAAGGCCGGGCACGCGGCGGCATCCACAACCCGGCGCGCGTCGTTCGCAGCGGCAATATCACCACGAGCATCGGGCCCGGATCGGCGTTTGAGTTCGCGCTGGACCTTGTGGAACAGTTGCTGGGCGCGGCCGCCCGGGCGAAGGTGACCGGGCCCCTGCAATTGCCCCCGGCGATGGTGAGCGCGTAAGGATTTCAATGAACGACGAAAAAAAAATTCAGTTTTACGTAACACTCGATAAAAACCATTTCCCGGAAAAAATCGAGTGGGAAGCCACCGACGCCGGATTCGACGGACGCAGGCCGACCAATTCCTTTTTACTTTCGGTCTGGGACGACGAAAAAAAGAACGCGCTGGCGTTGAATCTCTGGAACGATAAAATGCTCGTGGAAGACATGAACGCGCATTTTTTTCAGACCCTGCACGCCATGGCGGAAAGTTACCAGACGGCCACCGGCAATATCGCGCTCGCGCAAAATATTCGCGAATTCGCGCGCAAGTTCGGCGAACAGGCCGAAAAACTTTCCGAGAAAGAACGGCCCGGTTAGCAGGCTGCGGAAAAAGGTGCCTGCTATGCGAGCATTGGCGAAATTGGTTCGTCGATGCGACAGGCGGAGCGGCCATGGGACCGGTTTATACCCCGGGCACCCGGGCGCTCACGGAAATTCCCGCGTCGGACCGACGCCCTTTGACGAGGATCGAAATTTCGGAAACGTCGGCCTGGAATCCTTCCAGATCCACAACCGGTTTCAAAGTCAGGCAGGTGAGGGGCAGATCCAGGATTTCGCCGGTTTCCACGTCGAGAAAATGATGGTGGGGCGCGGTGTTCGAGTCGTAATAAATTCGATCCGATGAAAAAATTAATTCGCGTACGACCTGTTTTTCAACGAAGAGGCGCAGCGTATTGTAAACCGTAGCCTGGGAGACCTGCTCGTATTCGGCATTGATCCGGTTGTAAATTTCTTCCGCGGAGAGGTGCTGGGGTTTCTGAAACAAAAGGTGCGCGATCTCAACGCGCTGGGCCGTGGGATTGATCCCGCCGCCGCGCAGTCTTTCACCAAGGTCTCTTTTATTCAATCCGAAGCCAGGATGCCTGGCGGCCAATTCCGTTTCCATCGTACGATCCAAAAGGTCCGGCGCTTCCCGGTATTTTCCCGCCCGGTTTTGACCCGTGCGATTTTATTGTAATCTATACTAAAAGTTCCGGCCTTTCCGGCTATCAAAAAAACCGAAATTCCCGGATATCAGTTGATTTTTAGCCACCGATTTTCCATATAACTCGGATTCGGAACCGGTTTCTCCAGGCTAAAATAAAATAATTGACATAATACGGACCGCCCGAATATCGGCGATGGTCCCACCCCGCGTCCAGTTGCATGTTTTTTAATTCCGCCATTTTTATCGTATTTTTTCTGATTGTTTATCTCCTGTACTGGCCCCTTTCCTCGCGCGGAAAGCAGTATCTGGTCATCCTCGCCTCCCTCGTATTTTACGCCTGGTACAGCGTTCCCTTGCTCGGGCTGTTTCTCGTCTTGATCATGATCAACTACGCCGGGTCGCAACGGCTGCTGGTGCGGAAATCGCGGCCCCTGCTCTGGCTGATCCTGACGATCAATCTTTCGGTTCTTGGATTTTATAAATATTTTTATCTATTCGCCGAGACCGCGGGCTCCCTCGCGGGCATCGATTACCTGGCTCATTTGCGCGTGAACTGGATGGAGGATTACAACTTCCAGATCGTCCTGCCGATGGCCATCAGCTTTTACACATTCCAGATGATCGCGTTCGTGGTGGACTGTTACCGCGGTACGGTGAATGAACCGGTCGCTCCGCGGATCTTTTTGTTTTTCGTTTTGTTTTTCCCGCATTCGGTCGCCGGGCCGATCATGCGGGCCGAGGATTTTGTCGCCCAGATCGAACGTCCGCAAATGACGCGCGATAAAATCGTCAATGGAACTCTGTACCTTTTGATGGGCGCGGTAAAAAAAATCCTGATCGCCGATCATATCGGCCAGGCCAGCGATATGATCTGGGCCGATCCGGGGCGGTACGACGCGATTTACCTGTTTCTGATTCTGCCGTCGTTCGTCGTTCGAATCTATTGCGATTTTTCCGGTTACACGGACATGGCGCGCGGCCTCGCGAAACTTCTGGGATATGAAATCCCGGAAAACTTTCGCGCGCCGTTTCTCGCGAAATCCATGGCCGAACTCTGGAGTCGCTGGCACATCACGCTGTCCACGTTTCTGCGCGATTATATTTATATTCCGCTCGGTGGTTCCAGGTCGGGTGAGGCCCGTACCAATTTGAATATTCTGATCACGATGGGACTCGGCGGCCTCTGGCACGGCGCCAGCTGGACGATGGTGTTCTGGGGCCTTTCCGTCGGCGCGTTTCTGGTGGTGGAACGATTTTTGCGCCAGCGGCGGATTCGCCTCTTACCGGAGGGCCGCTTCGGCGATGTGTTACGCATCACGGTTACATTTCTGAGCTTCGCGCTCTCATCGGCCTTTTTTAAAGCGGCGGACATATCGGATACCTGGGAAATTCTCCGCGGACTCGCGACTCTTCAGCGCGGCGATAAAATCGCCAATCCCGATTCACTCGTCGCCCTGACCGCGATCGGGTTCCTTTTCAATTTCGTGCAGTATTACGACCGCCCGCGGCTCTGGTTGAACGCGCGTCCCGCGCTGCGCGCGCGCCTGGTGTTCATCGGCACTTTCGTCGTGGGGTATTTGATTTATCTGTACGGCGATGTGTCAGGCAGTTTTATTTACTTCGCGTTTTAATCCGGATTTTTCAGCGCCCCGATTCCAGGAACGTATTCATCTCGTACACGCGCTCGTCGAGCAGCATTTGCCCCGCCGGTCGCCATAGAAACTCCGCGCCGTCCGGTCCCGTGCGGTCGGCCAGTCCCGCTTGCACCCACCGGTCCATTTGTTCCAGAAAAAGCCCGGCCAGACGTTCGCGTTCGCCGGGGTCCAGTTCCGCGCGTTCGGCCCAGATCGCGCGGACGAAATCACGCGGGACGGGCAGGGTCAGTCGCAATAGATTCAGGGCGATATCCGCCAGCGGATCGTGCGGTTCGAGAGCCGCGCCGAGCGGATTCACCAGCCATTTTTCGAGATTGCGCGGGTTGCCGTAGCGCATGCGTCCGTCGAAGCCGTGGGCACCCGGGCCGAGTCCCATGTACGATTCGTAGTACCAGTAGCGCAGATTGTGGCGACACGTAGCGCCCGGCCGCGCGTAGTTGGAAATTTCGTACTGAAACAGTCCGCGCGCGCGCAGCAGGTCGGGCAGGGCCGCGAACACGCGCTCCTGCGCGTCTTCGTCCGGGGCGGAGCCCCCGGCCTGGACCTTTTTCGCGTAGGGTGTGCCCGCTTCCACTGTAAGCGAATACAGGGCGATGTGATCGACGCGCGTGGCGAGGAGGCGCTCCAGATCGCCGAAAAAATCCTCTTCGCTCTGTCCGGGCAGGCCGTAGATCAAATCGGCCCCCACATGCGGGATCCTGGACGCGTCCAGATCGCCGAGCACGCTGGCGTAACGCTCCGGATCGAAAAATCGATTCATGGATTCGAGCGCGCGGCCCTGGAAGGTCTGGATGCCCGTGTTCACGCGCGTGACCCCGGCCAGGGCCAGGCCGTCCAGGGTTGCCGGGGTAAAGTTTTCGGGATTGCCTTCCAGTGTGATTTCGATTTCGTCACCATTCGGTGACAAAAGGCCGTACGACCGCACCAGGTCCAGGAAGTCGGCGATCCAGTCGGCCGGCAGGAGCGAACTCGTCCCTCCGCCGAAGTACACCGTGTTCAGCGGGCCGCGCGCGCGAAACGCCTCCAGTCGCCCGGCGAGTTCAACGGCGAGCGCCTTCCGGAACGCGATCAGAAAGTCCGGGCTGACGGTTCGTCCCCGCTCCAGCGCCAGGGAATAAAAATCGCAATAATCGCATTTCTGGATGCAGAACGGAAAATGCACGTACAGGCCACCACGGTCGGGGCGACGCGGGGGCAGGCGCGGCAGATCGTTTACGGGAAGGGACGAGCGATTCGCGCGCGGGTCGAACACACCCGTGTCTGGCCGTACGGGGGGAAGGGTCCACTTTTTAATGTTTCCGGTTCAAAATTTACTGGATTTTTTGGATCTGAGTGGTACTATTTACTATACTGGTGAACGAAAAATTCCGGCGCCTGCACCGCAACGGTGCAAATCTGTTTTTTACCCGCGGTACGTTGTCGTTGATTTCTTTACAGGATTAGTTATGGGCAGGGTAGCTGAAAGCCTCAAGGCGCTTGAATACAGGTTAGATCTGGTTACGACCCCCAATGTTGTTTTCCGGGCCCTCGTGTCCCAAACCGAATTGCGCAAATGGTGGGCACCTCGCGTAATTATGTCGCGTAATATCGTCTCTCAGGAAGACGGCGTGGATATGGAAATGAAGCTGATCCAGGAGGAAAAGAACCACCTGGTGCGTTATCGCTGGCGGAAATACAACGACGAAGAAGCCACCCCCACGATCATCACCTTCGAAATCGTCGATCACGGTGTGGATAAAAACAAAACCGCGGGGGAAGGCATTTCATTGATGATCACCCACGATGGGTGGACGGACCCGGCTGATCGCGAAAAGCAGGAAAAAATCTGGAAACAGGCCATCGTCGGCCTGAAAGACCACCTGGACGGGAAGGTCGCCAAACCCTGGTGGATCAGCGAGAAGGCCGAAGAGGCCTATCGCCCGGTGAAACTGCCGGTGCTCAAACAACTCCTCGAAAAAATGGACCGCGAAAATCGTGGCCGGGCCGATTTCAAACCGGCCGTGAAAAATCTCCTGAAAATTTGCCAGAACCTTGAAAGCCATGGCGACTGGTACATGCAGGATGAGGAAAACAGCTTCGAGTTTCGTCTGAAAGAGACGCGCTTATTCAAAGTTTTACGGGACGGTACTTTGATTCTGCCCTGGCCCGATATCCACAAACTCCTTGGGCCCGCGCATATCACCGATTTCGCCAATCGCCTGGCGCTCGAACAGAACATGGACGTGGGGCCGGACCAGGAAGAAGATCGGATTTACTCGCGTGGAATTGATCCAGGCAGCTGGGCCCAGTGGTGCATCGATATCATCCAGCTCGTTCGGGATAAGGCGTGATCAAATTCGCCTGGGAAGGCCTGGACCCCGGCCGTTATCGGGTCCAGATTCAGACTCCCGCCGTGCGCGAAGGAACCCTGCACCGGCTGACCGCCGCTATTTTCGTTTCCGGCCTCGACATTGAATCCGGTGAAATTCTCACCGTGACCGAGGACGGTGAGCTGTACTCGGCCGATGAATTCGTTCTGCGATACAACGGCCCGCCCCAGAACGCGCTCGAAGTCATCGCGCGCGACCTGGGTCTCCTCATGGAAACTCTGCTCGACACGGCCACCGATGTACCGGCCATATTCGCCGCCCGGGGCGTCATGCCGCCCGACACCCTGAAGTATTTCGAAATCGCCCCTGATATTCTCTTTGAGGACGGCGAAAACGAAACCCGTTTTTATATCGAAGCCGAAAACCGCACCGGTCTGCTGTTCAATCTCACCGCGCTGCTGGTGCGTGAAGACGTGAACATCGTGAGTGGCACGATCAAAACCCATCCGTCCGGGCGGGCCGAAGACAATTTATTTTTACAATACCGCGGCGCCCCCCTGGGCCCTGAGCGTTCCCAGCGCATCGCCGCCTCGATTTACCGGCCGACGGGAGCGGCCGCCAGCGCCGAAGCGCGGGAGGAAGAGTGATCCGCCCGCTGACCGGCGCTGACGCGCTCTTTCTCCAGAAAGAGCTGAATTTATTTTTCAGCGAAATCGCTTCCGCCACTCCCCCCCGCTCCTCCGCTGCCGGCCCGCTTTTTGCTCCCGACGCGGGCCAGGTGTACGCGGATCTGTACTTAAAAGGAACTGGCGACTGCCTCGCACTCTGCGCGCTGGCCGCGGAATCGGCCGCGGCGGAACCTGTCGGCCTCCTGCTCGGGCGCCAGGTCCAACGTCCGGCGCGTCTGCCCGCGCGCGCTTTCGTGATCGATGTTGCTTTTACGCGTCCGGATTTTCGCGCCAGGGGAACGATGAGCGCGCTGCTGGAAAAAGCGTACGCCTGGTGCGAGCAGCGACAAATTTTACGCCTGGAACTGGGCACTCCCGCCCGCGGCCCCGCGCGCGAATTCTGGGCCCGCCGCGGTTTTGGCGAAGAGTTCGTCCAGATGGGGCGGATGATTTGATATCGCGCTGTAGTATTCGGTGGGAGCCCTCTGGGTGTGTAGGCGGCTTGATTCAGGATTTCGGCTCCTGAAGAATGATAGACGAAGTGCGGGGATTCGGACCGGGTGGCATTTGCGACGAGGTTCGGGCAGTTAGGAGTTGTGCGCAACTCGGTCTTGCTCGCTGTTTTCTGGAGGTGCGAAGATAAAATGGCCCTATCTCTTGAACTTGTTCCCAGAGACGAAGAGAGCTTCTCCGAACAGTTGAAGTCAGTTGGCTCCTTCAGGAACCATTTCTCTCACTTGAATATCCCCGATATATCTCGCTTCAAGCTTCGGAGCTGGGAGGCTTGCGCCTTATCAAGACAAATCATTCCGAATAGCATTCCACATATTCGATCTATAGACTTCAGTAAAAATGATCCATCCGAATTGTTCATGATTCTCAGGAAATACGGGTTTGAAGAGGTACTGGTAGTCAAAGGCGATGTACCACAAGATATGTCCAGAAAGGTCTACCCAACAAGCTCCATAGATCTGATCCGGGCTATAAAAAAGGAATTCACGACTATAAAGGTATATGCTGCTTTTGATCCATACAGAACCGGAATTCAGACAGAAATGCGGTATGTTGACGAAAAGATTGAAGCGGGATGCGATGGATTTTTCACTCAGCCATTCTTCGACATAAGGCTTCTGGACATATATTCAGAGCTTCTATGCGGCAAGAAGGTATTCTGGGGCATAAGCCCTGTCACTTCGGAAAAATCCATGGCATATTGGATTGCGACTAATCGGGCTTATTTCCCGAAAGATTTTTATCCATCGCTAGATTGGAACATCAAGTTTTTCAAAAAGGCGCAGGCACTCTGCAATTCGCAGAATTTTGATATGTATTTGATGCCTATTAAAGTCTCTCTTGAAAAATACCTCTCAGGCCTTTTTTCATAAAAATACCTTCGGGGAACTATCGATTATGAATCAGAATAAATTACCACGAATGCACAATGTCGGAATCGTCGTAGAATCACTCGATGAGGCCATCGCTTTCTTCGCCGAGTTAGGCCTGAAGCTCGAAGGGCGGGCCACGATCGAAGGCGAATGGGCAGGGCGCGTCACCGGGCTGGGTCACCAGAACGTCGAGATCGCCATGATGGTCACTCCCGATGGCCACAACCGGCTCGAAATCTCGCGATTTATCGCCCCGCCGGTAGTCGCCGATCACCGGAATGCCCCTGTGAACGCTCTCGGCTACCTCCGCGTAATGTTCGCCGTGGACGACATTGACGCGGTGCTCGCCAGGCTCCGCAAGCGCGGCGCGCAGCTCGTCGGCGAAGTAGTGCGATACGAGGACTCCTATCGACTCTGCTACATCCGCGGCCCCGAAGGACTTCTCATCGGCCTGGCAGAAGAACTCGATGGGCAGGCGGGTGCGTCAGAAAATTCTTGAACCGAAGAGATTTCACCTGATCGGAGCGCATGTCCGAAAGCCGCTCGCAATCGGCTCCGCTCCGCTGGTGCTCTAATTTAAATACGTAACCAGTACCGGCGCGCCTCTGGTCACGACGAGCGTGTGTTCGTGCTGGGCGGTCAGGCTGCGGTTGGGCGTATGCAGGGTCCAGCCGTCCGGTCCGGTGACGACGAGTTCGTCGCCCGTGCTGAGGAAGGGCTCGATCGTGATGACCTGTCCTTCGTTCAGGAGGCGACGGTCGGTGTGATCCTGGTAGTTCAGGATATCCTCCGGGTATTCGTGCAGGGCCCGGCCCGTGCCGTGGCTGGCGAGGTTCTTGATCACCGTAAACCCGCGCTGCCTGGCCTCGCGATTGATCATTCGCCCAATCTGATTTATTTTGATACCGGAGCGAATTTGGGCGATGACCGCGCTCTGGACGTCCAGGCAGGAGCGACAGAGGCGCTGAACGGGTTCGGTGAATGGCGGGATCTGGAACGAATGCCCGGTGTCCGCGAAAAACCCGTCCAGCTCCGCCGATACGTCGATGTTCACGAGATCGCCCTCGCGTAGAACTGTGTCGTCCGTGGGAATGCCGTGCGCCACCTGGTCGTTCACGCAAATACAGGTATGGCCAGGAAAATTGTAGGTCAGTCCGGGCGCGGAGCGGGCCCCGCGCGCGCGAAACAGACCCGCGGCGATTTCGTCCAGTTCGCGCGTGGACATGCCAGGGCGGGCGCGTCGTTTCATCGCGTGCAGGGTGTCGGAGACGAATTTGCCGACGCGTCGCAGGCCTTTCAGATCGTTTTCATCGCGAACGGACATTGTTTTCCTCTTCCGGATGCCTCACCCGCCGTAGCGGTGGCGCCACTGTTCGATTTTTTGTAATTTACCGGTAATTTCATCCAGCATGTAACTGAGGGAACTGCCCGCGTCGTCGACGTGTTGTTTCTGCTGCCCACCCAGGCGTTCGTAGGTTTCGGGAGTCATCGCTCCGAGAAGCTCTTTCGCGCTTTCGGCCGCCCTGCGAACGGCGAGGTAGGCATCCTCAAACGAACGCTGCAATTCCCAGCGGCGAATGAGGGCGAGTTTTTTGGGATCGTCCGGCTGGGCGTCCAGGCGTGTTTTGTTTTCAGCGGAAAGTTTCGTGGCGTAATAACTGACCGGACGCGGGTAGGAGCGTAATTCCTTGGAGTAGTTGATGGCGTTTTCGCACTTCGGCCAGGCTTCCGCCTCCATCTGCCGCACCATGGTCGTCAGTTTTTCGTCGCGTTCGCCCGCGAACAGACCCGAGTTTTTGAAGTTGTTGATAATACCCTGCTGGCGCTGTTTGATTCGTTCAAAATCGGCTTCCACTTCGTCGATGAACTGTTGTTCGATGAAGGGCGCCACCTGGTCCATCCCGGGCGGCGGAACGGCTTCTTCGGTATCGACGGCCTCCCCGAAGGTGTCATCTTCCTCGTTTTCCGGTTCCGGTGCAGGCAAACTCCCCTGTCCCGGACGGGCCGGTTCCGTTTCAGGGCGAGTTCGATCGACGGCGCGTTGTTGTTTGATGCGCTGGGCCTCGTGCATCCCCTTTACGATCTGCACGATTTCCACTTTTCGATTCTGAAGATTGAACCTTGTCGCGTAGCGGTTGCCGCTGCGATCGATATACCGTTTGTTCAGGTCGCGAATCGTGATACTGCCCGGATCTATGTCATCGATGGAATTGATGTGGATATAATCGCCTTTGGGGTCCATGGTTGTTGATTTCGGTTCCGTTCAGCGCGAATCAGGGGAACAGGTTCTTGACTTCGGCCGGGTCCAGCCGGTATTTTTTTTTACAGAACTCGCAAATAATTTCCAGCCGGCCTTCCTGCGCCAGGATATTTTCGACTGAATCGCGGCCCAGCAGTTTGATTAGATTTTCGATTTTTTCCCGGTTGCAATCGCACAAAAAATAAAACTGTCCATATCTTAAAATATTAAAAGAATTCAGGAATTTGAAATCTTTTCGAGTTTCGTCACCATCATTCATGGAAGAGAGCAGGCTTTCGGGGTCCGTGGAAGCGGCCAGTTCAAGGACCGCGTCCGCGTCGTCGAAATTCGCTTCGGGCATTGCCTGGAGCATGTAGCCCGAAATTTCCTCCAGGCCGCCCTGGCCGACCCGGGTCTGGATGCGAATGAAGGACTGGATCTGATCGGAGCGCGCGGTGTACAGCTCCAGACTGCGCGCGATGTTTTCTGGAAACAATTCCACGGCCGAAGTATAAGCGTTGCTCCGGTCCTTCCAGCGTGAAACTTTTAGGAGCCCGTTTCCCAGGCCGTTTCGAAGCTCACCGTCCCAGGCCGCATCCGGTACGGCGGCGTGTCCGCGGATGGCGCCTTCGTGGCCGGAAAAAGCGATCAAACGTTTGGCCGGTCCGGTGCATTCCAGATGGAGACTGATAGAAAAACGATCGGTTTTGCTGCTGTGCGAAGCCAGAAGAAAGGCGCCCAGCATGGTTTCGCCCAGCAGGGCCGTTACCTGGGGAGAGGCTCCCTGCATCGCGCCAATTTCACGGGCCACGTCCGTATTGCGTGCCAGGACCAGGCGATAGTTCAGATGCGGGATGATGCCGGTGAGGTGAAAATTCCCCGCGTTGCTGAAGTGTTTGCTGGCAAAGTCCGCCATTGGCTCCCCGACGGGCCCAACAGGCCCTTTTGTTTTAATAGACGGTGATTTTCCGGATAAATCAAGGGTTTTTCCGGTGCTGACGCAGGGCCCGGAAAAAGGCCTCGTAGCGATTGGCGGCGTTCCAGGCGATATACCCCTGGGCCCGAACATCATCGGCCGCTTTGAGCTGGGCCTGGATATACGCCCCCAGGCCGAGTCCGCTGGGCGCGAGTTTCATGTCAAACGCCTGGATGTAAGCGATCACCCGCGTCTGCCGGCCGACCCGGATCAGGCAATTCCGGCTGCCGTCATAAATCGCGCGATAGGGATTTTTCTGGTAGAGGCGATCGCCGTAAAAATGCGATGGATATAACATGGGGTAGAGCGTATCCAGGTGCGGAGCGAAAATTTCCAGCTTCTGGCCGATGATGTCGTCGTTATTGAACGCGATGCGACCAAAAATATCCGCGCCGATACGCACCCCGTACGGTCGCAGCCGCTCCGTGAACAGTTTCAGGATGGAGCCAATCGCGCGATAACGCTCCGCCAGGGGTACACCGAGTCGCTCTGACTTATCGGCGAATCGAATATAGTCCAGCTGGATTTCCATGAAACCGCTGCGGGCCGCGCGTTCGGCCGCGCGTACAACTTCGTTCAGGTGCGCGGCGGGCGGCGGATACCGGTCCAATCCCAGGTGAAAGACAACCACGCGCGCCACCAGGTACATACCCGCCTGGCGCGCCATGCGAATTTCGCGTTCGGAAGGGAAACGCGGCTGCACGTCAATCACAAGCGTATTCAGGCCGTGCTGACGGGCCTGTCGCACAATCGCGCCGAATCGTCCGGGACTCAGGGCCGTGGCGTTGTTCAAATAGATTCCGCGATAAAAATCGGGGGCGCGATACCTCGCTATTCCGCGCGGCGTGGGTGTGGGATCGCGGGGCAGGGAGTGAACGACCGGATAGGGATCGTGCACCGCGGGGAGATCGGCTCGCACGGACGCCGCGGCTACGGGGGTGACGACGGACGGTTGCTGTTTTGGTTCCGCTATCGGATTAAGATCCGGGTCGGGCGCGGCGATATCAGGCAGTTTGTTTTCGCGTGTAAAAAATCCGGAAAAATCGAGCGGGCCCGGTCGCGATTCGGGGTGGGCTTCCTCGTTGCGCGCGGGAGGCCGCGCTGGATCAGGCGGTTCCGGAGGCCTTTCGGTGGCCGACACCGGAATTTCCACGGGTGTTGATGCGGTGGGAATGTTTTTTAGTTCAACGATCGAGTCTTCTGCAGCGGGACGCTGTTTCGTTTCCCGCCTTACGGGCGTGGCCGGTTTTGCCTGGCGCGTCGCCGGCTTCTGTAGTCGGGGCGACGTCGCACTGGCGGGCGCGGTTTTTTTCGCCGGTACTTTTTTCCGCGCTGGTGGCGGCATGGGATCAAGGCGTGGCGCCGTGACTTCCGCGCGCGGAGTCACAGGTTCGGGACGCGCCCTGAGCGGTGCTGAAGGCGCAGAGGACGGGGCCGTTGGCGCGACCTCGACTCTGACCGGGGGCGCTTCCTCGACTGGCTTTTCCGGTACAGGGGTCCGGGTTGGAGCGGCCGTTCCGGAGGGCGGTTGAATTATGGACCGATAAATTTTGCCAACGTCCCTGGTCTGACCGGGCAACTCGGGGAGGGGCGGCGCAGGCTGCGCACCCGAGCGAACCGGCAACCCGAGCAGCGCGACGATTCCGATCGAAGAAAAAATGCGGACTCCCGGGTGCATGTTGATACCGTTGCGTTCTCCGCCCGCGATTGAGACGGTGGCCGTTTGTTTGTATAATCGGAAAGGCGGCCGAGCCCGAGCATACTTTTTGGTCGGGGGAAAGTCGTAAAGCTTTACAGCGAGCCCGGCTGAGAGAACCTGAGTTCTTATGTCGGATGATCTGGCGACCAAAACAGCCGCCTCTGTGTTACGAACCGTACGACTGCTCGTGATCCTCCTGGTCTTCCCCCTGGCCGGGTTGAACGCCCAGGACGGTGCCTCTGAAATTCAACTCGAACTGGAATACCCCGCGTTCTCACCCAACTCGGACGGGTTCCAGGATACCCTGACGATTGAGGCGGATGACGTGCCCCGTCATCTGCGCGTTTGCGATGACTGGCGACTTGACATCGTCGGACCGGGTGGCGCGGTCCGTTCGTTTGTGGCCGATCGACGCGAAATTCGCGCGTCACGCGGCATTACGAATTTGTTTTTACCCGGCTCATTGACACCGGAGCCGATTCGAGTGTTCGAGGAACTGATCTGGGACGGTCGCGATAACGACGGACGTTTCGTATTCGACGGACAGTATCAGATAACGCTCCGCATCACGGAACAAAAAACCGGCCAGATCCACCAGGTCGGACCGGTGGGCGTGGTCGTCCATACGCAAACACCGCAAGTCTCCGTCTCGGCCCCGGTGGCCATTCTGGTCCGTCCGCGCGATGAACAGGGAAATGTTTTTGAAGATGAAAACAAAATTCTGATCGCGCAGAGCGCTTCGGGCGGGGCCGGCCTGACGTATACCGGATCGTTCCTCGACGAAGACGGTGACGAAGTGGAAACCCAGGAATGGGCCGACCAGTTGCCCGGTCGGATCGAATGGAACGGGCGCTCCGGTTCAAGTCTCGCGGATTACGGCGTGTACCGCTTTCGCCTGGAAGCGCGCGACGCGGCGGGGAATCGCGCGAGGTTCGAAATCGACGATTTGATGATCGTGGACCGCAAGCCTCTGCTCGATCTCCAGGGTGAAAGTTATCGCCTTTCGCCGGATGGCAATCGTAACCAGGATACGTTGCGGCTCGAGCCGGTGTATTTGAACGGGCTCTCCACCGATTCGTCCGGTTTTTTCGGCCGCGTGTACCAGGCCAGCGCCTGGGAGTTCGGGATCTATTCGAAAGTCGGCGCCGAAAAACCGGTTTTCGGTATGACTGGCCAGGGAGGTCTTCCAGGCGAATTTGTCTGGCAGGGCCTGAACGACGCGGGATCGGAGGCGTCGGACGGCCTGTATTACGCGCGCCTGAGCGTACAGACTTCGGCCGGCGCCTTCGAAAGCGTCTGGAAGCCGGTGTACCTTGATCGTTCGCCCCCGGGAATGTCTCTTGGCGTGGCCGGCCACCGCATTTCGCCCGACGGGGACGACGATGACGAAACCCAGCGTATTTCAGTTTCCGCCAGCGATGAAACGGAAATCCGGCGCTGGGCCCTGTACATCTTTGTGGCTCCTGAGACGAAAGGCGTCGAACGACGATTGTTACGCACGTACCGCGGCACGAATTTTTTACCGGAACCTTTTTACTGGGACGGGCGCGGCGATACCGGCGAACAGGTCGAATCGAACGAGGAAATCGCGTTTCAACTGGAAGTGGAGGACGGGGCGGGCAACGTGCGTCTTTCCGATCCCAGGATTCGGACGACCGATGTTCTGTTTCGTCCCCTCAACCCGGGGGGCGTGGAACTGGAAAGTAATCTGCCCATGCGCGATTATTTCGACGAGTCGGGTTTTTTGACCGGAAAGGGTCGTTCCGTCAGTCGCGCGATTCTCAGCAAGCTGGCCCGATACAAACGTTATTTTGTCCATCTGGAAGTGCACGCGCCGCTGCCAGGCACGGAAGAAGAAAACATGCGGGGGACTGAGGCGCAGGCCGGCAACCTGTACGACTACTGGAAGGAAGGCCTCGGGTATCCGCGCGAGGGGATGGGCTACCGCGGATTCGGAGAGACCGAACCCATCGGCGGCGAACGCGCCGATCCGTTTTCGAATTATCGCAACGGGCGAATTCGCATTTATCTGACGCCGCGTGAGGATTTGCGCAAATGAGACCGGCCGCCGGCGCGCGGCGAATCCGTCGCGCGCTGACCGTGCTCGTGTTTTGTTGTGCTCTGCCGCGTGCTGCCCAGGCCGCGCCCGCGGCCTTTTCCTTCCTGAAAACCATGAACCTGCGCCAGGGCCAGACGTTTTCCATCTGGATCCGGACGCCTGGACTGTTCGGGGCCGGCCTTTCGCGGGTGGGGGAGGGCCGGATCAAAAAATTGACCGAACGCGCCCTGCATTTCGATTTTTCGGCCAGGATCCTCACGCGCGCGCTCCAGGGGGACGTCGCGCTGGAGTACGGCGGTCGCACGAAAAACGAAATTTTACTGAAGCTCACGTACAGCGGCAGCGAAAACGGCCGGCCGGAACGATCGCAAGAGACCGTGCGACTGGACGCGTTTCTCGCGGGGGGCGGAATCGTTTCGTTTCACTATCACCAGAATCGAAGGTTCTTACAGATTTCGCGCAGTTCAAGCGGCGAAAACAAATTTGTAACGGACTGGGGCGCGGCGACTCTAATCCATGAGGGGGACCTGCGCGGTCCCCCTAAACTCTGAGCGTGAGCGAAGGGTTTTTTCCCGCATTTGCGACCCGTAGGGAGCAAATGCCTTAATTCAACTCCCCCGCGCCGGGGGGTTGCGGTCCCCCCGGACCCCCAACGCTCGGCCACTTTCGTTGAAAGGTAACAACGTTTCGGAAAGAGTTTTCCTGTGAATAAACTTTTCGAAATCAGACTTCTCGTATCGACGGACCTGAAGGCCGATGGGAAATAAGGCAATTGCTCTTTATGGATCGCAAATGCCGGTTCATGCCGCTTCGCGGGGCCGCACGAAATGAGATCAGCGAGAATTTTTTAGCGCGATGGCCTGTTTGCAGAGGCGTACGAGTTCGGCGGACCTGAGTTTGTAGTGATCCAGCAGCGCGTCGCCATCGCCGCTCTGACCGAATTCGTCCAGCATTCCGTGGCGCAGTACGGGAACCGGAGCGCCCTGCGCCGTGACCTCGGCCACGGCCGAACCGAGTCCGCCGATGATGTTGTGTTCCTCGGCCGTAACGATCGCCCCGGTGGCCCGCGCGCACTGAAGAATAAGATCGACGTCGATCGGTTTGAGCGAGGCCATGTTGATCACCGTCGCCTCGATCCCTTCACGGGCCAGTTCGGCGGCGGCCAGATCCGCTTCGTACACCAGCGGCCCGCAGGCGATGATCGCAACGTCCCGGCCTTCGCGCCTTGTTTCGCCCTTCCCCACCTGGAATCGATAGGATGGAGCGTGCGCGAGAACCGGGACTTTCGCGCGGCCGCAGCGTACGTAAAACGGTCCTTTCGCGGCGGCGATGGTTTCGATCACCTGCACGGTTTCGGGATAATCGGCGGGAACAATCACGCGCATGCCGGGGATGACGCGCATGGTGCCGAAATCCTCGATACATTGATGCGAGGCCCCGTCTTCGCCGACGGTGACGCCGCCATGGGTCGATACCAGCTTCACGTTCAGCCCGGGATAGGCCACGGAATTGCGGACGATTTCCCAGGCCCGCCCGCTGAGAAACATGGCGAAGGAAGACGCGAACGTTAGATGGCCGGAGAGCGCGAACCCCGCGGCGGTGCCCACCAGGTTCTGTTCGGCCACGCCGACGTTAAAAAAACGATGGGGGAATTCTTTCGCGAAGGCGCCCGTCTGCGTGGAACCGGAAAGATCCGCGTCAAGGACCACCAGATCTTCGCGCTGGCGACCCAGGGCGAGCAGAGCCGCCCCGTACGCTTCCCGCGTCGCTTTTTTTTCCTGGGGTGAAGTCGACTGCTCGTTCGTGGTGCCGGACAATTCGTTTCCTCGCCGATGGGCGCTAACCCGGATTATGGGACCGCGAGAGCGTCAATTTTGGGACGCCGCTCTCAACCTTTCAGAGCCGCGGCGCGGTCTGTTTTTTCCCAGGTGAAGGTTTCGCCTTCCCGACCGAAGTGACCGTAAGCGGCCGTGTCACGATACCGGCGGCCTTTCTCCAGCAGTTTCAGATCGCGAATGATGCCGGCGGGTTTCAGATCGAAATTCGCCAGAACACGTTTCTGGATTTCCATATCCGGAATCGTACCCGTGCCGAACGTATCCACGAGCACGGACACAGGTTCGGGATACCCGATCGCGTACGCGACCTGAACTTCGCATTTATCCGCGAGGCCGGCGGCGACGACGTTTTTGGCGACGTAACGCGCCATGTACGCGGCGCTGCGGTCTACTTTGGACGGGTCTTTGCCCGAGAACGCGCCACCGCCGTGGCGGCCATACCCGCCGTACGTATCGACGATGATTTTTCGTCCGGTCAGGCCGCAGTCACCGTGGGGTCCGCCGACGACAAAACGACCGGTGGGGTTGATGAGATATTTCGTATCTTTGAGAAATTCGGGCGCGATGGTTTTTTTAATACACTGCTCGACCACCATTTCTTCCAGCGCTTCCATGGTGAGTTGTTCGCGATGCTGGGTGGAGATGACGACGGTGATCACACGCGAGGGTTTTCCGTTTTTGTATTCCACCGTGACCTGCGATTTGGAATCGGGCAGGATGTCCGGTAATTGTCCGGAGTGGCGCAGATCGGCCAATTTTTTCACCAGGCGATGCGCCAGATCGATGGGCATTGGCATGAGCGATTCGGTTTCGCGCACGGCGAGTCCGAACATAAGGCCCTGATCACCGGCGCCCTGCTCTTTGAACTTGCCTTCGCCCTCGGTAACGCCCTGCGAAATATCGGGCGATTGTTCGTGGAGGCGCACGTCGACCTGCGCGGTTTTGCTGTCAAAACCGATGTCCGCGTGAATATAACCGATTTCCTTCGTGACCTGGCGGGCGATAGCTTCCGCGTCCACCTGGCCCCGGGACGTGACTTCCCCCGCGATACAGATAAAATCGGTGGTGGTCAGCGTTTCGCACGCGACGCGACTTTTGGGGTCCAGAGCCAGATAGGCGTCGAGGATGCCGTCCGAAATCTGGTCAGAGACCTTGTCTGGATGGCCTTCGGAAACGGACTCGGACGTAAAAATAAAATCTTTGTTGGAAAACATCCTAAAAACCCTTGTTTAAAACTGAAAATTGGATAGAAATCTACGCTTGCCCACCCCGTCAATGATAATCAGTCCCCTCTGACGAGGCCGCCCAGGCGCGAAAGGGTCCACTCAACAGCATGCGAATCAAATCCATAAAAAAACCACTCATCGCCGCCGCCCTGATCGGCTGCGCCGCAGCGCTCTTTTTTTCGAGTTGTATCAGTTACCTGGTGCGGGCCGGCCGCGGGCAGTTCGAAATTCTCTGGCACCGACGTCCGATCGCCGAAATCCTGGCCGATCCGGCCACGCCGCTCACGGTCAGAGACCGCTTGCGACACATCGAAATCGTGCGGAATTTCGCGCGCGATCGCATTGGCCTTAAAACAAAGGAAATTTTCACGACCTACACGCATATCGATCGTGACGCGGTCGCCTACAACGTCACGGCCGCGGAAGAATTGCGGCTCAAAGCGAAAACCTGGTGGTTTCCCATCGTTGGCAGCGTACCGTATCTCGGTTTTTTTTCGCGCGCGGAAGCGGAAGGGAAGGCCGAGGAATTGGTCCAGGCCGGGTACGACACCCGTGTCCAGGATGTGCCCGCTTATTCAACACTGGGCTGGTTCAATGACCCTGTGCTTTCGTCGCAAATGCGTTACTCCGATTTTTACCTCACCGGCCTGGTCGTACATGAAGCCACGCACGCGACGATCTGGTTCCCGGGCGATGTTACCTTCAATGAATCGCTCGCTTCGTTCGTGGAGGAAGAAGGAGCGTTACAATACGTTCGGGAACGGTACGGTGTGGCCAGTACGGAATTCAGGCGCGCGGCGGCGAACCTCGCGGAAAACGAACTGGCCGGGTCGATATTCAAAGCGTACGCCGGGCGATTGCGCTCCGTTTACGAGTCCGTTCAAGGTCCGGAGGAAAAACGCGCCGCCAAACAGGCGCTGATCGCCGCGATGCGGGCCGAATTTCGCGCCCGGGCCGGGGAATTTACCGTTCTTGATTTGAGTCGGATTGAGAAAACTCCCTACAATAACGCGTATTTTCTGGCGTATTTGCGATACGAGTCCGGTGGGGCCTTTTTCGCTAAAAAATACGCCGAATGCGAAAAAAACTGGGCCTGTTTTTTTCGGAAGATGGAGGAATTGAAAAAATTTTCCGAAGAAGAGCGGGCCGCTCTGCTACGCGAATAATAGTTCGGCGGGCGCGATGGCCCTTGATCGAATCCCGGGGAAATTCCAGTTTTGCGAATATTTCATCAGACGCGAAAAAAGGCATGTTTTTGTGAAAAAAATAATACTAAAAAAAATAAATATACCTAATTTATTGAATTTTTCGTTTTTTTCTTGACCCCTGCCAGGCGGGTGTATTTTTTGAGGGCCGTATGAGCACGAATACTGATGTGGTAGTAACGATGGGAACGACGTTTCGCGGGGCCATGGACATTATGAAAATGGCCTTACCCCGAAAGGAGAAGCAGTCGATTCTCGCCCTTTCAATCCTGATCCGGGTGGAAAAGAATCCGGGGATTTCTCAGGGTGAGCTGGGCCGCATTCTTCGCCGGGATCCCATGACCATGTCCCAGGCGGTTCGCGCTCTGCAATCCTCAAATCTGATCATTTCCCAGCCTGACGCAGCCGATCGGCGGGTAAAACGCCTTACGGTTACGAAAAAAGGCAAAGGCATGGGGGAAGTCCTGATGGCCTCCGAAAGCAAGCTCCTCGGCCAGCTTGCCAGGGAATGGGGCAAAGGCAAGGTCAACCAGCTTAAGTCTCTGGTGAACGAATTTGACGAGTTTCTGAACGCGAAGAAAGTCTAAATTAGCCAATCAGCGGGCCTGGTGGCCCGCGGGCGCGATGGCCGCGTTAGCCCGCATTATGCACCCTGCGGCCGTTCCGGCAGGTTAATTCGTCTTAAAAATAAATACGGTCCTTCCAGCGAATTTCGTCTTCCCCGCCAGCAACCGATGCGGCCTTTCGAGCGGCCGGGCGTTCCGGGTGAGTCGGTCGGCTTCCTCCCGGCTGACCCTGGCGGTTTGTTCGAACCAGAGGCCCAAAAATCGATTTTTTTGCCGCGCGACGAGCAGGTTGAGCCGATCGGGAGCCGGGTCGGGAGCGAAGGCCGTATCCAGGTTCCCAGGGAAAAAATCGACCGGCCCGCGCGGGAATTTCCAGGCGCTCTGGCCGGCCACCCTCACTGCGCGCAGAACCTGGCAGACCGGGGCGTCGAGGCAGAAGTTCAGGTTTCCGAGGCTCAATAAGAGCGGTCGGGTGGGAATTCGCGCTGCGGGGGCGTTCTGTTCGGTCAATCGATCCAGCCGCTTCTGGAGGGACGGGCTGAAGTAATCACTCAGGACCGGGTCTTTGATTTTGTCGATCTGGCGCAGGAGCAGGCGGAAACGCCCTGGCATATACCCGGTTGCGCGGTGCAGGCGGTTCAGAAGGTCATTCAGACGGCGCGCGCGCTCGCGAACATAGGCCGGCCCGGACCGGCACAGGTCCAGGAGTTCAGCGGTCCCGGCGAAGAGATCCTGAAAATCTTTTTCGTGATCGAACCGGGTTCGTTCCAGTTCCCCGATCTTCGATTCGAGGCGACCCGCAAGGTTGTGGATTCGGTCGATCCGGTCGCCAGTCGTTTTCACAGCATAACTCCGCTTCGGAAGGTTCTCAGTTCGCGTGCCGACGGCGATAGATGCTCAGGATGATGCCGATCGCGAGCATCGAAGTGATCAGGTGCGATCCACCGTAACTCATAAAACTCAGGGGCAGACCCGTGACGGGCAGAAGGCCCAGGGCGATTCCGCAATTAAAGGCGATATGATAAAAGAACATGGCCGAGATCCCCGCCGCGAGCAGGGCGCCGAACCGGTCCCGCGACTCGAAACTCACCTGTAGCGTGCGGAGGGGTATGATCGTCAGCACCACCAGTAAAAACACTCCGCCGAGGAATCCGGTCCGTTCACTCCAGGACGTGAAAATAAAATCGGTGGAGGCTTCGGGCACGAGCGGTCTGCGGCCGATCGTCATATCGCCCTGAAAGATCCCGCGTCCGGTGAGCTGACCCGACCCGATCGCGGCCTTGGAGGCGCGAATCTGGTAGGCGAGGTCGCGCGGAAATTTGTCCGGATTGATGAAGGCCGTAATCCGTACGACCTGGTGGTATTTGAATGAAATCGTCAGGTGAATCGCCATGGCGGAAAGCAGGGAAATGCCCAGTACGCCCAGCGGAATGTACAGCTTGCGCAGGCCGGCGAGGGTCGGCCCCTGGGTGACCCGCAACACAAACAGGACCACCGCGGCGATCGAGGCCAGGGCCCCGATCGAAATGAGCAGGGTTTCGTTCTCCAGGAAACGGAGGAGGAGTCCCCCCATCTCGTTGTGGACGGTCGTGGCGGCTTCTTTCAGCGAGCCGAACAGGTTTTCGTTTTTTAATACGTTCGTCAGATACTCCCGGTCCGTCCCCGCGACTTCTTTTGGAATCCGGCCGCTTTCTACGAAGGCCCAGATGTCGGACTTGAGAATGCGCACCGCGGGCAGGAGATCGGCTTTGCCGAGATCGGTCAGGTGGTCGAGCAGGGGTTCCACGAGCGTGATTTTAAAGTATTCGATGTACAGCGGAATCGAAACGACGAGCGCGAAATACACGCAGGCCGAGCCGAGGTGATAAATATCCGCGCCGGCCACGAACAACATAACGAGCAGAATGAGCGTAAATCCCACCGCGCCGCCGAAATCCGGCTGCACCAGGATCAGCATCATCGGCAGGGCCGTAATGAAACCCGGAATCATCAGCGCGGGAATTTTTTCAATTTCGCGTTCTTTCAGTTCCAGCCATTTCGCGAGCAAAATGATCGTTGCCAGTTTCGCCAGTTCCGACGACTGGAATCCCAGCGGACCGAGTTTGATCCAGGATTTCGCGCCTTTGATTTCCGTCCCGATTAACAGGGTGGCGACGAGCGAAAGAACGGAGAGCACGTAAATCGGGATGCCGTAACCTTCCAGGACCTGGTAGTTGACCTTGCGCAAAATCAAGCAGGCCGTCAGGCCGATCGCGAAAAAAATCGTCTGCTTGATCCACCGGCCCTCGGAGTCCTCCAGCATCATCTCCTGGGTGTACAGGGTCAGGATCCCGGCGAACACCGTGATCAACACGGAGCCCATCAACAAAATATCGATCCGAAAACGGTTTTCCAAGTTTACTCCAATCTAACGCGGATTATCCATTCGAACAGGTCCGGTTGCGCTCCCGGATCCGGGCTAAAGCGTCCCGCCGACATCCAGTTTACGTTCGGGTCCGGTCGTGACTCCACTCACCTGACCGGAGGGAGTATCTTCGCCGCGGATCGTGGCTTTCGGACCGGTCCACTTCGGAAAGGCCGCGCGTAACATTTCCGTCGCGATGGGCGCCGCGCTGAGGCCCCCGGCCTTCCCGTGTTCCACGAAGACGACGACAACCACCGTTTCTTCCGGCAGGCCTTCGTACGGCGCGAAGCCGATGAACCAGGCGTGGGATTTGCCCTTCTGTTTACTGGCCGTTTGCGCGGTCCCGGTTTTACCGGCCATGGGCACCATATCCGGTCGATAGACGCTCCTTCCGGTTCCGGACGTGACCACCAGCCGCAGGCCTTTCTGGATGAGCGCCAGGCTGTCCGGATTCAGGGGTAATTCGCGCACGAGTTCTGGATTGATTTTGCGAATGACCCGGTCCGTCATCGGATCGCGAATTTCGCGTACAAGATGCGGGCGAAATATTTTGCCACGGTTCACGATCGCCGAGAGGGCCACGGCCATACCCATGGGCGTTGTCTCCAGGAAACCCTGGCCGATGGCGAGGTTCACGGTATCCCCGTCATACCAGCGACTGGACCAGCGCAGTTGTTTCCAGCGTTGACTGGGAACAAAACCCTCGATTTCGCCTGGCAGATCGATCCCGGTTTTTTTATCGAGACCGAGCGAACGCGCGAACTGAGTTATGGCCGTGGGGCCGATGCGACTGCCAAGGTTATAATAATAAACGTTGCAACTGTTCTGGAGCGATCCGAGCAGATTCAGGGTGCCGTGGCCGCTCGTGTTCCAGCACCAGAATTCGGTGTTCGCGGCGCCCGCGATCGACGCGCGCAAAATGAAACGCCCCGGACAGTTGAAGGACGTGTTCTCGTCGACTTTGAATTTCCGTTGTTCGCCTTCCATTCCCGCCAGGGCCACGATCGGCTTGAAGGTACTGGCCGGGGGGAATTTCGCCTGGATGGCCAGATTCAAAAATCCCTCGTACTCCATGACCGTTTTATAGTGGTTGGAACGCTGGTCGCCCGTCCCGCTTGAAAGCAGATTCGGGTCGTATGAGGGAAAGGAAACGAGGGCCAGAATTTCGCCGGTTCCCGCGTTCATGGCGATGGCGGTGGCCCGTTTGCCGGCGTTGACGATCGCGCGGTACCCGGCGGCCTGCACTTCGCGATCGATCGTCAGGACCAGGTTGTTGCCGTGTTCGGTGCTGGATATCTGCTCTTCTTGTTCGATGATCCTGTGCTTCAGACGAATCCCGTCGCGACCGCGAACTTCCTGGTCGTACATCGACTCAAGGCCGTTTTTCCCGATGTATTGATACGAGAGCACCTGCTTTTTATCCAGTTGCCCGCGCGAAGGCAGACCGATGTAACCGGCCACATGGGCCATGGCCGGGCCCATCGTGTAGTAGCGCAGATGATTCGAGATAAAATCGCCGTAGCGGGTCACCATCCGAAATTCAGCCAGCCGTTCGTGCTCTTTGCGCGAGATTCGCGTAAGCATCGTGATGGACATGTTCTTGTTGACCAGATTGTCCCAGGCGCGTTCGGTCGTGTACTTGCTGTATTCCTCGAACGGCCGGCCCATGACGTAGGAAAATTTTTTGATAAAGGCCAGGCCCTCTTCGCGGTTTTCGAAGCGTGAGGGAAAAATGATATAGTCGATATAATTACGATTCTGGACGAGCGGTTTGGAAAACCCGGCCGAGGTATAATTACGATCGAACATCAGCCCGCGCGGTGCCGCGGAAAATTCCTGGCGGCTGACGAAGCGTTTGGCCAGGATATTATTTTCAAAACCCCAGACGAGTTGAAGATTGCCGAGCTGTATCGTGAACAACGCGAAGATGAGCAATATCCCGCCGGTGTAAATGTACAACCGCGCCTGGAACTTCTGTTCGAGTCGAAACTGTGTTACGGATTGACTGCTCATACGTTTCCTTAACCGCGATTCGTCTCATCCGCTGGCTGACGGTAGGCCACGCCCAGCAGGTAAAACCAGACGGGGGCCAGAATCGCCGTGTAAATGGCCGGCCCGAAAAAAGAATACGAAGCGTTCGATTCTTCCATAAAACCGATCAGCAACCAGACCAGCAGGCGGCACAGAAACGTGGTGGAAAAGACCACGAACATGATTGGTACCGTACTGTCCTTGTCCACGATCCGGTTTAATTTGCCGAGGATAAAACCGGCCAGCGTGTAAATCGTCGCGTGCACCCCAATGATGTGCACATGGGCCCCCTGAGAGTCGGAAAAGCTCAGAATCGTGGAATCTTCCAGGAGGCCCGCGAAAAAACCGATCCAGAGCCCGCTGAATTCTCCGCGACGGAGAGCGAAGAAGATGATAAAAATTAAGAGAAAGTCGGGAAAAACGACCCCGGTAAAATCCCAGTTGATGGTGAGAAAATTAACATCCTTTAAGAAATAGGAAATCACCAATCCCGCGATAATTACGAGAGCTTCAAGGAGCATTGAGTTATCCTTACGGTCCCCGGACAGGCCTGGGCTTAATTCCCCGGTGGAACCACGTTCTGAATGCGGCGTGGAACCCTGGGGACGGTCCCGGGTCCAGTTTCCGGGTTTTCGTCCGGTTTCTGATTTTCATGCGCCGGTTTTTCGTTCTTCGGGGTCTGGGTCGCGCCCGCCGCCGGTTTTTCCACCAGGGCGGGTTCTTCCTTTTTTTCTGCCGGTTTGGGCATTTCAACTTTCCGGATGTCCTTTTCCGGGTAGACCGGTTCGCCGAATTCAGTGACCAGATGATCGCCCCAGTTTTCCTCACGGTTCCAGGCCTGGGTCCAGGGTTCCGGTTTCTTCAGCATGACAGTTACGAATTCAAGGCGTGAAATCGGCGCGAAAGGCCGCACGTACGCGGTGCGAAAATCGCCGCTCATGCCGCCTTCGCTCGAAAAAACGCCGACGGGGATGCCACGCGGGAAGATGCCGCCTTCGCCGCTGGTATAGACGACTTTTTCGCCTTTGACGACATTGGCCGGGTCCACGACGGGATTCTGCTCGGCTCCGTAATCCGGCGAAACGTAACTCAGCAACAAATCATTGATCCGACCGGAGTTGCCACTGAGCATCGCCCACTGGCCCGTGTCGGGAATGCGCACGCCGAGGCGAAAGGCGGGATGGTTGAGCGGCTGGATGACCGCGGTGCCCGAATCCGCGGCCACGACAATACCTACGGCGGCCCGGATCAGATTCTGTTCTTTATCATGCGCGCGGGCGTAAACCGGCATGAAGGGCTCGATCCCCGCGTCGCGACCCTTGTCAATCAGGATGCGCGGGCTGATGGTATTGAGTCGGATGCCCAGCACCTCAGCCCGGACTTCCGGGTATTCGCCGCCGATGCGAAAATCGAGGGCTTCGCGCAGGCTGCGATTGTCCTGTTTGAGAATGTCGAATTTGTCTTTTTCGAGGCGGTATTCCTCGATCAGTTTCTGGGCGGCGGCGTAGCGCTGCTCCAGTTCACGGTAGCGGTCCAGTTCGACCCAGATGTTCCCGGGCAGGGACAGGCCCGAATTCAGGGCCCCGCTGATCCGATCGGTAACCTTTCCGAAAAAGCCCACTCCGCGGGCGATAAAATTGCCCTGCCAGACCAGGCAGACAAAAGAGAAGGTCAGAGTAAAACTGAGCGAAAGAGTATTCTTATTGCGCGAAAGGATGTCCCATAACATTAGAGGAACCCCGCGGGAGACCGGCGCTTATTTTACGCTCGGTCGAATATACTTGAGTTCTTCCAGGTACTTCCCGGTCCCCAGCACCACGCAGATCAAGGGGTTCTCGGCGCGAAAAACGGGCACGCCGGTCTCTTTACTGAGAAATTTGTCCAGGCCTTTCAGCAAACATCCACCACCAGTCATTACGATCCCGCGTTCGACGATGTCCGCGGCGAGTTCCGGAGGCGTGCGCTCAAGCGTGCTTTTTACGGCCTCCAGGATCGCGTCCAGGGTTTCTTTTAAAGCTTTCCGGATTTCATTGGAATCCAGCTCCAGGGTCCGGGGCAGGCCGCTGATGGCATCCCGGCCGCGCAGTTCCATGACCTCGGTCTTTTTGTCCGGGTAGGCGTTCCCGATGGTGAGTTTTACGTCCTCCGCCATCCGTTCCCCGATCACCAGGTTGTACTGGGTGCGTAAGTATCGAATAATCGCTTCGTCAAACTCGTCCCCGCCGATGCGGATGGAATCGGCGATCACCATCCCGCCCAGGGAAATAACGGCGATTTCGGTGGTTCCACCCCCGATATCCACGATCATGGTCCCCGCCGGCTCGTGGATGGGCACGTTGGCGCCAATGGCGGCCGCGAGGGCTTCCTCAATCAGGTAAATTTCCCTGGCGCCGGCCTGTTCGGCCGATTCACGCACCGCGCGCTTCTCAACCTCGGTGATTCCCGATGGAACCCCGATAACCATACGCGGTTTTACCAGAGTGGTCCGTTTGTGGACTTTGGCGATAAAATAGCGGATCATTTTTTCGACGGTTTCAAAGTCCGCGATGACCCCGTCTTTCATGGGCCGAATGGCAACGATATCACCAGGGGTCCGACCCAGCATGCGCTTGGCTTCCTGGCCAACCGCCAGCACCCGCCCGGTGGAAGATTGGACCGCCACAACCGATGGTTCAGAAAGTACGATCCCCTGGCCTTTTACGTGAACCAGGGTATTGGCCGTTCCCAGATCGATGCCCATGTCGTTGGAGAACAGACCGTAAAGTTTATCCAGAATCATATATGGTATTCCCGGTATTAATAGTTCAGAGGGTGGTGATCCACACGGGAGTTAAGCTTTTCACAGAATGAACCGTTCGCGTCCGGTGACCTGAAAAAAATCCTCCAAAAAGTAAAGAAGGAAGCAGATCCAGACGGGAAACCTTATCCCGACAGAGGAGTTCTGTGTCAAGAGGATTAAACGGCAGAACAGGTTGAAAGGGCCAAAAGACGCGGAAATTCATCATTCCTTCAGTTCCGCCAGTCGGGCTTTAAGGAATTCGTCCTCTTTTCCGCCGATTTCCACCGCTTCCTGAAAATACGGCCTGGCGGCCTGTGACCCGCGCTGCACGAGAAAGATTTCGCCCTCGATGCGCGCGGCTTCGCTTCGCAAAAATGGCGTGAGTTCGGGCTGGCCTTTTACGCTCCGGGCGTGTTGCAGGGCCTCGTTGTATTTTTTGGCCTGGAAATTCCCGAACGCCAGAATCAGATCTATGTGCGCCCCCTTGAGTTGTAAAAGCGCGCTGTCGGTTCCGTCCGTTTTCCGCTTCCCGAGATAGATTTCCAGGTCATCGATCCGCCCGCGCATGCCGAGTAAAACCAGCGAAAGCCAGGCATGGTAGGGTTTGAAAAATTCGGGCAATTCCTCGTCGGATTCTTTAATGTATTCCAGCAAAATCGGATCGGTGCGGGCGGTGAATAATAGATCGCCCAGGGCTATGGCCAACCGCGCGGCCCGTTTCTGAGGCAGGTCCGGGTCCAGCGCCAGGGCACGCCGCATCGACATGGCGGTATTTTTGCCCAGATCCGCCAGAGGGATCAGTCGGGCGTCTTCCCGTAGAGGGTTTTCCGCGGGTTCCTCCGGCAGATAGTAACGACCGACCAGGCGCACCGCGCTTTCGCCGGTAATCGGCACGCGAATCAGGATTTCGTAAAATTCGAACAGACCGCGGTAGTACTGGATTTCCGCCCGGACCGGGTGATCTTTTTCCAGGTACGCGAGCACACTCCGCGAATCCGCGATAAATTCATACAGCTCGACCGGCGAACGTTTGCCTTCGCGTAAATCGACTTCGAACTGGCGCGCGCGTTTTTCGAGGCGCAGGATCGGATCTCCGGAATACAGATAGTACAGACGCGGTCCGTAAAAAATCCCCGGAATCCCGAGACCGATCAGCAAAGCGGTCAGGATCATAAACAGAGTTTTTTTGCTCCTGCGTTTACGCGAGGAGTACGGTTCAGCGTAATAAGACATGCCAGTGCGTCAGCGGGTCTGGATTCGAGCGTGTTTTTTGATAAACGACCGAATTCGATCGGCCTGTTCGGTTATAAAAACGGGCACGGGTCTGCCGGCAAGCAAAGGAACAAGGACCACACCTTTTTTCTGAAAGATGATCTGGTCGAGGTCGCCGGCCGCGTACGTGAAGCTGGTATTGTCGCAGTGAATCAGAAAACTCGTGCCTTCCAGAATCAACGTGCCCGTTCCGATCCGTTTGATTTCAGACAGAACGCCCACCGGCCCGTCAGAAAATTTACCGGGGTGATGCGCGAGCCGGCGTCCATGGTCGAGATACAGAACCCCGGTCGTAATGAGCTGTTCGGGCTGTCCGGGGATTTCTTCTTCTTCGCGGGCGTGGATTTTCAACGCTTCCGCCAGGGCGTCCGTATCGATTTTTTTGAATACCTGCTTCTCCGTGACGGGCGTCGGTCTGGGGGGGACACGGGTTGGTTCCCAGCGCGGACGGGGCGGGGGCGCGGCGGCCTGGGGGCCATCATCGCTCGCGTCCGGTTCGGGAGCGGGGCGCCGCGCGCTTTCGGCCGAACGGTAATACGTGAAGGCGAGAAAAACAAGGCAGCCAATTCCCGTCAGGATCAAAACAAGGGCGAAGTATACCATGGTGAATGTCTGGCCTGTCCGGGTCGCGGAGACTGCTCTCAAAACTGGCAGCCGCCCGCGGAATTTTCACACGGCCCGTTTCAGAGCAAAGTTCTTACTTCTATTTTCGGAAGGTGAGCGGTTTTTTTCGGATGATAAATTTTCGGCCTCCCCGCCACGGTGTTGAAATAGTCCGGCAGGCGGGGAAACCCCTTTATTCGGGCGAAATGGTTGTTTGCGGAGCGGGCATGAAACACTGGTGGGAAGATCTAAAAAAAATCGGGGCGGGGCTGACCATCGTGCTGCTGGCGATCATGATGACCCTGATGTTTTCCGGACAACCGATCGACGAAATCACGTCCCTGCTGGCGGGACGGGGCGGCGCGGCCGGTTTTGACGGCCAGAGTATCCCCCTTTCCACGTACGGCGAAATCGACGGGCGTTGCCGGGATCGAATTCGCTCCATGCTGGGCGGCGAAGCACCGGATTATTTTGTCCGCCAGTGCGTTACGGGCACGATGAAAGAACTGTACGTACTGCCGAAAATCGGAACGGAACTGGGCCTGGAGGTCTCGGAAGATCGAATCCAGGAACAGATGGTGGAGATGGCGCGGGCACAGTACCTCGCGCAGGGCGAGACGGTCCACGCCGATGATCGCCTGAGCATGCAAGAAATTTACAATCGTCTGGTGGCGCAGAATTCGGTGGAAATGCAAAAGCGCGGCGAAATGGCCGACCGCGTGCGAAAGTCGCTCTCGGAGGATTTTCCGCGACCGGTTGCGCTGGCGCGTTCCGGGGAATTGACCGGCGAAATCAAGCTGCGCTTGCGCCTCGTGCGCTATACCGGCGGCGATCTTCTGGAAAAAGTGGGCGGCAACGTCGAAATCCCCGACGATGAAATCCGCCTGGCCTTCGAAAAAGAGCAACAGAACGTGCCGGAAGATAAACGCAAAAATTATGAAAACGAACGAAAATTCGTAAAAAATCGTCTGCTCCAGGATCGAAAACAGACCGAATTATCAGACATAAAGAAACGCCTCGGCGAATTAAAGGGCGAAAGCGGGCTGGAGGAAGTCGCGAAGATTACCGGCGTCCGCATTCAATCGGTCGGCGAGGTCGCTCTGAGCGATCTGACGCAGGTCAGTCCGGGGGACGGGAGCTCGAAGTTGAATCTCGCGATTCCCGGCTTCCTGCTGGACCTGGGTAAAAAAGGCGACGTGATTTTTTCCGGACCGCATCAGGTCGGCGAATCCACCGTGTACGCCGAAGTGACCGGCATTCGCGTGCCTGAGAAATTCGCTCAGACTGCCGCGCGGGAAACAGCGCGCGAAAAGCTGGAAGCGGCGGTTGATCGATCGGCCGGTCGCCGCGGCGAGGAAGCGGGTCAAATTGGCCCGACCCTGTTTCAATACATGGTGGACCAGACGTCTGAACGGGGTCGATTTGAAATTTATATCAATCCAACGCCGGCCGGGCAGTAACCCCGGTCTCCGGGGCCGGGCCGCGCGAGAAACGGGTTTAAGTTCGTGAACGCTGAATACGTAAATCCATTTCTTGAGGCAGCCGCCCTCGTATACAAGGACCTGCTCGGAGCCGAGTTGCTGCGTGGCAAAACCAATATCAAACAGGCGCCCCGCCCGGGCCACGATATCGCCATCCGTCTGACGGTAAAAGGGGCGGCTACCGGTCAGGTCGTGTATTCGATGAACATCGAGACCGTCGTGAAAATCGTGCAGCGCCTGATGCCGGGCTCGAGCCGGGAAGCGGTCATGAGCGAATACCGGGATGTCCTGGGCGAACTGGCCAATATGATCACCGGAAATGCCGTAAACATTTTCTTGAAATCGGGAGCGGATATCGAAATATCCGTCCCGGAAGTGGTCGATACGCGGGGTTCGAAGATGGAAGTCGAAAACCAGATCGCGCTCTGTTTGAATTTATACTGTTCGTACGGGCTGCTGGAAGTAAATATCGCCTTTCGTGACGCCTGAGGCTCAGACCGCCCGCCACCGGTACCAAACATGAACACGGAAAAGGATAGTATGGCACAAAAACCGGCGGAGGGCGCTTCAAAGGCCCTGCTGGCCGAAAAAGTCGATTCGCTCATCGCGGAATTGAAACACATTCAGGCGCACGTTTCCGGCATGAGCCTGAGCCAGCGTGAACGTTATATTTCCATCAGCAAACGCCTGATTGAGTTGCAAGAAAAAGTTCGTTCCCCGCATTCGAATTAAATATTTCTCCCGGGCACCGCCATCCCGCGACCCATTTCAACTGTCGCATCGGCGAATTGAATTCGCCGATGCTCGCCAAACCGGTGTTTCACACCGGTCCCGAAACACCGTTCTGCAAACAGCCTGGTTCGTCCTGTTATTCGCTTTTTCAGCCCCCCGCCGGTTCGCTGCCTTTCTGAAAAAAATTACCCTTCGGCCGAAAAAAAACACCGGGGAAAACTTCCTGGTCGGTCGAACTTTAAAATGTCATTCGTGTAACTCCTGTCTGGGTCCTGGAAACAGGGCCCATTTTTTTTTCTCATTGGAATTGCGCCATGACTCGGACATCCTGTCCTCCCCATGTCGCTGAGTTTACCTACGCGTGACGCTCGGACATCCTGTCCTCGCTGCGGGTTGATATTTGTTCGGCACCAGGCCGCTCTGCGGCCTGCCGGGCTGTGCCCGGCGCGCGAATGCTTCGCGCGTGCCGATTGGGAAAGGTAATTCGGCGTAGTAACTGTTACTGTTTTTATTGCGCCATGGCTCGGCCCTCCTTTTCCGCTACCTCCTGTAGCGGACCCGCCACTGGCGGGACGGCATCTTCGTCATCCTGACTTCGATGCCCCATGTCGCCGCTTTCATTTACGCGTGACGCTCGGACATCGCCGCAGGCCTGCTATTGAAAGGTCAGGCGGCCGCGGTCGAAGATGAATTGTTCGAGGACGCGGTAGGAATCCTGGTCGGCCTTGAAAAACCGAAAACCGACGTTGTATCCCTGAGCGGTGGGGAAGTAGCGGGTGACCTCGCCTTCGAGCGTGAGCAAATGATAACGAATCTGTAACACGATTCGCAGCTTGTCGTGGAACGTAAGATAATCGAATAGAACCTGGTTGTTCAATTCGAACAACATTCCGCCCAGGCTGATGTTGACCACCCGCGTCAGGGCGTGGGTGTAAAACGTCCTGGCGATGGCGGTCTTGCTCATGGCGTAATTCAATAGCTGCGTGAGCAGGTTGACCTGTTGCGCCTGGTCGACGCTGATGAGCGCATCGCCGAACACCGTAGTGTACAGGTAGATGTGTCCGACGACGCGATCGAAAATGATCAGGGGCGAGCAGACGTAGTTTCGGATGAAATTCTGCATATCGCCGTTGCGCAGATTCTGAAACGTCTTCCGGGCCTCTTCTTCCGATCCAAACCGGACCATGTGGTTGAATTCTTTGTGATAGTTTGTGAGCCCGTAGTGGCGCGGTCGTTCGTAATAACTTTCGAGATCCAGCACGTCGCGAATATACACCGGTCGCGCTTCTTCCATGACGGTCGATTCCATGACGCCCAGTCGCTCGCCTTTTTTGTAAAACTTGAATTCGTAGTTGGGCGTGATGCGCGCGATCTCCTCGGTAATGATCCGATTGATCAGGGCCAGATCGGGTTCGTCTTTTTCGAGCTCCATGACGATATGCGGGTAACGCGAGTCGATGTACTGGGTCGTTTCACGGGATGCGAAGAGGGGCCGGTACAGGATGATCAGCCTCAGCAGCAAATCGTCCACGTAGATCCGCTTGTACTTGCGGCGCTGCACCGACTGGATGAAGGCGGGAATGCGAATCGTGATGAATTCGTTTTCGATCTCAAGGATGGGGACTTCGAACTGGTAGAGCTGGTTGAATCCTTCGAATTTGATCCGGCAACGCCGCACGGCCCCGATCTCGAAGTTGGGGGCATGCAGGCGGGCCTGGGATTCTTCCACTTCGACGATCCGCGCCCGGTAGGTGTCGGTCAAATACGAAACGATGATCGGTTTTTCTTCGACGCGCAGGTAATAGAAAAGGTGGCGAATCTGATTTATGTCAGATCCGAGAATCGTGTCTTCGGTATAATCCTCATGCTGGCGACTCCCGAGGACGCGCTGCATGGTCTCGATGACGCTTTCTTCAATGCTGGAAAGGTTGCCGGCCACAGTCTCTCCGCTTGCAGGTTGCTGAAAAAGTCCCTCCATGGACTATTTCAGCCGTCGCATCGGCGAACTAAATTCGCCGATGCTCGCAAAACGGGTGTCTCACGCGGTTTCACGAAACACCCGTTTTGGCGATACATCCTGTATCGCATAGCAGGGCACTTTTTCAGCGCCCTGCTAGTACATCGTCATTCAGAGGCCCCGGAACCAGCCGTGATCTCCGGAAAACAGGACGTGCAGGATGTTCGTGGGGCCGGGTGAATGCCTAAAAAAAGGCCGGGTCTGGAAAGGGACTCTTATTTGACGGCTTTTTCGAGATCGTCCGCGATTTCGAAAAGCATGTCCAGTTTGGAGAGCTTTAAAAGGGTAAGCAGGGACCGGGAGAGGTTGCAGAGGACCAGTTCTCCGCCGTAGGCCTTGACGTCCTTCATAAAGGCCACAAGGGCGCCGAGAGCGGAACTATCAAAGTATTCCGTGTCTTTTAAATCCAGGACGATGCGACCCGGCTTATCTTTCAAATAGCTGGAAAGCCCTTCCCGAAACTTGCGGGCCACGACCATATCCACCCGGGCCTCATCCACATGGAGGATCAGCGTGCTGTTCCGGGACTCAGAAGAAATCATAATGGTACCCAATTCCATGAGGCGCCCGGAGACCGGTCAAATAAAAAACCATGGAAAGCCTATTTTTCTACCCGCGCCCATCACCGCCGCTCTTTTTTTGAATTGTCGCGGGGAAGCCATGCGGCGAGGGTTCTCCAGTTCCTAATTCAAACGCGAGAAAACATATGTCCAATCGTCCCCCTGAAAATACCGCCCTGGATTTACCGGAAGAGGAAATCCGCAGGCGAACCCGTGTGCTGGACTGGGCCGGGCCAGCTTTCCCGTTCCAGGTGCGCGACGAGGCGGCGCGAGTTTATCATGACCTGGTCGAAGGACGCAAGTCGGAAGACCTGGAATTTTTTCAAACGGAACTTGAATTCGGGACCGGCGGACTGCGTGGAGTGATCGGGGTCGGCCCGGGCCGGATGAACGCGTGGACCGTCGGGCGCACCACGCTGGGGTTCTGCCGGTATTTAAAGAAAAATTACCGCAAACCGGCTCTCGCGATCGCTTACGATTCCCGGCGACGCAGCGTGGAATTCGCGCAAATTACCGCGGGAATAGCCGCGGGGCTGGGCCTGAAGGTGTTTCTGTTCGATCGGGTGACTCCCACGCCTCTGCTGTCCTTCGCGATTCGCTGGCTGGAAGCCTCGGGGGGCGTGGTCATTACCGCCAGCCACAACCCACCCGCCTATAATGGATACAAGGTCTATCTGGATGACGGCGGGCAACTGGCTGGGTCAGAGCAGAAAAAAATCGAGAAAGAGATCAGCAAGATCGCCTGGTCTGATATCGAATTCCTTGGTCCGGATGAGGCGGAGTACCAGAAAAAAGTAAAACTGATCGGAGACGACATCGAAAAAGCGTACGCGAAAAAATTCCGAAACGTTCCGTTCGTATCCCCGGCCGACAATCCCGCCAAAAGCGGCCTAAAAATCGTGTATTCGCCCCTGCACGGCACGGGTGGCACCTGGTTGCCGAAGTTGCTGGGAACGTACGGCTTCAAAGTCCAGCTCGTGCCCGAGCAGGCCGAACCGAACGGGGAATTTCCCACGGTCAAATATCCGAACCCGGAAGAGCGCGAGGCCCTGGTCATGGTGGAAGAACTGGCCAAACGTGAGGACGCGGATCTCTTTCTGGCCTCCGACCCGGACGCCGATCGACTGGGGGCGGGTGTAAAAGTGGAAACGGGCCGGTACGAGTTGCTGAACGGCAACCAGCTCGGCAGCATCATGTGCGCCTATTTATGCGAAAAAATCGCGAAAGACGAAAACAGTAAACACCGTCCGGACGATTATTTCGTCTTCAAAACGATCGTGACCACCGATCTCCAGCGCGAAATCGCCCGCAAAAACGGGGTCGAAATCCGCGAGGTGCTGACCGGGTTCAAGTACATCGCCGAGCAAATGCGTCTGCTCGAAAAGGGCAAAAAAAAGGCCGGGTACTCCGGCAAAGACCGCTACCTCTTCGGCGGCGAGGAATCGTACGGGTACCTGCCGGTCGATTTCGTGCGCGACAAAGACTCGCTGGCCTCGGCGCTCTTGCTGGCGGAACTCCTGGCCGAAAAAAAAGACCTGATCGGGTACCTCAACCAGGTCTATCTGCGATACGGTCTGTACCTGGAAGACCTGAAGTCGATCACGCTCACAGGTCTTGCGGGCCAGCAAAAAATCCAGGAAAGTATCGAGGCTCTGCGCTCGGAGAATCTCGTCGGCTGGACCCTCGGCGAGCGAAAGGTCACCTCTATGCTGGACTACCGCGAGCATACGCGCGACGGCAAAAAAGATCCCGATTTTTTCGGCGATCTGCCGGCTTCCAATGTTTTACAGGTATTGCTGGAACCGGAAGGGAAACTCACGATTCGCCCATCCGGGACCGAACCGAAGGTGAAACTGTACGCGAGCCTCCGGGCGCCCGTTCAGCCCACCACGCTGGACGAACTGCCGGAGGCGCGCAAGAAACTGGAAGACGAACTCGCCGTCATTGCCGGGCAGTTCCTTTCGAAAACCGGGCTCGCGTAGAGTCCTGGAATTTCCCGCTTGCTAACCCGGGAGCGGCCATGAGGCTGGCGGGACAGGGACACCCATGGACGATTTTTTTCAGGAGCCATTGCCGTTCGCGGACATCAAAGCGAAGACAGAAAAGTACATCCTCGGGAATTATCGCCCGGCGGATGTCGCGTTTTATTTCGGCCAGGGCGAGTATCTCTACGACACGACCAACAAGCAGTACATCGATTTTCTCTGCGGCATTTCGGTGACGAATCTGGGCCACGGGGAAGCGGACATCGTACAGGCCATTCGCGACCAGGCCGAGCGGATCATTCATTCGTCCAATTTGTTTTACAACCAGGAACAGGCCATGCTGGCCGAGGCCCTGGTGAATCACACCTTCCCTGGCAAAGTGTTTTTCTGCAACTCGGGCACGGAAGCGAACGAAGCGGCCTTCAAGCTGGCCCGTCGTCACGGTCTGGAAAAAGGGGACGCGATTCGTATTCTGACGCTGGACCAGAGTTTTCACGGACGCACCGCCGCGGCCATGTCCCTGACCGGGCAGGCGAAAATCCACACGGGTTTCGGCCCGCTCGTACCGGGCGTATCGTACCTGGTTCCCGACGATCTCGATCAACTCGAAAAAGCAATCGAGGAGGACGGCTCGGGCATCTGCGCGCTTTTCCTCGAACTGGTCCAGGGCGAAGGCGGAGTGCGCCCGCTGGATAAAGAATACGTCCAGGCCGCGCGCGAACTCACGGACGAACATAACATCCTCCTGGTGGTGGACGAAATCCAGACCGGCATGGGACGCACGGCGAAACTTTTCGCCTACGAACATTACGAAATCATCCCTGACGTGATGACCATGGCCAAGGGCCTTGGCAACGGCTTTCCGATCGGCGCGATGCTCGTGGCCGAACCGTTCGTCAATTTACTGGGCCCGGGGACGCACGGGTCCACCTTCGGCGGCAATCACCTGGCCGCCCGCGTCGCCTTTGAAACCTTACGGATCATCGTGGGCCGCGAAGTGCTGGCCAACGCGGAAGCCCTGTCGCATTTTTTCTTTTCGCGTCTGCGCGCCATGGCCACGACCGTTCCGATCATCACTGAAGTGCGCGGTCTGGGGCTGCACATCGGCCTGGCTCTGGATCGCCCTTCCGCGCCCCTGGTGGCCACATGCCGCGAACGCGGACTGCTCTTGAACGCCACCGCCGAAACGGTGATTCGGATCATGCCGCCGCTCACGATGTCCCTGGAACGCGCGGCGGAAGGCCTGGACATCCTGGAAGCGGTCTTACGAGAAGCTCTGGCGCAGCCCGCGGTTTAAAATTCGCTTAAAAAGTAATTTAAATTTTAAAGGCGATTTTATGCGCGTCCATACCTACAAACGCCACATTCCCCCCGTGGAAGAAATCGGCCGGGATCTGTACCGGACGTCCATTCCGCAGCCTTTCTACGCCCCGAACAATATTTATATCATCGCCGGAGCGGAACCGGCTCTGATCGACACGGGCTATGTCCAGAACCTGGGCCTGTTGCAACGCGCGCTGCGGAGCGTTGGCCTTTCGCTGCAGAAGATTCGCCATATTTTTTATACGCACGACCACATCGACCATATTAGCGCCGCCATCTGCGTTCGTTTTTATTCGAAGGCGAAACTGTACGGCATGGCGGGTATGGCCGAACATATCGGCGATTACGGCGTGCATCTCAAGGCCTTCGAACGCGCGGTCTACCGGCTGGTGTACAAAGCGCTGCGCGACGTAAACGATCGTCGCACCCGGCTGGAAAAAGAACGCGAAGGCTGGCGGCGTTTTTTCAAATCGGTCTCCTCCGGCGAGCACAAGGTCGACCCGATCATGCGCATGGACGTCGGCCTCGTGGAAGGCGACGTGATCGCCGTGGGGGACCGCGAAATTGGATTTCTGCACACGCCCGGCCACAATAACTGGCATCTGACGCCGTATATCCTCGGCGAAGGGATTTATTTCACGGGCGACCTCGTACTGGAAAACGTTTCTTCCGTGTACGCGGAACTGGACGGGAATCTGGATCAGTACATCGCCTCACTGGAACGACTGCTCAAGCTGCCGATTCGCCGCCTGCTGCCGGCCCACGGCAAGGAACCGGAAGACCCGCGGCGAGCGATCAAGGTTTTGATCAAAACCCTGGCCCTTCTGGAACGCGGCGTGATGCGGCGCCTGAAAGAAAAGGAACACGATTTACAGGAACTGGTGCTCGCGGCCATGGGCGAAAAAATCCAGGACAGCTCGCACTACGTGACCGGTCTGGCCATCATTCACGCGATCATCCAGCGTTTGATCGCTCGCGGTGAGGTGGCCGTGGATGAAATCGATCCGCCGTACGAACGGTATCTATGGAAAGGCACCAGGGCGTGACGGCGACCGGCCTCACCGGTGGCCCTGTGATTTTTTCCGTATCATGAATAATCCGGCTAAAGATTTTTTACCGGTTTGTAACCCTGCGAACTGATGGCCGAGTAAATTTGTTCCTGGTTGACCCGGGTTGGATCGAAAGCGACGACCACGTTCCCCGTTTTGAATTCAACCGCGCAATCCTCAACTCCCGGAAGCGCGCCGACGGCGGTTTTAATGGAAGACGCGCACCCTTCGCAGGTCATACCCTCCACCAGAATATTCACTTTCTGTATCTGACCGGAAACATTCGCTTCCGGGGCTGGCGGGGAAGCGGGCCGATCACAGGCGAAATACAGAGCGGCGGTTGCGATCAGCAGGGTCGTGATGAATGAAGTACGCATACATCCAGTTCTGTCGCGGGCTGTAAATATTGAAAGAAAAATCCCGCGCCCGCGTTACAGGTTGTAGCCTGTCTCAAATCATTTTCTAATCATCGAGCAGGACCGGCGCGATCGTCTCCAGAAAAAGCGGGGCCTTCGGATCAGAGAGATTCCAGAGCATCACCCCGCCCAGATCGTTTTCGACCACGAACTCCGCAAAGCGCCGGGCATCGTCCGCCGACATTCGAGGTTCGCCAGGGTGATCGGTCAGGCGAAACCCGAACAGGACACGCCTCCCGTTCCCCAGCGCCATCCGGTAACGAGTTACCATTTCTTCGGGATCGTACTCCGGATAACTGTTCGTCAGATAACAGCGAGCGTTGATCCAGTCCAGGTTTCCGCCGGCTTCGCGAATCACTTTTTCCTCCGTGCCGATCTGTAAGGCCGCGGAGTACGTCAGCAGATACCCCGGCGCCGGCAGGGCCGTGCGCAGGGCGCGCAGGAGCGGGATGACCGGCGCATGGTCGTTTTCATAAATGTCGTACTGCACGTCCACGCCGGACATTTGCCACTCATCCACGAATTTTTTAACATTCCAGGCGAAAGCGAGGGGATCGGTGATATTTTCCCAGTCGTTGCGGGTGCAGTTTTCGCCGCCGATCGAAATCAATACGGGAATTTTCCGGGCGCGCAGGTCGAGGAGGGCCCGGGTTGTTTCCGCCTGATCCGGTTGTTGCTGTGGACCCCATCCGAGGGTATTATTGTATTCCGGAAAACCAAAGGCGATGTTGACCGCGTTGACGACTTCGATCGCGCGCAGGCGTTCAGAAAGCGGGAGGCCCCAGACGGGGCAGCACCCGAGCAGACGCCGTTTCGGCGTGGAAGGGAATAGACCCAGCCGCGTGAGGAATTTCTTCCCGGCGTGCCGAATCATTCCTGTGAGATTCTTTGGTTTCATTTCGATCGGCCTGAGTTTGAATCCTTCCGTTCCCACGTAAATTTTTTTATGTTTTTTCAATAAGATTTCACAGCGTCCGGGCCAAAAATTCTCGCCGCAAGCGGGCCCTTAAAAAAGTATGACTGAATCGCTTCGCGCGCCTGCCCCAACGGCTTCAGCTTCGATTCTTTTAGCAGGCTGCGAAAAAAGCTGCGAATGAGACGCTACAGGACGCGACAGCGGAAAAAGTCCATGGCGGGACTTTTTCCGCAACCTGTTTAGAGGTTCATTATGATCCAGGTCCAGAATTTACTCCTGCGTTTTGGCGAACGTGTACTGTTTGAGGATGTCAACCTAAAATTCACCCCCGGAAATTGTTACGGAGTCATCGGCGCGAACGGGGCGGGAAAATCCACGTTCATCAATATCCTCTCCGGGGAAGTCGATTACCACAGCGGGGAAGTGATCATTCCCGCCGGTCAACGTATGGCCGTATTAAAACAGAATTATTACGAATTCAATGAACTGGCGGTCCTCAAAACCGTGGTCATGGGCCATAAAAAATTGTTCGACCTCATCCAGGAGCGGGACGCCCTGTACGCGAAAGAGGATTTTTCGGAAGCGGACGGCGTGCGCTCGTCGGAGATCGAAGAGGAGTTCGGGGACATCGGCGGCTGGGAAGCGGAGGCCCAGGCGGGCGAACTCCTCAGCGGCCTCGGCATCAAAGAAAACCTGCACGAAAAGTTGATGAAGGACATCTCGGACGACGAAAAAGTCCGCGTGCTCCTGGCCCAGGCCCTGTTCGGTGACCCGGACGTCCTGCTCCTGGACGAACCCACGAACGGTCTGGACGTGAACTCCATCATGTGGCTGGAGGAATTCCTGGCCGGATTTAAAAACACCGTGATCGTCGTTTCGCACGACCGGCATTTTTTGAATACAGTGTGTACGCATACGCTGGACATCGATTTTAAAAAAATTCGCATGTACACCGGCAATTACGATTTCTGGTACCTGGCCTCGCAACTCTCGCAGAAACAACTCAAGGACGATAACAAAAAGAAGGAAGACAAAGCCCGGGAGCTCAAGGAATTCATCGCCCGGTTCGCGTCCAATGCCGCGCGTTCCAAACAGGCCACGTCGCGCCGCAAACTGCTGGACAAGCTTACCCTGGAGGATCTGCCCACTTCCACCCGCAAGTATCCCTACATCAACTTCAAGCCCGAACGCGAAGCCGGCAACGACATCCTCACCCTGGACGGCCTTACGAAATCAGCGGACGGCCAGGTTTTATTCAAAGACGCGCATCTGGTCGTCAGCCGTGGGGACCGGATCGCCGTAATCTCCGACAACGAACAGGCGAAAGTCGCGCTGTTCAAAATTCTGGCGGGAGAGGAGCAGCCCGACAGAGGGTCTTTCAAGTGGGGCATTACCATCTCCAGCGCGTACTTCCCGCGCGACCACGAAGAATATTTTAACAAAGACCTGAATCTCATCGACTGGTTGCGCCAGTATTCGGAAGAAAAAGAAGAAGGTTTCATTCGCGGGTTCCTGGGCCGCATGTTATTTTCCGGCCAGGAAGCCACGAAAAAATGTAACGTGCTTTCGGGCGGCGAAAAAGTTCGCTGCATGCTCGCGCGCATGATGCTCTCCGGCTCCAATTTTCTCATCTTCGACGAGCCGACGAACCACCTGGACCTCGAATCGATCACCTCGCTCAACACCGGCATGCAGGAATTTCCGGGCACGATGATTTTCACATCCGCGGACCACGAACTCACGCAGACCGTGGCCAATCGGGTCCTTGAGATCGCCCCCGACGGCACGACCACCGCCTACCTGAGCACGTACGACGAATACCTGGAACGCCAGGCCGCCGCGGTCTGAGGTAGTGCACACGAAATTCTCCGTGAATTTTTGTGCTCAAGCAAAACCGCCCTTCAAGGCGGTTTTCTTCATTCCTCAGTGGCACCGGATTTTTTGCATGAAACAGTGTGCTGCCCCCACAGGTATACGCT
>CAZVZS010000033.1:0-8243 GCA_964631535.1 uncultured Leptospiraceae bacterium
ATGCCTGTGGGGGCAACACACTGTTTCATGCAATAAATCCGGTGCCACTGAGGAATGACGAAAACCGCCTTGAAAGGCGGTTTTCCTTGGTCACAAAAATTCAGGGAGAATTTCGTGCATAATCCGGGCTAGCCCCCCGTACCCAAAACCTGCTTTTCGCACGAAGCCTGCCTCGCGAAAATGGCCCATGTCAAATCCACAGGGCTCTTACGACCCGTACCCGGCCGGAAAACTGGAAGTCCCCGTCGCGTTTTCCCGGGAGACGCTCGCGGGTTCCATCCAGGAAATCGCCGACCTGCCCGGTCGGCTGCGCGCCGCGGTCGGAACGCTGAACGATGCTGATCTGGATCGCAAGACTCTGCCCGGCGTATGGACGATTCGCCAGGTTGTGCATCACATCGCCGATTCGCACATGAACAGCTTCATTCGCTTCAAGCTGACGCTGACTGAGGACCACCCCACCGTTCGGCCTTATAACGAAGGTGACTGGGCGCTGACGCCCGACGCGGTCGCGGCTCCGGTAGAGAGTTCGCTGGGGATACTGGAACATCTGCACGCGCGCTGGGTCGTGCTGCTGCGTTCGTTCAGTGACGCGGATTTTCAGCGGCAATATTTTCACCCCGAAAGCCAGAAAGACTTCGCGCTGGGCTGGGCCGTCGCCCTGTACGGCTGGCACGGACGGCACCACCTGGCCCATATCGAAGCGGCGCTCAGAAGTTTCGGGATTTGAGAAGCGGACGGGACCCGTCGCATTCCGATTGACCGCCAGCCGGACCCGTGGCGCACTATGGCCATGATGCGTGTCGTTTTCGCCTGGTTTGTTTTTTTCAATCTCTTCGCCTGCGCGAAAAAACCCGACCAGGTCGCCGGTGAACGGTGGTTCGTAACCGCGATCTCGGGCCTGCGCGTCCGCGCGGAGCGATCGCTCACGGCGAACACCCTGGCCCTCGCGCCCGCTGGCGCGAGCGTGCGCGTGGAAGAACAATCGCCAGATGCAATCGAAATCGACGGTCTGCGCGGGCACTGGGTGCGGGTCACTTTCGACGGACCGGGCGGTCCGATCACAGGCTGGGTCTTCTCCGGGTATCTGAGTCGCACCGCGCCCACCGGCGGCGAACGAGTAGCTTCGCGGGACGGGAAGTTTTATTACACCCTTTCGCGCACGAGCGGAAAGCCAGCCACGCCCGACGGTTGCGCCGAAATGTACGGCGGGCATGATTGCGTCCTGAACATATACACCGCGGCCGGAAAAGTTCTGACCACCGCCACTGGCACAGGGCCGTACGGCTGGTTCGACAACGAGCGCGTCTGGGTTTACGATTATTTCGGCGATTGCGGCGGGGGCGGCCTGAGTTACCAGCTGCTCCGCGCGTCCTCCGGCGCGCTCGAACCGGTTTTCAAATACGAGATGTCGGCGCCCTGCGGCGATAACGAGTCCACAGGGCCTTCCACGCACACACTCTGTCTGCGCCAGGCCTGCGTGAACATCGAAACCCGGCCGACGGATCCGCAAACCGTCGTGAGCGTGAACGGACGGGTTCTGTTCCAGGAGCAGGGCGAATCCGTGGAATGCTGCCATGTCATCGACCTCGCCAGGCCGCCCACGATCCTGCCGGATCGGTTTGCGGTGACGCTGAACGGACGCCAGCGCGTTTTCGTCTTACGCGGGGGGAAACTGGAAGAGGCGAAATAGTCCGCGGCCCGGCCGGCAGCCCGCTCCCCTGCGCTTGAATTCGCGGCATGCAACGTTCAGGCGAAAAGATCCGCCACGCGCAGAGTGAAACCGGGCAGCAGTTCCCCTGGAGCGTAACTCGCGTCCGCGGCGTAAACCTTCGCGGTCATGTCCGGCTGGTAAACCTGTAAAAGGCGGCGTTCGCCGTAGATCAACCAGACCTGGCGCGCCCCGTGTTTTAAGTAATCCTCGACTTTTTCGATCAAACGTTCGGCCGCGTTCGATTCCGAAACAATTTCGATCATGAGCGGCATCGAACGCGTGGGGATCCGCTCGTCGTCAACCGGGCTGTCCGACCAGGCCGCGTCGTAACAGTAGCGCGTGTGTTCGCCGAATTTAATACCACCCTCCCCGCCGAACACCTGACCATGCCCCCCGCCGCGCACAATCCAGTCTTTCAGGATATAAAGAACATTCCCGAGAATGCGGGTATGCAGGGGTTTCAGGTACGTCATTTCTACGGGTTCTCCACGGTACAGTTCGAACCGCGCCCATTTGTCGGGTTCGATTTCCATTTCGGCGACGGTCACCGGTTTCGCTGCAAGAGTGGCCATATTCGATTAATATACAGGCCCGGCCCTGGAGAGTCAAATGGAAGTTGGGCCGGACCCGGCGGAAATTCGCGCAGCTCGCTCTGGCCGCCCGCCTCGTCTCATCGCGCCAGAAGGCAGCGAAGACGGGCGGGTGGCCGGTGAGCACGTTTTACTTCTGCGTTTCGGGACTGTACACCGTGCGTACGCGATAACTTTTTTTATCGGGGCCGTTCAGGACGGAAACACCCTGGAATTCGAACAGAGTTTTCTTTTCAAGATCGTACACGAAATGAATGGGCGGCAACAGTTGACGCAGCAGGACATTGCTCAGCGTCATGGTGATCGAAATCGCCTGGCGACCGTCCCGGGTGGCAAGCCCCGATTTCACCGCGGTGAATTTGAACCAGTCCCAGCGGTTGGGCACGGCCAGATTGAAGCTCAGGGCTTTCCCCGCGTTCAGCTGGGCCAGGTTCTCACGTAAAAAAAGGTCGACCCCGTCATCGGAAACGGCGGACGCGGCCACGGGAAAATTTTTCTTTTCCATGGGTTCGGTTTTGCTTTTCTGCATGTACATCTGGACCGACCCGCCGGCCACAACGGCCCCTTCCTGGTAACCGTCCCGCTGGTCGTCCAGGCGGAAGGTCGGCAGGTACGGCCCGGCCGGGAAGGCCAGCGTCTTGGTTCCGATGGTTTTCCCCGCGGGGTCCTTATAAAGCGTATACTGGGATACGATTTTGCCGTTCTGGTACTTGCGGCTTACGTATTCGGTATAGACATGTTTTTTGCTGGAAAGTTCATAGGCCTTCCCGGAAAAGCTCACGGTCTGGGCCTGGAGCGAAATAGAAGCCACAAGAAGGCCGAGAATGGCTAAAAATCGCCAGGCGGCCTCTGGTTCGGGTTGAATTTGATTCAATATTCTGCGCATGCTGCCTCCGGAATTTCGTAATATTTTCAGGATGAAACCATTCGTTCCAAAAACGGTCAACTCCAATCAATTGAAAAATTTCACCCGTTCACGCCATTTGGCCCGGTCGGGCGATCTTTCGGGGGGTTTTCCGCTCCGGGAGCCGATGTATTGATTGATGTCGGAATTATTTTAATTGCCCTTCAGCGCTTCCTGGGGAAAAGTAAGAAAGAAATGTCGCAACCGCTCATACTCGCCGTGGACGACGACCGCGAAATCCTCATCCTGGTGCAGCGCGTCCTGGAAGGCAGAAACTACCGGGTCCTGACGGCTTCCACCGGGGAACAGGCCCTCAAGTACTTACGGGAAAAAAAGCCGGACCTGGTTTTGCTCGATCTCCTCATGCCCAACAAGGACGGCCTGGAGATCTGCAAACAGATCAAGAGCGAGGAAGAAACCAGGAATATCCCGGTGATCATCCTCTCCTCCCGGGACGAGGAAACCGATATCGTCGTCGGGCTGGAGCTGGGGGCGGACGATTATATCACCAAACCCTTCAGCGAACGCATCCTCCAGGCGCGGATTAAAGCCGCCCTGCGCCGCAAAGAAAACCAGGCCGAATCGGCGGTCATCAAGGTCCGCGATCTGCTCATCGACACCAGCAAACACGAAGTTTTTCTGGCGGACGAGAAGCTGGCCCTGACCCTGAGCGAATTCCGAATCCTCAAACTGCTCAGCAGCCGTCCGGGCTGGGTGTTCTCGCGTTACCAGATCGTGGACGCCATCCACGACGGGAAGTCCGCCGTGATCGATCGGACGGTGGACGTGCTGATCGCCGGGCTGCGCCGCAAACTGGGCGATCGCAACGACCTCATCGAGACCGTGCGCGGCATCGGGTATCGCCTGGCCGAATGAAACGCGCCGCGAGCGCGATGCTCATATAAGCTTTTCTCCAGCCGCGCGTTCTTTCAACTTCTGTAAAATCCCGCGTGATTCCTGGGTTGTGTACACCTGGGCCAGATGCCGGCCCTTGATCTCTTTCAAACTCACCTCTCGCGCCGAGGCGATGACGTGGCGATTCGCGTTCACCAGCAGACGCACCGTCGGCCGCAACCAGTCATCCGCTACCTGAACCACCTGCACGAGTTCGCCGACGTTGGTGCGCGCGAGTTGTTTTTCGCGGTAAAAGGGCATGCCCTCGTTCAGGGCGCCCCCCAGGTGGTGGATGAACCGGGCCACCACGTTGTAGTCGAAATTGTGATAGGACATGCCGAGCAACTGGCGCAGCGCTTCGGCGACGCCAAGGCGCTTGCGGTACGGTCGATCGTTCACCATGGCCTCGAACGCGTCGGCCACGCCGACGATCTTGAGCGAGACCGGCAGGCGGTCGTACGGTAATGTCGTCGGATACCCCTCGCCGTCGAATCGTTCATGGTGAAACAGGACCGCCTGGAGCACCGCGTCGGGCACTCCGTCCAGGCTCTTGAGGAGATTGTACCCGCTCTGTGAGTGCATCCGCATCGGCAGCATCCCATCGTCCTTGAGTCGACTGCGCGAATGCAGAATGACCTGATCGCTGAGGGTGTGACCCAGATCGTGCAGAAATCCGCCGAGCGTGAACTCGAAAGTTTCCGTTTCCCCCATGCGCGAGGCGTGGCAGTACCAGAATACCAGCAGGGCCGTGTTCACCGCGTCGTTGTACACCCAGTCCGCTTCCTCCTCAGTTTCACTCAGGAGAAAATTGGGATGCACGGGCCGGCGCGCGAAGTCCTGGATTAAATCGCGGACGAATTCCTGGAAACGTTCATACTGGTGAGAGGAAAAACGCCGGGTCGCCTCGATCTCCTTGTAAATGATTTTAGCGAGAACGAACCCTTTGCGTAATATTTCGCTACGACCCGAAGGAGCGGCCTGACGTGGTTTCGGTTCTTGTTCCATAACAGGATGCGTTATCAATAAGCCCTTGTAAAGACGAGTTTCGTCATTTCTTTACGAAATCCGAACGTGCGCATCAGATCCGCGTACGGACTGAGGGCGGCCGGCTCGTCGTTCACGGTCTCCACGAATATTTTTTTCAAACTCCCGGTTTCCAGCAAGTCCCGAAACATGGCCAGAGCATCCGGCAGGCGCTCGTCCCGCGGCCCCACCCGGAACGAGAGCCGCCGGCCACGCCGCTCCGAAACGAGCAAAAGTTCACGCCCCGCGTACGCCAGGTGCTGGCCGGGAGCGCGGCGGGGCAGGCCTTCCAGTGCTTCCAGACCCAGGCCGCAGAGACTGGCCGGGTCCAGCGCCGAAATCCAGAAGGGCCTGGCGGCCTTCCCGTCCAGCTCCCGGAACAGGCGCAGCGCGGCGGGAAGAATAAACTGCGTGCCACCGACGCCTTCGAAAAAATACCCCGATACAATTTCACCTGAAAGTTCCATGATCCGCAAGGCGCGAAAAACGCGCGACCAGCGCAGCGCGGGCAGTTCCAGCGCCACCAGTTCCCGAAAGAGCACCCCGTACCGGGCGAACAACTGGCGCGCGCGTTGTTTGTTCCACTCCTCCCCCTCCAGCGCGTCGGCCGGTCCCTGCGCCGCCGGGAGGCTGTACCAGAGACCGGGCACGGACCGTGCCGATTGCCAGCGGCCCCGCCCCGCGCGCGGCTCCTCCGCCTGGAACTTCGCCAGGGTCCCGCGCCGCAGCGCGACGAATCCCGTATTACTCACCCGTCCCGCCCAGGCGAGTCCGGTACGCTGCTGCAATTCAAAAAAATCATGGCGACCCACCGCGGGCAGAAGGGACTCCGCCGCGCGGCCTCCATCGGCATCGTCGGCCCCGGCCGCACCCGCGCCTTCCCGAAATAAACCCAGGTCCTCCTGGAACACGATCGAAATTTTTTCGCGCCCGGCGCCAAACCAGGCCAGATCGCCTGCGACGAAAAGCGCGTCCAGATCACCCGGTCGGTACGCTTTCAGGCGCGCGGGCAAAAGATCCGACTCCCAGAGCGCGGCCGGGGCGGGAAAACCGAACAGAGTTTCCAGGACCTTCTGGAGGGCGGTGATCCCGCTCTCCCCGGCGTTTTCGCGGCGAACGAGGCCCTGCCAGTTCGCGAGGAACCAGGGCAGATCGCCCACGGCCGGAACGACGGGGGCCGCGCGACGCCGGGCCATGCGCAGCAAAATTTCGAGCGTGGCCGCGTCGCAAATTTCGGCGATTTCTTCGTTTTCGCGAAAACTGTCTTCTATTATAATGCCCGCCATCCCGAGCTCATTCAGGGTCTCGTCGGCCCCCGGGCCGAAGACCTGTCGGACTGACGCGCGCGCGACGGGACCGTAAAACGGGCTCCACTCGACCAGGAGCGACTGGCGTTCCTGGCCGTCCGGTTCGAAAGCGCGTGTCACGGCCAGGATGGCCTCCCGGTCAGCGGCGGTCAGGGCCTCACCGTCAAGGCGACGCAGCCCGGCGATTTCCGCCGGCTCGGGAGCGCTCCCTGTCAACGGCACGGGGTCATCCCGCCGCGCCGCGAGCCACTCGGGCAGGCGTTGCAGACCGACCACGAGATCATCGCCCTCAATTTCCATCTGAAATACTTTCGCGTCCAGGCCTTCAGCGCGCAGCAGTGCGAGCGCGTCCGTACCCGCGTCGCGCGCGACCGCCTGAAACAACCCGTCCAGTTCCCGCGCGAACAGAACGACCCGCTCACAGATCCAGTCATACAGTTCGAAGGACGTGGTGGGCGCGTAGCCAGGACTGAGTCGCTGGCGGCGCTCCCTGTATTCGGCGATCACAACGTTCGGAATACGCGGGCGCAAACGCGTGCCGCGCACCATATCGCGAAAAATTTCGGAGCTGATGGACGGGCGGTCCGCCGCGCGACCGGGCGTGTCGTCGGCGTACATGTAGCGGTTCACCTGGCGCCAGATCACCCCGGCCGCGAAGGGCGAAGGCGCGTTCGTATCGACCTCCAGGAGTTCCGTCGTTCCCGCGCGAAGTTCGTCGAACAACTCGCGCAAATGATCCAGATCGAATTCGTCCTGGAGGCAGGCGCGCCAGGTCTCCAGCACCACCGGGAAGTCGGGAAAGGCCTGGACTTCTTCCAGTAATTTTTTCGCGCGCTGGCGCGACTGCCAGAGCGGCGTGCGCCGGCCGAAACCGGCCCTTGGCAAAAGCAGGGCCCGGCCCGCGTTTTCGCGAAAGCGCGCGCCGAAAAAACCGGTGGACTCCAGTTTTCGCCGCAAAAGATCGTCGACCCGTTCAGGTGAAATCAATCCCAAAAGCGAGGCTCCGGTCGTCGGTTCGGGTAAAAGCAGGGACACACAATCGTCGTTCGCGAAAAGTTCCGGTTCCACGCCGTACTCTTCCAGATACGCGGCGGCCAGCACCAGGGCCAGGGGGCGATTGACACGACCGCCCCGGTTCGTGTGCAGGATAATCTGCAACTGCGGCGCCAGCGGGTCCTGGTACCGTTCGGCCACGATCAGATGCCGGTGCGGCAATTCGCGCGTGGCCGCGCGCTGGCGCCCCAGGAAATCGATGAGCGCGCGCGCGGCCGCCCGGTCCAGGCCGTATTCGTCCTGGAGGGCGCGCGCGAAGCCGGGGTCGTCGAGTTCGCGGCCCGCCCGTTCCAGAAACCGGCCGATGCGGTCGGAGAAAAAAAACGAACGGTTGAGATCATCCGCGCGCCAGAAGGGCACGAGATTCGCGCTGTCCCCCGCCGGCACCACCTCGACGTCGCTGTGCGTGATCCGCGTGATCCGCCAGGCGCCGGCCCCCAGCGTGAACGCGTCGCCCGCGCGGCGTTCCCAGACGAACTCCTCGTCGAGCGTGCCGATGCGCGTACGCGAACTCTCCGTGCGCAGATCGAAGTACCCGCGATCGGGGATGGTCCCGCCGGAGGAATAGAGCAGCGGCAAAACCCCGTCGCGCGCGCGGACAATGCCCGTATCACGTTCCACCGTCACGCGCGGTTTGAGTTCGCGCACGCGCGCGCGTTCGTAACGCCCGCTCAGCATGTCCAGCACCCCGTCGAAGCGCGCGCGGCAATTCGCCGTACGCGTCGATCGTTCGCAAAAAGGCGAAAAGGTCCTCCGCG